>CAZYOF010000001.1:0-260153 GCA_964648485.1 uncultured Leptolinea sp.
CCTGGTAAACATTCGGGCGGCTACGTCTGGTAAGTATACGGCCGATCAATGACATGTGGAAGACCCGGATTGGCATGGGAAAAATAATCCCATACCAAAAGACCCGTTCAAGAATGGGAAAAATGGCAAAGGCATTAGAGGATCTAGCAGACATGGAGGTACGAGTCTATTGCAAATAGATAATGAACAATACTTTGACTGGGATTCCATGTTTGAAGAAGAAAATATTATAGATATCCTTAATAATCCTAATGATTTAGATGTATTAGCTCAGCTAATGCAAGATACAGCATTTGTTTTAAGTTCAACGGGTGCAGGTATGGAAATAATTGGTTTTACTGGTGGTTTATTTTTTGAAGGTGTTGGATCTGTGCTCGGTTATTCTATTATGAATGGTATGTATCAAATATTACTTAACCCTATTGAAACAATCGCAAGTATATCTTCACTGGTTTTATCAATTCGGAGTGATTTTATTCGAGGCAATACTTCAGTGATTAACGATGGGAACAAGATTACAGTCATGTTAGGTGAAGCTACAGCAACAGGTTTTGTAACATCAATTCTAGGCGCTTCAACATCTATGGGCGTATGGGATGCTGTTATCGATGGATATGGAAGTATGTATTCTCACAAAGAAATTTGTGGGGTGTTTAATGGGCAGAATTCAATGGCTGTGTTATCAATACAATATTCATATTAAGGAGTTTGATATGAGTAACCTCTATACGCTTTTTTCAATGGTATGCATTATTGTTATGGGATATTCAATTGGTTTTGGTCCAAGAAGGAATATTTATCTTGCTGGTATAAGTGCTTTTTTATTTGTAGCTTTTACTGTTCTTGACCTGTCAAAAAACGCTGATGAGAACTCCACTATAAATAATATAGTTTTAATTTTATTGGTGGGTATGCTTTTATCATTTTGTGCGGTTTTGAGTGCTTATTTCGTTAGGAAGTATAAAATAATTGGAAAAGATAAATTAGAGAAGTATAGGAAAAGCAGAAAAAACTCAAAATAATGTTTTTCTTATCATATGCAATCATATTTACAAATCGATTTGGTTAACAGTATTTATATTTTGGGTTAATAACAGAAATTATTTTACTGACAAAAAGATATGAGTTATGCTAATTATTGTTTTATGATTAAAAAGATTTTTTAATTATCTGATTAGTTTTAGATAACAAATCGCCGTGCAGCAGGTCACCACGGAGGAGGGTACATCCACTTACGATTATGACGTGAATGGTCGCGGAGTGAAACGGAGCACCCCGGGAGGAATCGAGCGGGGAAATATGACCGCGCGCGTGGAGAACGGGGTGAGCTGGACGCACACCTACAATGCCGAAAATCGGCTGGCAAGCATGACGGATGTTCGCGGAACGCAGTGGAGCACCCCGGCTGCCAATTCGCGAACGGAGTTCGCCTATAATGAAACCGTGGGAACCACCACCTGGTTGTTCAGCTACGACGGGGATGGGACCCTGGTGGGGCAGTTGGTCACAGATAATCTGACCGCCACACACACCGCCTTCTTCATGGGCGGCGGATATGAAGTTATCAGCGACGGGGTCACCGAAACTGTGCGCAAGTACTACGCATTAGCGGGTTCCACATTCGGAATGAGCGATAATGGGGTGATGAAGTACCTGATCAGCGACCACTTGCCCTTCCAGGGTGCTTCGCGAGGGTCAACCGTAGCAATTACCGACAATACAGGTAATGTACTTGCTGAAACCAGATATGCGGAACGAAGTGGAGCACTCCGCCACTTCCATGTCTTAGATCAGGTGGCGGAGCAGCCCTTTGGCGAGCCGCGTGTGGATGCGGGAAGCCTGGCGAGCACAGATAAAACATACACGGGGCAGCGGGATGTGCCCGACACGGGCTTAATGGATTACAAAGCTAGAATGTACTCATCCGGACTGGGCAGGTTCATTCAACCCGATACGATCGTGCCCGGGGCAGGCATCTCGCAGGCTTGGAATAGATATGCTTACGGATTAAACAATCCTGTCAGATATATAGATCCAAGTGGACATAAAGCCTGTGTTGATTGGGATAACAATGGACAGTGTGTTGCTGACCCAGATTGGCATGGTAAGAATAACCCCTTACCAAACGGCCCTTATAAGAAGGGTAAAAACGGAAAGGGAGTAAAGGGAGGTAATAGATTTGGCGGTCAGGTAACCATTTCAAGGGCTGGGTTTCCCGAGTTACCAGATTATGTCTGGTATAAAGGTGACTCGGAACAAAACGGGTACACCATTTATCAAAAGACCAAATACCTGATAAATAGTCAAGATTACTTTTATTTTTATAACCCCCAAAAAGTGTCTTGGAATGATATTTATATTGATTTATTTGGAATTGTTGGGGACCTAGTACCGATAATTCAACCAGCAGCTGAAGGTACTGAATTCATTAAAATTCTGAAAGATACGGATAAATTAGTTGGCTTAACTGAATTTGCCTCAGATATTGTGGCATTTATCCCGAATAGCCCAATAAAACCTGACCTACCCACAACTATTTTTGACTTCCTCTCATTAATTCCAACTCTGGGCGCATATCCGAGTTTAGCTGATATCATCTATCAAATACATCGTAGTCAAGAAGTAATACCAATTAATCACCAAAGGGAGTAAATAAATGACTTCAGAATCAAGAGAATTATTAATTTTTATTTTTCTGATATTAGGTATGATCGGGTTTTCAGAAATAAAAAGGGGTTACTCAACAATTACCGGAAAAGGCTATGCGCCTTCATTCATAGAGAGAATTAGTGATAATATTTTTCGCAATTTTATCCAAATTCGAAAAGAAATAGAATCATCTAATGATGGGATAACCAAAACTCAAAAATTAAGAGGCTATAACAGTTTTATTGGAGGGATAATATTTGTAATTGTTAGTCTTATTATGCTAGTTTATTATATTTTTGCCTAGATTTATAATGTCATGCCTTTCTTGGTTGTTTTATAGGCCCTATATTGTAAGAAGAACCATATCAATATGATTATTAGTACAATATGAGCGATGATGGGGTGATGAAGTACCTGATCAGCGACCACCTGGCCCTTCCAGGGTGCTTCGCGAGCAGCATAGTAGCTATTACCGACAACGCAGGTAATGTACTTGCTGAAACCAGGTACATGCCCTATGGCGAGCCGCGCGCGGATGTAGGCAGCCTGGCGGGCACAGATAAAACATACACCGGGCAAAGGGATGTGCCCGACACGGGCTTGATGGATTACAGGGCTAGAATGTACTCACCCTGGCTGGGCAGGTTCATTCAACCCGATACGATCGTGCCCGGGGCAGGCATCTCGCAGGCTTGGAATAGATATGCATATGTTGGAAATGAGCCAATCGGATTTTCTGATCCAACTGGCCATATTAGGTTACGGGAAGGACCAGAATCTTGCACTACAACCGAGTGTATTGAAAAAAGAACAAATTCAAATAATCAAGGTAATGACACTGGTTCTAATATCACAAATGATGATAAAAACCTTGATCTTAACAGCACGTCTGAACACCCAGCTTGGACAGCGAAACAACCAAGTATGTCAGGATATTCCGATTACGCACAAGAAATCTGTAAATTAATTAACCCACCTGGACCACAAATACCAGTTTTTTCATGTGGATATGTAGAATTACCAGAAATTGAATTATTACCATATGCAACCACGAATGGAGACACATATACTGATTTTTACTGGAGGGGAAAACCAAATACTACTCCACAGAATGTAGGACCACTTTGGTATATGATGGCTGCTGAACTACTTATCAATGGTATTGATTATCTATACCACAATACAACTTGGTTAACTAATGAAAAAGTATCTGGACTATTAGTTGTAGCAAATAATCAAAGGAATCATTCATCATGGATACTAGGAGTGGTAGTTTACAATAACTCCTCACAATCAATTTCTGTAAATGATATGACAATAGGTAAGAAAAGATACACAAACAAATTTGATATTCCAGTTGGAGAGGTAGGAATCCCATATCAACCATTCACTCGTGTATACAATGGGACACCAATAGTAATTGATATCCAATCTGATGGTTTCTATGGTCGAATCAACTACCAATGGAGTGAATAATGAGAATTAAGTATATTGCTTTAGTATTAACATGTATTATATGTATGAGCCTTTTATACTCATGCAAAAATGAAGGTGTTGATCTTCCTGAGTTAGGGATTGAAGATGAGAATTTGAACAATCAAATTCAGTTAATAAAAGTTGATAGATATAATTCATACAAGTATGGTGATACGCTAACTTTTTTTCTAAAGAATTCTTCTGATGAATGCATAAATCTTGGCGTTTATTATAATTTAACAATTTTTGCACTTGATGGAGATAAATGGGTTGAAGTTAAAGATAATATGGAAACAATAACTACTTCAGATGTCATTGTGGATTCAAAATCAGAAATTCGAGCTATATATACTGAACCAAATATCCCATTTTCATCAAATAATTACAAGATACTCACATTTGTATCAGGTACTTTGCTTGATAGCGGAATTAAGGTTGGCGCATATGAGTTTTTTACATTAAAAAATTAATTATTTTTGAATTACTGAATGGATCTAATACCCATAAGACAGAAAATCGACTCTAATATCGCCTAACAAACTACCTGAATATCAGGAATAAATCCTGAAGGATATGAAGGTTTTAAAATAGGTTATTTGATCGGCATGCTGCCGGAACGCGGTGTGGAAGACCCCGAGGCGGTGCAGGAAGCGGGCTGGGCGGAGCGGGTGTACAGCTACCAGCGCAGCCAGCCATTTGCCGTGCAGCAGGTCACCACGGAGGAGGGTACATCCACCTACGATTATGACGCCAATGGTCGCGGAGTGAAACGGAGCACCCCGGGAGGAATCGAGCGGGGAACCATGACCGCGCGGATGGAGAATGGGGTGAGCTGGACGCATACCTACAATCCCGATCGCGTAGCACCCCTGGAACGAAGTGTAAGGGGGAACAGATTGTCCAGTATGACGAATGGCGTCACCACCTGGCTGTTCAGCTATGACGGGGATGGCACCCTGGTGGGGCAATTGGTGACGGATGGAGTGACCGCCACACATACCGCCTTCTTCATGGGCGGGGGATACGAAGTCATCAGCGACGGGGTCACCGAAACGGGGCGAAAGTACTACGCATTAGCGGGTTCCACCTTCGGAATGAGCGATAATGGGGTGATGAAGTACCTGATCAGCGACCACCTGGCTCTTCCAGAGTGCTACGCGACCCTTCCAGGGTGCTTCGCGAGCAGCACGGTAGCCATTACCGATAATACAGGTAATGTACTAGCGGAAACCAGATATATGCCCTTTGGTGAGCCGCGCGCGGATGCGGGCAGCATCACCCAGACAGATAAAACCTTCACCGGGCAAAGAGATGTGCCCGACACGGGCTTGATGGATTACAGGGCAAGGCTATATTCGCCCTGGCTGGGCAGGTTCATTCAACCCGATACGATCGTGCCCGGGGCAGGCAACTCGCAGGCTTGGAATAGATACAGCTACGGATTAAACAATCCTGTCAGATATATAGATCCAAGTGGACATAAGGCCTGTGTTGATTGGGATAAGAATGGACAGTGTGTTGCTGACCCAGATTGGCATGGTAAGAATAACCCCTTACCAGAAGACCCATATAAGAAGGGTAAAAACGGAAAGGGAGTAAAGGGAGGTAATAGATTTGGCGGTCAGGTCACAATAACCAGGGCGAATTTTCCAGAAATACCTGATTATTCCTGGCCAACATACTATTCAGATCCAAATGGAATTAGCCAATACAATGCAACGCAAGATTTTCTAAGTAGCCATCCTCTACCTACTGATCCTTTTGGCGAATTTATTTCAACGACAGACGGTATAATCGATTTAGTCGATTTTTATAAAGATATACCACCTCTTAAATACATTGGTTTTGGGTTAGATTTTGTGGGGCAGATCAATCAAGACACTAGGAATGGTTTGCCATTAGGGCAAACTATCATACGAGGTATCGTTGTCGGTGCAGAACAACTTGGGATTGGTCTATTTTCTACATATGTGGCTCTTGAGCTAGGTACAACTTCTTTCGAAACTGTAATTGGGCCAGTTATTGCAGTTGGGGTGTTTTTTGAGATGAATGGGGTATTGTCATACCTTGCAAATGAAGTCAATAGACAATTCTTATTCCCTGTAATTGAGGAACGAATAGATTTCTAGAAAGGTTGAATCTCAGAATGTATAAATTTATAAAGTTCATAAAAGAACAAGATCTAGGTCTTTGGATAAGTTTCAACATTTTCATCCCATTATTAGGTTTAGTATTGATATTAGCACTTCCTCTACCTAAGATAATCGGACAAATTGCTATATTTACTACATTATATTTATTTGGATTTATAGGCCTACCTATGATACTTAAAAAAGAAATTAAGTTTAGTCGATATCTGATTAAAGGTAGTCTTATACCGATATTAGGATATTTTATCTTAATTACTATTTGGGGATTAACAACGTTTGCCTTATTATTACAAATTCTACATTAATAATTATTTATACCAAAGTAATATCGAGTAATCTACATTGTATGTTTCAGACTATAAAAAGAATAAACGATTTTTCATTTCTGCTTATACATAACATAAAATGTATTAGGTCAAGGTTCTGACGTGACTAGTTCCGTTTGTTATTCCAAATTTTCCTCAGGTTCTCAAGCTGCAATACCACAAGATTTTCGAATGAATGCTATAAGAATTCAAAATAATACTTCAGAAGCAATGAAGGTGGAAATAGTTTTTTATCATCCTGGAACTAAGAAAATTGCAGACTCATTCACTGTAGATTTAGCACCAAACTCCACTTTTCATTCAAATTTGTCTGGATACGAAATCAAAAAACCAATATATGGTGCATCAATATATAAATCTAACATTGATATAAAACTAATCCAATATGGTGTTATGGGTCCGTACATTGGATACCTTAAACATGAAATCTATCCATGGAAGTAAATTTATAAAGGTCAAAATATGAAAAATTTCTGGAAAATTGTGATTATATTTTTGTATATCCCTATCCTGGTAATTGCCTGCAAAAACACATTAAAGGAGTTACCCACAACAAGTATTACTAAAGACAATATAAATCAGGAGATTCGATTAATAGCCCCTACTTTGGGAAATATTTATACATTATCTGATAGCTTCTGGATCATAATAGAATGCCAATCAAAAGATGTCATTCGAATCGATAAAAAGAAAGACGTCAGTATTTATCAATTAGACAAGGATGGGGAATGGGTATTAATTGGAACCGATTTATATTCAAACACGGAAAATGATTTCGAAATTTCAATTACTCTCATACCAGATTCGAATAATGGCGAGTTTAATGAGAATAATAATTTGATTCTTAATGGTGTTTTTTATTGTTCTCCGGAAACTTCAGACGATAATTATTACCCTTTGACAATCCCATCGGTAGAAGATTTGGTTATTAATGATGATGCTGAGATATTAGTTTTTGTTTCGGGTGATAGGCTGAGTAAAGATGGTGAAATTATAGACAGGGTTGCTGGTTATATCAAGCTTAAGTTAGATAAGGCAAAATAATATATGAATCACGTTGCTACAGTACCATCGGATTGCTGCCGGAACGTGGCGTGGAAGACCCCGAAGCGGTGCAGGAAGCGGGCTGGGCGGAGCGGGTATACAGCTACCAGCGCAGCCTGCCATTTGCCGTGCAGCAGGTCACCACGGAGGAGGGTACATCCACCTACGATTATGACGCCAACGGTCGCGGAGTGAAACGGAGCACCCCGGGAGGAATCGAGCGGGGAAATATGACCGCGCGGATGGAGAATGGGGTGAGCTGGACGAATACCTACAATGCGGATCGCGCAGCACCCCTGGAACGAAGTGTAAGGGGGAACTACCTAAAGTTTGGTTTCGTGAGAACCAATCCACCCTATATTCAAACTACATTTATATTATTAAGAGGAAATTTGGATGTTCATCATAAAAATGGTGCATCATTGAATAGTTTGTGTTAAAGTAATGTGTGTTCAGTAAAATGCCACCCCCTCTTGTGGCAGAAATGCAAAAAATCGGCGGGGAAAGACGGAAGTGAATCAATGGCTACGGTGATGGATTATTTACATTGGCGCGGGGATCTGCGTTTTTCGCAAGATCCTTTTAATGATATCGATGCGATGGTTCTGGCGATGCTCAGCTATCTGCCGTTTGGTGAGATCCTGCAGGGAGGGGATGCCAGGGACACCATCACCATACAGCAGACCGCAGCACGGTTCCTGGATAAGTACCAGCCAGACCCGAAGGAGGTTGACACAGCCCGGCAAGGCAGAATAGCGGGTGTGGAGGAAGGGATATTCCAGCTAGTGGTGGCTGCGGCAGAAACGATCCGGTTCAGGGATATCCAGATCGCACGGTTCGAGCAGAAGACAGATTTCACCATCGGGCAGCAATTCGCCGCGCTGACCTATTCCCTGCCGGATGCGAGAGGTCACAACGTGATCGCTTTCCGCGGCACCGACAACACGCTGATCGGCTGGAAAGAGGATTTCGAGATGGCGTATATGGAAGAGATCCCCGCCCAGGAATCCGCGCGGGAATATCTCAGGAAGAGTATTGGTATCTTCTCGGGCAGGGTCACGGTATGCGGACACTCCAAAGGCGGCAACCTGGCGGTGTACGCCGCTTCGAGACTCAACTGGCTGGGGAGGATGTTGGTTGCGCGAATTATTAATTTTGACGGACCCGGTTTTGATTTTTCGCTCGTATCCTGCGATCCGTTTAGTGGATGTGAACCCAAAGTGGTGAATTATGTGCCAGAGGAATCCATTGTGGGGATGCTGCTCGAGCCGGTGGGAGAGCGGCATGTCATCGCCAGCGGCGCGCACGGAATCAGCCAACATGATACGCTCAACTGGGAAGTGCAGGGCAGGGAATTTATCCCCGCGGAACTGGCTACGCCAACCCTTCTGCTGGAAGAAACCCTGAAAAGCTGGCTGGCGCGGATACCTATCGAAAAGCGCAAGATATTTATTGAAGCGTTGTTTGATATTTTTGGCGCATCTGAAGGCAAGACGATCGACCCGAGGGAACACATCAGGGATATCAGCAAGATTGTAAAGGATTTTTCACGATTGGATGAAGATACCCGGAACCTGCTGGGGGAGGTTTTTTCTGCCCTCTCTGAGCAAGCCAGGAGCACGATATCACGCGCGATCAAGGAGAAGTTAGCCAGGGAGAAGTAGATTGGTGGAGCAGGCTCCACCCTACAGGCTGACCACAATTGGCAGCGTGGGAGGAATAAACTGAAGGGAAAGATAACTAGGGAGAAATAGATTGGTGGAGCAGGCTCCACCCTACAGGCTACTGAGGAGCGGCAGCGCGGCTGGAGAAAATAATGGTGAACGGAAGAAATTTTGGTTAGTAATACTCGCGCAGAAATTCTTTTCTTCGCTACGCTCACTCAGGATGACACGGTTTAGGGGTCGGCATCGGAAGACAGTTTTTGATATTTATTTGACGTTTTTTCATTGATACTTTGACATCCGCCCGTGGTCGTGATAAACTGTATGCGCAGACGCTCTCCGTCGAGGGCGTTTTTTGGTGTGGATAGACCCCGTTATTGGAGCTTGAAAGATGCGTATTGTTTGTACCGGTTCTGTAGCTTACGACTATTTAATGACCTTCCCCGGTTATTTCAAAGACCATATTCTGCCCGACCGCCTGGATAGCATTTCGCTATCCTTTTTAGTGGATGCAATGGTGAAGCAGCGCGGAGGAATTGCGCCGAATATCGCTTACACGTTGGCGCTGCTGGGGGCGCGTCCGGTGGTGATGGCGACAGTAGGCGAAGATTTTTGTGAATATGAAGACTGGCTGGTAGCGAACCATATCGACACCAGCGGCATCAAGGTAATTAACGGCAAGTACACAGCTTCCTTCTTCGCGAACACCGACCAATCAAACGCGCAGATCGCCAGCTTTTATACGGGCGCCATGGCTGATGCCGGCGAGCTGAAGATCGCCGACCTGCCGGGTGAGAAACCCGACCTGGTGATCATCTCTCCCAACGCACCGGAAGCGATGGAATTGTATCCGCGGGAGTGCCGCGAATTGGGTATCCCCTACCTGTATGACCCATCCCAGCAGATTGTGCGCATGACCGGAGATACGCTGTATGAAGGCGTCAGCGGTGCGCAGTCACTGTTTGTAAATGAATATGAGTTTGAACTGCTCAAGCGCGCCACCGGTCTTACTACCGAAAAAATGCTTTCGATCGTGGAATACATGGTCGTGACGCACGGCGCGAAAGGTTCGATTGTGTACGCGGAGGGGAAGGAATTCAACATCCCCGTATTCCCTCACCGGCACATCGGTGACCCCACCGGGGTGGGAGACGCCTTCAGGGGCGGGTTCCTGACCGGTTACCGGCTGGGGTTGGACTGGGTGACTTGCGGTCAAATGGGATCGTTGGCTGCCACATACTGCCTGGAAGAAAAAGGTACGCAGAACCACGCTTATACTCCGGCTGAATTCGTTCGCCGATTTCGGGAAGAATTCGACGACGACGGAAAGCTGGATGTTCTGTTAAAATAACCACCCATCTATTGGAGAGGAAAAATGACCGAAAACGATATTAAAGATAAAAGCCTGGCTGAAGGCGGACGCCGTCGGATTGACTGGGCGGAGCGCGAGATGCCCGTGCTACGGCAGATCCGTGAGCGGTTTGCCAAGGAAAAACCCTTGAAGGGCATGCGTATGTCTGCCTGTCTGCACGTGACCGCAGAGACCGCGAACCTGATGCGCACGCTGCAATCGGGCGGCGCAGATGTGGTGCTGACCGCATCCAATCCACTTTCGACACAGGATGATGTGGCTGCCTCGCTGGTGTACCATGATGAAATTCCAGTGTACGCCATCAAGGGTGAAGACAATGCCACCTATTACAAGCATCTTAATGCGGCGCTGGACCATAAACCGCATATGACCATGGATGACGGTGCCGACCTGGTGGGCACACTGCACAAAGACCGCCGCGAGCTGCTGGATAATGTGGTGGGTGGAACCGAAGAAACGACCACCGGTGTAATCCGCCTGCGTGCGATGGCTGCGGATAAGGCTTTGAACTTCCCGGTGATCGCTGTGAATGACGCGATGACCAAACATTTCTTCGACAACCGGTATGGCACCGGTCAATCGACCATCGACGGGATCATCCGCGCCACCAATATGCTGCTGGCAGGCAAGACCTTCGTGGTTGCCGGTTACGGCTGGTGTGGACGTGGACTGGCAAACCGGGCACGCGGTATGGGTGCCAATGTGGTCGTGACCGAAATCGATCCGCTGCCGGCGCTGGAAGCGGTGATGGACGGCTTTCGGGTGATGCCGATGGCAGATGCTGCCAAAATCGGTGATTTCTTCTGCACCGTCACCGGCGACCTGAATGTCATTGACAAGCATCATTTTGATGTGATGAAAGATGGCGCCATCGTTGCCAACTCCGGTCACTTCAATGTGGAGATCAACATCCCCGCGCTGGAGAAGATGTCTGTAGAGAAGTCATTGGTCCGTCCATTCGTTGACCGCTATACTTTGAAGGATGGTCGCGCCATCCATATTCTTGGGGAAGGCCGCCTGATCAACCTGGCATCCGCTGAAGGACATCCCGCATCGGTAATGGATATGTCTTTCGCGAACCAGGCGCTGGCGGCGGAATTTATGCTCAAGAACGCATCCACTCTCGAGAAGAAAGTTTACTCGGTTCCGGATGAGATCGATCGCGAAATCGCCCGCCTAAAACTGGCAGCGATGAATGTGGATATCGATGTTTTGACCGAAGATCAGGTGAAGTACCTGAACAGCTGGGAAGAAGGCACCTAGAATTTTCAAGAACCGCTCAACAGAGCGGTTCTTTTTTATCAGATCTATTAATAAGGGATTCTATAAACATGATATGGAATTAATCATTTTGTAATATTTATATATGTTGACAGGGGAGTTTAATTTGGTATCATTGAGTTAGGCTCAGGTTAGGAAAAGGCAAGTATGGCAATCGAGAAAGTGTTGAGGGTTAATCACTCATTTCATCAGAAGGGTATACAGGTGTTGAAAAACCTGATCGTACCCATGATTTTGTTAACCTCAGGCTTCTCCCTGATGCTGAATGTACAATCTGTATCGGCCAATGACCTATCTGAGCAGGAAGATTTATTACTGGTTGCCGAACAAGATAGAGATGATGCAATTATTTTATTTAATAAAATTCCAGAGAAACCGCAAATCCAGGCGAACAATTATGCAAATGATCCTGAAATAACCTCCATACAAACCATATTGGATGAATTTGATGGTATTGAAGCTGAAATTCTGGGTAAAGTATCTGATCTGGAAGCATTGAAGCGTGAGATTGAGGAACGCATTATCAGCGCAACCGGTGAAGAAAAAGAATTGCTCGCCTATCAACTGGTGCTGATTTCTGAAAGAGAAGCATCCTTAATAAAACAAATAAATGAAATCAAAGATAAACGCGCAGAATTACAGAAAGAATTACAAAACCTCCTAGATAAAAAAGATCAGAAAACAGATCAGCAAGCTGAGAAGGAAGTAAAACTACCAAAAGATAAACTAAAGGATCCAGAGGATAAAACCAAAGATACCGCAGATATCAAGCCGGAAAAGGATGAAAAAGTTAAGGAAATGGCTGTAAAAGAGCCGAATGATCCAAAGGAACCAAAAGAAGCAAAAGAAATAAAAGAAGTAAAAGTAGTAAAAGAAGATAAAGAGTAACAACTCAAGAAATTCTGAAACACCCTGTCAATACAATGACAGGGTGTTTTTTGATCATAAATCAATAATCTCTTTTATTCTTTCACGATGATTTCAATGTAAAACGGATCACCGAAAGGTTCTCCAGCAGGGTTGTATGCCTGCCAGGCAGAGCGATAGGTACCAGGTTCTGAAGGTGCAGTGAGAACAGCGCGGATGATGGCGGCACTACCGCTACGGGCAGGATAGAGCGTCTGTTCCTGCGGGCTTCCCATCGCAATGCCTGAAATCAACCGGACCGTGTACTGGTCATTCCAATCACAGGTGCCGTTGTTGCGAACCTGCCAGCGTTTATCCAGTTCTGCGCCGGGTTTCACCTCTTCCCCGTCAGGGATGGTGATGTCTTCCATGAATGAAAGCACATTGGTACATTCGGTGTTCACGGTGGGAGTGACCGCAGCAACCGGTCTGTCGGTCGGACTCGCTTCAGCTGTGGGGGGAAGGAAACTGGTGGCAGCCTGTGTTTGCGAAGATCGTGAACAGCCTGATAGGATCACCACAATCAGGCTGAATAGTAATACAAGATTTCGTAAAGTAGAATATTTTTCTGACGCGATCATTCTTCTGACATGCTGTCATCACCACCGCCGAAGGGGATGGGAAGATCTCCACCCAGCGCCCGCTCACGAACAGCCAGTTCAATTTCGCGGGTAAGCTCTTCATTCTGGTTCATGAAGTCTTTGGCGTTTTCACGACCCTGACCGAGGCGCACATCGCCATAGGAGAAGAAAGCTCCCCGTTTGGCAACGATTTCCAATTGGGTGGCAAGATCGATGATATCACCCACTTTGGAAATACCCTCGTTATACATGATGTCAAATTCCGCTGTGCGGAATGGCGGTGCTACTTTATTCTTTACTACACGTACCCGCACACGGCTGCCGGTAATTTCGGCGCCGGATTTTATGGACTGGATGCGGCGGGTATCCAGACGGACGGAAGCGTAGAATTTCAGTGCCAGACCGCCAGGAGTGGTTTCTGGATTGCCGAACATGATACCGATCTTCTGGCGCAACTGGTTGGTGAAAACCACCGCAGTTTTGGTCTGGTTGATCACCCCGGAGAGTTTCCGTAAGGCCTGTGACATCAGACGTGCCTGCATACCCATGCTGGCATCACCCATATCCCCTTCGATTTCAGCCCGGGGGACCAGGGCGGCAACGGAATCGATGACCACAATATCGACCGCACCAGAACGAACCAGCGTTTCACAGATTTCGAGCGCCTGTTCACCGGTATCAGGTTGCGAAATGAGCAGGCTATCCACATCCACACCACACTTGGCGGCATATACCGGATCGAGTGCATGTTCCATATCCACAAAAGCAGCAGTTCCACCCATCTTCTGGGCTTCTGCCACGATGTGCTGACAGATGGTGGTTTTACCGGAGGATTCAGGACCAAAGATTTCGGTAATTCGTCCGCGTGGAATACCCCCAATCCCCAGGGCGATATCCAGCGAGAGCGATCCGGTGGGGATGGATTCCACCGTCATATGATGCGCTTCTCCCAGCCGCATGATAGAACCCTCACCGTATCGCTTCACAATGTCGGTGAGTGCCCTGTCCAGCACTGCTCTCTTACCGTTACTATCCTGTGGGATCTGGTCTTGCAAAGGGGTACTGGGCATTTTCTTTGGCATATTGATCTCCGGAAAATAGGCGAATTGTTTAATAATTCAATTTATTAATTGTAGCACAAGTGTTCGAATGGTCAAGGGGTATCAACAGGCAGGAAATCCATCGAAGGGGTGGGGGTGGGTTTGATATCGAAACCTTTACTGCCCCAGTAGCTTACGAAAGATATTGCACCGGGATGGATATCAAATTTATGGTACTTTGAGTTATCAGGATAGTCAACCCAAAGTATGTAACTACCTGCAGGCAGATCTCCCATCACCAGGTTTTCCTGATAGTAGTCATCGGCATTGACGGTTTTTCCCCCGTAGGTGCGAACCTCATAAGTCTTACCGGTTTCACGGTTGCGTAAACTTACGACGATATGGTTGAGCGGTTTACCGCTTTCATCCATGATGCGGGCAGCCAGAACACCCCAACCCTGGGGAGGTGCTATCCAGAGTTCCGGGTTACGTGTATTCCAAAACAGGTTTTTCCCCAGGCGGACTTCAAAATGGAGATGGGGACCGGTGCTTTCGCCGGTGCTACCCACTTTCCCAAGCACATCACCCGCTTCGACATACTGGTTATCCACCACATTTATCTCGCCCATGTGAGCGTACAATGTGTAAAGGCGTTCCCCTTTGAATCCAAAATCATGTTGGATCGCCACAGCCAAACCGTAATCATCCTTGGCGTTTTCCACACCTGCCAGCAAGCCATAACCTGCCCAGATCACCTTTCCACTGGCTGCCGCCAGCACAGGTGTACCCTGAGGGGCATCAATATCGATGCCGGTGTGGACTGTATCCGGACCGAAAACAATGCCGCCATATTTGTAATCTGAAACCGGCCAGTTGATCGTATCCGCGGCGATGGGGCGAATGAAATAGAAATGGTCTTCATCACTCAATGCCCAGGGAACCGGGTAGAGAGGTGGTCTCCAGGCTGATACCGGCAATGGTCCGGGAGTAGGAATATCGAGGACCAGCGCTTCCACGGTAGGCAGCGGGGTCAGATTTGTTTCGGGTGAAGGCGTGGCTGTGGCAGCAGGCATAGCAATATTGGTTGGCATCGGTGTGCCGGAAGGCTCAACCGTGCTTTCATCCATTTCAACAGTCCGGGTGAGTGCTGCGACAGTACCGGCAACCGCGGTTTGAATGATATCCTGCCTTCCCGGTGTAGAAGAAGATTGACTGAACAGTCTCTGCCCGGCGGAAGCAATAATCAGCAGACTCACCAATAAAACGAGCAGCACACCTGAACTTACCTGAAGGATTCGATACGTTTTCATGGTGGTAATGGTGTCCAGGTGGGGCGAACTGTAGGTGTCTGTGTCGGTGTTGGAGTAATGGTGGGTGTTTTTGTTCTTAAAACACGCTGAGTAGGTGTAGGGGTGATGGTCGGGGGCACTTCCAGTGTGGGAGTGATGAAGATATCCACCGGATACAACTCAAGCATGGCAGAACGCCAAGATAATCCCTGTCGCATCACAAACAGGTTGAATTGGGCACCCGGGAAGAAGGTTGTCCAGTTGGGGGTGGCAGGGATTCGCTCCCAATCATATCTTAATGCCATATCGGTGATATCAACCCAGTACCCTTCAGGGTAAGACAGGCTCAACTCACCTCCACGCTCATAGGATGCAGGGTTGTTCGCGAAGCGCGCGTTTATATTCCACGCCCGCTTTGTCACTGGTTTTCCCATCGACCCATCCTGATAGAGCGGACGGGCGTAGAGACGGAAGTAAGTCTGAGTGCCGTATTCTTCCTTCGTGATCATCATCCATCCAACATTCATCGGGATGTAATTAATCTTGAAAGCCCGCCCTGTATAAAGCCAGTTTTCCTCCATCCCCGGTTCACTGATATTCGCGATGGGTAGGAACGCTGCTTCCAGATTTGCCAGAAGATCCCAGCCGGTTTCAATTTTCAGCTTCTCACGAAGAGCAATAAAAGACTCATTTGTCAGGTCATGCAGCATGGAATAAGGTGCCTTTACGCCATCGATATTTATCAACTGATATCTGTTAGGCAAGCTATCCACAGGCGGGGTGATGACAATCTGGTATTTAGGCGTCAATCTGATCTCTTGAATTTTTAGAACCCACTCAGGCGGTTCAAAAACCATCTCTGATTTCTTCCAATCCAGGCCATCGATCTTGCCTGCGCTGGGAGTAACCGGATAGATCAAATTTCCGGATGGAAAACTATATGCCGCAAGGTAATCTTGATTAGGTTGAGAAATTGAAACAAAGAGAATTTTTCCATCCGGGCTCCAGGCAGCCCGCTCCCCTTCGACTACTTCGTCAGGAGCTTTCAGCCGGTTGCCTATCTGCCAGGTAAAAATTGTCCTTCGATTTTGGATCTGACTGCTCCATGTTAGTTGACTGCCATCAGGGGAATAAACCGGATACCGCGGATCTTCACCCGTCTGAGTTTCTATGGGCTGCAGCCGTATAGCATTTGTTTCGATCGTTGCAATCCAAAAACCGGGTTTGTTTTCAAAGCTGGAAACAAAGAGGATCTGGTTTGAAAGAGGTGACCAAACCGGATCATAATCCTGATCTTCATTAAAGGTAATCCGGATGATTTGCAAGGGGTTCTGGGATAAATCTGCCGCCATGATCTCCATGTTGTTATCGATAAACGACTGGAAAGCCAGACGAGATCCATCTGACGACCAGGCAGGAGAAGAGTCAAACTCTGGTGTATCGGTTACCCGAGTGAGATTACCATCCTCTAATTCTAAAATGTAAATATCCCAATATCCATTCCGCTTGGAACTAAATGCAATCCTCTTTCCATCCGGGCTGAGGACAGGATTGATGTCATCCCAGGGATTGGATGTCAATCGTAATAAGGTAGGGTTACCGGGAGAGAATGCATAGATGTGGCTGTATCCATCTTCGACCATGGAAAACACAACCATACCCTGGGCGATTGGAGACCCTGCCATGAGATCTGGCAGGTTGTGATCACCCGGATCTGCCAGTTCAATTGCAGGTTCGGGAGTAGGAGTTTTTGTTGCTTCAGAAGTCTGTTCAATTACAACTGCAAGCAGGGTGTTCTGGGACTGATACTTTTTGTTAACCGGGAGATATATTGAAAGGAGAACAATGATATTGAGTATGACGAGCAACCCCGCAATTGCAAGCATCAATTTTGTCCTGCGTTCCAATCGCGGCAGCTTAATTTTTTGCAATAGATTTTTCAAAGAAAACTTCTGCATTCGGAAGCACCCAGATCCTAGCCACCCGGTTGCGTGACTTGCATCCAGGCAGCGATAACATCTAACGGGTTCAGCAAAATGTACCGACCGCTGACCCGCCAGACACAATACTGCAACCGCTCCGCATCAGATGCGGAAGTGGTGTAGTATCCCATTGATGCAAATTCAGTACCACCTGTGCCTAATCGCATCTCGAGGTGAAGATGCGGATTACCAGAATATTCTTTTCCAGTATTGCCAACATAGCCTATCAGATCGCCGGCATGAACCACATCACCAACCTGTAATGTGGCAGGGTACTGCATATGGGCATACAGCGTATAAAGCGTATCAGGAATGAAGTCTCCCAATTCTGAAGCGTAATCACCGCAGGCTTCCATGCGGGGATTGTATGGGTATGGTGTGGCAATCAGGTAATCAGGTAATCGAGCAACCAGATCGGGGGGTATATTATCAAGAGGGGTTTCAATAATAATTAGATTTCCATAAGGGGGCAATTCATTACTGACTCCCGCTACCTTTCCGGGCATCATGGAATATATCTCCAAGCCTTCCATTTTCTGGTGTGTGCCTCGGCTGTAGTAAGCAAAATCGACACCATGATGGCCACTATCCTGTCCGGGTGGAGGAGGAATAAAATCTGTTGTTTTTATTTCGAGTAGTTCAGAGATCTGAATATCCTGTAGAGGAGAAAGTAGGATGAAATCAGAGTATGGCGGGGTGGGTGTAAGGGTTGGGGCTGTTGTAGATGTGGCAGTTGGTGGAATAGGCGTAGTTGTAGGGCTGGGTTCAAGCGTTTGAGTCGGGATGAGGGTATCCGTGGCGGAGAGGTATTGTCCACCATTACATCCTGCAAGAAATGTAGTTATAAAAAACAGGCAAACACAAACAGCAAACCGGTTGATCATGTTGTGATTATATCGTAACTGAAAAACAGGTTTTCGAGTAAAATACCTCTCTGAAAGAATACTAGCTTCTTATGAATAATCAACATTCAATAAAATTACTGATCAGGATTTCCCTGATTTTCCTATTGATCTTGCTCTTTGTGTCGTCATTCCCATTTTCTGTTCAAGCACAAGATAACGCGGTATGGGTGTTATTGGATTCACTCAATTCTTACCGGGCAGCCAATGGGCTGCCTCCGCTGCAGGTTAATAACCAATTGATGGCAGCCGCACAATCGCAGGCAGATTACCTGGCTGCAACTTATGATATCGAATCCGGCGCGGATGGACACGTAGGTTCAGGCGGCAGCAGACCGATTGACCGAGCCTATGCGTTCGGTTACGGGGGTGGCTACCAGATTGATGTTTCTGAAAACTGGGCGGGATTAGGCCCGGCTACCACAGCAGCTCAGGTTGTTTATAATCCCTGGTGGGCAGATTCAGCCCACCAAAATACCATGCTTGATGGTTGGGGTGTCAGTTATACCGATGTGGGTATCGGTGTAGCAAAGCAGGGAATTATTGTTTATTACGTGATTGATGTGGGTGCAGTAACCAGTGATCAACCATTTGTATCACCATCTGGTATTGGTTCAAGTACGGGTGCATATGGGCCGGCCAGTAATTCAAGTGTTTATCTATTGGAAACCGCCGCGCCCAAACCCGATGGATCTGTGATTCATGTTGTCCAGGAAGGCGAAACTCTTGAATTGATCGCCAGGTCTTATGGTGTTGATATCGAAACGATTCAGGAATTGAACAATATGCCCACCGGATATGTCATTATTTACCCGGATCAGGAGTTACTTATTAAACCTGCCGGTTCGGTAGATGAATCAGAGATTCCCACAGCTACCCCCGCCGGACCGACAGCCACTGTCACACCCGTACCAACCTTCACTCCACGACCCAGACCTACAAGAACGATGGAAGTCACTCCTACTTCCGCGCCCTTGATTGATGTAGTCAATTCCAATAATCAATTAACCGGACGGCAGACTCTGGGTTTGGTTATCGCTATTGTTTGTGGTCTCGGATTGGTTGGTTTTATTGCCCTGGTTTTCAGGCGCCCCAATTAATTTTTTTCATCCATGAAAAGAAAAAAGATTCTAAGTATCGGATTACTGTTAGGCATCCTTACCCAGTTCATACCCGGATGGATTGTTCAAGCCGGCGGCGTCAGTCCGTATGACTTGATCAGCGCGGTGAACAGCTACCGCCTTTCGCAAGGATTATATGCGTTGGATGCACAATCCCAGGTGATGGCGGCAGCACAGGCTCACGCGGACTGGATCGTTGAAACGGGTCAGGGGGGTCATACAGGTGAAGGCGGATCCGATGAGACGATCCGTGTTTTGTGGACCGGATACGGTAACGGCGCATCCATTCATTGCGACGAAGCCTGGGCGAGCGGTCCGAGTGTTGAATTTGCTGTTTATACAGCCTGGGCGGATTACATCCACCAGGCAGTGATGCTTGATTATTGGGGAAATGGATATACGGATGTAGGCGCGGGAGTGGCATCAAAAGGGAATGGACAATACGTTTTTGTTTTGGATGTATGCATGGTATCTGGGCAACCATCTCCAAACAAGCCGACTGCAGTGATTGTCCCGGGGCAGGAAGATACGAGCAGTATCATTTCGACTGAAGAGGTATCGCAATATATCAACAAGGTCAAGATTGCAGAACCAGCGGCAGATGGCTCTATTACCCATATTGTGGACTATGGTCAGTCGCTGGTGCAGATCGCACTTGCTTACGGCGTGAAGGTGGCTGAGATCCGCCTATTGAATGGGATACCAGAAGATTCCACATTGATCTACCCGGAGCAGAAATTGATAATCCGTAAGGCGGGGGAGGTGATTTCCACCGGAACACCTTCTGATGGAGCAGCAACTGCAGCGGAAGAACCGACAGCAACAATTACACCGGTTCCTACATTCACTCCGCGCGTTAAAATATTGCCTACCCTGGCTATAACTGACCAGCCTCTGGAAACAGCAGAACCGGGTAATCGTGTTAAACCATTTTCCAGTTCCGTACAGACTATCGGGTTGATTTTGGTGGTGATCTGTGGTCTGGGAATTCTGGTGTATATGGGGCTCGGACTACGAAAATCATAAAAATGAGAGGTTCTGAACGAACCTCTTATTTTTTAGCGGATCCGCCGGCTTTCCATATAAAATCTTTTCTCGGTTGCTTCTCCCATAGAGAAGGTTTTACGAGGCAAAGCGCCATCCAGTATCACTGTTTTGAACAGATCATTTTTGTCCATACCGGGAAGCAGGAAACCCATATTATTTGCCTGACTGCCCAGCTCTCTCACAACATCCTCTCCATGTACATAATCGATAGATTCAGCTAATTTTTGACCCATCAACTGATCAAGGAAAGCCTGAATATTACCTGCGGGCAGGTTCAGCGCTGGTTTTTCCAATTGAAGAACCTGATATTTCACTGCTGATATCAACCCGATTCTCTGATTTTCAGTAGTCGATTTATTCACCCTTTCTATCATCTCTTGCTCTGAAGGAACCGGAACAATCTTACAGGTGGAACCGAAAAATGTTTCCAGCAGTTCGACAACATTACACTGGCAATTAAACAAAACACGGTGAATTGGTTCGAAATCCAAGCCTTGATCATGAACATTTTCAATTTCTACCAGCGCATATCTGGCAGGGTGATCCATTCCTACAGAGGGCTTGAGTTTCTCCCAGATTGCCTTGGCTGTCGCCAGAGAGTGATTGCCATCTCCCATAGCAAAGAGAAGGGTCGGATAATCATCCTGCAATTGATATTTTGCTTTAAACTTGGCTGGATCAGCCAGTGTCTGTAATGCTTGAATGACAATGCTCTCCAGTTCTGGTTTATCCAGAAGCCATCCTTCGATATGACCACTGCCCAGCATTAAGTCAGTTTGATAAAGTGATTTCATTTCCGCTTTTCTGGAAGCCAATGGTTCAATCACGCTCATTTGAGGATCGTCTATTAGAACCAGGATGTGAGGTAATTCAAGGAGGGCATTTTCACGAATACGAATGCGGGGAGGTAACCGATCTATGATTGTTCCTTCTGTGGCACGGATCAGGCTGGTGGATCCCTTGTTGTAATCATATTGTTCCAGATCCAAACAAAGAACTAGTCCTTTGCGCATCTTACCGCCAGCAGATCTTTCCACATAGACCATTCCATCAAAAGGCTGCAAAATACCATCCTCCAAATAATTTTGCATATTCTTATTGATGGTCTGCAACCTCTTCTGTTCTTCGGGTTTTCCCAGAAATACTTCAGGCAGAATCAGGTGGTACGTGGATGGAGCATCACCGACCAAATTTTCCACCTGTTTCCAGTATTCAGGCTGAGATGTAAACTGGTCACAGGCGATGACTGCCCACTTTTTTAGATCAATCCCCTGCCGGGGAAGATAGATTTGAGGTGTCATAATGCCCAGCTGTTCGTATTTCGTCATGTTTCCTCCTCTTGGATGGATATTAACATTAAGTATAGCTGACATGGCATGGTTGTGGGTAGTTGGGACGAATAAATAAAAAAAACCTGACCAATATTTGTCAGGTTCTCAATTCGAAAATTAATTACTACATATCACGCATAAAAGCCACACCGATCGTACCGGGTCCGGTATGGGTGCCGATAACCGGGCTAACTTCTGTGGTCATCAGTTCAACGGGAGAGAAGCGGGTCTTTACTACCTGAAGCACTTCTTCTGCTTCAGCAACCGCGGCAGCATGGAGAACACATAATCTGTTCTGGCGGGAATGGGTGAGTTCTTTATCCAGCAGGTTAAACATTTTCTCAACAGCTTTTTTATATGTTCGAACCTTGGCAGCAGACTCTACCCCGCCATTTTGCAAGTTTAAGATTGGCTTGAGGTTAAGTGCTGTTCCCACGAATCTGGCTGCGTTGCCAATTCGTCCACCTCGGTGCAGGTATTCCAAGGTTTCAACGACAAAGAAAGCTCCCGTATTCGGAATGGCTCTTTCAACCACGGATTTACATTCATATAGAGAAGCTCCGTTTTGAGCCGCCCTGGCAGCTTGCAATACCTGAAATCCCAGCGCCATGGATACCATAGTTGAGTCAATTAATTCGATGGATGCACCCGGAAAAGCTTCTTTTGCCTGGATAGCTGAATTCATCGTTCCAGATAACTTGGAGGAAATCGTAATACATAATATTTCTTTGCCCTGATCCAACAGGTTTTTAAATATTTCCTTGAATGATACTATGCTCACCTGTGAGGTTGTCGGGTTGGAATTGCTGTTCTTGAGCCGTTTATAGAATTCATCGGTATGGATATCTATACCATCCTGATAAGTTACGCCATCCCAGATTACCAGCTGAGGCGCCACTATGATATCGTATTCTTTTTCATAATTCTCTGGCAGGTTTACCGTACTATCTGTCACAATCGCTACTTTAGGCATTGTTTCTCCTTGTAAAATATCCACAGTAAGTTGATATAAACAAATAACCCAATTTTGCTCCAATAGATACGGGTATTTATAGTTGAATTGGCTTATGTTTACCGGGTGGATGATTTTTCCCGGCTGTATAATTAAGGTGTTCAGCATTTTTTACTTTACCTCATCCTCTATTCATGCGGGAGGCTGCGTTGACTTCACTTTCAGATATCGTTGCTCCAATACTTAAATCAGGCATCCAATTAATCAGCAAGGGAAGTCTGCCAAAGATTCAAGGAAAGATTTCGATCAGCGGATTAGATCAACCTGTAGAAATTATTCGTGATCAATGGGGTGTACCTCATATCTATGCAAAATCATTAACCGACACATTATTTGCACAGGGGTTTATCCACGCTCAGGATCGGTTATGGCAAATGGAGTTAAACCGCCGGACAGCCCGCGGGAGACTAAGTGAATTATTTGGACCTATGGCTCTGGATACAGACCGTGCAGCCAGAACTTTTGGATGGGATCGACTTGGCCGGGATGATTATAAAAACCTGGATGAAACTACCCGTACAGCGATCGATGCATATAAAGCTGGCGTAAACGCTTTTCTGACACAACCGGGAAGAAAAAATCCGGTGGAATTTACACTGCTTGGATTTCAACCTGAACCCTGGCAAATTGAAGACAGCATGGCTTTTTCCCGGTTGATGTTCTGGCAACTATCACACGCCTGGTACAGCGAGATTGTCAGGGCAAAACTGATCGCCGAAGTCGGGGCAGAGAAAGCTGCTGAGTGGGAGCCACATTACCCGGTGGAAAATCCTACCATCCTTCCCAAGGGTATCGAATTTAACCGGTTGAACAGCAGCGGGGCATTTTCAGGAGTGAATAATCCCCTGGCAAGCCGCGGTCAGGGAAGCAATTGCTGGGTGATTTCAGGCGAAAAATCCAGCACAGGCAAACCATATCTCTGTAATGATATGCACCTTGTCCTTACCCTGCCCACCATCTGGTATGAAGCACATCTGGTGGGTGGAGACTTGAATGTTACCGGTGTTACCATGCCGGGAATTCCTTATGTTCTTGTCGGTCATAATGAAAAAATCTCATGGGGTATCACCCTGGCTTTCACTGATTGTGAAGATCTCTTTATTGAGAAATTCGAAGATAACTCCATTCGCTATCAGATACCTTCGGGATGGGAGGATGCTAAAGAAGTCACTGAAATTATAAAAATTAAGAATTCCAAAGAGCATATTGAAAAAATAGTTTACACCCGCCATGGTCCCGTAATATCAGATGTTGTTGGCTATCCGGAACAAAAAATTGCAGTTCAGTCGATGGCATTACAGCCAACGAAAGGATTAAAAGCCTGGCATATATTAAATCATGCCACGAATTGGGACCAGTTCGTAGAATCCATGCAATTAGTTGATACCACGCAGTTAAATATTGGTTATGCTGATGTGGATGGAAATATTGGTTACTGGGTAACTGGCGCACATCCGATACGTGGAAAGGGCGATGGCAGATTCCCGGTGCCTGGATGGGATGCAGACTATGATTGGAAAGGTCTGGTTCCATTCAAAGAAATGCCGCATGCGTTTAACCCTGAACAAGGTTATGTATTGACCTGCAATCATAAAATCATCCCGGATGATTATCCATATCAACTCGGGGATGTTTGGATGAACGGTTACCGGGCTCAAAGGCTTTCAGAGATGATTGAGTCATCAACCCAATTAAGCATAAATGACTTCAACCGTATGCAGATGGATGTTAAATGCCTTTCTGCGCTTGAATTAATCCAAACACTGGATGGGTTTATGCCAGATGATCCAACGCTCCGGGCAATCATCGAAATGTTACGACATTGGGATGGAACTCTGAGCGTTGAGAGCATTGAAGGCGCCATTTATGAAGTATTCCGATATACCATCATCCGAAATTTACTTGAACCGGCACTGGGCAAAGAGTTTACCAATCAGGTTCTGGGGATTGCATTCAACCCCATTCTGCTGACGGATCATGAATATTTTGGTCATGATACAGTCAGCCTGATTCGGATGTTAAAAAATGAGGATTCCTGGTGGGTCGAAAATGCCGGGGGAAAGCAAAACCTCCTGACGATCAGCCTTACCCAAACAGTGGAATACCTGAAAAGCCGTTTAGGATTGGATGTGGTTGACTGGAAGTGGGGAAGTCTGCACCAGCTGACTTTTGGGCATGCCATCGGCTCACAAAAACCCTTCGATAAGGTTTTCAACCGTGGACCATATCCGATCGGAGGGGATACTGATACACCATTACAAAGTGCTCTTTCACCCGATAATCCATATGAAAACAAACTCTGGTCGCCATCCGTTCGCTTTATTATGGATATGAGCGATTTGACCAAATCTGTTTGTATTACCCCAGTGGGTCAATCTGGGCAGGTGGGAAGTAAGCATTACGATGATTTTATCGAGGATTACCTTCATGGGAGGTATCATCCCATGTTGTTTAGCCGACAGCAGGTGGAAGATAACCAGGCTGCAAAACTTGTACTTGAACCCAGATCATAGGATTGTTACATCAAAGGTAAACAATTGGATCAACCGCGCAATCTATTGAGTGTAGGAATTGATATCGGAACCACCACCACCCAGCTGGTATTCAGCAGCCTGGCATTGATGGATGTTGCCCGTCCAGGGCAGATTCCTCGAATTAACATCACCGATCGTAAGGTTTTATATCAAAGTGATATTGTTTTTACACCGTTGCTTAATGAAGAAACCATAGATGTAAAACGGCTGATCGATTTCATCCAAGTGCAATATAAAATTGCCGGGGTGTTGCCCTCGCAAGTGGAAACCGGAGCAGCCATTATCACCGGGGAAACAGCTAAAAAAAAGAACGCAGATGAAATCTTAAAGGCAGCTGCCAACTGGGCAGGCGATTTTGTTGTTACCGTTGCTGGTCCAAATGTGGAGAGTGCTGCAGCAGGAAGAGGTTCAGGTGCAGCAGAATATTCACGTCAACATTTTAATACCGTCATCAATGTGGATATCGGTGGTGGGTCGGCAAATAGTGCCGTGTTCAAACAAGGAAAGCTTACCGCCGCCGCCGCAATGAATTATGGTGGCAGAATTATTGAGTTAGATGGAGTAACCGGAATGGTAAAGAATATTACCAAATCCGGTCTGGTTATTTGCCAGCATGCAGGAGTCACTCTGACTCAAGGTGAATACGCGGACATTGATAGATTGATCCAGATTTGTGATGTCATGTGCCACCTGACAGTCGAGTTAATAGAAGGAAGCCGTTCTCCACTTGCAGATAGACTTTATCTGACTGAACCCATGGTGAACGCGAGTAGAAACAAGCTCGTGATGCTTTCAGGTGGAATCGGACGCTGTTATTTTGATAATTTACCGGCATCCACATTGCATGAGTTATCGATCTATAGTGATATTGGACCCCTTTTTGCCCGCAGATTACGAGATTCGGGTATTCTTGATCAATACATGATACTACAACCACCAGAAACCATGCGGGCTACGGTAATGGGAGCCGCGTCTCAATTGATTACATTATCCGGTTCAACCATATGGGCGGAAAAAGGCATACTGCCATTACGCAATGTACCGGTTGTCCGTCCGATACTTGATGGATTACCTCAATCTAATGAATTACCCGGGCTAATTCAGAGCGCGCTCAATCGATGGGATATTCATGTGGAGGAAGATACTTTTGCGGTTGCGCTCGATATTGATCGAACTCTGGATTACCAGGAACTTGTTAAACTGGCTGAAGGCTTGCGCATGTTTTGTGACCAGAGCACATCGAACCAACCTTTAATTGTGATCATTCAGAAAGATTACGCTCAATCCTTAGGACAAACTTTACGAACAATGTTGAAAACCCGTCCGCTATTGGTTATAGACCAGGTAGGATTGGAAGAAGGAGATTATCTCGATATTGGATCTCCATTAATGGATGGCAGAGTGGTACCATTAACTGTGAAGACGCTCGTCTTTTACCAACATGCCTGAAACAGGAAATCTATGCACCTAAAGACAACGCTGTTTGGAAAACCGTATGAATTCGCAGACATCCGCACGCTGATGGGGAAGGCGAATGAAGAGAAATCTGGCGATCAGCTGGCCGGTGTTGCTGCCTTGACAACCGCAGAACGGGCAGCTGCCAAGTTGGTTCTGGCAGAGGTGCCTCTGTGGGTTCTGTATGAAAATCCAGCGATTCCATACGAACAAGATGAAGTCACCCGAGTCATATTTGATGCAACCAATCAACAGGTGTATGAGGAAATCAAATCATGGACCGTTGGTGAATTAAGGGAATGGATATTACGGGATACCACCGCCCCCGAAGAGATCCGAAGAATTTCTGATGGACTGACATCAGAAATGATCGCCGCGGTAACCAAGCTGATGTCAAATATGGATCTCATCTATGCAGCGAAGAAGATCAGGGTGGTGAAACATTGTGTAAACAGTATAGGCATCCCCGGAACGCTCTCCAGCCGGCTGCAACCCAACGATCCAACAGATTCCCCTGAGGGAGTACGAGCTTCCATTTACGAAGGATTAAGCTATGGAAGCGGCGATTCTGTCATCGGAATCAACCCAGTCGACGATAGCTATTCTTCGGTTTCTCGACTGTTGGAAATGACCTACGACATCATTAAAACCTGGGAAATACCCACCCAGAATTGCGTTCTTGCTCATGTGACAACGCAAATGCGCTGCCTGAAAAATGGTAGCCCGGTTGGGCTCGTCTTTCAATCTATTTGCGGCAGCCAGAAGGGGAATGAATCCTTTGGCATTTCGGTTGGGATGCTCGATGAAGCTTATGAACTGGCGAAAAAACATTGTTATCCTACCGGACCAGATTTTATGTATTTCGAAACCGGACAGGGCTCAGCGCTTTCAGCCAATGCGCACAATGGCTGGGATCAGCTTACACTGGAAGCGCGTAATTATGGATTAGCCAGGCGCTATTCACCATTTCAGGTTAATACAGTAGTTGGTTTTATTGGTCCGGAGTATCTGTATGACGCCCGCCAAATTCAACGAGCCGGTCTGGAAGACCACTTTATGGGAAAGCTGACCGGAATCTCTATGGGATGTGATGCTTGTTACACCAATCACGCAAAAATTGATCAAAATGGGGTGGAAGCCCTGGCTGTGATGCTGACTGCGGCTGGATGCAATTACTTCATGGGTGTGCCGATGGCAGATGACACCATGCTTTCGTATCAATCCACTTCTTTTCATGATACCGCCACACTCAGACAGTTGTTTGGATTGAAACCAGCTCCAGAGTTTGAGAAATGGATGGAAGATTTGGGATTGATGAAAGATGGGTACCTGACAGAAAAGGCGGGAGATCCGTCGATCTTCTTGAAGCGGTGAGACTGAGATGGATGAGTATCAGATAGAAAGAATCGTTGATGCAATTGTCGCTGAGTTGACTGCCATCCAGAAAACCGATGCCGGTCAAAATTCTGTTCCCCAAACCAGATTCATGGGGGAGGAGAATTTTCCGCACCAGACCAGTAATACAGGCGCATTGCCGCTAACAACGTGGGGGGTGGATCTGCCCGATCCGACCCAGCTTGAAATCAGGAAACAACCAGCTGTGGACCATCCTGAGGATCCTGAAGGTTTGCAAGCATTAATGGAAGCAACCCCTGCCCGCATTGGATATGGCAGGGCAGGACCCCGATACCGCACAAAACACTGGCTTATTTTTCAAGCAGACCAGGCGATTACACAAGACACCTTGTATCGTGATGTGGATGAAGGACTGCTGGCGAGGATGGGCTTATTCAAAGTACAGACCCGCATATCAGAGGGAAAACAGCAGTATCTTCTACGCCCTGACCTGGGCAGGCAATTGAATGAGGAAGCAAAAAACATTATCAAGCAACGTTGTATAGCAAAACCCAATATACAGGTAGTGGTGGGAGATGGATTAAGCGCACAAGCAATTGAATCAAATCTGGATCAGATCATGCCTGTCATCCAACAGGGATGCCAGGCTACCGGTTTGAGTATGGGAACTCCCTTCTTTGTTCAATATTGTCGTGTGGGGGTTATGAATGATATTGGCGACCTCATTGAACCTGATGTTTTAATGCTGCTCATTGGTGAAAGACCAGGGTTAGGACGTGCAGATTCGATGAGCGTGTATATGGGATACCGACCTCAATCAGGCCATTCCGATGCAGACAGGGATGTGATTTGTAATGTGTTTAATGGAGGTACAAACCCTCTTGAGGCAGGTGCTTACGCTGTTCAACTAGCACAGAAAATGATTTTACACAAAGCAGCTGGCGTTCGGTTGAAGCTAGCAGAAGGACAAAATTGATGGGAATCTTATCTCCAATCTATGCAAAAGCACTTGCAGTCAGGGTGATTCCCAAAGTAGCTACCGGGTTAGCTCTTGAGCTTAACCTAAAAGAGAGTCAACATTCTCTGGGAATAATTACTGCGGATAATGACGATGCGCTGTACGTGTCAATAGATGAAGCCACCAAAATGGCTGATGTTGAAGTTGTATACGCCCACTCCTTTTACGCAGGGGCAAGACATTCATCCGGATTGTTGTCTGGAGAAATCATTGCGATGATTGCCGGACCCGATCCCTCTGAGGTGAAATCTGGTTTAAATGCTGCGGTTCAGTATCTCGAAAACTACGCATTGTGGTATTCTGCAAATGAAGAAAACTCGATTGCTTTCTTTCCCCATGTAGTTTCCAGAACAGGTTCTTACCTATCTAAAATTTGCCATATTCCCATCGGGGATCCTATTGCATACCTGATTGCCCCGCCTTTGGAAGGTATAATGGGAATGGATGCAGCATTAAAAGCTGCTGATGTGAATGTTGTCTCGTACACTCCACCCCCTTCAGAGACGAATTACATGGGTGTGGTATTAACGGGTGAACAATCTGCGTGTCAGGCTGCCGCAATCGCCTTCCAGGATATGATACTCGAAGTTGCAGCCAGACCTTTGCTCTATTAGGAGAGCTTATGCCGGATTTTGATGAAGACTTGATTTCAATTCAAGAAGCCAGAAGTGCTGTAATACAGGCGCATCAGGCGCAACTTGCCTGGCAGCATGCAACCCAGGAGGATGTTGACCGGGTATGTGCAGCCATGGTTGAGGCAGGTGCAAATGCTGCTGAGTCTCTGGGAAAACTGGCAAGTGAAGAAACCGGCTATGGTGTACCGAACCATAAAAAACTGAAAAACCTTCTAGCAACCCGAGTATTGTGGGATCACATCAAAGATGAGAAGACTGTTGGTGTTATCCGGCAGGATGTAGAACGAAAAATCTATGAGATTGCCTGGCCGATGGGTGTAATTGCCGGATTGGTGCCATCCACCAACCCAACCTCAACGGCGATGTTTAAGACCATCATTGCTGTAAAAGCAAGAAACGGAATTGTGATTGCTCCCCATCCAACTGCGGTTCGATGTACGAGTGAAGCAATACGGATTCTCGCAGATGCTGCCATTAAAGCCGGGGCGCCATCAGGGTTAATCCAATGCCTGACCCACGTATCTCTACCCGGTACCTCAGAACTCATGAAACATCATTACAGCTCCCTTATCCTGGCTACCGGTGGAAGTGCCATGGTGAAGGCAGCACATTCTGTTGGAAAACCTGCATTCGGCGTGGGTCCGGGAAATGTGCCTTGTTATGTGGATAAATCTGCAGATTTGGCACAAGCAGCAAAGTATATTGTTGCCAGTAAAGCTTTTGATTATTCTGTCATCTGCGCAACTGAACAGGCTGTTGTAGCTGATCAACCAATTGCTGCTGAATTACAGAAGTTGATGACTCTGGAAGGTGCCTATTTTGTTAATGAACAACAGGCAGAATCTTTACGGAAATTACTTTTTGATGCCAGCGGCGGAATCAATCAGAAAACAGTAGGTAAATCTGCTCGTGTACTTGCAGATTTGGCAGGTTTTTCCATCCCTGCAGGAACCCGTATTTTGGTGGCTAAGTTAGAAAAAGTTGGAAGGGATGAACCGCTTTCCCGAGAAAAATTAACCACAGTGCTTGGATGGTATGAAGTCAATGGTTGGGAAAAGGGATGTGAGCGTTGTATAGAGCTAATCAAATTTGGTGGAGATGGACATTCGCTTTCCATCCACGCAAGAGATGAAAAGGTGATCATGGCGTTTGGACTGGAAAAACCAGTTCATCGAATTGTAGTCAATACTATGAGCACACTGGGTGGAGTAGGTATGACGACCGGAGTTGCGCCCAGCATGACTTTAGGTCCGGGGGGAATTGGCGGGGCTATAACGGGTGATAATATCACAGTGAAGCATCTATTCAGCGTTAAACGCCTGGCATATCAAATCCGGAAACCACCTGAAGAAGCTTTACACGAAGAATATACCGATTCAAGTAACAACGTTAGTGATGTGGATGTGGATGAAATCGTCCGCAGGGTTTTAGACCAACTGGGACGTTCATAAAATGAATCAATTACAAAATGGAGGATGCAATGGCAGTTGATGTTTCATTAATCGCTTTAGGAATGGTAGAGACGAAGGGCTTGATCGGAGCCGTAGAAGCTGCCGATGCGATGGTTAAAGCAGCGAATGTGAGCTTGATTGGCTCGGAATATGTTGGCGGTGGATATGTGACCGTCATGGTTCGCGGTGATGTTGGTGCAGTTAAAGCAGCTACGGATGCTGGAGCAGCTGCAGCAAAAAGAGTAGGCGAACTGGTTTCTGTCCATGTCATCCCAAGACCGCATATGGATGTTGAGAAAATCCTGCCTCAGAATACAAAGGGGCAAATTGGTGGAAGAACTACAGTAAAATAAATCCCTGCCTCCGTTCTGATACTGCGGCTGGTGGGATTTGAATTACAAAATTCCACCGGCTGCAAACAAGGGATGAAAAATTTTGAATATCTGGCAGAAATAGTTTACGATGAGGAATTAGACAATGGGTGATCAGTTCTCTTTGCGTTGTTATACCTACCTGGATCGAATGCAACCTCAGTATGCGGCTTTCATTGGCACAATCACTCAGGGAGACCTTCCAACTGAGGGTATGGCTGCTTTGTATGTGGAAGTTGCTCCTGGAAATGAGGTCTTCAGGCTTGTTGATATTGCAGTGAAATCAACTGAAGCAAAACCTGGCGCCCAGATTGTAGAACGGGAATTCGGAATGTTTGAAGTTCATTCCCACTCGCAGGCTGAAGTACTAGAGGCAGGTAGAATTGTTCTGGATCGATTGAATTTAAAAGTAGAGCAAAGAATCAAACCGATCATTGCATCCACCCAGGTCATCACCAATATCGATCCATATCAATCACAGCTTATTAATCGTTTCCGGCGAGGGTCGTTGCTCGTTCCTGGAGAAACAATGCTGGTGTTGGAATGTGCTCCAGCTGCCTATATTAATTATGCTGTGAATGAAGCAGAAAAAGGTGCATCAATAAAAGTAATCCATTTCTCTTCGGTGGGTCGTTTTGGGCGTATGTGGTTATCGGGTTCTGAAGCGGAAATTTTACAGGCGAGAAATGCCGCAGTCGCTGCAATCGAGTCCATCCAGGGCGTTCCTGAGAAATAATCATTTTTCATGGTATTGATCATATCCGAAGCTGAATTACGTGAGCTATGGCAGAACGGAAAATCTGATCTGCCTATTTTTCCACAGGCGACCCGTTTCACGCCTTCGGCACAGGACTTTTTGCGGGATCATCAATTGTTACCGAAATTGGCAAAAGATGGTAGAGATACTTTGATTCTGCCGGTTGATAAAAAAATTCCAGCATTTGACTACACCCCAAAAAAACAAGAAACCGTTCCGACTATTTATACCGAGGCTGATGTAATTGAAATTTCCCGGCAGGGTGTTTCTGAGATAATCACTGGTGATGGAGTCATCGTGACGGAACTGGCAAGGGAAAAAGCTTTCAGACTGGGAATCCGAATCACACAAGCTCAGGGTGAACAGTCAACTATTTCATCACAACCATCCCATAACATTTTTCGCTATGCCGGGCTCACGAGAAATATTGCTGGAAAGGACACCGCTTTGGGGAAAACAATATTCACAGATGAAGATATTGAAAGAATGTACAAAGATGGTCAAAAAAAGATTAATGTGACTGAACAGACCATTCTGACAGACCTGGCTAAAGAAAAAGCAGCCTTATACGGTATGGAAATTACTACAGAAGATTTTAATAACCCGATTTTTAATCAAGAAAATCTATTGAAATTATTCCCAATCATCAAACAAAAAGTATTAGCCAGGATAGGTGGATCTATAGATGAGAATACTGTTGATGCAGTTATTCAAAAAGTTTTGGAAAAAATTCGATAATCGGTTTCCTGTTTGACAAATCATTCTATAACGAATAAAATCCCTTGGCTTGAGGGTGATCCATGTTTGAAAATTTAACATCCAGATTAAATTCAGTATTTGCTCAACTACGGAAACGAGGAAAGCTCTCGGAGGCAGATGTAGATGCTGCGCTCCGTGAAGTCCGCCTTGCCTTGCTCGAGGCGGATGTTCATTATTCAGTTGTAAAAGATTTTATAAACCGGGTGAGAGTAAGAGCCATCGGAACGGAAGTCTCACAGGCATTAAATCCCGCGCAACAAGTTATTAAAATCGTGCACGAAGAATTAGTGAATACACTGGGAGAACCCGGCAGGTTAAACCTGGTTGGTGAGAAACCAAGGGTAATCATGTTATGTGGTTTGCAGGGATCTGGTAAAACGACGATGGCGGGTAAATTGGCAAGGTATTTGCGCAGTCAGGGTGAACGGGTTGAATTGGTTGCCGCGGATCCATACCGACCTGCAGCGGTTACCCAGCTACAAATACTGGGTGAAAAAGTTGGTGTACCGGTATATGCCCAGGCAGGCATTAAACCTCCCCAATTGGTTGAGCAATCACTCAAATCTGCCCAGAAATCAGGTGCAACAGTACTCGTTATTGATACGGCAGGTAGATCACAGTTAGACAATGAATTAATGGATGAATTAACATCCATCAGAAAGAAAATCGAGCCAGTTGAGACACTACTGGTTGTTGATTCGATGATTGGTCAGGAAGCGTTACATGTAGCTGAAGGGTTCCGTGATTCAGTCTCGCTTACTGGTTTGATTATGACCAAAATGGATGGCGATGCACGAGGTGGGGCGGCCATCTCGATCCGCTCTGTCACCGGGGTCCCCATTAAATTCCTCAGTACCGGGGAGAATCTTGATGCGATTGAAGCTTATATCCCCCAAAGGCTGGCATCCCGTATTTTGGGAATGGGGGATGTAATTGGATTAATTGAAAAGGCAGAAGCCGCTTTCGATCAAAACGCAGCAAAAAAACAAGCAGAAAAACTGGCGTCAGGTGGTCTAACCCTGGAAGATTTTGCTGAACAATTGAAGCAAATGCGGAAAATGGGGCCATTTTCACAGTTATTAGAGATGTTACCAGGAAATTTAGGTTCGGCAGCACGTTCTGTATCTCCCCAAGATGCTGAAAACCAGTTAAAATTGACTGAAGCAATTATCAGTTCAATGACCCTTGCGGAAAAACGTCATCCTGATATACTAAATGCTTCAAGAAGACGTAGAATTGCGGCAGGATCGGGTACCAGTGTGGAACAAGTTAACCGGATGCTAAAACAATTCCGCGAAGCGCAAAAGTTAATTAAAACGATGCAAAAAACCGGTGGCAGAGGTATGCCCCGATTGTTTGGCTAAAATCTGTCTTGGGAAGTTTTTCGGAAGCGTCCCTTCAACGCCCTCACTGAAATTCTGACAAGACAGTTAAAATGATTTAGATAACTAACTAGGAGAAAGTAATCAATGGTTCGTATTCGTTTACGCCGTGTAGGTTTACGTGGTCAACCCAGCTATCGTATTATTGCTGCAGATAAGGAATCACCACGCGATGGTCGCTTCCTTGAAATTCTGGGATTCTACAATCCCCGCACCAATCCTTCAACCATCCAGGTAAAAGAAGACAGAGTATATGACTGGATGTCCAAGGGAGCTCAACCCAGTGATTCCGTTGTAAAGATTTTTACAACCATCGGACTGCTGGATCGGTTTGCCCGCCTTAAAAAGGGCGAAGATATGACTGCATTGCTTGCAGAAGCTGAAGCTGCCAATGCAAAACGCGTTGTCAGCCCCAAAACCAGAATTGACCGATAATTTACCATGACTAATCAATATGCAGGCAAAGGCAATTCACTTAAAGAGTTGGTAGGGTATATTGCCAAATCTTTAGTCGATCAACCGGATGAGGTGGAAGTATTTGCACGAAATTCCGGTTCCAAACTTCAACTGGAATTAAAAGTAGCCAAAGAAGACATGGGCAGAGTGATCGGAAAAGGTGGAAAAGTAGCCAATGCAATGCGGGTATTACTTCGGGTTGCAGCCGCATCTGAAGGGCTGCAGGCAAATTTGGATGTAATGGAACCCAAATGAGCCCAGTTCGAAATACGCGAGCAATCAGAAAGAAAAGCGACACAGTCTCGCCCGATAAGGGCGAGTCTGTCTTCATTCTGGTAGGAAAGATTCGCCGACCGCATGGTGTATCTGGTGAAATGCTTCTTCAACCCTATTCGGAATCGGATGAGCACTTTGAATCAGGGAAAATGGTTTTTGTAGGGATGACCCATCAACCATTTAAGATAGACACCAGCCGGGATGCAGATGCATTTAAAATTATTAAATTTACTGGTATTGAATCACCAGAAGAAGCCGGTCTATTTCGAAATAAGGAAATTTATGTTTCAGCAGAGAACCTACCACCACTCGCTGAAGGTGAGTATTATAAATACCAGCTCATTGGACTGACTGTGCAAGATGAAAAGGGGGCTAACATCGGTGTACTAAACGAAGTCATATTTACCGGGGCAAATGATGTATATGTTGTTATCGCAGACGATGGTCACGAAACACTTTTCCCGGCAATTCCTTCAGTTATCCTTTCAATTGATATGGAACAAAAAAGGATGACGGTCTGCCCGCAGGAATGGCTATAATTCATAGCAATGGATAAGAAGTTATATTGGATTGGCTTTAACCTGGTCAGGGGGATAGGTCCAGTCAGGCTTCAAGCACTCCTGGATTATTTTGGGTCTATCGAAGCTGCCTGGAATGCGCATGTTACTGATTTCCAATCAGCTGGATTAAATCAGAAAACGATCGAGAGCATTCTGCAGGTACGTAACGGTCAGGATCTGAACGCTTATTATGAAAAGATTTCATCAGAAGGCATCCAGGTGTTATCTTGGGATGACGAATCCTATCCAGCCCGATTGAAAAACATACCTCATCCCCCACCTGTACTTTATATCCGTGGAGATTTACAGGTTGAAGACCACTGGTCAGTAGCCATTGTTGGCACCCGCCGGGTAACATCTTACGGAAGGCAGGTGACAGAACAAGTGGCAGCTTATCTGGCTCGCCAGGGTATTACAGTCATCAGTGGTTTAGCCCGTGGCGTTGATGGGACTGCGCATCATACTGCACTCCAAAATGGAGGAAGGACGATAGCTGTTCTGGGCTGTGGTGTAGATCAGATATATCCTCCTGAACACCGCCAGCTTGCAGAGAAGATACTGGGAAATGGCGCGATCATCAGCGACTATCCACCTGGAACACCTCCGGATGCTGTCAATTTCCCCCCAAGGAACAGACTTATTTCGGGTTTATCTGCTGCTGTAGTGGTTGTTGAAGCCGGAGAGACAAGCGGTGCACTCATCACTGCTACTTTTGCTGCTGAACAGGGAAAAGATGTTTTTGCTGTACCAGGCGGAATATATTCTCCACAAAGCAAAGGCACAAATAGATTGATACAACAGGGCGCATCACCATTACTGGACCCTGCAGATATACTAGACATGATGGATATTCATCATGTGGAGCAGTATAAACAGGCATCTCTGATGCTTCCCGCAGATGAAGTGGAAAGCACCTTATTAAAGATCATCCAGCTTGAACCAATGCAAATCGATGAAATCAAGGCACAATCGGGTTTGGCAATTGAGAAAATTTCAGCAGGATTGACAATGCTCGAACTAAAGGGTATGGTTCGCCAGGTAAATGGTTCAGCTTATCAGGCTGTAATGGAAGATAAGGCGAATTACCAGATCTGAGGTTACAATGAAAGACTATTATGCAGTAATTATGGCGGGTGGAGGTGGAACACGCTTGTGGCCGCTCTCCCGAAAAAAACAACCAAAGCAAATGCTGAAAATTTTTGGAGAGCAAACTCTCTTCCAAATAGCAGTAAATCGGTTACATGGATTATTTCAAGACCAAAATATCTGTGTTGTCACAACCCAAGATCAGTTCGACAAGCTGTCTCCCACAGCACCTCAATTGAAGAAAGATCAGTATTTACTGGAACCTGAACCGAAAGGAACTGCTGCAGTAATTGGATTGGCAGCTATAAGACTCTTCAGACAAAACCCGGAAGCGGTTATGGCTGTATTAACCGCAGATCACATAATTCAAAATATCAAACTCTTCCATGCTGCATTAAGTCAGGCATACCAACTTGCTCAGGAAGGATTTCTTGTCACATTGGGAATGGTTCCCAATCAACCCTCGACTGGATATGGATATATTCAAAAGGGGGAAGTAGTTCCATCTGCACAAGATTTAGTTGCAAATCGGGTTATCCGTTTTGTCGAAAAACCTGATTATGACACGGCTGTTCAATACCTCAAATCAGGTGAATATTTATGGAATGGGGGAATGTTTTTTTGGCGTGTGGATAAAATCCTTGATGAATTCCAAAAGCAGATGCCTGAATTATTCGACTTCCTGCAGAAGATAAACCATAGGTGGGATGAATCAGGTGATGATGCACCTTTTGATGAAATCTGGAAAGATATCAAACCGCAGACTGTAGACTATGGCATTATGGAACATGCGGAAAATGTGACGGTCATCCCTTTAAAAGACTTAGGTTGGAATGATGTTGGTAGTTGGGATTCACTCTCTGAAGTCATAAATACTGATGAATATGGTAATATCATGCTCGCAAACACAAACAGCACCCTTGATACACAAGGCTGCATTGTTTATGAAGATGATCCTAAAAAACTGATTTCTGTTCTGGGTGTTAAGGATTTGGTGGTTATTGATACACCGGATGCGTTGTTAATATGTCCTCGCTCAGAGGCACAGCGAATTCGTGAAGTGGTAGCTGATGTCAAACTCAAGCACCAGGAACGATACCTCTAGGAGGATATGTAGTGGAAGCTTATTGTCTTAAATGCAAAACGCACAGGCAGATGGAGAATCCAACGCCTGTATATAACAGTAATGGTACGCCTGCGACCAAAGGAAAATGCCCTGAATGTGGAACCACCATGTTTAAGATGGGGCGCACACCAGAGCATGATGGTCTTCCTGTCCCAGTGGTCCAACCCAAAAACAATAAGAAGGAACCTGCCAGAAATGGAAAGCTGGTGATTGTAGAATCTCCTGCCAAAGCTAAAACCGTCGGCAGATTTCTGGGAAAAGAATATACAGTCCGTGCTTCGGTAGGACACGTACGTGACCTGCTTCGATCAGATCTCTCAGTGGATGTGGAAAATAATTTCACCCCGCGCTACCGTGTTCCCAATGAGAAAAGAATTGTTGTTAAAGAATTAAAGGAACTGGTGAGGCGGTCGAAAGAAGTATACCTGGCAACAGACCCTGACCGGGAAGGCGAAGCGATTGCCTGGCATCTGAGAGAAGCAGCCGAGATCCCTGAAGAAATCTCTCAAAGGGTAGTTTTTCATGAAATCACCGAGACAGCCATTCATGATGCATTCAATCATCCTCGTCATATAAATTTAGACCTTGTCAATGCTCAACAAGCCAGGCGTATTCTGGACAGATTAGTCGGCTATAATCTGAGCCCGCTTCTCTGGGAGAAGGTGCGGTCACGTTTATCCGCTGGCAGGGTACAATCAGTCGCTTTGCGCCTGATTGTAGAGCGCGAACGCGAAATTGATGCCTTCATCCCGCAGGAATACTGGTCTATCCTGGCTGAATTCCGTCAAGAAGGTGGTCAACATGATTATGTTGCCAAGCTTGCAAAAATCGACCAGCAGGATAAAACGAATGAGTTGACCAGCAAAGATGTTGTCGATCCTATTGTGGCGGATATTCTCAAAGCAGCTTACACAATCACAAAAATAAAACGCGGGGAGCGAAAACGCAAACCATCCGCTCCCTTTACCACCAGCACTTTACAGCAAGAAGCTTCACGTAAATTGGGTTATACCGCCAGACGCACTATGGCGCTGGCGCAGCAATTATATGAAGGCATTGATGTGGGTGACGGCGGCAATACCGGTTTGATCACCTATATGCGTACAGATTCCACCCAGATAGCGAAACAGGCTCAGGATGAAGCCCGGGATTACATCAAAAGACGGCATGGTGGTGATTTTGTCCCATCCACACCTCCCATTTATAAAACCCGTACAGCAGGGGCACAAGAAGCTCATGAAGCAATCCGCCCAACTTCGGTTTTTAGAGAGCCGGAGAGTGTAAAACATTTTCTTGGACGAGATCAATACCGGTTGTATCAATTGATCTGGCAGCGCTTTGTAGCCTCGCAAATGGAGAGCGCCATCTACGATACACTCTCTGTTGAGATTGAGGGAACTGGACAGGAGCATTCCTATCTATTTCGAACCGCTGGATCTACTGTAAGGTTCCCGGGGTATCTGGTAGTTTACGAAGAAGCTGCCGATGAAGATGCTTTCAAGGATGAAGGTGAGGATAATAAGATACCTGCCTATCTGGAAGAAGGGAAAAAGCAGAATTTGCAGCGGATAGATCCGGAACAGCATTTTACTCAACCCCCACCACGCTACACAGAAGCAACACTGGTACAGAAGCTGGAAGAGAATGGCATCGGACGTCCATCTACGTATGCACCTATCATTTCTACGATCCAGGACCGTGGATATGTTATCCGCGACCAGAAACGATTATTCCCGACAGATACCGGGATTCTTGTAAATGATCTGCTGGTTGAACACTTTCCAGGTCTGATCGATGTGGGATTTTCTGCCACCATGGAAGATGATCTTGATCTGATTGCAGATGGCGAAAAGGAATGGGTGGAAGTCATCCGTGAGTTCTATACTCCATTCGCTGAACAGGTCAAAATTGCCCAGGCAGAGATGCCCGAAGTTAAGACGGAGCCTGAAAAAGTTGGGCGGGCGTGCCCGCAGTGTGGCGGTGATCTTGTAATCAGGTGGGGAAGATTTGGCAAGTTCATCAGTTGTAGCACTTTCCCCGCATGCCGATATACAGAGGCAATACTGCAAAAAATTGGTGTTACCTGCCCGAAAGATGGTGGTGATTTGGTAGAAAGGAAAACACGGAAAAACCGGGCGTTCTATGGATGTTCCAATTACCCGACCTGTGATTTTACTTCCTGGAAAAGGCCAATTGTAAATCCCTGTCCTTCGTGTGGAGGATTACTAACGATACAGAATAAACGAGAAGCTCAATGCACAGCGTGTAATGAGACTTTTTTGCTGGATTCACTGCCAGAAACCGCAAAAGACCAAGCGGCATAAAGGTTGCACCTTTCCTGTAAGCCATGAATTATTAGCCAATTATTCATGAATTCGAGAATTATTACGCGAGCAGGAGAAACATAATGGATAGAATAAAGGAATATCTGGAGCATCCATGGGCGAAACCGGCGCTGTATTTGCTGGTGGGTATCCTGGTTGGATGGTTTGTTTTTGGATGGGGGCTTTTCCCGGTCGAGTGGACAGATGCCACTCCTGCCTATCTGCGTGAAGATCTGAAAGTTGATTACTTGCGCATGTCCATTGATTCCTATGGAGTCAATGGTGACACTTCTCTGGCAAAACAGAGATGGGGTAATTTGGGTGATGACGCGGTTGCCCTCTTCCAGAAAGTACAGGATGATCCCAGAGGCGCCAAACTCTCTGCTTTAACTGGTTTCGCAAAAGTAGTGGATACCAGCGTATCTCAATCCATCTCTTCTGAAGCAAAAAACGCAGAAACTGAAAGCAGTAATAACGATACCCCTTCAGTTAAGGAAGAAACCACTACCAGCACTGAGGCGGAAACCGTATTTGGGGCATTACCAACGCAGGCACCCAAGAAAAACCCGATGATGCCGGTCGCACTTGGCGCGTTCTGTGTGCTGAGTGTGGTTTTAGTTTTTGCAGTAGGGTATATCTTCCTCAAGCGGGGTGGCAAACTGGGCCGGAAACCTGCCCGCGCTGAAGCAATTCCATCCCAACCCTATGTTCCTGAAAATGTTGCTGATAAAGGCGCGGAATATTTCCGGCCGTCAAGTGAAGCGCCGGTCTCACAGTTTATGACCACCTATATGGCGGGGGATGAACAGTACGATGACTCTTTCAGCATTGACAACCCCATTGGTGAATTTTTAGGCGAGTGCGGAGTAGGTATTACTGAGACCATCGGCGTGGGAGAACCCAAGAAAACGGCTGCATTTGAAGTGTGGTTGTTTGACAAAAACGACATTCAGACGGTCACCAAAGTTCTGATGAGTGAACACACTTTCAATGATCCCTCGCTGCAGCAGAAACTGCTTTCCAAGGGAGAACCCATTCTGGCAGAACCCGGCAAGCGTATTCTGCTGGAGACGGCCACCCTGCAACTGGAAGCCCGCATTGTAGATATGAGCTACGGGCAGGGACCGCTGCCACAGAACAGCTACTTTGAACGGCTTACGCTCGAACTGGCGGTCTGGACGAAATAATCTACAATATAATAAATAAAAAGGACGGCATCTCGAATATGAGACCGTCCTTTTTTATTCGACACTTAAATGGATAATCCTAGTTATCTGGTTTTAGCGAATTAACCTGATTTTTGGATTTAATAATTTCTAGGATGACGATTGATACAAACATCAAGAATACAAAAGGGAATGAGTTTTGCAAAAATACTGGCTTATATATCCATGAAAAACTAGTGATGCTGTAACTGACCGAAATGAGTGAAACCATAACAATCCCCAAACCAATTCTTGATGATATCCAACCCTTAATCTCTTCAAAATAATAGAACAATACTACGCCGCTGATTGCACACAAGAAGGGTAACTTGTAATCTCTGCTGGCTGGAGGCAGAATCATCATACCGAGGATGCATAAATAAAATAGAGGAAGATTTAGTTGTGATAATTGTCTTTTTCGATAGGCATGGATAAAAATGAATATGATCGCTGCAATCACAATCATCGCAATGAATAACTTTATAACCAGTAATAATCGTGTTCCAAACATATCGTCCAAGAAGTTTTTATTGAGCCATTCCAGGTAATTATTAATTCCATGATCTCTGGTGTACCCTGAACCATCGACCTGGGTATTAACTGAACGAAGAAATTCCCAAAATCCATTGATACCCATCAGGAACATTAAAGACACATTCGAAATTCCTATCAAAATTATCCGTTTGAAATTGTTCGGCACGGAATCACGATTATCAATAAACAAAAGAATGAGTATTACTGGATATAGTTTGAATTGGATAGATACTGTCAAAAGAAGATAGGATATTAATCTAACCTTGGGAAATCTCCAAAAGATTATGACTGCTGCCAAACCTAAAGCCAGTGATATCACATTAAAGTTGCCCCGCTCCAACTCAAACTGTAATCCATAACCCAATAATCCTGTTATAAAAACAAAAAGAACGCTAATCGGGATAGTTTTCTTTTTCAGAATCAGTAATGGGAATGCAAATCCGATAAAGATGAAACTGATTATGGTTGCACCAAATATCACTTTGTAATAATCAGCAATGGAAAGGTTGAGGGCAAACACAGGCGCCATGGAAAAAGTGAAAAGAGGAGGGAATGGATTATTGAGGAATTTATTTTGTGGGGAATCACCGAAGTAAGCCGATTTATGCTCTATAAAAAAGCGTTCACCGAATCGATAATAGATTGCGGCATCACCTCCGATGGTTTCATTGGCAGGTATGTATTGGGGAAAAACCATTTTGCCTTTTTTATGAAAAAAGACCGTAGAAAAAAAGAAGGTGCTGGCAATCAAATAGGAAATGATCAGAATGTAACCCAAATCTAATTGATTACGTTCAGAGTTATCTGAGTGATTAGATTCAGTTTTCATATATATTCGTTATCAATTGTTGATACGGTTTTATCTTAGTGGGATGAGCATTATTCGATCTTGATCACTTTCAGACGCAGCTTGCCCGCCGGGGTGACCACTTCCACCTCATCACCGGGTTTGTGACCGATGAGCGCCTTGCCGATGGGTGATTCGTGTGAAATGCGCCCGTTACGCGGATCGGCTTCATTTGGACCCACCAGGAACCATGTCTCCGGTTCGTAATCGCCCTCCTGCACGGTGATATGGGAACCGATGTTCACCTCGTTCTGGTTGGTTTCATTCTTTTCGATGATGACCACATTCCTGAGGATCTCTTCCAGTTCCAGAATGCGTCCTTCGAGAAAACCCTGCTCTTCCTTTGCCTGGATGTAATCAGCATTTTCTGAAAGATCACCCTGTTGAATGGCAAAGCGCAAGCGGGCTGCAAGCTCATCCCGTTTGGGTCCTTTTAGTTCTTCCAATTCGATGCGAAGTTTCTCAGCGCCTTCGGCGGTGAGGTATGAAACATCAGACATGATCTTCTCCTCAATGTTTGTAGTACGGGTCAGGCGTTAATGATACCACGCTATGGCAGGGTTTGCGGGTCAAACAGTTTATGGTGCTCATCGATGGCATAGCGGTCGGTCATTCCGGCGATGTAATCGCACACTGCCCGTTCCAGACCGCGATCTTCGATCCAGGTCTGGATGTGCGGGGGCAGCATGGTTGGCTCATCTACATAGGCGTTGAACAGGTCGGTGACGATACGCTCGGCTTTGACCGCCATGCGGACGACCCGATGGTGGCGGTAGAGTTTTTTATACAGAAAATCCTTCAATTCGCGGGTGCGGCGGCGGTTCTCTTCACTGAATCCGATCACATTGTAGGGCAGTTTCTGAAGTTCCAGCACGCTGCCAGCGCCACTCTTACGGATGGTGGCATCGGTCTGATCGATGATATCTGACACTGCCATGCCGATGAGCCGGCGGATGAGACGGTGGCGGGTGAGGTCATCGAGCAGGGGACCTTTCCAGTGGATGCTCTCGACGAGCACTTCCCAGATGGGCATGCCTGCCAGCATGCCGGCGTTGATCATGCCCGAGCGGAGACCGTCATCGAGATCGTGGGCGGTGTAAGCCATTTCATCTGCGATATTGGTGATCTGCGCTTCGAGGGTGCCGCGCAGTTCGGGGTTGAAATCGGAGGCATCCGACACATCGTATTCCGTTTCATGCTTGACGATGCCTTCCAGCACCTCCCAGGAGAGGTTCAAGCCTGGATGATCGGGATAGCGGCTCTCAAGTTGGGTAACGATGCGGAAGGAATGTTTATTGTGGTCGAAACCGCCGTGATCTTTCATCAGGCGGGCAAGGACAACTTCGCCGGAATGTCCAAACGGGGGGTGACCGAGATCGTGTGCCAGGCAGATAGCTTCGACGAGATCTTCATTCGCGCCCAGCGCGCGGGCAATCGTCCGACCGATCTGGGTTACTTCGAGGGTGTGGGTGAGACGGGTACGGTAGTAATCACCTTCGTAATTGATGAACACCTGCGTCTTATACTCCAGGCGGCGAAATGCCGTGGTGTGGAGGATGCGGTCACGGTCGCGCTGGAAAACGGTACGGTAATCGGGTTCATCATCCGGGTAGTGGCGACCTTTGGTATCTTTGCTGCGGACCCCATAAGGTGCCAGCTGCTGGTCTTCAAATTCTTCCAAACGTTTACGGGAATAGATCATGGCATATCCTTTCAATCATCAATCGTTGGCAGTTACAGCAATACGCGTTCCGGTGGGCTCTCCAGTAAGCGCGGCGTAGGTTAGACCAGGCTGCAAGCCGTCGAATATCCTGCATTCCAACTTCGGGAGTTGCTGCACCAGGTTGATCATGATTTCCACCTTGGTGAGCATCCCGCCGGTGACATCTGTTGATTTCGAGCCTTCTAGGTGGGTTAGGATGGAAGTGAAACCTTCGGGGGTGATGGTAGGGATGAGTTCATCCTTTTGCTGGTAATTCCTCCACACACCGGTATCGATGCCTGCAAGGAGAATGCGGGCGGGGATAACCCGCCGGGCAAGATGCATGAACAGATCTTCAGTGGATAGGATGGTGCCGCCAAGTGCCTGATCGAAGATCACATCACCGAAGATCACCGGTACCAGACCATGCGCCAGCGCCGCGCGGATGGGTTCCACATTCCACGAGATCACTTCACGGGACGAAGCGCTAACCATGGCAGATGGCGCAAAGCTGACCGCAGGGATGTTTTGCTGGAGGAGCGCATCCATGACCGCGAGGTTGAGGGCACGGGCTTCCGTCCAGACGGAATGGAACCCGAGCCAGGCTTGAGGAGAGTGAACGCCATCTTTGGTACCGTGCTCTTTCGCGGGGACGTGCCCGAAAGAACCGGATCCATGACCGAGGAGCACCCGTTCTTCGGGATGGTCACGCAGGAACTGCGCGAGTTCCTGCGCAACGCGGGTGAGCACATCCACCCGCAGAGTGTGAGGCTGGTCTTTATCGGTGATGAGGGAACCGCCCAGTTTGAGAAATTGAAGCACGGTTTACTCCAATCTGGTTTTGATTACCCTGATAGCGCCATGACTTTGCAGCGCCGCTTCCACTTCATCTGCATTTTGTTCCTGCACCAGCGCAATCATATTACCACCGGCTCCAGCGCCGGAGAGCTTGGCTCCGAGTGCGCCCTGTTCAAGGGCGGCATTGACGAGCACATCCAACTGACTGCACGAGACACCCATCTGCTGTAAGAGATGGTGGTTCTCAGTCATCCAGCGTCCGGTCATTTCGGCATCGCCTGCACGGAGACTGTTGTACGCCTGTCCGCTGAGGGCATCGACTTTGTTGAAGAGATCTTCATAGACGGGTGGTTCTGCCTGCCAGCGTTCCCGCACACCCGAAACCACCTCCCGGGTAGAGGCGGTGATGCCGGTATCGGCGATGAGAAAGGTGAAGACGCCACCAGGTGTAAAGGTGTGGATGGGCTGCTCTTTCTGAAAGAGGACCGGCTGGTTATACGCGACCACCGTATTATCGATTCCGGAGGGGGTGCCGTGATGGATCTTCTCGACCTCATACGCCAGCCCTGAGACTTCTTCGACCCCCAGAGGCTTGCCCAGGTAAGTGGATACCGCGCGGATGACCGCCACGCTCACGGCAGCGCCGGAACCCAATCCGCCGGCAATAGGGATGCTGGAACTGATGCGGATCTGCATGGCAGGTGCGCGGGGAATTCCCAGCGCGCGCAAGGTCAGCTCCACCGCCCGGCGCAGCGGATGTTCTTCATCCAGATCGGAAAGATAAGCATCGAGAGAAAGGTCGATTGCCTGAAGCTGAATGTGTCCGGCGGGTTCGCGAATGAGCGGAGTAATGACCGCGCGCGCCTGCACCTGGGTGACGGGGATGGCGATGGCACGCCTACCATACACAACGGCGTGTTCACCGAAGAGGATGATTTTTCCGGGTGCAGAAGCGGAGATGGCGGGCATGGTTTAGAACAGGTAAAAGATGGTGAGAACGGCAGCCCCCCACAGGAGGATGACGATCTGGAGCGGGCGGTCTGAGAAGAGCATTTCTTCAGGTGCGCCACCACAGTTCTTGACCTGGATGAGGTAGAGGTAGCGGAAGATGCCGTAGATCACAAAGGGGATGGTGAGCATCATCGAGTGATTTTCGGGCAGGTTGGGCGCGGAAAAAGTATAGAGGCTGTACGCCACGATAGTTGTGGAGGAGACAACGGTAATGAGCTGGTCGAGCAGGGGAAGGGTGTAGCCATCCAGCACCCGGCGGTGCGAGGCGGCTTTTTCCACCAGAAGAGAGAGCTCTGCCCGGCGCTTGCCGAAACCAATGTAGAGGGCGCCCAGGGTGATGACGATATAGAGCCAGGGAGAGAAGCGCTGCACATCGATGAGCATCACGCCACCCGCCACACGCAGCACAAAACCGGCGGCGATGATGAGCACATCCAACAGGGGCACATGCTTGAGCCACTTGGAGTACGCCAGGTTCATGAGAAAGTAGATGGCGCAGATGGCGGCGAATCCGGGCGAAAGCAGCCAGGCGGCAGGGAAGGCGATTGCCAGCAGAATGACCGCCACCACGACCGCCACACTGATGGGCAAGGTGCCCGAGGAAATGGGGCGGAATTTCTTTTCGGGGTGCTGGCGGTCTGATTCGATATCGAGGATGTCGTTGATGAAATAGACCGCGCTGGAAAGCAGGCAGAAGATGATAAAGCCGGCAAAGGTGCGTTCGAACGAGACCAGGTTGAGGAGCTGGCGGTCAAACACCAGCGCAGCAAAGAGCACCCCATTTTTGGGATACTGCTTGAGGCGCATGGTCTTGATGATTGCTCTGAGAAGTGACGGCTTTTTCATGCTGTTACCCCGATTGAAAGATAGTATTATTATAATGGAGAACGGGGTGCGGAGATGTGACAGACGCAACCCGGTTGTGATACCCAATGAGCCCAAAAACTGAACGACTGGATGTGGAATTGAACACGCGCGGCATCATCGAGAGCCGCAGCCTTGCCCAGCGCATGGTCATGGAAGGCAAGGTGCGGGTGAACGGGCAGGTGGTGCTGAAACCTTCGGTGAAGGTTGCCCCGGAGGATGAATTAAGCCTGGATGCCGCGCCGCAGTTCGTTTCGCGCGGGGGAGAGAAGTTGCTGGCAGCGCTGGAGCAGTTTGCCATTCTGCCGGTGGACTGGGTGTGCGCGGATGTGGGCGCATCGACCGGCGGGTTCACCGACTGCCTGCTGCAGCACGGTGCGCGCAGGGTGTACGCGATCGATGTGGGGTACGGCATTCTGCACTGGAAGCTGCGCCAGGATAAACGGGTGGTGGTGATGGAGCGCACCAACGCGCGCTTTGTGGAAAAACTGCCCGAACCGGTACGGCTGGTGACGATAGACGCTTCTTTCATTTCGCTCGAGATTCTGCTACCCGCGGTGAAGGATTGGTTTGGCGAACCAGGCGGGGATGTGGTGGCGCTGATCAAGCCGCAGTTCGAGGCAGGGCAGAAGGAAGTGAACAAGGGTGAGGGGGTGATCAGCGACCCAAATGTTCACGCGCAGGTGATTGCGAAGATCCGCACGGCGGCAGGGGATTTGGGCTATGTGGAGCAAGGCTTGATCACCTCTCCGTTGAAGGGACCCAAGGGGAATACGGAGTTCCTCATCTGGTTGAAGCGGGGTGGTTAAAAAAATTTGCGAATCAGGAAACAAATGGGGTTTGAAAATAAAAGGAAGCAAATCGGCAGGGTGAAGTTGTACATGCATCAATAGTATAAGGACCGGGCAGGGGGGAGGATACCTGTCAGTAGTGACAGGTATTTGATGGTTCATAAGGCCGAGGCAAAACACAGTCAGTATCTTTTAGATTGAACTTCACCTTATATTTGCTATGATTAGTACATGAAATTTTTGAATTGACATCACTGCGATATATGAATTTGGCAAATTTTTCTCATAGGGAGGGATGAATGGAAAAGTACCCTGTCTTAATACTATCAATCTGTTCAAATACAAAGCAGAAAAAGAATGAGCAAGAGGAGTATGAATACACCTCATCGATTCTTAGCAAGTTACCAGCTGATTATCAAATTAAATTATTCGAAAATCGAAAAAAAGCTTATGACATCATTAAATCAGAAAAGATTACCAGAGACCATCAGAAAGTGACAAGTTTCCCACTTAATGACCACTTAGTCGATGGACCTGATATAGTTTTCAACAGCCCAAAGAAAGGCTATTATTTACCCGCCATTCAAAGGTATGAAGGCAGATTCTTCAGAGAGTTAGGGGAGCAAAAAGAAAGAGCTGTCCTGCTTGAAAAGGCAAAAGTTCATATTCTCTTCATATCTGGTTTATATGGAGTAGTTCTCCCTTTAGAGAAGATCCAAAGTTATAGCTTGCATATAAAAGATTCTCTAGAAATTCGGAAAAATTGGACATCCTTAAGTTTTCTTACTATGGTGATTATTTCATATATCAAGAAATACAACATCACTAAGATTATTGAGATGATGGGAGATAAGGATTACATAAGGTTAATAAACTGGTCTGATGTTCGATTTGCTGTTAATGACAATGTGCTTCACACCTATAGTAAACAATATGCAGACGCTGATTTATTGTTACCCTTGGGTAACTTACTTGAGACAATGATTACTGACTTTTCTGAACAGGATTTCAGCAAGCTCATTCCGGGTAGTTTTTTTTCAACCAAATATGAAAATGTATATTTTGAACGGTATCAGGTACCCAACAAAGAATCGGGTTATGCGTTCGATAGGGATGAAGCGGAATTACAATTAGGCTATGCTGATAGAATCGGAAGAATGAGACGCAATATTTTTAAACTGCTTCAAGATATTTCTAAAATGTACGGAATTGCTATTCCAAAAGATGGTGTTGGTTCAATTGTTGAAGTATTACATAATAGAAAAATCATCGATACTGATACTAAAAATAAACAACACGAGTTTTTATTCAGACGAAATCGTGTTGAGTATGACGGGAAAAAACTAACCAATGCGGAATTCATAGAAATTACTAGTTTGTATTATTCAATTTTCACAAATTTACAAAGAATAGATAAAAACCCAAGTGTATCGTTTGAAGATATCTAGTAGTATCAAATGTATTAAAGGGCTGTTTTGATGTTTGAAATATATATGAACCTAATAAAAATGAGATGAGGAAAAATAGAATTTATGTTTCCGTGGACTGATTTTTCTGTGGGTTTTCTGGGCAACCTTGCAGCAGATTTGATTGTGGGTGTGATTTTATTCATCCTGTTAACTAACATCCCTGAAAAGAAGAAAGAGAAGGAGAACCTGAAGATCGGGATGGGTTTGTATTTTGACGAGCTGATAATTAATAAAAAGAGACTGGGTGAGATTCAAAAATACCTCGAGAACCTCAATACCAATGAGCAGATCAGCACTCCGTTATCACTTGCGCATGCCGCCTGGGATATGATTCAGGAGGCGCGTTTATTAACCAAAGTCAAGAACACCAGGTTGGTTCATCACATTTTTCAATTACAGGAGAAAACTACCGAGAGCAATATTGAGCTCAAGGTGATACAGGATTTCATCAGATCTAACCCGCATTTCGGAAAGGTTGATGATACTTTCACCAGACAGGCACGGGTATGTTGCCAGGAAGCACACCAGTATCTGGATGAGACGATGGCATTGATAAAGGTGGAGATGGATAAGTATAAGGGTTTGGGGGATGGGGGTTGAGGATTTGGCGACCACAAGGGTCGCCTCGACAAAAGATATCCCCACACCGACCGAAGCGGCAGCGGAACCGCTACAGAACGCGTACTACGTGTATGACGGAGATGGCAATTTGGTGAAGAGTATCATCAACGGCAAATCCACCTACTACCTGGGCAAGTTATACCAGAAGAAGATCGATGGCACGGAAGAAACCATCCAGAAGTACTACTCAAGCGGATCAGCCCAGATCGCGGTGCGGACGGTGCAGGGAGAGGAAGATAAGCTGCAATGGCTGCTCTCAGATCACCTCGGAAGCACCAGCACCACGGCGAACGCGGATGGGACATGGAACAGTACCATCCAATACTCTGCCTTCGGTGAGATACGCGCCAGCAGCGGCATCACCCCGACCGAGTTCAGGTACACGGGGCAGTTGCGGCAGGATGAGTTAGGACTCTATTACTACATAGCCCGTTGGTACGACCCGGCGATAGCGCATTTCACGCAGGCGGATACGATCGTGCCCAACGCGGGGGATTCGGCGGCGTACGACAGGTACGCGTACGTAAAGAACAATCCGGTCAAGTACACGGATCCGAGCGGGCATACTGCCTGTATTGATTTCACCTCAAACGGCAGATGTGTTAGGGACCCTGATTGGCATCCTGTTGGAATGAACTCATATGGTGTATCCATAGATCCAAAAATTACAGGAAAAGCAAGAGAAAAAATAAAAAATGCCGTTAAAGATGTTGCCAGTAAGACATGGATAACACCGACAGATACTTCGATCTCACAAGGGTTTAAAAATGCATTTGAGAAAGGGATTCAGTTCATACATAATAATGATGTATGTACGACAAAAGATGGAAAGAATTGTTGGGGTGGCACTTCCGGGACCACAATAACCGTTTATTCAAATGCGAAAGGAACAGAAAGCAATTTCCGGAATTTTATAGTACATGAAATGGGGCACGTTTTTGATAATTCTGGCAGTATAGCTTTAGTCTTAACAACAGCATATCAAGGAAGGCTAAATCATATCTATAATGATCATTGGACCGATATGCCAACTGGTAACTACGGATATGCTTCAGATGAATTTGGCGAACCCTGGTTTCAAGGACATCATGAAGATGGGTTATTTGAAGAGACTGCAGATATGTTCCTTGGTTGGGTTTATGACACCTGGGGTGAAGTCGACAAAAGGAGAGGCAATTGGATGAACCTGTGGATGCCGTACCTGATCATGAACGAAGAGCCTCCATTTGAGCTGCAATATGGGTTGAATGAAAGAACAGGCCAACAGGAGTAAAAAAAGCAATGAAAAAGAGATTTCTCCTTTACCTATTAATCGTCATCAACGTATTTTTATTATGCGGGTGCATCTCTGGGGGCAGTCAGGATCTTGGGACAACCCAAAACATTGTAAAAGCTGCAACGCCAAATAGCACAAAAGCAGCAATGAGCAACCAACCTACCCCGGCAAAGTTGATAAAAACAATCACTCCAACCAGGAAACCGACCAAGACATTAACACCAACAAACACATATCCAATCACCTGGACGCCGCTTGCAACCTATTCAAGTGATGAGGCAATAGAAAAACTAAAGGAACTCTATACCTCTGATATATGTGATCTGCCGTGTTGGTGGGGAATTACACCTGGAAAAACGGAATGGAGAGACGCATGGCAAATTTTGGGGAGAATGGCATTAAATGACCCTAGACAGATACAATTGATAGATTCTGATATTCCAGGTTATAAATCCATGTTTATTTACTTGCCAATTGATAAAGTTCTCACAGAACCATCTTCAGGTGCGGTAAATGAGATGGATTTTTTTGTAAATGATAAAAAATTTACATTGGACTATATTAAAGTAGCTACAGGAAGTCTACAGAAATATTCCATATTTGAATTTTTCAAAAAGTATGGGAAACCGGAGAGAATCATTTCATACGGCGGTCCTCACGCTGTTTCAGATTATGCCGGGGTTGAATTATTCCTCATCTACCCGGAAAGTGGTTTTGTTTCTTGGCAATTTGCCAATGCTGATAATAATAAATGGGAGAAGGAATCATTTACTGCCTGCTTTCAGCAGAGTTCAAAGCTTTATCTCTGGGAGAAAGGCTTGAGACTCTCAGATGATGAATTTGAAGATTTTTTTAGTTTAGATTTTAAGACTCACACAATATCGATTAGTGATGTGACAGATTACTCGCTGGATGAGTTTTATTCAAAAGTAATAACAGAGAAGGAAAATTGTTACAAATTCTACACAAAACCGTTGCTCCCTGAGGAGTAGTTTACAGCTTTGGTTTTTCGTTTTGAGCGAAACCCAACTCAAAACTACAATTACCACATGGAATATCGCTGAAATATCATGGTGATTATTGAGATTTGTGAATGAAGAGGTGAATCCGCTCGAATGGGGGCAGATGTTGAGGTGTCGATCAAATTTCATTTGGTATGTGCGTGATGCAATGTTGTTGGGTTTCGCGAGGTCAGCTCACACGAAGTATGCTCTTCGAGCAACCCAACTTGTGAGCATTATCTTTATATATTCATCTATTCCTGACATTATTCATCAGCCATTCACAGTATATTCATAATTCCTTCAAATCTCTCTTTTATGATTATTTCAATGATCGAAGGTAATTTTCGATCGCTAATCAATGGAGATTTGACTATGACAGTACAAGATGTATCAAAAACGACTTTACAAAACTGGTGGGTCGATGCCCTGCTTTTCGGAAGCGCGGTACTGGCTTCGATCAGCGGTATATACTTCCTCTACTTCCCGTCCAACGGGTATATGGGAGGAAGAAATCTGTATCATGATGTCACTTTGATTTTCAACCGGACCACATGGGATTTAGTTCACACCTGGACGGGTGCAGCTATGATCGCCGTGGTGATGGTTCATCTGGTCATCCACTGGAAATGGGTGGTCAGCATGATCCGCCGGACCTGGAATGAACTGACTGGGAAGTGCGGGTGCATGAATGCCCGCGGGCGATGGAATCTGATTCTCAATGGAGTGGTAGCCGTGAGCTTTTTGCTTACTGCATTGAGTGGAGTGTACTTTATGTTTGTATCCGGCGCTCGCTGGGCAGCAGATCCGATGATCCTGTTCTCCAGATACACCTGGGATATGCTGCACACCTGGAGCGGTGTGGTGATGATCTTTGCCGCCGTTCTGCACTTCGCCATCCACTGGCGGTGGGTGGTCAATGTAACCCGAAAGATCGCAAATTTGCGAAATGAGAAAAATTCCCCGATGGTAACAAAACCATTAACGACTAACTAAGAAAGGTTAAGAAAATGTTCAAAAAATTATTGGTAGTAACACTTTCAGTAGCAGGAATAGGAATACTGGCTTACGGAGCGGTCAATCGAACGCTGGCAAAAAATGAAACTAACGCAGGAACCGGCAGAGGACGGGGTGTATCAGAAGCCATGGTTCAGAATAATAATCAGGAAAACCTGGGTTATGGTCAGCGCGGCGGTGGAAGAAATATTGATGGATTACAGACAGAGTTTTCTGATGACGCTGATACTGATGTGCTGACGGGTACAATTCCAGGAGGCAGGGGTAACGGTGGATCTGGATCTGGAAGAACTGAGGAACAGGAAAACCTGCATTTTACCCCCGGGTTTCAGGATATCCTGACGGAAGAAGATACGGCCGCCCTGTTGTATATGTATGAAGAAGAAAAAGTAGCGAGAGATGTTTATGCCGCGATGTACGACATCTACGGGCAGCGTGTTTTCGATAACATCGGTCAAAGCGAACAATCGCATTTGGATGCTGTGAAACAGTTGCTCGTTGGCTATGGGGTCTCGTATCCAGCAGCTCTGCCCGCCGGACAGTTTGACAATGCTGATTTGCAGAAGCTGTATGATGATCTGACTACTCGGGGTAAGCAGTCACTTGCCGATGCCTTGAAAGTCGGCGCCATCATTGAAGAGGTCGATATCCTGGATTTGGAAGAACGCTTAGCGGCGACCCAGAGTGCAGATGTAAAAATGGTTTTTGAGAATCTGATGCACGGTTCATACAACCACTTGAGTTCCTTCACCAGTGTACTTACCCGAACCACCGGAGAGGCCTATATTCCGCAGTACTTAACCCCGGAAGCATATGATGCCATCCTCGCAGGCGGCAGCGGTAACCGGGGGAATGGTGGAGGCGGATACCGAGGCGGCAGAAATATGTAAGCAGGTACCAGTTGATAGAAGTAAAAGATTCCAGGTTCAAACCTGGAATCTTTTTGTAATAAATCGTTCTCACTCAGGGGGCAGCGCTTCATTAAAATCGGGTATACTACTCCCGTATGACCGAACTTATCCGAAATTTCTGCATTATTGCCCATATTGACCACGGAAAATCGACGCTGGCAGACCGGTTGCTGCACATGACCGGCACCATCTCTGACCGCGACACCACCGAACAGGTGCTCGATTCTATGGAACTCGAGCGCGAAAAAGGGGTGACCATTAAAGCCTCGGCGGTGCGGATGATGTACACCGCGCAGGACGGCATCACCTACCAGTTGAACCTGATCGACACCCCCGGGCATGTGGATTTCGGCTACGAGGTAAACCGGGCGCTGGCGGCGTGCGAAGGCGCGCTGCTGGTGGTGGATGCCACGCAGGGGATCGAGGCGCAAACGCTGGCGAACCTGTACCTGGCGCTGGATGCCGGGCTGGAGATCATTCCGGTAATCAACAAGATCGACCTGCCCTCGGCGCAGCCGGATGAAGTGGCGGGTGAGATCGCCAGCCTGCTGGGCGTGCCGGCGACGGATATCATCCGCGTATCGGCGAAAGACGGCAAGAATGTAGACCTGCTGCTGGAGACGATCGTGAAGAAGATCCCCGCGCCGCAGGTGAATGTGGAAAAACCACTGCGTGCGCTGGTATTCGACTCGCATTATGATTCGTACAAGGGTGTGGTGGCTTACGTGCGCGTGGTCGAAGGCGCGGTGAAGCCGACCGATGTGCTGAAAATGATGCAGACCCGCACCGAGGTGAAACCGATCGAGGTCGGTATTTTCGCGCCGGGGATGAAAATCACCACCTCGCTTTCGGCGGGGGAGGTGGGATATATCGCCACCGGTTTGAAGACAGTCTCGGAATGCCACGTGGGCGATACCATCACGCTGGCGGCGCAGCCATCCACTGAAGCGCTGCCGGGTTACCGTAAAGTGAAACCGATGGTGTTCGCGGGCATCTACCCGGTAGAAGGCGAAGATTACACGAGCTTGAAAGACGCGCTGGAGAAACTGCAATTGAACGATGCTTCACTGGTGTACGAACCGGAGACCAGCCAGGCGTTGAATTTTGGTTTCCGCTGCGGGTTCCTGGGGCTTTTCCACATGGAGATCATCCAGGAGCGGCTGGAACGCGAGTTCGACATGGATATCGTGGTGACGGCGCCCTCGGTGGAATACGAGGTGGTGCTGGTGAGCGGCGAAACGGTGCTGATCGATTCCCCTGCCAAGCTGCCCGAAGAGAACGCCATCAGCGAGATCCGCGAACCGTGGATGAGCATTCAGATCATTTCTCCCACCGAATATTACGGCACCATCATGGATCTGGTGACCAAACGGCGCGGGGTGTTTACCGGGCAAGACTATCCCGCCCCGAACCGTGTGCAGCTCTCCTTCCAGATTCCGCTCACCGAATTGATTGTGGATTTCTTCGACAATTTGAAATCACGCACGCGCGGCTATGCCTCGCTCGATTACCAGTTCCTCGAATACCGCCCGGAGAAGCTGGTGAAGCTGGAGATCCTGGTGGATGACTCGCCGGTGGACGCGCTGGCATCCATTGTCCACAAGGATGACGCCTACCACAAGGGGCAGGCGCTGGTCTCGAAACTGAAAGAGATCATCCCCCGGCAGTTGTATGATGTGGCGGTGCAGGCGTATGCCAGCGGCAGGGTGATCTCATCCGCCAAGGTTAAGCAGATGCGTAAAGACGTGCTGGCGAAATGCTACGGCGGCGATATCTCCCGCAAGAAGAAGCTGCTCGAGAAGCAGAAAAAAGGCAAGCGCCGCATGAAAAAAGTGGGCAATGTGGAAATTCCGCAGGAAGCCTTCATGGCGGTATTGCGCTTGAATGATGATTAACCCTCGCCGGCAGTGTGCCGGATCAGAAAGGCGCGTATGTCAAAGAATTATCTGGTAACCGGGGGCGCTGGTTTTATCGGCTCCAATTATGTGAACAGATTACTCGCCCGGGGAGAAAGCGTTGCCGTGTACGACAACCTCTCGCGGGCAGGCAGCCGCATCAACCTGCGCTGGCTGCGTGAAACCCACGGCGCGGATGCGTTTGACCTGATCGAAGGGGATACCCGCGACGCCGCGCTGCTGACCACCGCCGCGCGAAAGGCGGATATCATTGTGCACCTGGCCGGGCAGGTGGCGGTGACCACATCGGTGGTGAAACCGCGCGAAGATTTTGAAATCAATGCGCTGGGAACCTTCAATGTGATGGAAGCCGCCCGCCTGAACGGGCGTTACCCCATTGTGCTGTATTCCTCAACCAACAAGGTGTACGGGGGCATGGAAGATGTTGCCACGGTGGAAAAACCCACCCGTTATGAGTACGCCGAATATCCGCAGGGTGTGCCAGAAACGCTGGGGCTGGATTTCCATTCGCCTTACGGCTGCTCGAAAGGCAGCGGCGACCAGTATGTGCGCGATTACTCACGCATTTACAACATCCCCTCGGTGGTGCTGCGCCAGAGCTGCATTTACGGTCCGCGCCAGTTCGGGGTGGAAGATCAGGGCTGGGTGGCTTGGTTCATCATTGCGGCGGTTACCGGCAGACCGATTACCATTTATGGTGACGGTAAGCAGGTGAGGGATATTTTATATGTGGAAGATTTATTGAACGCCTATGATGCGGCCGTGGAACGGATCGATACGGTAGCGGGGAGCGTTTATAACATTGGCGGCGGAGCTGCCAACACCATCTCGATCTGGATGGAGTTCGCGCCGATTCTGGAGAAGTTGAGTGGTCAGCCGATTCCGGTGGAGAAGGGCAACTGGCGCCCAGGTGACCAGCCGGTGTATATTTCAGATATCCGCAAGGCGGAACGAGAGCTTGGGTGGAAGCCGCAGGTGGACGTGGAGGACGGCATCCGGCGGTTGTATGAGTGGGTGCTGGCAAACAAAAATCTATTCGTATAGGTATCTGACATTTTATGCGTGTACTAATTGTCCTGACTTATTACCGCCCGCACACCAGCGGGCTGACCATCTACACCGAGCGATTAGCGAAGGCGATGGCGAAACGCGGTCACCATGTGACGGTGCTTACCAGCCATTATGAAAAACAGTTGCCCTATGAAGAAGAAGTGGATGGCGTGAAGATCATCCGCTTCCCGGTGCTGTTCCGAATCAGCAAGGGGGTCATCTCCGCTTCCATCGGGTATATGGCGACCAAGCTGGTGAAAGAACATGATGTGATCCATCTCCACCTGCCGCAATTTGATGCCGCCGGTATCGCGCTGCGCGGCAGGTTGTTTGGCAAGCCATCCATGATTACCTACCACTGCGACCTCAAGCTGCCGGGTGGAGTCTTCAATTACATTGTGAACCAGGTGGTGAATGTGATGAACAACCTGGCGGCGGTATTTACCGACCGCATCATCACTTACACACAGGATTACGCGGACCATTCTCCATACACCAGTAGATATAAAGATAAAACCGGCATTATCCAACCACCGGTGGTGTTACCGGTTGCGAAACCGGGTGCGGCTGAAGAATTCGCCCGTAAGTACAGGCTGGCGGAGCGCGGTCCTGCCATTGGGATGGCAGCCCGATTCGCCGCTGAAAAAGGAGTGGAAGTGCTGCTCGACGCGATGCCACGCATTCTGGAGGAGTTCCCCAAAGCGGTGGTGTTCTTTGCCGGTCAGTACAAGGATGTTTTAGGTGAAGATGCCTACGCGGCAAGGTTGTTCCCGCGGATACAGAAGTACATGGAGCAGGGGAACTGGGAATGGCTGGGTGTATTGAACCAGGAAGAAATGGCAGCGTTTTACCCCAACCTGGATGTGATCACCGTGCCGAGCCTGAACTCGACCGAGTCTTTCGGACTGGTACAGATCGAAGCAATGATGAACGGAGTACCAGTGGTGGCATCCAATCTGCCGGGGGTGCGCCAGCCGGTGAAGATGAGCGGCATGGGCGAGATCTTCCCCATCGGCGACGCGGCTGGTCTGGCAGAACAGATTTGCAAAGTGCTGCGTGACAAATCCGCTTACAGGGTGGATCACGAATGGCTAATGCGTTTCTTCGCCCCTGAAACCGTGGCTGCAGAGTATGAACGCCAGTTCGGGGAATTGCTCGCCAAGAAACAAACCGGATGATACAACCCTGCCAATTCGATTTATAAAGCCTGACTGAGCATATATAATTAGACTAATTTACAAGCGTTGAGCGATATTCGAATGAGCGAACCTACCGTTCTGGATTACATTAAAGAAAAACTGACATTCTGGAAACCCGGCACACTGCATCTGCCCTCAGATGAAGAACTGGCAGCACTGGATGCCGCCGAGATGCAGGTAGAAACCATTGCCGTGCAAACGGTAGCTGATGATGCGGAAAAATCTGAGTGGAGCTGGGCGGATTTCTTCCCCGTGCGGCAATTCCCCTACCGGGCAACGGCGGCAATTTTGGTGGCGCTGGTTGCGCAAATTCTGCTGGAACCACCGGTGGATAATGCAAGAGTCTCATTGATACTGTACGGAATCAGCTTCGCGTTCGCGATCTGGTCCTTCTGGGTGGGAGAGTGGCGACTGGTGGAAGCGAGCGAAGAAGCTGAGGTGGTTGAAGATTTTACCTTCCGTAAATGGGCGATTATCGCATCTGTGCCACTCATTATCCTCACCTATCTAAGTTTTGGGGCATTCAAAGAACGAATCTGGGCGGTGCTGTTTGGCATGTACCAGTTTAAGTTCCTGAACACCCTGTTCTGGATGGCTGCGGTGGTGGTGACCGTGGCGGCTTTTGTAAGCTTCCCATTTTCCTTAAGGCAAATCTGGCAGGGAATAAAACGCTGGTTTGTAAGCTGGCCGAAGCGGATACAGGTGAACCCTTACACACTGCTTCTTTTGCTGGTGACTGGGGTCATCCTGTTTTTCCGGTTTTACCGGCTGGCGGATGTGCCAGGGGAGATGACCAGCGACCACGCTGAAAAGCTGCTGGATGTGCAGGATGTGCTGAACAACTTCACATATGTGTTCTTTCAGCGCAATACCGGGCGCGAGGCTTTCCAGTTTTACCTGACAGCGGGCATCATCAAGCTGTTCCACACCGGCATCTCATTTATGAGCCTGAAACTGGGTACGGTGCTGGCTGGCTTGGGCGCGTTGCCTTTTATTTACCTGCTGGGTAAAGAGATCGCCAACAAGCGCGTGGCTGTCATCGCTGTACTGCTGGCAGGGACTGCCTACTGGGCGAATGTAATCTCCAGGGTTGGGCTGCGGTTTCCTCTTTACCCGTTGTTTGCTGCACCGGCATTATATTTCCTGGTGCGGGGCATCCGGAGAAAAAACCGTAATGATTTCATCTGGTCGGGCATCGCGCTGGGGATGGGCATGCACGGTTATTCACCTTTCCGGATTGTTCCCTTCCTGATTATCACGGCGTTAATCCTTTACCTGATTTCAAGGCAAGCCAGGCAAAGCAAAGAATTCACGCTGACCGGAGTGATCATACTGGCGGTGGTATCACTGGTGGTTTTCCTGCCGCTATTCCGCTATATGGTGGGTAACCCTGAGATTTTCATGTACCGCATGCTCACAAGAGTGGGTGAACTGGAGCAGCCTTACCCGGGGTCGCCTGTGCTGATATTTATCGACAACCTGTGGCGGGCACTGTTAATGTTTGGCTACGATGATGGGCTGACCTGGCTGCACTCCATTCCTTTGCGACCGGGGTTGGATGTGATCGGCGCGGTTTTCTTTTACCTCGGGTATATCCTGCTAATCGTCAGGGCTATCCGCAAACCCAACTGGCTGGATATCTTGCTGGTCGTATCAGTGCCGTTGTTAATGATGCCGTCCATCCTTTCGCTGGCATTCCCGGTGGAGAACCCGACACTGAACCGGACCTCCGGTGCAATCATCCCCGTGTTTATCATCATCGCGCTGGCACTGGATGGATTTATTGGTATGTTTGAGCGGAGTTTCCCATCGCGGACGGGCAAGCTGGCTGCGAACGGGATCGGACTGCTGCTGATTCTGGCATCCCTCAACCAGAACTATCAGCTGATGTTTGAAGAATACCCCGAAACCTTTGCCATGAACGCAGGCAACACGTCAGAAATTGGGCAGGTTATCTACGATTTTGCCAATACTTTTGGCACCTATGATACTGCCTGGGTGGTGGGGTATCCCTACTGGATTGATACACGGGTGGTCAGCCTGACCGCACGAACCGAAATGCGCGATATGGCGATCTGGCCGGACCAATTTGAATCGACGCGTGAGATACCGGGTCCGAAGCTTTTTATTTTCAATCAAAATGATATCGATGACCTGCAAACCCTGAAAACCATGTATCCACTGGCGAGTGTGAAAACCTATACTTCCAAGGTGCCTGGAAAAGATTTTTTGATAATGCTGGCGCCTGATCAGCCTTAATGGATTGCCCATGACTGAAATTTCTGAATCTACACCTCTGATGCACAAGAAACAGACGGGCTTTCCAGGAAAGTACTGGTACCTGGATTTGCTTTTCCTGTTGATCATCCTGGCAGGCGGGTATCTGCGTACCGTTGGCATGAATTGGGATGAAGACCAGCACCTGCACCCCGATGAACGTTTCCTCACCATGGTTGAGAATGACATTGCTCCAGTGGGGTCACTGGCAGAGTATTTCGATACCGACAACTCATCCTTGAATCCGCATAACCGCGGACATGGATTTTTCGTTTACGGAGATTTTCCGATCATCCTGGTACGCTATATTGCTGAATGGAGCGGTCAGACAGATTACAACTCGGTACACCTGGTTGGCCGTTGGACTTCGGCAATCTTCGACCTGCTGACGTTAATTTTGATCTACCTGATCGGCAGCAAGGCATACGACCGGCGCATCGGTTTGCTGGCTTCGGCGTTTTACGCATTCGCGGTTCTTCCACTTCAGCTTTCGCATTTCTTTGCGGTGGACACCTTTTTGACTTTCTTTGTAAGCCTGGCAATCTACGCGGCGGTATCGCTGTATCAACACCATAAGAATGCCAGTGATATTGAACCGGAATCCGCCACACGCCCGTGGGCTGGGATCGGCTGGTACCTGTTGTTTGGTCTTGCGCTGGGATTGGCAATGGCATCCAAAGTAAGCGCAGCTCCACTGGCGGTCATTCTACCCATTGCTGTGCTTGGTTGGATTTACAAGCTGCCGCGAGAACAAAGGATGGCAGGAATTACCACCGTCTTTGTCAACCTGGTCATGGCTGCTGTGCTTTCGCTGCTGGTTTTCAGAGTGGCGCAGCCGTATGCATTTGCGGGGCCCGGCTTTTTTGGAGTGGAACTCAATGAGAAGTGGGTGAACAACCTGCGCGATTTGAGTGCCCAAACCAGCGGAGAAGCAGATTTTCCACCATCTCTGCAATGGGCACGCCGTCCGCGCACATTTGCGCTGGAAAACCTGGTGCAATGGGGAATGGGATATCCGCTGGGGATTTTGGTCTGGGCGGGCTTTTTGTGGATGGCTTACCGGATGTGGAAGAACGGCTGGGAGAAGCATCTGCCTATCTGGTTGTGGTCTGGCGCGTATTTCCTGTGGCAGTCGATGGCTTGGAATCCGATGATGCGTTACACGCTGCCGGTGTACCCCACCCTGGTAATCATCGGAGCATGGGTGGTCATTCACCTCTGGGAGTGGCGGCGAAAACCAGCAGCGGATGCTGATGAAGCACCAAAATCCAGCCGTATGGCGAGGTTGGCTGCTGTCATCATTGGTCTGGTTGTACTCGCCGGAACAGCAGGATGGGGATATGCCTTCACGCGCATCTATACCCGTCCGGTCACCCGGGTGGAAGCCAGCCGCTGGATATATCAGAATATTCCGGGTCCGATCACATTTTCGCTGGATACGACCGATGGGGTATACAACCAACCTGTGCCTTATCCCTCGGGGATCGTGATCACACCAGAAAACCCGCTTGAATATGATTTTGTCGGGATAAAAGACGGCAATCTGAAATCTGTCAGTTTCTTCCGCTTGATGGATGGATCTGCCATCCAGGGAGAGAAGACGCTCACGGTCTCGATCTGGGATGTGGAAACCAATACCCAGATCACCCAGACAAGTATCCGGTCAGACTTTTTGACGATGGATGATTTCAGGGGGAGCAGCTACACGGCTAATTTTGAGCAGGCGGTCAAGATCCAGAAGGATCAACGCTACCGGATTGGGCTGCATGTAACCAGCGGCAGCGCTGCGCTGATTGTAGCGCGTGTATCACCTGCGAACGAATCTGACTGGGATGATGGTTTGCCTTTGCGGATCGATAATTACGATGGTTATGGCGGAATCTACAGCAACGGGCTTAACTTCCAGATGTACTGGGATGATAATGAAGAGAAGCGGGACCGCTTTATCACCACCCTGAACGATTCTGATTACATTTTCATCAGTTCCAACCGGCAATGGGGAACAACCACCCGGGTACCGGAACGATATCCGATGACAACGGCTTTTTACCAGGCGCTGCTCGGCTGCCCGATGGATCAGGATTTACTGGTCTGTTATGCCAATGCTGAACCGGGTATGTTTGAAGGTCAACTCGGATTTGATTTAATTGAAGTATTTCAATCCAATCCTTCTATTGGAAGCTGGGAGCGGAACGACCAGCTGGCAGAAGAAGCATTCACCGTGTACGATCATCCAAAGGTGTTTATCTTCAAGAAATCATCCGAATATGATGCAACCAAGACCAGGGAATTTTTCAATGCCATTGACCTCTCGATGGTCATCCACACCCCGCTGAATGAAGTGCCCTTCCACCCGCAGACCCTGATGCTGCCGCAAAATCGGCTGGCAGAGCAGCGCGCGGGGGGCACCTGGAGTGAGTTATTTGATTGGAATGCCATCCGGAACAAATACCCGGGGTTGGGTGTTGTCCTCTGGTACCTGGTGGTACTGTTGCTTGGATGGGCTAGTCTTCCGGTGGTGATGCTGGCTTTTCCAGGATTGCATGATCGTGGATATGGTTTTGCCCGCCTGACTGGTATGCTGGTCGTGGCGCTGATTACCTGGTGGACTGGATCTTCTGGAATTGCCATTACACCGGTAACGATATCGGTTGTGGTCTTTTTCTGGCTGGTTATCAATCTGGTCGTGGTTTATATTGCCCGACAGGATTTCCAGAATTACCTGCGTACTACCTGGAAGCAGATCCTCGTTGCAGAGGGAGTTTTCCTGTTCTTCTTTTCATTGATGCTGCTGGTACGGATTGGCAACCCAGATTTATGGCATCCATACAAGGGCGGCGAAAAACCGATGGACTTCGCCTACCTGAACGCGGTAATTAAAAGCACCACCTTCCCACCATACGACCCCTGGTTTGCCGGCGGATATATCAATTACTACTATTACGGTTTTGTAATCGTAGGTGTGCTGGTGAAATGGCTAGGCGTTGTTCCTGCCATCGCTTACAACTTTATCTTACCCACACTTTTCGGTTTGCTTGCCACAGGCGCTTTTACAACCATCTCCACGGTGGTGTATAAAACCACTTCAGTGGAAGAAGGCGAGCAAAAGCCATTCTGGCGGGCGATATTCATGGGGGCTGCCGGTGCTATTTTTACCACGGTGATGGGTAACCTCGGTACCGTCAGAATGATCTGGCGGGCATTACAACGTATGGGCGCCCCGGATGGCGAGATTGGCGGCGTTGGTTTTATTACCCGTATGGTCTGGACAGTAAAAGGATTTGGCGAACTCCTGCAGGGTAACGGCTTGCCGCTGTACCCGGGAGACTGGTACTGGATCCCCAGCCGGGCGATCCCCTCGATCAATGATGTGGAACCGATCACAGAATTCCCGGCATTCACTTTCCTGTATGCCGACCTGCACGCGCATATGATCGCGTTGCCCATTTCGATGCTGGTGATCGGCTGGATTGTTTCGCTGATTTTTTCCAGGGGAAAGTGGTCTAATGACACAGGGAAATTCGGAATACTTGGGATGATCTTCAGCCTGTTCATTGGGGGAATCGCTGTAGGGGCGCTACGTCCCACCAATACCTGGGATTTTCCAGTTTATCTGGCACTTTCGATCATCGCAATTCTCTACACAATACTGCGTCATCGGGACTCTTATGATATCCAACCGGAAGGCGCAAAGAGTAAGACGGACTGGATCAGTAAGATTGTTGTTCTGGTAGCCCTGCCTTTCCTGGCTTTCGGGTTGTATCAGCCATTCTCTGCCTGGTATGGCGCAGCCTATACAGCCGTGGATCTCTGGAATGGTGATACCACTCCCTCATGGTCGTACCTGACCCATTGGGGTGTTTTCCTATTTTTTATCGTCAGCTGGATGATTCAGGAGACCATTGAATGGATGGCAGCCACACCGCTACGGGCGCTGGCACGCCATCGCTCTCGATTTTTCTGGTACTCCATGATACCAATATTACTGATCATGTTCATCCTCGGTTTCCTGATTTTGCAATCGTATATTGCCTGGATTGCGCTACCCATCGCTTTGTGGGCTCTGATTCTGATTTTACGCAAAGATCAACCGGATATTAAGCGCATGTTCCTGTTCTTTATTGGCACAAGTATGGTTCTTACCCTGTTTGTAGAAGTGATCGTGCTTGTTGGTGATATCGGCAGGATGAATACTGTTTTCAAGTTCTATCTGCAGGTATGGACACTGCTTTCACTCACGGCAGCTGCCGCACTTTACTGGCTGATACGGGGAATGCCGAAATGGAATCAAGCTGTTATTAAACCATTCCAATCGATTGGCTGGCTGCTGGTAGGATCCGCCATGCTGTTCCCGCTGCTGGCTGGTGCAGATAAAATCCGCGACCGGATGGTGGAGGAATCTAAACCGGGGTTGGATGGCATGAAGTATATGATCGGCGCCACCTACATGGAGCACAACATCAATACAGATGAAACGATGGTGATGCAACTCGAGCAGGATTATCACGCCATCCAGTGGATGCTGCAGAATGTGAAAGGTTCGCCTGTGATTGTAGAGGGGAGTGTATCTGAGTATCGTTGGGGATCCCGCTACAGCATCAACACCGGGCTGCCGGCTGTGGTCGGTTGGAACTGGCATCAGCGCCAGCAGCGGGCAGTCAACCCTTCTGAGTGGGTGACGGCACGGGTAGCGGAGGTGGATACTTTCTACATCACTTCCAGCATTGATGACGCACTCAACTTTATCCGCAAATACGATGTCGAATATATCATTCTCGGACAAATGGAGCAGGCAATCTACCCGTTATCCGGTCTCGCGAAATTTTATGAGTATGAAGGTGTTTACTGGAATCCAGTCTATACTTATCAGCAAACCACCATTTACCAGGTCATCCGCTAAGGGAGATGTATGGTATATATCTATCACATCACTGATCAAACCGGTTGGGTGCGGGCACTCGAAAAGGGTGAGTATAAACCTGAAGCTTATGATGTGGATGGGTTTATCCACTTTTCAACCTTCACTCAGGTCGCTGATACTGCCCGAAGATACTACTCTGGTAAAGCTGGCTTGATCGTCCTTGAGGTAAACGATCGGGATGTTCAGGATTGCCTGCGTTTTGAAGCTGCTCCTACGGGAGAATTGTTTCCGCATGTTTACCGGACCTTGCCCATCACATTTATTCAGGCAATTTATCCATTGATTCTGATGCCCGATGGAAGCTTCTCATTTCTGGTTCCACCCGAAAGGTTTGAAAGAGAGAATTGATGCTTGACTGGTTGATCTGGTACCTGTTGATCGTTACCTTCGGCGCTGCAGCGATGCCACTGGCTGCCTGGCTACTACCAGCACTCAAGGACAAGGGTTACGCATTTAGCAAGGCATTGGGATTGCTGCTGGCTGGATTCGCGTTCTGGCTGCTGGTAAATTTCCAGATTTTGCAAAATAACGCCGGGGGAGTCATCATCAGCCTGCTGATGGTGCTGGGATTCAGCCTATGGGTGTCCATCCGAAACCCGGAAATCAGCTGGAAGAACCTATTCAAGTCCCAGAGGAAGCTGATCTTACTTGTGGAGTTGCTTTTCCTGGCTGCTTTTGCATTTATGGCAATCTGGCGGGCTGCCAACCCGAATATCTCTGGCACTGAAAAGCCGATGGAACTGGCTTTTATCAACGCGATATTGAAATCGCCCACATTTCCGCCGCAAGATCCCTGGCTTTCAGGGTATGCCATATCTTATTACTACTTTGGATATGTACTGGTTGCCATGCTCATCCAATTGGGCGGGATATCCAGCAGCGTTGGGTTCAATCTGGCAGTATCCATGATTTTTGCCATGACAGCTGTGGGCGCTTATGGCATTGTTTTTAATGTAATCAATGCAATTCCAATCAAGCAATGGTTTGCCAGAAAATTTGATGATCATTCGGGTGAGAATGAACCCCGCTATTTTTTACCATTATTCGCACCACTTTTTACTTTAATCATCAGTAATGTTGAAGGATTACTTGAATTCCTGCATGCACGGGGAATTTTCTGGACGAGAGCGGCGGATGGAACACTTGTCTCACCATTCTGGAGCTGGCTGGATATCCAGGAATTGATCCGCCCGCCAATCGAGCCATTCTCCTGGGAGCCCAACCGGTTTGGCGGTATTTTATGGTGGCGAGCCTCGCGCGTTCTTTCTGATTACAAAATGTCAGGCGCGTGGGTGGAAGTGATCGATGAGTTCCCATTCTTCTCCTTCCTCCTGTCAGATCTGCATCCGCATGTATTGGCTTTACCGTTTGCCATGCTGGCGCTGGCGCTGGCGCTCAACCTCATTCTGGGTGGAGCTCGGGGAGAGATCCACGTTGCAGATATCCATTTGTGGTTCTCGCCAAGGTATCTGATTGCTGTTCCAATCTTGATTGGCGGAATGGCTTTTCTTAACACCTGGGACTTTCCCATTTACCTGGGCGTTTTATTGCTTGCCTACCTGTTGATCAGAATCCAATCTGCCGGTTGGGATACGAAGCGGATAGGTGAGCTGCTTATTGCTGGTCTGGTATTAGGATTTCTTTCGATTTTGTGTTATCTGCCGTTCTTTTTAGGATTCAAATCACAGGCAGGCGGTGTTGTGCCGAGCATAATCTTCTTTACCCGGGGTGTACATTATTGGGTAATGTTTGGGACACTGTTGACCCCCATTTTTCTTGGTTTGTTCCTGATTTCACGTAAATTAACTTCATGGTCCGGTTTAGGTAAAGGATTATTTAATTCTGGTATTCTGCTTGGTGCGATTTCTATCCTGGCTTTATTACTCAGCATTGTGGCATTGAATCTCAGCAATTGGGGATCGGGTTTATCTGCTTCACCTTCACGATTCTTATCTGATCTTGGAATGAGACTTGCCAACCTCGGTTTTCTGTTTTCGGATTCACAAGGATTGGCAGGTGAACCGGTATTTTATGTAATTTTCGAGGCGTTGCTGAAGCGATTACAGGCTCCCGGCACATGGGTTACTGTGTTCCTTCTATTCGGATTAGCTTTTGGCTTACTGGCAGCCGTACTCCATTTTGCGAAATCCAAAACAGTTCAACCGGCGAAAGCCGAAAAGAATGAATCTACCATCAATTTGAATCCAGCACCCATTCTGTTCTTTATCCTTTTGATTGTGTCTGGTGCTTTGATCACGATTATTCCTGAGTTTATCTACCTGCGTGATCAATTCGGCACCCGGATGAATACCATCTTTAAATTCTATTACCAGGGTTGGGTGCTCTGGAGCCTGGCTGCATCTATTGGTGTCATCCTGCTTTTACAAAGTGTTTCTTCATGGTCAGGTTGGCTGAAATCTGCGGCGGTGGCAGTTCCCATTTTGATTGGGTTATGTTACCCAATCATAGGTATTCGGGATACCTTTGGGATTAATAAAATCAGCGATCTCAATCTGGATGGCACTGCCTATCTGGCTGTATATCAGCCTGATGAATATGAAGCAATGCAGTGGTTGTATCGTGCACCTGCGGGAGTCATCGCTGAATCAGTAGGGGGGAGTTACAGTGCACATGCCAGAATGGCGACACACTCAGGACACCAGAATATCATCGGTTGGACACCCCATGAGGGGCAATGGGGAAGAGGTCCGGTGGAATTTGGCACCCGTATAGACGATGTGAGCCAACTTTACCAGGCAAGAAACTGGCTTGAAACCCAAACCATTCTGGATCGGTATAAGGTCAGATTTGTCGTTGTAGGTGATTACGAGAGAAGTATCTATCAGGTGTATGAACAAAAATTTATTAATAAATTACCTGTGCTCTTTCAGAACAATTCAGTAACCATCTACGGTTACAATGGAAATACGTATGAATAAGTTAATAAAAAGTATAAATCTCACATCCATACTGATCGCAGCCGGGATAGTGACTGGCATCATTCTACGCTTCTATAAGTTGGGTTCATCCACGTTGCTGGATCAGGAAGCAGTCCTTGCTCTGCAATCAGCTGACCTGGCACAAGGAAAAATTACAGAATTAGCGGGGTATCCGCTCTACCTCATTCTAACAACCATCATCACTTTCGTATTTGGACCCAGTAACTTCCACGCCAGGTTGATTCCAGCACTGGCTGGGTGTTTCTTATTACTAATACCGGTTATATTAGGGAAGAACCAAAAACCCCTCGTCCGTGTATTGTTTACCTGGTTAATTGTACTTGAACCAGCTCTCATCGCGGGTTCCCGAACTTCATCGAGTGATATCCTGACAATGGCGTTGTTGATATCCCTGTGGGCAGCTTGGAAAGCAAAAAAGCAAGTAATTACAGGGATTCTATTTGGGCTGTTCCTGATGTCGGGTCCGGGATTCATATTAATCCTCATTTATGTCATGATCGCTTCTCTGATTATCGGTTTGAAATGGAAAGAGGAACCGGTAATATCTATCTATCGATGGGTACAACAAAAAGCCGTATGGATTAGTACGCTGATTACGCTTGCACTGGGCGGTACTTTCTTTCTCTTGATCCCTCCCGGGTTGAGTGCCATTGGCGCAAGTTTAACTTCTGCAATTGCAAATATTTTTACACCATCAGGAGTTTCACCCTTCCTGATTATTCTTGCAGTGATAATCCATTTGCCTCTCGTATGGGTATTTGGTATTTGGGGCGGGGTTAGAAGTTGGGATTATAAATCACAACCTGGCATCTTTCTGCTGGCGATTGCGCTGTTGAATTTCATTATACTGCTACTACTTCCGGGTCGATCACCCTTAGGCTTGATCTGTAGTACTCTTCCGCTGGCATATCTGGCTGCAAACGAGATTTCCCGCCATTTTGAAGTGAGTAAAGAAGACTTTTTACCCGCCGGTGGTATTACCTTGCTGGTCGTAGGGATCAACCTGTTCATCATTCAGATTTTTGGCAGGTTGACATCTGGCTCAGTAGATACGAATATCTTCTGGCTGGCGCTCGGCGGGGGTTTAGTCATTTTGATCCTGACCGCTTTCCTGGCAGTGATGGGGTGGTCATTCAAAATTGCCGGATTTGGTTTCACATGGGGATTATTGATATTGCTCGGGATCAATACATTTGCTGCATCGTTCCAGACAATTCAGCCCGAACTAAAAACTTATGGAGTATTCTGGAAAAATGGTCAGATAAGTTCACAGCAATCGCTGCTGGTGGGAACCATTGAAGAAATCTCGCGCTGGCAGAGAGGTACACCTGATGGATTGCAGATGGCTGTCATGGGAGAAATACCTCCATCTTTAGCATGGGACCTCCGCAATCAACGTTACCTGAAAATCGTGCAAGGACTTGGACCGGGAGAAGAACCACCATTGGTTTTAACTAAGCAGGTGACGCAACCGGAACTGGCATCTGCATATCGGGGACAGGACTTTTATTTGAATTCCCGAATTAATTTTACTTCCTTCGATATAATGGCATGGATCAAGTGGCTGCTTGTCCGATCTTCATCCGTACAAAATTCTGATACTTATATACTCTGGGCAAGGTCGGATATCTTCCCGGGCGGTGTCACGAATCCAATTATCGATGAATTTGACTTCGAATAACGCCACGATTTTTTAATATTCGTGTTATATAACCTGATTGGAGAAATAAATCTTGGAAAAACGGAATGATATTATCGCCATGGATGGACCCGCAGGTTCCGGTAAATCTACCGTGGCAGCCATACTGGCAAAAGATCTGGGATACCTTTACTTTGATACTGGTGTTATGTACAGGGCGGTGACACTCTACGCGTTGCAAGAAGATGTAGATATTGCTGATGAAATTCAGGTAACCCATCTGGCAGAAATTGCGGTCATCGATGTTCAAGAAGCATCAATAGATGATGGACGGCAATATGATGTTTTATTGAACCAAGATGATGTTACCTGGAAAATTAGAGAAAAAGCTGTAGAGGCATATGTTTCTCCAGTTTCTACCTACGCAGGTGTACGCAAAGCCATGACCGAGCAACAGCGCCGGATTGGTTTGCGGGGTAAAGTGGTGATGGTCGGCAGGGATATCGGCACAGTCGTGCTGCCAGAAGCCGGGGTGAAGATTTATCTGGATGCAACCGTAGAAGAACGTGCCCGCCGGCGAGTGCTGGAATTGCAGCAGCGAGGCACACCTCTTTCCTATGAGGATATTCTGGCAAACCTGAAGAGCCGGGATGAAATTGACAGCAATCGTAAAGTAGCTCCCCTGCGTGCCGCGGATGATGCTCATCGGATCCTGACGGATGGGATGTCTATTCAAGAAGTAGTTGATGCAATCAAAGCGATCTTATGAGCGAAAAGTATTCCATTTCATTCTGGAACCGGATTGCCAGAAGCATTTTATTAAAAACATTCCGCTTTCTATTTGATATCCTTGCAGATGTGAAATGTACCGGACTAGACAAAATACCAGTTGGTACAACTTATCTGATCGTCTTTAATCATGTTTCATTAATGGAAGCTCCGATCCTGGTCAGCTACCTGCCGGAACACCCGGAAGTGCTGGGGGCTGTTGAAGTTTGGAACAGACCAGGGCAGGATTTCTTGGCGAAAGCATATGGAGGTATTCCGATTCACCGGGGAGAAGTTGACCGCAATGCTATGAGAAAAATGCTTCAGGTTATTGAAGCAGGCAAACCATTGATGGTAGCTCCGGAGGGTGGAAGATCTCACAAGCCGGGAATGCGTGCGGGAAAACCCGGGATCATTTTTGTTACAGAAAAATATCCTATCCAAGTTGTACCGATAGGCATGGTGGGTACTACAGACGACTTTTTATCTAATCTGCTCAAGCTGAAAAAACCCAAGGTGGAGGTGATTGTTGGTGATCCATTTGTGATACCCGAAGAGATCGGAATGGGTGAGAGCCGTTCAGGGTCTTATCAGAAAAAGGTCGATTATGTCATGTATAAAATTGCTGACCTTCTGCCAGAAGAGTACCGGGGTGTTTATCGTTAGTTGAGGGCAAATCTATGAAGAAACTTGTTGGGGGGTATCTTGGATACTCTGATTCTGAAGTAGATAGTATCAGAATCAAATTACTGGATTTAGGCTTAAGCTTTGAATGGAATTGCCTGGGGAAAAGTACTTCATTAGACGAAAATGATGCGAAACTCTTTGCGATACTGACAACTGAAGAAAAATTAGAGCAACTAAGTGGATATTACGAGACGATACCTCTATTAATAAAAGAAACTTCATCCCGAGCTGTTGAACAAAAAAGTAATTACTATTTCCATCGTACTGAAGATGAATTATTAACCCAGATACGCATCATATATCAATTAAGCCAAACGGAAGAAAAGTATCGTTCACGACTGGGAGATGCTGAGCTACGATATAAACACCTTCAAAGAATGTTTGAAGTCTCACCTGAAGGAATTGCGGTAACTGATATCAGTGGTAATTTCATCGCCGTAAACCAACTTGCAGCCGTGATCTTTGGTTATGAGAATCCATCTGAAGTAATAGGAAAAAATATCCTGGATGTTGTCCACCCTGATGACCACATCACTGCTTATCAAATCCGTGAAATTGCAGAACGAGAAGGTGTTGCCCGGGATCAAATCCTTAATTCATTACATCCGGATCATTCGACTGTTTCCATCTCACTGACCCTGTCAGTCTTAAAAGATACATCCGGCAATCCTTTCGGGTTTATTGGTGTATCCAGAGGCATCAAAGAATGGAAGGATGAAAGCCACGGCGAGAAGAAGAATTTCCCCGAGAAAGTTGATCAGGCAAGGATTCGGTCTGAAGAATTACGCAGTGCTTATGCAAACCTTCGCCTTGAATCTGCCAACCGGAGAAGAGCTGAAGCCAATCGGGATTTCCTGATGGAAGTTCTCAAACACACTCCTGATATTGTGGTTTTTGCAGATGATGATTTTAAAATAAGATATGTGAATCAAGCAGGGTTAGATCTACTCGGTGTTTCCACACTTGAAGAATTGTCTGAACTGTATGTTTTTGATGTCCTTGGTGAGGAAGAGAAAGAAAATGTTTTTGAAAAGACCATCCCTCAGATCAAAGAAACTGGCATATGGAAAGGGGAAAGTCAGATTGTAAGTAAATCTGGCAAAGTAATACCACTTTCCATCATTATCAGCTACCATCCAATGGTCGATGAGGAATATCGCTACGCTTCGATTATTCGCGATATTTCAGAAATTAAGGAAAAGGAAGAATCGCTAAAAATAAGCCAGGAGATGTATCAAACGCTTGCTGAAACGGCGCATGACATGATTACCCTAAGTGATTCCAACCAGAGAATCATCTATATCAACAAATTTGGCGCAGATCTAATCGGTATTCCTGCTGAAGAAATTATCGGGCGAAATAGATCAGAAATATTAAACCTGACTTCAGCATATCAGGTAAATAATTCCGATCCCATCACAGAAAATATCAGCGAGCCTAAATATATTGAAGAACTATTCTCGGGACCAGAAAGACAAATCTGGGTTGGAACATGGATTGTGCCAATCCTGAACAATGACGATAGCCAATCAATCCTTGCGATTTCCCGAGATATCACACATGAAAAAGAGATTGAAACCCAGCTATCGAAATCTCTTTCTGCGGAGAAAGAATTAAATGACCTCAAGTCACGATTTGTGGCAATGGCATCACACGAATTTAGAACTCCACTCAGTTCAATCCTCTCTTCGGTAGAATTACTTCAAGTTTATGGGCAGATCTGGGATGAAAATAAAAAGAAACATCATTACAACCGGATCATTGAATCGACCAACCTGATGAATATGCTTCTGGAAGATATTCTTGTAATTGGCAGAATCGACAGTGGCAAGTACAAAAACAATCCGGTTGAGATATGCCCCATTGATTTGTGTAATCAGATCGTTGAAGAAATGATATTGATTGATAAGGGGCAACATAAAATTATCTACAATGTTACCGGTTCATGCAGGAAAATTAATCTGGATCCGGAAGTATTAAGACAAATCGTAACCAATCTATTATCTAATGCCATAAAGTTTTCACTCCCGGGGGGCAGGATTGATGTTGATCTATCGTGTAACAATGAATCAATGAGATTGGAATTTGCAGATGAAGGAATTGGGATTCCAGATATTGATATCAACCGTTTGTACGATCCATTTATGCGGGGTGTAAATGTGGGGGCAATACCAGGCTCTGGTCTGGGGATGACGATTGTCAAGAATGCTTTAGACTTATGCGGCGGGAAAATTGATGTACAAAGCCGGGAAAAATGCGGAACAAAAGTCTCTGTATTTATTCCATTCCCCAAGGCTGAGGGAGTATGAAACGAATATTAGTCATTGAAGATGATGCATCTGTACGAGAAAATATCTGTGAAATGTTACAGATGGAAGGTTATGATGCAATCGGAGCCTGTAATGGTCAAGAGGGTATCTATAAAGCAACCACAGAGAAATATGATCTCATCGTGTGCGACATCATGATGCCAGTGGTGGATGGAATGGCTGTTCTCACCCATATTCGCAACCATCCCCTGACATTATCCATCCCATTCATTTTTCTCACTGCAAAGACTGAACATGAGGACCAGAGGATTGGGATGGATTTGGGCGCAGATGATTATCTGACAAAGCCATTTACCCGATTGGAATTACTAAATTCTGTAAAGACTAGATTAGAACGGAAGCTGGATCTTCAGTATGATGCAGTTGCCTCTCAAACGAATTTAAATAATAATAAAATACTTACGCTGCCGCTCGAATTTTCAAATCCTTTACAAACCATTAAAGATCTGGCTGATCACCTGATATCCATTCGGAAAGTAGATGAGATATCCCATATCATTCAGATCGGGCAACAATTAGACCAGACTACCCGTGATTTGACCCGTATTACCCAAAAATACCTTTTACTGGGGGACCTTGAAAAAAGACTCAATAATCCCTCGAAAATACCACCCAACAATGTATTTACCAACCAGGCGGATGCTATATTTCTGGAGATTCTCGTGGATTACCTGGGAGAAATCGGAACAACTGCATCAGTGATGGAATTGCAGCCTTTTATATGTGTATTGGACCCTGAAGATTATTTTAAGTTTTGTGAGCTGGTCATCTTTGATATGGTAAAAGATATCAAACCTTCCACCCCTGTTTCTGTTCTTGGCAGGTATCTCGATAGAGGTGATGGGTATCAGCTAAACATCAGGTATACTTCAACAAAGCAACCTTTCACAACAGCATCTATATTGTCGATGGAAGAAGAAAATCGCAGCCAGGAATTATCCATCAGTCAGAGAATTGCTGCATTATTGAATAGCAGATTTGAAATATCGAAATTAAATGATCAAGTTGAAATTCGGATAATATTTCCCGCCAAGTAATGAGGAGGTTCTCATGTGTGACACCCTGGTAGCCCTTGGAAATGCAACCCAATCGGGTTATACACTATTTGCAAAAAATAGTGACCGTGATCCAAATGAAGCGCATGAACTACTCTGGTTACCCCGAAAAAAATATCCTTCTCCAGAAACATTAAAATGTACCTATATCGAGATTCCCCAGGTATCTGAAACTTACGCGGTAATACTTTCTAAACCATTCTGGATTTGGGGAGCTGAAATGGGTACCAATGAATTCGGGGTTACCATTGGCAACGAGGCTGTATTTACCCGAATTCCGCATGAAGAAAAACCAGGATTGATTGGTATGGATCTTTTGCGTCTTTCGTTGGAAAGGACAAAAACAGCAAAAGATGCAGTTGATTTGATTGTCACTATAATAGCAAAATATGGCCAGTCTGGCAACTGCGGATTTGCACACCCATTCCAGTATCATAATAGCTTTCTAATTGCCGATCCTTACGAAGCATGGGTATTAGAAACTGCAGGTAGAGAATGGGCAGCGGAAAAGGTGGAATCGATCCGTTCGATTTCCAATGTGCTGACAATCGGCAATGTTTTTGATAATGCATCTGATGGATTGATCAAATATGCCCGTGACAAAGGCTGGTGCAAGGGGGAGGAAGATTTCCATTTTTCACGATGCTACTCTGATTTTCTCTATACAACGTTTGGCGGTGGAAAAGCAAGACATACCTGCACCGCAGGTTTTGTGGGCAAGCGGAAGGGTGACCTGACTCCTGCCGAGATGATATCTGCATTACAACAGCATCCGCATGCGACTGGTGAGAACTGGTCCCCCGATCAGGCATTGATGGGTTCTGATGTTTGTATGCATGTAGGGTATGGTCCCATTCGCATCAATCAAACAACTGGTTCGATGGTCTCAATGCTGCAGCCTGATCATGAAGTCCATTGGTTAACCGGAACAGCAGCACCCTGTCTCAGTTTGTTTAAACCGGTCTGGATGGACAGCGGATTGCCTGACCTGGGCAAATCTCCCAAAGGAATTTTTGAATCTGACAGTTATTGGTGGGAACATGAGAAATTGCACAGGGCGGTGATCTTAGATTATCCTCATCGTAAAGAAATGATTGCAGAAGAACAGAAAAAGCTCCAGCAAAAGTTTATCAATCTGGCTTTAGAAGGGATGAATGCCCCGGTAGCTGAAAGAAAAGAAATATCCAGAGTTTGTTTTCAAGAGAGCCTGATGTTTTCTAAAAAATGGGCGGATATCGTTGCCGGTGAACCGGTGCAGAAGCAGGCAGCATTCTGGTACAAGTCAGCCTGGAAAAAGATAAACCAAGAAGCAAATTTCCAGATCTAATATTGGATGGCATTAATATTTGGTACTTCTGCTAGAATTATCTATAATTATGTGGAGATCAGGTTCATACAGAGATGACATTTCAATTTACTTTGCTGGGTAATTCTGTTGGACTCAACCTTCCCCAATCGATGATCGCCTGGGGAATGCTGTTTTTGTACCTGATTGTCATCTACTGGCGGTTATCATACTGGCAGCGCGATCCACACCGACAACCCAATAGTCATGCATCCGTATTTGCTTTTCTTTTTATTCTCGTCCCGGTTACAACGCTGTTTTTTGTCATCAGCCTTGAAAGTTTTACCGGCGGGACGGACTCTTTGTATCAATCCAGTACATACGGATACTACTTGCCGCTTTTCTTTTCTGTCCCGTGGATGCTTGCATCCGGTTTATTGGCTCCATTTCATTCAGTAATTCTTGGATTTGTTGCAGGATCCATCCTGACCATTTTGGGCACACATTCCCTCTTCACGCCATTTGAAATTGCAGCCTCAGCTTTGATTTTTTCTGAATTGATCAGAAGTCAGTACCGTGGAAATGCATTTAAATTTTTACGATCTCCCATTGGAGCCGGAATCACCACCGGACTTCTGTGGGTTGTTTTATCGCTTCTTAATGGAATTCTTGGCGGGGCGAACAACCTTCCGGAAATGATCTCAGGCGATTTAAAGTCTGCTGTTCTGACTGCGATTGGAATGGCGGGTGTATTTTCTGCCGGTGGCATGATCAGCCAGATCGCAGCCAGATTTCTCAAAAATCTATGGGTAAAACCATCCTTCCTGCTTCCTGTGCCTGATGAAAAACTGATTACCAGGCGCTTCCTGACTGGCATTGGACCTTTTATTTTTGCTTTATTAATTATCCTGCTGGTAGGAATTTGGTGGACTGCCGGACATTCAGCCAGACTGCTTGTTCGGGAGAGGATGGCAGGTTCAGCGGAGGTTGCCGCGAACAGCATCCCATATTTCACCAATACTGGACAGAACCTGATATTACAGATTGCACGGACCATTCCGAAAAGTTCTGATAATGAAAAAGATATTCAAATTTCATTAACGTCCAATCTGACCAATATTCCATTCTTCAATGAATTGGTTTATGTAGATGGAGCTGGGAGACCGATTGTCAGCGTTCCTGAATCTGATCTCACACTATTTCCTGCAGAACAGGCTGGTTTACAAAAAGCAGCACAGGGATTGCTGTACGGTAAGTATGTCAGTTTTACGGAATCTGATAGTAAACCTGCCTGGGTATCATTTATTGCTCCCGTAAAAGGGAACCAGGAAAACAAGGGATATCTAATTGGAAGAACGGCGCTCTCAACCAATCCGACTTTACAGCCGGTCATTACGCTTTTAAACAGTTTCTCCGGTAAGGGTGGCGAGGGGTATCTGATTGATGAAAAAGGGATCGTAATCTATCACCCGCAATCCAAGTATGTGCAATCCACCTATCCGGGTGATCTGGCAGCAGAAGAACGTTTCTTTACGATTCAAACTGCCGGTGGTAATCCTTTGATGCTGTATTACAAGCCATCTCCTGATCATGATTGGGCTGTTGTGCTTGCCCTACCGGCTGGTGAGATTCAAAATGAAACGCTCAAATTGGCGATACCTTTAGTTCTGATTGTGTTGATTGTCAGTAGTCTGGTTTACCTGGTGATGCGGTCTGGGCTGAATTCGATCACGCATGCGATCAGACAGTTAACTGAAGAAGCAGAAAGAATTCAGAAAGGTCAATTAGATCACGTCCAGTATATCCGTGGTGAGGATGAGATCGGCAGGCTGGGGATAACCTTTGAACAAATGCGACTCAGCCTGAAAGATCGCCTCGATGAAATGGAGCTGCTTTTAAAGGTAAGCCAGGGTATAGCCACCAATCTGAATATTCAGGAAGCAGTCGAACCCATTCTGGATGCCGCTATGAGCAATGGAGCCAGCATGGCACGGATCGTATTGGTGGCAGATACCTCTCTCGATCCGATTAACACGCAGATAGAGCGGTATGGGGCTGGAGAGATGAATAAGCATTACGGTTATCTGGATGAGCAAGTTCTAGCGCTCACGCGTAACCGGGATGCAATTACATTGAACAATCTAATGCGAGGAAGAGCATTAAGATTAAACCCTGAAGTGCTAAACCCATCTGCTTTGATCTCTGTGCCATTACGGCATCAGGGGCAGTTCCTGGGGATTCTCTGGGCAGGGTATGATCAACCGAGAGGCTTCACGAACGAGGAGACCCAATTCTTATCCAATCTCGCAGACGACGTTTCGCGATCTCTGGCGAATATCCGCCTGTATCGAACTGCCGAATTAGGTAAACAACGCCTGGAGGCGATCTTAAACTCAACACCTGATCCAACTTTTGTGATTGATAAAGGTCATCGGATCATTATGGCTAATCCGCCGGCAGTGGAACTATTTGAAAGCGGCGAGTTTTTTGTAGAAGGTAAACCTGTTGATGAGGCAATCCGTAACCCGGTGCTAAAGCTGCTCATTCAAAAAGGAGAAACCAACCAGGAAGTTCGGCTCCAGAATAATAAAGTGTTCTATGCATATCAATCAGATATGATGATAGATGGTCAATTTACCGGAAGGATGTGCATTTTACGAGATATTACCTATTTCAAGGAAGTGGATACGATGAAGACTGAATTTGTCTCCATGGTTAGCCACGATTTGCGCGCTCCGCTTGCCTTGATGCGCGGGAACGCAACCATGTTGACCATGGTAGGCGAATTGAATGAACAACAAAAGAATTACACCAAGAAAATACTCTCAGGGATTGAAACCATGTCGAGTATGGTTAATAATCTGCTCGATATGGATCGGATTCAGGCGGGAATGGCTCTCCAGATTGCCCCTGTAAAAGCTTTGACCATTATAAAGAAGGTGATGGGTAACTTGAATTCGCAGGCGGTACAGAAAAATATCCAACTGCTTCTTGAAGAAGGGGAAGAATTTGATCCGGAGATCAACGCAGATCAGGCGCTCTTGGAACGTGCACTTTACAACCTGGTGGAAAATGCCATTAAATACACTCCAGTTGGTGGAACGGTCAAGGTAGGCATATCTGATCATGGCGAAAAAGTGCTTTTTCAGGTTAAAGATACCGGTATGGGAATCGCGCCACTGGATATTCCAAAATTGTTTGACCGGTCTTTCCGCACTTCTCACCGGGATGGGTTTTTCCAACGGGGGTCCAGCCTGGGATTATCGATAGTTAAATCCATTATTGATCGGCATGGTGGAAAAGTATGGGTAGATAGCCAATTGGGCAAAGGAAGCACCTTCTCATTTGAGTTGCCCGCATTGAAAAAACCAGCTGAAAATGCGATGGAAGATGATACAAATTCTGAAGAAGAAAAAATTACATCTTGACAGAGTATTGACTTATTCTGTATAATACACTGTCATGCAAAATTAGCAGCTATTACCAAACATTAAAGCGCAGGAGTACATAATCCCCGCGCTTCTCTTAATTTCAGACGGATTGGTCCCGTACAGGCATCAGGAGGTTATTTGTGGAAACAAAGGGCTTAAAAGCACTTCGAATTAATCTTGCCTCCCCAGAAACCATTAAAAGCTGGTCATATGGTGAGGTATTGAAACCAGAGACAATCAACTACCGCCGGTTACGCCCGGAAAAAGATGGATTGTTCTGTGAAGCGATTTTTGGTCCCACCCGCGATTGGCAGTGTTACTGTGGAAAATACAAGAATCCCCGATATAAAGGTATTGTCTGCGATAAATGTGGTGTGGAAGTAACCCGTTCTTCTGTCCGCCGCGAACGGATGGGACATATTGAACTGGCTACACCTATTGCTCACATCTGGTATACCCGTAGAATTCCTTCATATCTGGGCTTACTACTCGACATTTCCCGTCGAAATCTTGACCGGGTTTTGTATTTCGCCCAGTACATTGTGACTTATGTGGATGAAGACGCCCGTAATAAGGCTCTAAAGCGGTTGGAAGATGAAATAAACGTATCTGAGCGGGAACAGGCTACTGTTATCAACGCAAAGATTGTGGAAGTAAAGAAAAACCGTGATGCAAAAATTGCTGAATTAAAGAATCAATACGATATTGAAAAAATCAGTGAAGATGAATTATCCTCCCGCTGGGAACCGGTTTCAAAAGAAGCCCAGCAATTGGAAGAATCATTACACGAGAAGATGGGTGTTGCATTAACTTCAGCGGTTATGTTCAAAGCGCTCGGCATTGAAATTGCGAAAAAAGGCGATATTGTTGATAACAAACACATATCTGCCATCCAGAAAGCCGCGAAAGAACGCTTTAATGAAATTGAAGCTGATGTTAAGAAACTACAACAATCTGAACAAGAAAAATTAACAATCGAAGTTGAAAAACTAAAAGCCGAAGCTGATCTGGAAATGGAAGATTTGCGGAATCAGCTCGAAGATCAATCGATTGCTTCACAAAATCAAAATTCCCGCGCACGGGACGAGTTACAGGAACTTCGCCCGTTCACCTTCCTAAGCGAACCGCGGTACCGTGAATTGAAGATGCGCTGGGGGCAGGTTTTCCGCGCAGATATGGGCGCAGAAGCATTTTATGATATTCTCCGCCGCCTGGATCTGGAAAAACTCGCTGAAGAACTCTGGCATGAGGTTAAAACCACCCGCAGTAAACAAAAACGGAAGAAAGCCACTACCCGTTTGAAAGTAGTGGAATCTTTCCGCAGATCCGGTAACCGCCCCGAGTGGATGATTTTAACCATGCTGCCGGTCATTCCCCCCGATTTGAGACCTATGGTTCAGTTGGATGGTGGTCGTTTCGCTACATCTGACCTGAATGACCTTTACCGGCGTGTGATTAATCGTAACAACCGTTTAAAGAGACTGCTCGAACTCGGCGCGCCTGACGTGATCGTGCGAAATGAAAAACGTATGCTCCAGGAAGCTGTCGATTCTCTGATCGATAATTCACAGCGGGGTAAAGCATTATCACGCCGTGGACGCAGGGAATTGAAATCGTTGAGCGATATGCTCAAGGGTAAAAAAGGCCGCTTCCGCCGCAACCTATTAGGAAAACGTGTAGATTATTCGGGTCGTTCCGTAATTGTGGTAGGTCCTCAATTAAAACTCTACCAGTGTGGTCTGCCAAAATCCATGGCGCTGGAACTTTACCGTCCGTTTGTAATTTCACGCCTGGTTCAGCATAATTTTGCTGCAAATGTCAAAGGCGCCCGCAGATTTATTGAACGCAACCGCCCCGAGGTTTGGGAAGTTCTGGAAGAAGTAATTCGAGACCGTCCGGTTTTGCTCAACCGCGCACCAACACTACACCGATTGGGTATTCAGGCATTTGAACCCATCCTGATTGAAGGATCCGCAATCCAATTGCATCCGCTTGTCACCACTGCTTTCAATGCAGATTTTGACGGCGACCAGATGGCTGTTCATGTGCCGCTGGCTGAAAAAGCAGTACTTGAAGCTCGCAGACTTATGCTTGCTTCGAAGAACCTTTTGAAACCGGCAGATGGCGAACCCATTATCAGCCCATCGAAGGATATGGTTCTGGGTGTATATTACCTGACCACCGAAGACAAACGTACTCATCAAGGTGATGGGCGCGTATTCGCCGACAGCGATGAAGTAGAACTTGCCTACCGCCTTGGACAAATTAATATTCACGCACATATCAAAGTCAAGATGATGACCTGGTATGATGATAAAAGAACTTTCCTGGCACAACCAGAAACCCGCATTATTGATACCACCGTAGGGCGAGTACTCTTCAACCGAATTTTGCCTCCCGAAGTTCAATTCGTAAATGAAGAATTGGAAAAGGGTGGCGTGAAAGATTTGATCGCCGATGTTCACGAGCGCTGCGGGCAGGAAGTAACCACAGAAGTTGCAGACCGGATTAAAGACATCGGTTTCAAGTATGCGATGGTTTCAGGAACAACGATCGCTGTGTCAGACATCTCAATTCCACCTGCCAAGCAAGAGATCATTGGCGATGCACTCAAAGAAGTAGAAATCATCCAGCGTGATTTTCGCCGAGGGTTGCTTACTGAACAGGAACAGAATGATAAAGTTATCGATGTTTGGAAGAAGACTACCGACGTTGTGGGGAATGCCGTCCGTGCCAATATGGATCCTATCGGGAACCTGGCAACCATGGCAAACTCCGGCGCTACAAAAGGTGGATTCGGTCCAATTTCTCAGTTAGCAGGTATGCGTGGATTGATGGCTGACCCAGCCGGACGCATTATCCCCCTGCCCATCATCTCAAACTTCCGTGAAGGGCTCACCGCGCTGGAGTATTTCATCTCCACACATGGCGCTCGTAAAGGTCTGGCGGATACTGCCCTTCGTACAGCAGATGCAGGTTATTTGACTCGCCGTCTGGTTGATATTGCCCAGGATGTCATCATCAACGAAGAAGACTGCTTTACTCATGAAGGGATTTATATCCGTAAAACCGATGATATTGCCGGACAATCTATGGGTGAGCGATTAATCGGACGGATGACCGCAGAATTAATTGCTGATCGTACCACCGGTGAAATTCTGGTGGATCGGGATGAGATTCTGGACCGGGAAAAAGTACGCCGCATTCTTGACGCAAAAATTACGGAAGTGAAAGTCCGATCTCCCTTGACCTGCGAAATGACCCATGGTATTTGCCAGAAATGCTACGGCATGGATTTGGGTCGTGGATCTGTTGTTGACCTTGGCGCAGCAGTGGGTATTGTGGCAGCACAATCCATTGGTGAGCCCGGTACACAATTAACGCTGCGAACCTTCCATACCGGTGGTGTAGCTGCAGGTGGTGACATTACAACCGGTCTCCCGCGCGTGGAAGAATTATTCGAAGCCCGCCGTACCCCCAAAGGTGAAGCCATCATTTCAAGAATTGAAGGCATCGCCCGGATCATGACCAACGAACGCATGAGTGAACTTCGGGTTGTCCGTGTAGAACACAGCGAGATGGTTGGTGATGAATTTGACATTCCGGAAGAATGGACCATTGTTGCAAAAGACGAAGATGCTGTTGAAATGGGCGCAGTTATAGCCCAATTAGGCGAAGCCACCATTACCGCCACCCATTCCGGACGTGTTCGCGTGGAAGGACGAAAGGTTATTGTCTCTTACGAACAGAAAGAGACTGAAGAATATGAAATCCCCACCACCGCGCGACTGGTTATCCGTGATGGCGACCGAATTGAAGCAGGACAGCAGCTTACTGAAGGTTCACTGAACCCGCATTTGATTCTACAAATCAAGGGACGTGAAGCCTGCCAGAAATACCTGCTGGTGGAGATCCAGAAGGTTTACCGCTCGCAAGGTCAGAACATCAACGATAAACATTTTGAGGTCATCATCCGCAAGATGCTTGGCAAAGTACAGGTACGCCGACCCGGTGATACACATTATCTGCCGCTAGACCTTGTGGATCGTCTTGAAATAGTCAAGTTGAATGAACAGATGGTAGCTGAAGGAAAACAACCCGCCAGATTCAGTGAAATTCTACTGGGTGTGACCAAGGCCTCTCTCAGTACTGATTCATTCCTGTCTGCCTCCTCCTTCCAGCACACCATCAAGGTATTGGCTGGTGCAGCGATCGCATCTACTGAAGATCCTCTCATCGGTTTGAAAGAGAATGTGATCATCGGTAAACTGATCCCTGCCGGAACTGGTTTCGATATCGCCCGTTTGAATCCTTCCCTTGCTCCGGTAGAGGTTGAGGAAACTGACGGCGGGATAGACCTGGCTGAAGCAGTAGAACCTCTTACAGAGTAAAGAATTATTAAGAGATGAAAAGGATTGCCATCATGGCAATCCTTTTTTTATGCATACATCAATCTTTAAAAACATTATGCTGCTTGACGCTTTATCTATTTGACCGTAAGATAATCAAGTTAACGCCCATATTATATACACGAGTTGAACATGACAGATTCCCCCAATATCCGTAAGATTGACATCGATCAGGAGATGCAGCAATCGTATCTCGATTATGCGATGAGTGTAATCGTATCACGCGCGCTGCCAGACGCCCGGGACGGTTTGAAGCCAGTGCAACGGCGAATATTATTTGCCATGCACGACCTGGGACTATCTCCCAATGCTGCATATAAAAAATCGGCAAGGATTGTTGGTGAAGTTCTGGGTAAATACCATCCCCATGGTGATATGGCAGTCTATGATGCCATGGCGCGGTTAGCTCAAGATTTCACCATGCGCTGTATGCTGGTGGATGGTCAGGGTAACTTTGGCAGCGTTGATGGAGATCCACCCGCTGCGATGCGTTACACCGAAGCAAGGCTGACTTCTGCTTCTATTGAGTTGCTTAAAAATATTGAGAAAAATACCGTTGACTTTACCCCCAACTTTGATGGAACTCTTAAAGAACCGGTAGTTTTGCCAGCCCAGATTCCCAATCTGCTGGTGAACGGCGCCACAGGAATTGCCGTTGGTATGGCTACCAATATCCCTCCACATAACCTGGGTGAGGTCGTCGATGGTTGTGTTTATATTCTGAAGAATTGGGAGAACATGGATGATATCTCGGTCGAAGACCTGATGAATTTTATCAAGGGTCCTGATTTTCCGACCGGGGGTATTGTGTTGCAGGATCCACAGGGTGAGGGACTTGCCAGCGTCTATGGGAGCGGAAAAGGCAAAGTGATTGTACAGGCGCGTGCCCACATAGAAGAAATGGAGCGCGGAAAAAACCGGATCATCATTACAGAACTTCCCTATATGGTAAACAAGTCCTCCCTGATTGAGAGGATCGCCGAACTGGTTCGCGAGAATCACCTGGAAGGAGTATCCGATCTGCGCGATGAGTCTGATCGGCATGGATTGCGCGTAGTCATAGAGCTTTCCAAGAACGCTGATCCAGAAGGTGTACTGAGAAAGCTTTATAAGCATACATCTATGCAAACCACCTTTGGTATCACACTCCTTGCGCTGGTGGGCGGAGAGCCAAGGCTGCTTACTCTGAAACAGGCGCTTAAGGTTTACCTCGACCATCGTTTGGTGGTTATCCGGCGCAGAAGTGAGTACGACCTGGAAAAAGCCCGACAACGCGCGCACATCCTGGAAGGATACCGGATCGCACTGAAAAACCTGGATGAGATCATTACACTCATCCGCAATTCTGCTGATGCCGATGAAGCAAAAGCCCGCCTGATGAAACGATTTAAATTAAGTGAGATTCAGGCTCAAGCAATTCTGGATATGCCTCTCCGCCGGCTTGCTGCCCTGGAACGCAAGAAGATCGAAGAGGAATACAAAGAAGTCATGACTCTTATTGCTGAGCTGGAAAGTTTACTAAAATCACCGCAAAAAATAAGAATGTTATGTGCCAGCGAGTTGATGGAAGCCCGCCAGATTTATGCAGAGAAAAGAAAAACACAAATCATCGGGATGAAGGAAGGTGTCTCGATTTCTGAAATGCTGACCATTACGGATGTGACACCATCGCAAACGGTTTGGGTCGGGATTAATGAAGCGGGGGATATCTGCCGCACGAATTCAGATTCTGCTGGCTGGTTAAGTGGTAAAAATGCCCCGTTATGGGTGGTTAAAGCCGATACGCACCAGACGCTCTACCTGGTCAGTACAACAGGCAAGGGAGCAGCTATTCCGGTTCATGCGGTCCCTGAAGCTGCGCGGATGGAAGAAGGGGTGCCATTTTATAAAATTTCACCCCTCACTGATGACGATTTGATCGGATCTGTTTTCAGCCTGCCATCGAAAAGCCAGATACCCCCAGATAGCTTTGTGGTGACAATTACCCGGGGAGGTATGATCAAGAAGACAGCCATCAGCGAACTACCTGGACCGTCTGCGCAAACATTCACCCTCTGCAAGGTCAATGAAGGTGATACGTTAGGATGGGCTTTTATAACTGAAGGTAAATCAGATATTTTTCTGGCAACCGCCCGAGGAATGTGCATCCGCTTCAAGGAAGAGGAAGTAAGACCGATGGGATTGGTCGCTGCGGGCGTGAATGGTATCAAACTCGCGGTAGGTGATGAGGTGGTCAGTGCAGACCAAATTGTGCACGCGAGAGATATCGCATTGATTTGCTCTGATGGGAGAGGTAAACGGACGCTTACAAATGAATTCCCAATTCAGGGAAGGTACGGACAGGGTGTCATCGGTTGGCGTTTGAAGCCGGGTGTGAGGTTGGCAGGAATCTGGGTCATCTCTGGTAAGGAGACAATTACAGCGCACTTCTTAAAATCTGCATCAAAATTGAAACGTGTAGATGAAATACCTGCTGGGGGAAGAGCTGTTCAGGGAAAAGAAGTGTTCGAAGTAAAAGCGGGAGACCAGGTAATTGGTATTACTGGTATTGCTCATTTTATGAGCGGATTGACAGAAACAAATAGCTCGTCTGAACCAAAGCCTCGATCCCGAAGGAGCGGCTCGGGAGAGAGTAACTCATCAAAAACTGAGAGACGTAGTCCGACTGGCACAACAAAATCACGGACCATAAAATCGACTACCAAACAAACAGCCAGCAAGGCAACAGCAACGAAGAAACCGGCTACCAAACGGAAAACCACTTCTACAACCATTAAATCACCAACAAGCCGGAAAACTAGCGCAGAAAAAACAACCAGTACTCCAGCAAAAACGCGAAGTTCAAAGAACCCAGTGGAAGGAAGCACAACAAAGAAGCAACCTGCCAGGAAAAAACCTGATCAATTGGAATTAGAGATATAAAAACATCCCGGAGGAAAAACCTCCGGGGTATATCTTTAAGTAAGGATCCTTAAGCTACTTTAAAATTACTATAATGATAAACAATTTTGTCATTGATTAAACCGAAGGTATCGCTGCCATTGGTAACATTACCCCTGCTGGATGTGGCATTCCAGGTGATATGGCGCGTGTTGCCGGTCCCGGTTGCGCCTACTAATGAAAAAGTGGCATTGGGCAGAATCTGGTTGAAGAGGGTGGAATACCAGGTTTTAATTGCTTCAGTCCCTTGAACTATTTGCGAAGAGGTTATTTGAACTGCCAGAGGGCTGTACATGCTTGCCAGTGTATCCGGATTTTTCGTATTGAGACCGTTGATATAGGCATCCTGGAATGTCACGGTGGGGATAGTCCACACATAATCACGGATCAGGTTCCAAATAGATAACAAATCGCGGCGACATTCATCCCAGCTAAAGAAGTTAAATCCATCGAGGTTCAAGTTCTTAGCTGTTTTCATGAAGAGAGTAATATCTTTGGAAGTTGGAGCCCAACTGCCTACTTTATAGGTTGGTCCGGTTGGAAAAATCGGTCTAACTACTTTGAGGGCACGATATTCTTGGACTGTTCTGGTTAATTGTGCGTCGGCATTATGGGCTTCTTCCCAGTAAACCTGTGGCATAGATAAATCGCATTTTTCCAGGAAGGCTGCAAATGGAAATTTAGAATGATACGTAGGATAGCGGAAGGTACTCAATGCAATTGGCATGGTAGGGATGTACTTCCGTATTTCGGTCATAAAAGCTCTTGCACTGGTTTCTTTGCTTGTAGATTCCCAGTGCATTTCAGCATCGATCACATATCCTGCGAGACCAAGCGCTTTTGCCCGGGCTCCTCCAATTTGTGCCTCCCGGATGGGATCTGATCCATAAACAAAGTGCCAACCCCAGGTGGTAATTCCGCGGTTTTTTAAAGCAGAGATCACAGCCGGAACATAATCAATTTTCTTGGTGGAGTCGTAATTGTAGTAGGAAGTACCATCGGCAATTTTAACCAGTACATGGGTTAATTTCGCAGTAGCTGCCTGTGTAGCGATGGATTCGGGATTTCCATTTTCGCAGCTGGGGATTTTCCAGATAAAGAAGCCTTTTCCTTGCAGGGTCATACTCAATCTCCAATTATGCGCTGGAATTTGGGGGAATATTGCCGGCCAATCCTAATTCAGGGGCAATCGCCCGCATGGCGAGGATCACCTCATCGACATGCTGCCAGAGTTCGACACCCAGCTCTTCTGCACCTTTGGCTATTTCTTCACGGTTGGCGCCAGCAGCAAATGCTTTGTCTTTCCATTTTTTCTTAACAGATGAAGCTGTAAGGTCATAAAGTGATCTGGATGGTCTGACTAAAGCCACAGCTGTAATCAAACCGGTTACTTCATCACAGGCAAACAATGCTTTTTCCAGTTGGGATATTCTGGGAATTCCGGTATGATCTGCATGGCTCAAAACAGCACGGATAATCTCTTCAGGGACGCCCTTCTCGCGAAGTATTGGCTCACCCGCCAGCGGATGTTCTTCCAGCGTAGGATGGATCTCCCAGTCAAAATCATGTAATAAACCGGTATTACCCCATAATTCTTCATCTTCACCCAGTTTACGAGCGTAATATCGCATGGCTGCTTCTACCGCCAGCATATGGTTGAAGAGGTTAATATTTTTGATATATTGTTTTACTATTGCAAGTGCTTCATCCCGATTCATAATTCATCCATGAACAATTTGGAGTTGCTAATATCCTTGCAAGGATTGTGCCTTAAATGAAAATCAGCCAGCCCGGCTGGTGGATTTTGACCATTCTTTAGGTGAATGTAGCTATTTAAAAATAGGTTCCGGATCACCCAAAACTGGCAAAGGATGCGTGATGTGATTTTCAATTAATGACATCATTGTTGCTGGTATTTCCCGCATTTCCCAATAGATAAAGGATGCTTTTCGATAATTTCTTCCTGTCGCGGGAACACCATTTACATCCATCCCCAATGATCGGCAGGTATAGATAGCTCTGGGTAGGTGGAATTGCTGGGTAACCAGAATCGCCTCATCCAACCCAAATATCGCTTTCGCCCTGTAACAGGTATCGTAAGTTCTTCTGCCAGCGTAATCCAGCACAATATCTTCAGCAGGTACTCCCAGCGTGATGGCATATTCACGCATGGAACCCGGTTCATTGTATTCCACGAAGCGGTTGTCACCGCTCATTAATATTTTTTCAACTTTACCTTCCTGATACAACCGCACCGCGGTTTCAACCCGGTCTCTTAAAACAGCCGTTGGTGTTCCATCTCTACGCAATCCGGCACCAAATACAACAGCTACCCGACGTGAGACCGTTTGCTCTTCGGGGTGAATCAATGCTTGGGTAGAAAAAATGACATAAAGTCGAGAAATTACACTCAACGCACCAATCGATATGATAATCCAGATGACTATCTTAAGTATGATCAGAACCATTTTTCGCATTGTCCGATTTTATCATTACTTTATTGAGGTTTTTTCAAATACGTTCATTCCAACTTTTTACAGCGTATTTCTTGTTTTTCAGTTCCTGGGCAAAATCAATTTCTTCTTGTGTATAAGTGCCTTCAAGAAAATATAAATTGTTATTTTGAACCTGTGCTTTAACAAAAGTCTCTGTCAATACTTGCCAGGGAATTACTCTTTTAACCACGGCTTCCAACGTTGTTGCACGGTTGTTTATTTGTTCTCTTGCTGAAGATTTTACATTTTCATCGGCGTAATTTAACCCGGATACGATTCGACTGATATCTCCAAAAACAGGAATTGCGCCATGCTGCAAGACATGGTTCCCTTTTCTTGCCTGGGCGGATCCTATGATTTTTTTGCCTTCCCAGGTTATTTCATACTGCGAAGGGACCTCAAAGCAAATAGGATTTTGGTTATTTTGCGAGATCTGGGGATGCTGGTAGTTCATATCTGCTTCGATACCCAGCAGATTTAAGAATTGTATCAATCCGGTTGCTATCCGCTGGTAGCTTTCCAGGATATCTCCCGAGAATAACGGATTATCGAGAGATGCGGCGAAACAGTAGGTTAATTCGTCTATGTGTAATATCGCTCTTCCACCTGAAGGGCGACGGACGATATCCCAACCGTGTTCTTTGACTCCAGATAAGTTGATGTCGCTAAATGGTTGTGCTCTTCCCAATGATAAACAGCCTGGCTCCCACTGATAGAGGCGGAGTGTGGGAGGTGATTTGCCTTCGCCAGCGCAAGTTGCTACTGATTCGTCTAGAGCCATATTCCATGCCCCTTCCGCAGCGGGATCAATTATTAATCGCCAGGTCATAGGATCTTGATTTATATTATTCATATTGGATGATTTTAACATATGCTTGATCTTACCCGAACCATTTAATTTGTGTATGTTAGAATTATGCAGACAATTAACAAAGGTGGAATGATTATGTCTGAAGTTATGTTTGTACAGCCGCGAGATACCATTGAATTACATTTGCCTGATGGGAGGGTGATATCAGGGAAGCGGGGAGATCCAATCGAGTCATTTCTTCAGGTTTTTTCTGCAGAAGAACGTGAACTCATCGTAGGTGCCATTGTCAATGGCGAACTACGAGAACTGACTTATCCATTGCAAATGGATTGTAGCGTCAGTCTGGTAAATATGGATACGGCTGATGGCGCGCGAATTTACCGGCGCTCTCTCACTTTCCTGCTCGAAGCAGCGTTTGAAGATTTGTTTCCAGAAGCCAGTCTCACAGTAGATCATTCTGTCACCTCCGGGGGTTTTTATTGTGAAGTAAGTGGTCGTAATCCACTTACATTTCAGGAAATTTTGCAACTAAAAGAATTAATGCGGATTCTTGTCCAAACCAATTTGAGGTTTGAACGGCAGCAAGTACCTTTAAATGAAGCCATTGAATATTTCCGCAGCGAGGGAAATGACGATAAGGTTAGACTGCTCTCTTACCGCCAGAAAGAATTTCTTGTTCTTTACCGGCTGGGGAATCACCGTGATTATCATCATGGCTATATGGTGCCATCCACAGGATATTTAAAGTGGTTTGATTTGAATATCATGGGTGATGGATTTGTGATCAACTATCCACGGAGAGTTAATCCGCGGCACACGCAACCCCTCCCCGGTTACCCAAAATTACTGGCGACATTTAAGCAATACGGGGAATGGCTGGAAAGGTTGGGGATTGAGAGCGTGGGTGCGCTCAATGACGCAATTCATGCCGGAAAGATCAAAGAAGTCATCCTTGTTTCAGAAGCACTGCACGAACAACGTATCTCTGAGATTGCTGCGCAGATTGCTGTAGATGCAGAACGAATCAGAGTGGTATTGATATCTGGTCCCTCCTCTTCGGGTAAAACAACCTTTTCAAGGCGGCTGACCGTGCAGCTGATTTCGCAAGGTGTATCACCATTTCCGTTGGAGATGGATAATTACTTTGTAAATCGGGAGCAAACACCACGCGATGCCAATGGGGAATATGATTTTGAAGCCCTCAATGCATTAAACCTGCAATTGCTCAATGAACAACTGGTTGATTTGATTGCCGGTAAAAAGGTGACCCTGCCGCACTATAACTTTCGTACAGGAATGAGCGAAACGGGAGAGACGGTACAGTTACAATCTGGTCAGTTGATTATCCTGGAAGGCATCCATGGATTGAACCCCAATCTGATCAACAAAATTGACCCTTCTCATATGTACCGTATCTATGCATCTGCATTGACCCAACTTAACCTCGATCGATATAACCGGATATCCACTACAGATACCCGCCTGTTACGCAGAATTGTCCGTGATGCCCGGGAGAGAGGATATTCAGCCCAGCAAACGATTTCACGGTGGGAATCGGTACGGTCAGGGGAAAAGAATCACATTTTCCCATTCCAGGAGAACGCGGATACTATGTTCAATTCGGCGTTGGCTTATGAATTATCTGTATTAAAGCCGTTTGTTGAACCCCTGCTTCGCCAGGTTCATTATGGTTCGATGGAATACATCGAAGCAAAGCGATTACTCGCATTCCTTGATTGGTTCCTGCCTGTTAACAGCGATATGCTCCCTGACAATTCCATATTACGGGAGTTTGTGGGTGGATCGATTCTGGCTGACTTTAAGCTCTGGCAGAACAGTTAACAAAAAATGTCAGGCAATTTTGCCTGACATTTTTTTCTATTGATTGTGTTCTTTTACCATTTTTTTGACGACACGCCCCAATCTTGCTATCCCTTCATTAATCGTTTCGGGTTTACAGAATGAAAAGTTTAGGCGCATTGTATTATGCCCTCTGCCATCTGGATGGAATGGACCACCTGGAACAAATGCAACTTTCTCCTCCAGCGCTATGCGAAGCAATTCTGCTGAATCAATATATTCAGGCATCGTTGCCCAGAGGAATAATCCACCCTCGGGATGAGTCCATTTGACGCCTTCGGGCATTGATTCAACCAGGGTATCCAGCATGACATTCCGGCGTTCAAGGTATGTTTCTCGGATGACTTTGATATGCTGATCGAGAAATCCGCCTTTTGCCACTTCATGCGCAATCATCTGGTTAAATGTTGCGGTGTGCAAGTCTGCGCCCTGTTTTGCAAGAACCAGTTTTCTAATTACTTCGGCTGGAGCGATGATCCAGGCAAGCCTTAACCCTGGTGAGAGAGTCTTAGAGAAGGTGCTCAGATAAATGACATTCCCGGAGTAGGTTGATCCATTTGAATTTGAGCGGAAAGTATTATCGAGATGTACCACCGGCGGGATATGATCGCCTTCAAAACGAAGCTGCCCATAAGGGTCATCTTCAATAATCGGTACTCCATACCGGTCTGCCATTTCAATGATCTTCATCCTTCTTTCCAGAGGGAGTGTTGCTCCAGTGGGATTCTGGAAATTGGGCAGGAGATAAATGAATTTTGGACCGAAGCGTAATGCTACTTCGAGGGATTCTGTGATCATACCGTGTTCATCGCTGGGTACAGACACATATTCCGCACCATATGCATTCCATGCCTGTAAAGCGCCCAGATAAGTTGGCGATTCTACCAGAATCCGGTCACCACGATTGATAAATATTCTACCCAGCAAATCCAATGCCTGCTGGGAGCCTGATGTAATCATAATATTATCGGTACTGACTTTCATGGCATATCGTTCAGTATGTCTGGCTATTAGTTCTCGCAAAGGCAGAAAGCCTTCGGTAGAGCCGTATTGCAAAGCAGTTTTCCCATTCTCTTTCAGCACCCGGTTGCAGGCTTCTGCAATTTCTTCTGTAGGAAAAACATCAGGTGCTGGAAATCCCCCGGCAAAAGAGATGATTTCTGGTAATTCAGCGAACTTCAGTAATTCGCGGATTACAGATGCCGCCATCCGTTGCGTACGCATCGCATATCGGTGGTCCCATGGGGTTTGCATATATTGAACTCTCCTTATCTAGTAGTTTATTAAGATATGAGTTCTGTCATCTTAGAGCTTGGGGAATCGGCTCACAATGACAGCCTGGGTAGGAAGTGTTACCTTATCTCCCGGGATAAGTTCGTTGGGCGCTTTACCATGCGCGGCAGGTTTACCCTGATAGATGTAGATTGCAGTTCCCTCTTCTGCAAATTTAGTTTCAATATAAGCTTGTCCAGTAAGATAGCCTTCGCTGTCCACAGCGCAGCTGGTAATAAAGCCGATGACTTTTCCTTTCTTATCCAGCACAGGATCACTATGATGCGCCATGCGAACGGATTTTTCATTGAAGCGGAAGCGGGCAACAACGTTGGTTCTCTTTGTTTCTTTTTCGATGAATGCAGATCTACCGATAAACCAGGGCTTGTAAATCTTTACATAAGAACCAAAACCTGCATCCGCAACGCCCAAGTTGGCTTCTCCACCCATCTCATGCCCATACAATGGTAGACCAGCTTCGGTGCGAAGAGAATCTCTGGCACCCAGTCCGCAGGGTTTCAAACCCAGGTTGGTACCTTTTTCCATGATGGCATTCCAGAGTTTTATTGATTCATCAGGGTGGACAAATAATTCAAACGCCATTTTCTCTCCGGTGTAGCCTGTCCGGGATACGATCAGATCGAACCCGCCCACTACTGCTTCGCAGAGCTCAGTTCGTTTTAAACCCATGATCCGCTTACGGGTAGCGGCATCGACACCCAGAGATAATAGAATTTCGCGTGATCTTGGACCCTGCAGGGCGATATCCACACGCATATCGTTTGCCTCTTTGGGATCACGAAGGTTTCTTAGTGTTACTCCACGTCCAAATGCTTTCACGCCCGGAGCTTGCCTGTCTATCAGCACTTTTCCATCTTTGACTGCATTTAGCCATGCCCAATCTTTATCATCATTGGAGGCGTTTACTACCACCAGATATTTATCTTTACTGCGATGGTAAACCAACAGGTCATCAATCACATTGGCATCAGGGTCGAGGAAGTGGGTATAGCATGACTCACCAACTTCCAATCCAGAGATATCATTACCGCAGACGCTATCCAGGAAGGCTTTGGCGTGTTCACCTTCTGCCTGGTAAACGCCCATATGCGAAACATCAAATAATCCGGCTGCCTGACGGGTTGCCAGATGCTCTTCCATCACGGATGAATACCAGACAGGCATATCCCACCCGGCAAATGGGACCATTTTAGCGCCGAGTTTTCTATGGGTTTCATTCAACGCAGTCTTGCGGAGTGGAAGCTCTCCCTCATGCCAGGAAAACTCAGTTAATGCTTTATCTGACCGGAGCGACTGACCGATGTAATAAGGTTTTTCTGAGGATACCCTTTCTCCATCCACCGGTTCCAGTTTTTCATTTACTTCGGTAATAATGATCGGACCAGGTAACCGGCGGGTTACATCAGGATCAAACCCGGTAAATCCATCTGAAAGGTCGCGCAGCCAGGTAACTACAGGTTGAAAATCTTCACGAGGAATAACAAGTTGGAATGTGTTTTCATCCCTGCAGAAAAGGGTCGCTTTAACTTCTTTTCCATCAGCCATCAATGAAGTTGCCTGTTTTTTTCCGGGTGTCAATTCATCAACATTCGAGCTAAATACGTAGTTTGCAAAACTGCGGATGTGTGAGCCCTTGATCGAGAGAGTTATCCATTTATCTTTGGAATCAGGTTGATCATCCAAATAAAAGAAATGAGGATATCCGTGTTTGGTATAGTTTTCGGTTGAACCTGCTTTTTCTGCCAGATCGCGAATTTCGATTTTTGCTTTATTGAATACCTGGAAATTGATTTTTGCGCGGGAGGCTTTCCCCTGTTTGGTTTCAATGGTATATGGTGTGGCAGCCTGGAGAATATTCGCTATCAAATCAGCCACTTTTATCATCTCCGCTTCTTTGAAGCCGCGTTGCGTGAGCCAGGGTGTACCCATACGGATACCGCTGGTTGCGAAGGAAGATTTATCACCGGGTATGGTGTTGCGGTTGCAGACAATGCCTGCCAGATCGAGGATACGTGCTGCAATATCACCTGAAAGGGTGGTCCCATCTGGTCCCACTACAGATTTACAATCAAGGTTCATCAGGTGCGTATCGCTGCCACCATATGGGATGCGGAATCCCCTTTCTTGCAGCCGTTTTACGAGTGTGGCACAGTTTTTAACAGTTTGGACCTGTAATTCTTTGAAGGCTTCTGTTTTTGCGAGCTTAAAGGTTAATGCAAGTGCGGCAAACACCTGCACATGTGGACCGCCTTGTTCACCGGGGAAGATGGAACGGTCTATCTTACGAGCCAGAGGACCATCCGTCGTCAGGATGCATGCGCCGCGCGGTCCACAGAGGGTTTTATGGGTTGTAAAAGTGATCACATGAGCGTATCCGACCGGGGAGGGGACTGCACCGGCGGCAACCATACCAGCAATATGTGAGATATCCGCCAGCAGAATCGCTCCTACACTGTCTGCTATTTCACGGAATTTCTTCCAATCGGGCATCCAGGGGTAGCTGGTGTATCCGGCAATCATCATTTTGGGTTTGTTTTCCTGGGCGAGTTTTTCCACCTGAGAGTAATCAATTTGTTCTGTCTCTGGATCTACCAAATAATGAATGACGTTATATAGTTTACCTGAGCGGTTGACAGAAGAGCCATGGGTGAGATGCCCACCATGCAAAAGGCTCATTGCCAAGACTGTATCACCGGGGTTGACGACGGCTGGATAAACCGCGTTATTTGCTGGTGCGCCTGAAAGCGGTTGCACATTCACCCATATATCGTCTGCTGTTTTCCCATTGGCAGCGAATGCTTCAGCGCAACGGCGGCGGGCAAGCGATTCGATGAGATCTGCGTATTCCACACCTTTATAAAATCTGGGGTCAGAATACCGCCGGTAATCTGCCAGCCGGTCAGCATAATCCAGTAATTCTGCCTCACTCATCGACCGCATCGCATCGTCGGGGTATCCTTCTGCATAGATATTCTGGAAAGAAGTTGCCAAAGCTTCGCGAACAGCAAGCGGAGCGGTACTTTCACTGGGGATCATAATTAATTTTCTGATCTGGCGTTCCGTTTCGAGTTGCGCCATTTCAAAAATATCCTGATCCAGTTCCTGTAAAGTACCTCTGAATAGATAATCTTTCATTTTTCGCTCCTGAAAAACTGGAAATGTTTATTTGGCATAAAAGTGCCCGAAAATCCTCTTGGATCGTCGGGCACTCTGGTCATTCATCTTGTCTCCTCAACCTAACAATAAAGGCAGCAATAAAATGGATGGAATTTCAAAACATATGACAGGTTGAATCAATGACATTTTATAACTCCAATTAGTATTTTAATCCGCAGAACGGTTCAGGTCAAGTTGCCGTTGATATTGTCAGACACCGGCTGCAAGTTGTTGATCCAACCAATCAACCATTACCTGTAAAACCTGTTCTTTCTCAGGTTCATTATGTGTTTCATGATAAAACCCCTGCCATTCCTTGTAGGTTGCCCCCGGCACTTTGTGAGCAAACTCTTTCACCACCGGATACGATATAAGGTGGTCTTCTGTGCCAACCTGTATTAAGGTGGGAACCTTAACCAGATCAGGATGGTTGTACGCCCATTCACCAGCGTTGATAAAATCCAGCCCAAAGCGGGCAGAGATTACGCCATGAACCAGTGGATCGTTGTTATATTTTTCAATAACCTCAGGGCTGCGAGACAGATAGGCACGATCCAATCCATTTGATAATGCGAATGCAGGAACCAGCTTGTATAGAATTTTTCCAATTGCTAGAAGGGAATCAGGCGTTTTGTTGTACGGAACCAATCCCGGACTGGTAATCACCGCCCCTTTTAACGCAGGTTGCCTGCGCATCAGGTAGTTTAATCCGAGGTTACCGCCCATGCTGTGACCATATATAAACTCTACCGGTTTACCATCCATTTTCCCGATTGATTCAAGGCTTTCTTTTATGTCATCCAAAGCTCTTTCGAAAGAAGGGAAATGCCCGCGGGGACCCTGAGTTTTCCCGTGTCCATGTAGATCGTACCCAGAGAGGGCAAATCCATGCGAAGTAAGAAATTCTGCCACCCACTGGTATCTGCCTGTATGTTCACCCAGACCATGAATTAAACAGATCGAGGCTTTTGCAGTGTTATCAGGCAGCCAACGATTACCAATTAGCTTAACGCCATCACTTGCCTGAACACTAATTTCTTCATGGATCATTTTTCCCTCCGTAAACACAGTTTTAGTATTTTGAGTCTATATTATGGATTATATTTAAGCAAGCAGTTCGTTGCGTAAGGAATAATTCCATATAATAACCTGGAAAAATATGGCAGATTTGAAAAAGGATCTTACCTGTAAATTATTAACCGCTGACAACTGGAATGATCTGGTTGAGCTATTCGGTCCGCATGGAGCGGATGGCGGTTGCTGGTGCATGTTCTTCAGATTAGCTTATAGAGATTTCCATGCCAATAGAGGTGAAGGAAACAAGGAATTATTCAAAGAGGTTGTAGGCAGAGGAAACCCCGTCGGTTTACTGGCTTACCACTCAGGCAGACCCGCAGGATGGATCGCTTTTGCCCCCAGAGAAGAGTATCCGCGTTTAGACCGATCTCGGAATTATAAGCCGGTTGATGATACTCCAGTCTGGTCGATCACCTGTTTCTTTACTTCCAGAGAGTTCCGCCGCTCTGGAGTCTCCCGCTTTTTGATTGAGAACGCGGTAGGAGTAGCAGCTCAAAATGGGGCAGAGGTGATTGAAGCCTATCCAGTTGATCCGGGGCAGAAGATTCAGGATAGCAGTGCATATACAGGGATTTACAAGGTTTTTCATGATGTTGGATTTGCAGAGGTTGCCAGAAGGTCACCATCAAGTCCCATCGTCAGATTGTATATTAAAAGATAGTCATTCGAACTACATCGGAGGATAACATGACAGACCCAAGAGTTGAAAAATTAGCCGACCTGCTGGTAGATTATTGTACAGATATCAAGCCAAAACAATCTGTGCTTTTAACAGGTACCACGCTGGCAGAACCCATGTTATCAGCTTTATATAAAAAAGTAATCATGAAAGGGGCATACCCATTTCTTAATCCTGAATTTCCTGACACCCGCTACCAATTTTTTCGTTACGCCAACGATGATCAACTGGCACATATACCAGAACCATATCAAATCATGTTTGAGAAGTTTGATGCCCGAATTGTTCTCATTTCTGAGGCAAATACAAAGGCATTAAGCAATGTTGATCCAGATAGAATTGCAAAGCGAAGCCAGGCTGTAGGTGGTTTGATCAATCTCATGCTTGACCGGGCAGCAAAAGGAGAGATGCACTGGGTGGGGGCACTTTTTCCAACCCAGGGGCATGCCATGAATGCAAATATGAGCCTCGAAGAGTATGAAGATTTTGTTTATGGTGCATGTTTGCCTGATATGAATGATCCCATTGGATACTGGAAGAAGGTATCTGCATACCAAAATAAAATTGTGGATTGGTTAAAAGGGCGAAAGACTATTCACGTTATCAGCAAAGAAACTGATTTGCGAATGAATATCGAGGGGCGACCCTTTATCAACTGTGACGGAAAAGAAAATATGCCTGATGGCGAGGTCTTTACCAGTCCACTGGAAAACAGTATGAATGGGCATGTTTACTATTCATACCCGGCGATCTATAACGGATATGAGGTCAGCGGCATACGATTGTGGTTTGAAAATGGTAAAGTTATCAAAGCATCTGCTGAAAGGAATGATGCATTTTTGCAAAAAATGCTCGATACTGATGATGGCGCACGTTATGTTGGAGAATGGGCGATTGGAACGAATGAGGGAATCACCCAGTTTACCGGAGAAATTCTCTTTGATGAAAAAATCGGAGGGAGTTTTCACCTGGCAATTGGAACCGGATATCCTGAATCGGGAGGTCTCAACCGTTCTGCAATCCACTGGGATATGATCTGTGATATGCGCGCTGGAGGAGAAATTTGGGTGGATGACATACTATTTTACAAGGACGGCAAATTTGTGATTGATTTTTAACAAAAAAAGGTTTGCCTGCAAGGTACTTAAAACCTGACAAAAAGGGGTCTTTAGGGGTAAAATAATGTGCCCGCAGCATCAGGCGCATCATCCATCCGAGAGGAGGTGTTCAATGTTCAAGATCTATAAATCAACAGAAAATGGCATTGAACAGTTCACAGATGTTGTGAACAATTGCTGGATAAACGTGATTGACCCCGATCCGGATGAGATCGCCAGAATAAAAGAGCTGGGAATTCCATCTGACTTTATCACATATCCGCTTGATGTGGATGAACGACCACGATCTGAACGTGAAGATGACGGCACCCTGCTGATCATCATCCGCATCCCCGTTTACCAGGGCGCAGTTTCAGACATCCCTTACTCAACCATCCCATTGGGTATCATTGTGAATGAGCGGTTGATTATGACCATTTGCAAACAGGAATGTGATGTATTGACTGATTTTGCAAAAGGACGGGCAAAAGGGTTGGCGACGGGGAAGCGCTATCGATTTATTTTACGTCTTTTACTGGGGGTGGCGTCGAAGTATCTCAGCTACTTACGCGAGATCAACAAAATGACCGAGCTGGTAGAAGATCAACTCACCTCATCGATGAAAAATAAAGAAGTCATGGAGTTGTTGAAATATCAGAAAAGCCTGGTCTATTTCACTCAATCCATTAAATCCAATGAAGTGCTGATGGAACGTTTGCAGCGGATGAAGCTGTTCACGCAATACCCTGAAGATGAAGATTTACTGGAAGATGTGATCACCGAAAATCAGCAGGCATTGGGAATGATTGAAATCAGCAATACGATTCTCAGCTCAATGATGGATGCATTCGCTTCGATCATCTCAAATAACCTGAACGTGGTAATGAAATTTCTCGCCTCCATCACCATCGTATTAAGTATTCCCACCATTGTAACCAGCTACTTCGGTATGAACGTCAGTATTCCCGGAGCAACTCACGAACTTGCATATTTAGGGATCATCCTGTTGTTTCTGGTGCTATCCATCCTGACTGTTGCCATCTTCATCAAACGGGATTGGTTTTAGGAGAGGTTTTTCATCATCAAGCCATCCTGTAAAGGATGGCTTTTTTTATTCCATATACAAACCATTTACAGGATTGTTTCAAATTTATACAATTATTCCTAAGGGCAATAAAATGGATGAAAAATCTCAAAAATTTATGAATGATTGCAAATCAAAACCTGGTTTTTTGAAACTGGTCAATTTGAGCAAAAGTTACCAAGAGGGTGCAGAAACCCGATTAGTCTTAAAGGATACCTGTTTTCAGTTTCAATCAGGCGAATTTACTGCAATTCTCGGGAAAAGTGGCAGCGGAAAAACTACGATGCTGAATTTGATCAGCGGAATTGATAAGGCAGATTCCGGATATATTGAACTGAACGGGGAAAATATAACCATATTAAATGATCACGAGAGGACATTACTGCGCCGGAAGCACATCGGTTTTATTTTCCAGTTTTTCAATTTGATCCCCACCCTTTCCGTCTGGGAAAACGTGATCCTACCGCTTGAACTTAACCAGATGACATCCGAAGCAGATTTTGAAAGAGCATCTCTGTTGTTATCTGAGGTCGGGTTATTGGACCGGCGGAAGAACTTTCCGGATCAATTATCTGGTGGCGAACAACAACGAGTTTCCATAGCCAGATCTCTGGTTCATCAACCGGAGATTTTACTGGCCGATGAACCAACCGGAAATCTGGATGAAACCACAGGCAGGGAAGTACTAAAACTTCTCAACAGGCTTACCCGGACGACTGCGAAAAACTTTATCCTGGTTACCCACAGCCCAGAAGCAGCGGCGTTTGCAGATCGACAGGTTTACCTTGCAGACGGAAAACTGGTTGAGTCTACTCAGAAGGTAATCCCTCATCTGTAACAGGGATCATTATGAATTTTCGTTTTTTACTACGGATTGGCTGGAACTATCTCTGGCGCCATAAAGTTCAATCATTCCTGATGATTTTAGGAATCAGTCTGGGAGTCACTGTCGCAGTGGCAATTGACCTGGCAAACGAGTCTTCACGGAGAGCTTTATCTTTAAGTGCGCAAATGGTCACCGGAAAGGCGACGCATCAGATTACTGCGTTTCCGGGAAGAATACACGTGGAGCTTTTTACTGAAATCAGGAAAAAGTATCCCAATATTCCCTCTGCCCCGGTGGTGAGCCAGTATGTGACGGTTGATGAGATGAATGGGAGACCATTGGAGCTACTTGGAGTGGATCCGCTTTCGGAATTCCCATTTCGTAATTTTCTGGTTTTAGATAGCCATCTGAATAATGAAAACCTTGCAGTGCTTTTCTCTAGGTTGGATGGGGTGCTCATTTCAAAAAATCTTGCAGAAGAATATGGTCTTGCAACCGGAGATAAGCTGACGCTCAGCTCAGATGGTTTTCCAGTTTCTGCGACGATCATTGGCATAATCGAATCTTCCGATCCGCTGACGAAGCAGTCACTGGATGGGATCTTGCTTGCTGATATTGCAGCTGCACAGATGATTTCTGGCAAGCTAGATGAGATCGACCGGATCGATTTAATACTACCAGATAACATCACCGGTCTGGCAGAAGAAATTAGGCGGAGTCTACCCGCGAATGTATCTTTGACTACTGTAGAAGCCCGCCAGCAAGGGATCATGCAACTCACGGAAGCGTTCCAAACCAACCTGACTGCTCTCAGCCTGTTGGCGCTAACAGTCGGGATGTTCCTGATTTACAACACGATGACGTTTTCCGTGGTACAACGCAGGAAATTATTTGGCATCCTGCGAAGTATTGGGGTAACCCGGCGAGAGCTCTTTCTGGTTGTTTTGTTAGAATCTGCGGTAATCGGTTTATTGGGATCCATTATTGGGATCGGATTGGGTATCTGGCTGGGCAGGTTTACAATCGGGATGGTCTCACAGACTGTAAATGATTTGTATTTTACGACTACCGTGCGGGATGTCTCCCTTCCAGTTATCAGCATCTGGAAAGGTTTACTGCTGGGTATTCTGGCATCATTAAGCACTGCCATTCCCCCAGCATGGGAGGCGTCATCTGTGCAGCCCCGAGAAGCAATTTCGCGGTTTAACCTGGAAAATAAAACCCAAAAAATATTGATCCAATTGGTGTTACTCTCCTTTATTGCGTTTCTCGGTGGAGTAGGATTAATCTCTCTTCCATCAAAAGGTATCTGGATTGGTTTTAGCGGACTTTTTTCGGTTGTTCTTGGATTTGCATTAATTACCGCACCCGGTATGGTTTTTTTCTTGAGATTGTTAAACCCGATAATCCAGAAATTCCTTGGTCTGTATGGACGAATGGCGCCCAGGAATCTCATTAACACTTTAAGTCGCACCTCTGTGGCGGTTGCTGCCCTGATGATTGCAGTTTCCGTTTCCATCGGGGTGAGCCTGATGATTGATAGTTTTCGATTTACCGTAAGCCAGTGGTTGCAGCAATCCTTAAGCGGAGATATTTACATCACCAGCCAGAATTTTATTTCCACATTACCGGCAGCACCGATCGATTCGGAAATAGTAACGCAGCTCAAAGAGAACCCAAAAGTAAACAGAGTGGATGTTCTCAAAAATGGGCAGGTGTCATCTCCCACCGGGGTTATTCAGGTTTCTGCAACCGATAACTTCACCCTGGCTGAAGAACGTGTATTTAAATACCTGTGGGTTCCCAGAGAGAATGTCTGGCAGGAATTACAGAGCGGTGCGGTAATAATTACCGAACCATTGTCAATAAAACTGGGAATAGACCAACCGGGTCAGAGCATCACCCTTACTACAACTAATGGGAATAAGGCTTTTCCTGTGGTGGGAGTTTACCATGATTATTCCTCTTCCAGCGGATCGGTGCAGATGGATATTTCACTCTACCGAGAGTACTGGAATGATCCAGATATCTCTGCCATGGGAGTTCGATTGAAAAATGGAGCGGATATTGAAAAAACGATATCCGATTTGTATGCAACTCTTCAAACAAAACAAGCTCTTTACATAAGAGCAAACTCAACACTGCGGGCTGAGGTTATGACTGTATTCGACCGTACATTTGCAATCACCCGTGCCCTTCAGATTCTGGCTACCCTGGTTGCATTTGTCGGGATACTTTCGGCTCTCAGCCTTTTGCAATATGAAAAACAGAGAGAGGTGGGAATTATCAGGGCACTCGGTTTCACATCCTCACAACTCTGGCGATTAATGATGCTCGAAACCGGTTTGATGGGACTGATCGCAGGTATTTTCGCGATGCCAACCGGCTACACTCTTGCCATAATTTTGATTGAAGTAATAAATCAGAGGTCTTTTGGCTGGAGCATCAATTTAAACCTGTCATGGCAACCGTTTGTTCAAGCACTGGTTGTATCATTAGCTGCATCCCTGTTAGCCGGGATAATCCCTGCGCGAAAAATCAGCCGGATGCAAACCATCGAGGCAATACGATATGAGTAGATTTTTATTTGTCATCCTCATTTTTGCTGTAATACTATCTGCCTGTGCACCAGAGCAAGTGCCAGACACAACCACGTCTGTCGTCACCTGGCTACCTGAAATGGAGCCTGAAAATTTTCAAAAGGCAGACAAACCATATCCCTTCCAATTTCCTAAAGACCATGGTGCACATCCGGCGTATCAAACTGAATGGTGGTATTTCACAGGAAACCTGGTGGATCAAACAGGCAGCGAATTCGGATATCAATTAACATTCTTCAGGAGGGGAATAAATTCTGGATTACCTGAAAATTCACCTGCTTTCGCCACTCAAAGCATTTATATGGCGCATTTCGCTGTAACCGATGTCACGAAAAAGCAATTTCGGGCAGAACAACGTTTTAGCCGGGATGGGGGAGAACTGGCAAATGCTGTTGTCGATGATTACGCCCGTATCTGGCTCGAAGACTGGCAGGCAGAGCAGATAAGTGAAAACCAGTGGGAATTAAATGCCGAGGGGCAGGAATATGCGATTTCCCTTAATCTGGAAGATGTAAAGGGTATTATTTTACAGGGTAAGGATGGATTAAGTGCGAAAGGACCTGAAAATGCTTCCTATTATTACAGTATGACCCGGATGTTAACGCAAGGAGAAATCATAAGTGAAAATCAGGTTAATAAAGTCACAGGATATTCGTGGATGGATCACGAATTCAGTACCAGCGCTCTCGCACCGGATCAAATTGGATGGGATTGGTTTTCTATTCAGTTGGATCAAGGCAAAGAGATTATGCTTTTCACGCTACGGAAGAGTGATGATCCGACTGATCCATATTCCGGTGGTGTTTTTGTGGATGAATCTGGAAATACGACTGAAATCAACAGAGAGGATTTTTCACTGGAGGTTGTGGATACCTGGCGCAGCCCGCATTCATCGGCTGAGTATCCAGCCGGTTGGAGATTGAAAATTCCGGATGAGGGTATTTACATTATGATTACGCCTGTTATTAATGACCAGGAATTAAATCTTGCTTTTATCTACTGGGAAGGCGCAGTAGTGATTAATGGTGAGATGAATGGAAGCCCAGTGAGCGGAAAAGGATATGTGGAGCTAACGGGCTATGCACAATCGATGCAGGGGCAATTTTAATTTTTAAACCGGGGCAAGAGCAAACCGGTTATTTTTGAATATTCAACATATTCATCCCCAAACTCTGCCTGGAGCATTTTTTCTTCCTGAGCGATCCGGAATTGTATCAACGCGATGATCAGAATACTCAGAATTTCCATCACATAATTTCCAGAGAGAAGTGCAGTGCCCAGAAAAAAACCATATAGTGCTGTGTACATTGGATGGCGGATGAATCGATATGGTCCACTGGTGATCAGGTTGTGCTCAGATTGGATTTCCAGGTCTGCCGACCATTGCTTACCCAGATGGATGTGTGTCCATAAAAGAAGGAACAACCCCAATAATGCAACCATCGCACCCAACACCCTAAGGAAAGAGGGCATCTCATGGTTCAATATGCGGAGCCAGGGCGGATTGAATGCATGGATAATTACTACAAGGATAAGCAAATTCAGGGCAGAATTCCGTACAGCCCGACTGAGTGCGCTTTCGAGACCATCCGATTTTTCTTTTGCAGCTTGCCTATTCTGAAATTGATGCTGAACATTAAATACCTGGCGGATGATGATGAAGAGGGCATAACAACCATAGAGGATGTATGAAAAAGTATTCATAAACATAATTGTCCTGCATAAATTATTCATCCTCTCAATTTGAGAGGATGAAGTGGGCGGAACAGGACTCGAACCTGCGACCACATCTGTGTAAGAGATGTGCTCTAACCAACTGAGCTACCCGCCCGAGCGGCTTATATTATACCGTATTCGCAGGATTTTAGTACAATTAAGTTGATCATTTTTCAGGAGTTATTGTGAAATTTATTCGTTACCAGGATGAGAATAAAAAGATTCAAACCGGATGGATACAGGATGATCTGGTGGGGATCGTTGAAGGGAATATCTTTGGTTCATTTAAGCGCCAGGAATGTAAAACTCCCCTCAGCAAAGTAAAGCTACTCCCGCCTGTAATACCCACAAAAATTATTGGCGTGGGAAGGAATTATGCAGAACATGCTAGGGAGTTGGGCAATCAGATACCCAATGAACCGGTCATTTTTCTTAAGGCGCCCTCCAGTGTCATTGGCAACCGGGAAACAATATTGCTCCCGCCAGAATCGAAGCAGGTGGAATTTGAGGGCGAACTGGGGGTGGTGATTGGTACCCGGAGTATGTCGATCCAGGCGAATGAAGCCAGGTCAGCTATACTGGGATATACGATAGCCAATGATGTCACTGCGCGGGATCTGCAAAAATCGGATTTGCAATGGACCCGGGCAAAAGGTTTTGACACATTTTGTCCTCTCGGACCGTGGATTGATACCAACATAGAACCATTTGATCTGATCATCAGCACGCATGTGAACAATATATTACGGCAAATGAGTTCCACCAAGGATATGATTTTTCCTATCTATGAATTGATTGCGTATATTTCCCGGGTGATGACGTTGGAACCGGGTGATGTAATTCTGACCGGAACACCGGCGGGGGTGGGAGAATTATCTCCAGGAGATACGATTAGAGTTACGATTGAAGGTATCGGAGAGTTAAATAATCCTGTGCAACGGAAAATTTAAAACTTAACATATTATTAGCAAAAAATGGGACGTCCGTGATTTTTGGTATAATTATTGGGTAATTATTCAATGAGATTTTGAGGAGACTTCTATGTCTGGACATTCACACTGGGCTACAATCAGACGGAAAAAAGGCGCAGCCGATGCAAAAAAAGGCGCTGTCTTCACCCGCCTGGCGAGAGAAATTCTTATGGCAGCCAAAGATGGAGGCGGTGATCCCTCCATGAATTTCCGGCTGGCACTGGCTGTAGATCGCGCCCGTGCGGCAAATATGCCCAAAGACAGTATTGATAGAGCGATTAAACGCGGTACAGGAGATGCAAAAGACGGTACCGTGATGGAGCAGGTATTTTATGAAGGTTACGCTGCGAATGGTGTTGCAGTCATGGTGGAATGCTACACTGAAAACAGAAATCGCACCGTGGCGGAAATCCGTCATATCCTGAGTCGTAGTGGCGGGAGTATGGCTGAAGCAGGTGCTGTGGGTTGGCAATTTAAGAAAGCTTCCTATTTCTCTTTCCCGGCTGCCGGGTTGGACCCTGATCACATTTTTGAAGTAGCGTTGGAAGCAGGCGCCGACGACATCCAGAATGATGGCGAAGTGGTTGAGATTACTGCTCCGGTTGAGCAATTTAAAATAATCACTGAACAGTTGAGAAAAGAAAACATTCACCCTGAAGAAGCCGGATTACGCATGATTCCCTCTCAAGAGATGGATCTGGAAACCGACAAGGCGCTGGGCGTGATGAAAACAATAGAAGCACTTGAAGAGCTGGATGATGTTCAGAATGTCTTCCATAACCTCAAGCTGACGGATGAGACTATTGCAGCACTCGAAGCTGAATAAGCCATGCGGGTTTTGGGGATTGATCCTGGCACAGCGACAACAGGTTTGGGGCTGATCGTAGAGGATCAACCGGGTCAATACTCTATCCTTGATGTCTGTGTCATCACAACATCTGCCGGATTACCCGCATCAGACCGGTTGGTAGAGATATTCAATAAAATAACCGAGTACATCCTTCTCCACAAGCCTGAAGCGGCTGCTGTGGAGAAGCTTTTTTTTCAGAGAAATGTCACCAGCGCGCTGGCGGTTGGGCAGGCGAGAGGCGTGGTCATTCTGGCACTGGCTCAAGCCGGGATACCCATTTTTGAATATACACCTTTGGAAGTGAAACAAGCTGTCACGGGGTATGGTGCAGCTGATAAAAAACAAGTTCAACAGATGGTTAAACTTTTACTGAACCTGGATAAAGTACCCAAACCGGATGATGCAGCTGATGCGCTGGCAATTGCCATCTGTCATGCGGGGGCAGCCCGCTGGAGGCAAGAACCAGATGTCTGAGATGATCAGCAGCCACGCAAACCCGCAGATCAAAGCGATCCGCAAGTTAACTGACAGAAAAGAGCGGAATAGCACTGGTGAATATCTGGCTGAAGGTTTGCGCATAGTCATAGAAGCTATTCAGTTGGATAAACCTATCCAGCGTATCATATACTCTCCCGATTTAATGCGCAGTGCAATTGGATGGGAAGCCATTTCCAATTATGAGCTTAAGTACCCAGAAAAAACCTTACGGGTCAGTGAGGAAGTTTTTAAATCAATCACTCAAAAAGATAATCCCCAGGGTGCTGCAGCTGTTATTCATCAGCAATGGAGCAATCTTGATTCTGTGAAACTCTCTGCGGGATCACTCTGGGTTGCACTTCACCAGGTGGCAGACCCGGGTAATCTGGGTGCCATCCTCCGCTCGATGGATGGCGTAGAAGCAGATGGACTCATCCTGCTGGATCAATGTACTGACCCATATGATCCATCTGCGATCAGGGCGAGTATGGGGGCTGTTTTGACCCGCAAACTTGTCAAAACAACGTTTGAAGAATTTAAAGCCTGGATCGAGACAACGAAAGTTCCTGTTGTTGGCACATCAGATAAAGCAAAAATAGATTTCCATGCATATTCTTATCCTGATCCAATGATTCTGCTCATGGGCAGTGAACGACAGGGGTTAGATAAAGATTTGCAGGGAATCTGTTCGGCGGTGGTGTCCATACCCATGCGCGGAAAGAACGACTCGCTCAACCTCGCAGTAGCTACCGGAATCGTGCTTTATGAGATTGACAGGCAAAGAAATGTTCCCGGTTTTGAAAGGGGATAAGGACATGATTGCACTCGTTCGCGGAGAAGTAATTGAAATAGGATCCGATCATGTGGTTTTAATGGTCGGCGGCATTGGATTACGTGTATATACAACTAGTTCTGTTTGCTCTGAAGCAAGAATCGGAGAAAATCTGTATCTACACACTTACCTGGTCGTGCGCGAGGATGCCCTGGTATTGTACGGCTTCGACTTGATCGATTCCAGGAATTTTTTCACCTTACTGCTTGGTGTTAATGGCGTGGGTCCGCGAATAGCATTGAGTATTCTCTCGGCTTTGTCTCTGGATGCAATCCGCAGAGCGGTAGTTCAGGAACAGCCGGAACCTTTTGCCAGAGTACCCGGTGTAGGACGAAAAACAGCCCAGAAAATTCTGCTTCATTTGCAGGATAAAATTCGAACCGGTGAAGGAATGGATACGGTATCGCCGATCAGTGATGTGGATACAGATGTGATTAACGCTCTAGCAGCCCTGGGCTATAGTATCGTGGAAAGCCAGGCTGCTGTTCAGGCAATTCCACGTGATACACCGCCAGATCTGGAAACACGCTTACGTATCGCATTGCAGTACTTTACCCGATGAGAAATAAAACAGGAGTGAACTAACCAAATGCTTGATTCCATCATCCACCTCGCTTTACAATGGATGGTCTTTCAGGTATCATAAAACTCGATTTATTGCCGATAACATATTAGATAGAGATTACACACCGGGTTGGAGGATAAATGACGGATCTTATCAAACAGGTCAGCGCAGAAATTCAACAAAAAATTGATGCATTCCAACCAACTTATGAAACGCGTGAAATTGGTACCGTTCTTGAAGCCGGGGATGGTATTGCGCGTGTTTCTGGGTTGACGAATATCCGTTCCCAAGAATTGGTTGAATTTGATAATGGCGTCGAGGGTATAGCTTTTAACCTGGAAAAAGATTCTGTAGGCGTAATTATCCTTGGCCAGTATGACACAATCATTGAAGGAATGTTGATTCATTCGACTGGTCGTATCGCCAGCGTGCCGGTCGGAGATGGATTAATTGGGCGTGCCGTAAATGCGTTAGGTCAACCGATTGACGGGAAAGGTCCGATTCAATTCAGTGGTTACCGCCCGATTGAAAGGATCGCCCCCGGCGTAATTGACCGTCAGGATGTTGATACTCCAGTTCAGACCGGAATCAAAGCCATCGATGCCATGATTCCCATTGGACGAGGACAACGTGAATTAATCATTGGCGATCGCCAGACCGGTAAAACTGCCATTGCAATTGATACGATCATTAACCAAAAAGGCAAAGATTTAATCTGTATTTATGTTGCCATTGGTCAGAAAAAAGCTCAAGTAGCGAAAACGATCGCATTACTCGAAAGCTACGGTGCGATGGAGCATACCATTGTGGTCATGGCAGCGGCTGATGAGCCGGCAGCGATGCAGTATATCGCACCCTATTCCGGCTGCGCGATTGGTGAAGAGTTTATGGAAAGCGGGCGTGACGCGCTGGTCGTTTATGATGATTTATCCAAACACGCCTGGGCTTATCGTCAGGTTTCACTGCTTTTGAGACGTCCCCCTGGACGTGAGGCATATCCGGGCGATGTTTTCTACCTCCATTCCAGATTGCTTGAAAGAGCATCTCGCATGGCGGTGAATTATGCCATCGTAGAAAAGACTTTTGCCCAGGAAACTGTTGACCCTAAGGATGTGTTGGATGGAAAGATATATTCAGGACCTTTATCCAAGCACCTGGCAGATGAAGCTCTTAAGGAAAAAGGCGATCAATATAAAGTAGTTCCCGTGAAAGGAACGGGCGGCTCGCTCACCGCATTGCCTATCATTGAAACTTTACTGGGTGATGTCTCGGCGTATATTCCGACCAATGTGATTTCCATTACAGATGGACAGATTTATCTGGAAAACAACCTCTTCAATGCCGGTATCCGCCCTGCGATTAATGTAGGTATTTCTGTTTCTCGTGTAGGCGGTTCTGCCCAGACAAAAGCCATCAAGCAGGTAGCTGCCAGACTGCGAATGGATATGGCAGCTTATCGGGAGTTAGCAGCATTTGCCCAATTTGGATCAGACCTGGATAAGGTGACACAATCACAGCTGAATCGGGGTCAGCGCCTGCAGGAGATCTTGAAACAGCCTCAATACAGTCCATATTCTCTGGCAAACCAGGTTATCGCATTATTCGCGGCTACCAATGGATATGCTGATGCCACCCCTGTTGAAAAAGTCCGTGAATGGGAAGCAGCCTTATTACGTTTTATGGAATCATCCTACCCGGATATTATTAAGGATATTCATCAGAAGAAACAAATTACGCAGGAAACAGAACAGACACTGCGTCAGGCAATTGATACATTTAATTCCACCTGGCATGCAGCCTGAGAAGAGGTAATGAATTATGCCTTCTGCGCGTGAAATGCGGCTCCGCATCCGGAGTGTCAAGAATATCGCACAGGTTACCAGAGCTTTACAGGCGGTCAGCGCCAGTAAAGTCCGCAAGGCTGTCCAGGCTGTCACAGCTACCCGTCCGTATGCAGAGCAAGCCTGGAAGATTCTTACTCACCTAGCGGAACAACCAGGGCATACATCTCTTCATCCGCTACTCAACCCTCATGAAAAAGTGGAGCGGATACTTGTTGTTCTGATCAGCAGTGACCGAGGACTCGCGGGGGCGTACAATACCAATATTTTGCGGCATACACTTCTGACCATGAGGCAATTTGAGCAGCCTGTGGATTATGTTGCTGTTGGCCGTAAAGGAAGAGATTTATTATTGCGGCGTGGCAAAAAAGTTATAGCAGATTTTTCAAATCTACCTGCGGCACCTTCCTTTATGGATGTATCACCCATCGGCAGGATGGTTGTAAAAAGCTTTGTGGATGGACAATATGATGAAGTGTATCTCGCTTATACCAATTTCTATAATATGGTTAAGCAGGAACCTGAAGTAAAGAAACTGCTGCCTCTTGAAGTGGACGAACATGATCACATCCATGATTTTCGGGTGAACAAAACTTCGGCAGTTTATACTTATGAGCCAGATCAGAGGGAAATATTGGATCAAATCATCCCACGATTTACGGCTTTACAGGTTTACCAGGCGGTTATGGAATCAAATGCCAGCGAGCATGCTGCGCGGATGGTAGCCATGCGAAATGCAACGGATAATGCTGTTGAACTGGCTGATCTCCTTTCTCTGGAGTACAACAAGGCAAGACAGCAAGCCATCACCAATGATATGTTAGACATTGCCGGCGGTGCGGAAGCACTTGCCAAGAGTATGTAATTGTATACAGGTTAGTATTGGGAGGAACATCTTGATGGAAAAAAGACCCGGACGTATTCTGCAAATCCTCGGTGGTGTGGTGGATGTAGAATTTGACGAAACCAACCTACCGGAACTCTATGAAGGTTTGGAGATTCCGGTTCAGGATAAAGAACCCATCATATTGGAGGTGGAAAAGCACCTTGGTCACATGTCTGTACGCTGCGTGGCGATGGATTCTACCGATGGTCTGCAGCGAGGTATGGAGGTTTGGAGAAGCGGATTCCCCATCTCTGTTCCCGTAGGTCTCAATACACTGGGAAGAATATTCAATGTTCTTGGCAGACCTGTGGATAACAAAGGTCCGGTTGAATCCGAACAGCGGTATCCGATTCATCGGCCGGCACCGAAATTTGAGGATCAATCCACCCGCGTTGAAGTATTTGAGACAGGTTTAAAGGTCATTGATCTGATTGCTCCGTTTACCAAGGGTGGTAAGACAGGCATATTTGGCGGCGCGGGAGTTGGCAAAACCGTCATTATTATGGAATTGATCCGTTCGATTGCAACCGTGCATCAGGGAAATTCGGTATTTGCCGGTGTTGGCGAGCGAACCCGTGAAGGGACTCAGCTTTACCGTGAAATGGTTGAATCTGGCGTTATGAAAGATACGGTAATGGTGTTTGGGCAGATGAATGAACCACCGGGCGTGCGTTTACGCGTGGCGCTTACTGCCCTCGCCATGGCAGAATACTTCCGCGACCAGGGTAAGGATGTTCTACTTTTCATCGACAATATTTTCCGCTTTACTATGTCTGGTTCAGAAGTATCTGCTTTATTAGGGCGAATGCCATCCGCGGTTGGGTATCAACCAACGCTGGCGACTGAAATGGGTGAATTGCAGGAGAGGATCACTTCTACAAAACACGGCTCCATTACATCCATGCAGGCGGTGTATGTCCCTGCGGATGATTATTCTGACCCGGCACCTGTCGCAACGTTTACACACCTGGATGCTACGATTGCGCTGGAACGCTCGATTGTGGAAAAAGGTATCTACCCTGCGGTTGATCCGCTTTCATCTACCAGCCGCATTCTTGATCCGAATATTGTTGGACTGGAGCATTACCAAACTGCACGTGAAGTACAACGGATTCTGCAACGATACAAAGACCTGCAGGATATCATCGCCATTCTCGGTTTTGATGAATTGAGTGAAGATGACAAGATTATTGTCTCGCGTGCACGAAAAATAGAAAGGTTCTTCTCACAACCGATGGCGGTTGCTGAACAGTTTACCGGTATTCCCGGAGCATACGTACCCATTCATGAAACGGTACGCGGATTCAGAGAAATTCTTGACGGTAAACATGATGAACTACCCGAGCAGGCTTTCTTGATGGTCGGGACGATTGATGACGCAGTTAAGAAAGCACAGGAGATTACCCAGGCTTAAGCCTGAGGCAGGCAATTATGCCGATTCATCTGGATATTACCTCACAGGATCGTTGTGTTTTTTCTGGTGATGTGGATATGATAGTTATTCCTGGGTCAGCAGGAGAAATGGGTATTTTGCCTCACCACGCGCCTTTGCTATCAACCCTGAAGATGGGTGTGATTAAAGTCCGTACGAAAGGTGAAGAATTAATTTTTACTGTTGCCGGTGGTATTGTAGAAGTACAACCTGATTCGGTAATTATTCTGGCGGATGCCGCAGAGAATGTTCAGGAAATTGATGTAGCCCGGGCTGAAGCTGCCCGAAAAAAGGCAGAAGAGTATCTATCCAAGTCTATTCCTCAGGATACTGATACCTATCTGGCACTACAATCTGCATTGAGACGATCAAATTTACGGCTTGATGCAGTGAAAAAATTCAAAAAAACACAACGGTAAATATTCCGCTTGTTCATGTGTAGATTGTTATACCCAGATTCTGCGGTGCCCGTGTACCGATCTGGGTATAATTAATAAGTTGAAAGGAACATTGCATGGCGTTTTTATCACGCGAAATCGGAATTGATCTTGGAACACTCTTTACGCGTGTTGCGGAAGGGAATCAGATCCTTATTCAAGAACCCACGATTGTTGCGATTCTGGTGGAAGAATTAAAGATGGTAGAGTGGGGACAGGCAGCCAAAGATATGTTTGGCAGGGTGCCCGAATCGATTGAGGTAGTGCGTCCGCTGCAGAATAGTGTAATTGCAGAATTTGAGATTACTGAGAATTTATTGAAAGATATCCTCCAACGGGTATCCGGTCCCATGCGGGTTTTTAAACCCGGTGTAATGATTACCGTGCCCTATGGCGTTACCAGTGTTGAGATGAGAGCTGTTCATGAAGCCTGCCTGGGTGCAGGAGCCCGGGAGGTAGCGCTGATCTGGCAGCCTCTGGCGGCAGCTATCGGTATTGATTTGCCCATTAATACCCCATCCGGAAACATGATTATCTCCCTCGGTGGCGGATCGACCCAGGCAGCTGTCCTTGCAATGAATGGCATCGTGTCTGCAGAATCGCTACGCGGAGGCGGGTTACGGTTAGACGAAGCGATCATTGCTTATATCAGGAAAAAATATGGTTTGATCATTGGTCAGCCAACTGCAGAACAGCTCAAAATAAAGATCGGTTCTGCAATTCCGATCACAACACAATCTTCTCTGGAAATCCAGGGGCAGGATCAGGTAACCGGTTTGCCGCGCTCACTGGATGTGAAAAACGATGATATTGTGGAAGCCCTCGAAGAACCCTTGCAGGAAATAACTTTGAGTATTAAGCGGGTTCTTGAAAAGACACCTCCAGAATTGCTATCAGATATTATTGATCGAGGGGTAGCTCTATGCGGGGGAGGTGCTATGTTGCGTGGCATTGACAAGCATCTGACAAAATCACTAGGTATTCCGGCTTATCTTGTCGATAATCCTCTCACATGCACTGTGGAAGGTGCATCAAAAGCTTTTGGTATGTATGAACAATTGAAACGAAATTTACCACCGGTATAGAATGGATAAGAAGTTACAGGAATACTCTCCAGAGCAAACCATATTAGGCGAAAGGATCGCCGAATACCGCTACCGGTTTCCTATCTCGCTGGTTGCGCTTTTCCTGATTTCTGTGAGTGGCGCAATCATCTTATATATTTTCGGGCAGTGGAGTGCCTATCAGGCAGGAATTCAAAACGGACAAATTGTTGCCCAACGAACCCTTCTCAACTGGCTCATGGGAAGCGGGATCTTTGCAATCGTAGCATTGATTGCAATGATCGGTATCATCCGCTATCCTCGATCGAAAATCACACTATTTAATTGGGGATTTTCTCTAAGTGGAAAGAAAACACAACAAATCAGCTGGGATGAGGTGATAGGATTAAAGGTCGATTACCGTATTGTATGGTATACGATATTTCCGATCTGGCGAAAACACCTTGTGCTGGATTTAGCCGATAAACGCCGTATTATATTTGATGGCAGAATATTAAAACTGGAAGATTTACGTAAGAAGATCAGTAATGCTGTTTTTCCACTCGTACAGAAGAGAGTAAAAACAGGCTTAGAAGCAAAATCCATTTTGCAATTTGGACCGCTTTTGGTATATCCGAAGAGTGGTATCAAAATAAATGGCAGAGCAATCCCCTGGGAGAGGATCTCTTCTTTAGATGTTGAGGATGGACAGCTCGAATTGAATTACTATTCAGATTCTTCCACCAAACAGAAAATTCGAACAAGGGTGGGGAATGTGCCTAATATTCCTGTATTGCTAACCACCGTAAACGAGTTACTGGCAAGCAAAACAGATTAGCGCAGATAAGCCTGATAATAAGCAAAGAATCCTGACAAGCCTATAATCATTATTGAGATCAGTACAACTAAACCTATCGCTAATTTCTGACGCATTTTTCCTCAGGCTAGATAAAATACTTCTGTATGAATATCACCCGGTGCAATATTCATATCAGATAGAATACCCTCAGCTGCCTTCATCATCGGAATCGGCCCGCAGATGAAGAATTCCAGACCTGCAATATCATCCGGCAGGTGTTTCAGCAGTATCTCTCTGGTGATAAATCCGGTTTCACCCTGATACCCTTCTCCAGGGAAGCGGATGATGTGAATCAGATGCAGGTTAATCGCTGATTGAATAGCTTCCAATTCTTCTCTAAATGTGACATCTTCCCATTCGTTATTGGCGTAAAACAACCATACCGGTCGGGTATCTTTACGATCACGGATGGTTCGAAGTGTACTCATAAAAGGTGTGATACCTATTCCTCCGGCAAGAAAGACAAACCCTGATGCATGTTGATGCCTGTCGATACTGAAAGAGCCGTAAGGTCCATCCAGATATACTGTTTCACCCAGTTTCAGGCTGGGAATTGTGCTACTGAAATCACCCAGATTCTTGATGGTGAAAGAAATTTGTTCTGGTTTTTCTGCACTTGATGCGATTGAGAATGGATGTTCACGATCCATGTAGGGGTTTGCACCTACACTAATCCATGCGAATTGCCCGGGCTGAAAGCGGATACCACGATGATGATTTGGTTGGATGGTTAATGTTGCCGCATTTCCGCGTTCAGGTGTAACTTGCACGATGCGGTACGGATTTCGCATTTCCAGCCAGGGTTTTATCAAACGGGTCCATAGGATTAATCCCACCCAGAATGCAGTATAGGCAATCCAGAAGGCTTTTTTCCAGGGGATAGCCACATAGTGGTTAACTCCTAAAATATGGAACAATGCGCCCAGCATGGCAGAAATGGCAAAAATACCATGCCAGATCCGCCATCGTTCATAAAGGACCTTTAGTTGCTTCCTGTAAACGGAGAAACCAACCAGACCGATCAGACTTAATATGCTGATCAGCCCGAAACGTGCACGCCAGGGTGCGGACAACGGATTGAGTAATGAAAGCATGGATGGGGTCGTGATGAATAAGATCACTGGATGCGCTAAAATGAGGAAGAAAGTTACCACCGAAATCTGGCGATGAAAAAAATAAACGATGTCACTGCCATACGGTGCTTTAAGTGTTTTAAACCTGGCAGTAAGAACAAACTGTAAGCCCATCATTGCCAGTCCGGTGAAACCCAGAGCTACTGAAAACTCACGCCAGAAATCTCTACCTTCAGGCGTTGGACCAATGAGTAGAATAAATAAAGGCGCCAGTGTCAACAGAAGGTAAATGACGATCCACAAAATACCTTGTATCAGTCGTTTCATATTATTCATAAGTATATTTTCCACGATTGTACAAAATATGTCATGTAATTGTATAGACCAAATTGGAACAAATTAAATAAACAGCGCCCCTGCGGCGACTCGAACGCCGGTTTCCACCTCCGGAGGGTGGCGCCTTATCCACTAGGCTACAAGGGCATCGACCATATTTTACCATATTCCATTGTGCTTTTGAGATCGATGCGCACACAATCATGGTAAACTTGCCTGCATGCGATTAAAAGCTGATCTCACCCTTTTATTTGTTGCTCTTTTGTGGGGCTTTGGTTTCCTTGCCCAGAGTGCGGCAGCAGGGGAGGTGGGTGCACTGCTCTTTAATGGTGCACGATGGCTACTTGGAGCAATGGTGATGCTGCCCCTGGTGAATTTTAAACTTCAGGTCACCCGAGATAGCTTTCCCTGGATGATCGTAGCTGGTTTTGTTCTGTTTCTCGGGGGAGGTTTACAACAGACCGGGCTCGAATTTACCACGGTCGGGAATGCCGGGTTTATTACCGGGATATATGTTGTACTGATTCCCATATTGCTGACCATTTTCTGGCGGGAGAAAATTTCCCGGCTGATCTGGGCTGCTGCGGCAACGACTGCTGCAGGGGTGTATTTTCTCAGCATGGGCGGACCCATAAAACTCAATATCGGTGACCTGTTAATGCTTCTGGGCGCTTTTATGTGGGCATTGCACGTCATCGTGATTGGTAAGGCAGTTAAGAGTGTTCCCGTCCTTCATTTTGTGATCGGACAGAACATTTTCTGCGGATTATTAAATCTGATTTTTGGGTTAGCTTTCCAGGCAGATACCTTACCCGCCTTGATGCCTAACTGGATTTCAATTTTATACCTTTCACTGGTTTCCACGGCTGTGGGATTTACCCTGCAGGCATATGGTCAGAGGCATGCTCCTCCAGCTGATGCTGCCATTATCCTCAGCATGGAGGCAGTTTTTGCTGCACTCATTGGATGGATATTCCTTAAGGAACAATTGACCTTAATCCAAATTATCGGGTGCGGACTCATTCTCGGCGCAATTGTATTTTCTCAGGTTATTACAATCAGGCAAAATAAAATTATTGAGGCACATTTGGTTGAAATCAACCGTTAAACGGAATTAATGTCAATTGTGTTCTTTCAATCAAACAATTAAGCGGATCTAACCCCAGAAGGCGTAAAATTTCGTCTGGTTTTCCATTAGCATGCTCTCTGGCAGAGAAAACCAGTTCAAGTAAATGGATGGAATCACGCTGTGGATTTATCCATTTGTAACCCAGCCAGAAGGGACGTATGTTCACGACTTTCTTTTTCCTTTCCATCTGGATACCGGATAGCGAGAACAACTGTGACAGCTTAACATCCATTTCTGCCTTATCTTCACCAAATAGCTGGATGATATATGTTTGTGTATCCAAACGGGTTTGCATGGCGGGTAGGTTCAATGGAATCTCTTCTATGCTACTGATATCAATTCCGGGATGACGAATTGATAAAATCCGTTGAAGCAGGTCGTCTTTCGTAAGATCTTGCTTAAGCCAACATTCAAGAAACTCATTCGTTCCGGTGTACCCAAGGGATAATGCTGATGCCAGTTGGATCTTTGGCTGTGGGTGAAATCCCTGACTGTGTACCAGTTGTATTTTTGCCCGTCTGAACATGCGGATCCAGATATGGTAAACATCAAGATGCCCGATATAGCGGATCAATTCTGTTTTTGAAAATGTGATACGAAACCGTTTCATTCGAGATTATCCACCGGAACTTTTTTAGAAGGAGGGCATTTCCAGGTATCCACCCAGGCAGATGCATAAGCGGGCATGATACCGCACGCGTAACATTGGTTTCGGCAATCATCCCGTGTAATGCCCTCTTTGGCAGCTTTTGCCTCCGCTTTCAGATAGGATTGACGAACACCAGCATCGATGTGACTCCATGGCAGGATTTCATCAAATGGTCTCACCCGTTCGGAATAAAAGGAGGGATTCAGGTTGTTTTCTGCAAAAGCTTTGAGCCAGGTTTCATAATTATGCGATTCCTGCCAGGCATCGAATTTTGCTCCATTTTTCCAAGCGGTGAAGATAACATCTGACATGCGGCGATCCCCCCGGGTTAGCCATGCTTCCAGCTGTGTATCTTCAATATCTGTCCAGGTAAGCTTAAAATTCGGGTTGCGTAGTTGTTCCTTGAGAAGGTTCTGTTTTTCAATCACCTGCGATATCTGATCACAGGCTTCCCACTGAAAGGGGGTGTGAGGTTTGGGCACAAAAGTACTTACACCAGCGTGGACTTTCGCTTTTCCACCCATGATGGATCTTCCGATCCGCCAGACCGACCAGCATAAATCCGCAATTGCTCTCACGTCTTCCAGGGTTTCCGAAGGGTGACCGATCATGAAATACAATTTGATGGATGTCCAACCCCGGCTATAGATTTCGCGGGCAGTATCGAGCAATTGTTCTGTACTTACAGGTTTATTAATGATCTGGCGCATCCGTTCTGTAGCTGCTTCAGGGGCGAGGGTGAATCCACCTGCACGGGAATCCTTCAGCTGATCCATCAAATCTACAGAGAAAGATTCAATTCGTAAGGATGGCAGGGATATATGTAAATGCCTTTCAGAGTATTTTTCTGCGATGCTGCTTACGAGCCGGGTAATCTCGGTGTAATCAGACGAACTAAGCGAAAGCAGAGCAACTTCTTCATGACCCGTATAATCAATCGCTTCTTCTATAGCTTCCAGGATCATCTCCACCGGTCGTTCTCGAACAGGACGGTTAATCATTCCGGCATGACAAAAACGGCAACCGCGTGTACATCCGCGCATTATCTCTACAGCTACCCGGTCGTGGACAACCTCTATATTCGGGACAATAAAGCGGGTTAGCGGCTTAGGCAGGGATGCAACGATTCTTTTTTGTACTTTCACGGGAATGGTGTCATCCAAGGGCAGGATGGCTTTTACTGTGCCTTCTGTATGATAATCCACACGGTAAAGAGCCGGGACATAGACTCCTGATATGGTTGATAACATCCGTAGCAGGGCATTTCTATCGGTATTCGATTGTTTCCATCTTTGGTGTGTATCGATTATTTCATGGATGACCTCTTCACCCTCTCCAATTACAAAGGCATCAATGAATGCATGCATGGGTTCAGGGTTGAAACAGGCATGTCCACCGGCAATTACCAATGGGTGCGTAAGGTTCCTGTCCTCTGCCAGGATGGGAATTTGAGCCAGATCAAGAATATTCAAAACATTTGTGTACAGGGTCTCATACGGTAATGAGAAACCGATAATGTCGTACTCTAACAGAGGGGTTTTACTTTCCAGACCATAGAGCGGAATCCTGCGATCCCGCATTTGGGATTCCATATCCTTCCAGGGTGCGTATGCACGTTCGGCGAGAGCATCTTTTCGCTGGTTAATCTGATCATACAGGATAGATACACCCAGATTAGGTACCCCAACATCGTACACTTCAGGGAATACGATAGCGAAATGCGTTTTTACAGAATTCCAGTCCTTAAGAACCTGGTTAAGTTCACCGCCACTATATCGGGCTGGCTTCTGTACTCTAGGGAGTACAGGTAATAACTGTTCTTCCAGTGTTTTACTAGCAGGATTTTTTGCTTCCAAATGTTTACCTATAATAATCCTTTATATGAACCGCCATCCACACTTAACATCACACCGGTCAGGTAAGATGCGGCAGGTGAGCATAGAAATACTGCCGACCGGGCAAATTCTTCCGGTTTTGCTAATCTGCCCAAAGGAGCCGCCGATGTTTGTTTAGCCATCTCTACTTCGTAAGAAGAATTATTTGCTTCTGCCCTTGCGCGTATCAATTGTACTGCCCTTTCGGTTGCAGTCCATGAGGGAAGTATAGAGTTGACCCTGATGTTCTGCTCCGCCAGTTCCAGGGCGAGTGATTTTGTTAATCCTAATACGCCTGCACGTAATGTATTGGATAAGATCAAATCGGGGATTGGCTGTTTTGCAGAAATAGATGTTATCGTTAATACACTTCCATTCTTTGATTCGGCAAGATATGGTAACGCAGCCCTGATCAGACGAACATGGCTGAGCAGGCTCAGGTTGACAGCCTGAGACCAATCTTCATCTGACAATTTTGTAAATTTTCCGGTTCTGGGTCCGCCTGCATTGGTAATCAAAATATCGATACCGCCCATTTTTTCAGCTGCCTGTTGGATGAGCATGTTTGGAAATTCAGGCTTGCTCACATCTCCAGCAATTTCATGTACTGCGATTCCGGATTTTCGGAGTAAATTGCCGGCTGAGGAGAGGTTTTGAGGGTTGCGACTGTTAATGGTCAATTCTGCGCCTTCCAGCCCCAGTATTTCTGCAACTGCAAACCCCAATCCTTTACTGGCTCCTGTAATTACAGCTTTTTTGTTTTTAAGTCCTAAATCCATGGCTCACCATCCGATCAAAGGATTTCAACTTTCTGATCTTGTATGTAACAATCAGGGAAATGGTTTTCAATCCACTGAAGAATATCTGTTAGATAAGCATCAATAATTCTTGCATCCGAATTGATTACTGCGATTCCGATTTGTGCTGATTGATGAATATCCTGCAGCCCGATTTCAGCTACACTGATATTGAAGTGTTGTTTCAGCCTTTCCAGTAGAGGTTTAATTCTGCTCCGTTTTTCCTTGAGTGATGAGCACCCAGGGAGATGGATCAGAATTGTTAGTAGTCCAACACGCATCTATTTTCCTGCCTGGTTGATTATAACCCAATCATGTGTTGTCTCTTGCGAAGCCATAATCGCGAGGTTACAATCTCATTGGTAATGGAGAGTTCTATGGAAAACATTGAAAAGAAATATCAGGAAGCATTGGATTATATCTACAGTTTTGTTGATTACAGCCTGACGAAACAATTAACCTACTCACCTGAGAAATTTAATCTGGATCGGATGATTCAGCTTCTGGATTTGATCGATAATCCGCACAAAAAGTATCCGGTTATTCATATTACCGGGACGAAAGGTAAAGGATCTGTTTCAGCGTTTCTTGCCAGCATACTTTTTCAGGCTGGGTACAAGGTTGGTCTCTATACCTCTCCGCATTTGATTGATTACACTGAACGGATTCAGGTGAATGGAAAACCTATTGAGAAATTTGAATTTCTGACGGTATTAGATGAATTAAAACCCGCAATAGAAAAAGTATCAGAAATAACTACTTTTGAAATTACGACTGCTCTGGCGATGATGATTTTTTCGCGACAGCAAGTGGATTTCGCCGTATTAGAGGTAGGTTTGGGAGGCAGACTGGATGCAACAAATGTAGTAGATCCGCTGGTATCTGTTATTACAACCGTATCATACGATCATCAGGCTGTATTGGGAGATACCCTTGCCGCGATTGCCGGAGAAAAAGCAGGTATTATCAAACCCGGCAGGACGGTGGTAGTTTCAAACCAGAGTTCAGAAGCATTTAAGGTCATTGAACAACGAGCCAATGAGCTTGGTTCGCCTTTGTTATGTGTTGGCAGAGATGTCTATTCCGTCAGCACCAACCATAACCTCGATGGACAGCGGTTCCATATTTGGCTGCCGCATCATCAGGAGAAAATGGATCAATTTCTGGAAGACCCAGATGATTCAGCGTGGCACCCATTGGAATTTTTCACCCCATTAATGGGTGCGCATCAAATAGAAAATGCTGTGACCGCATTTTTAACGATACAAACGGTACGGGCAGCAGGTTATGAAGTGTCTGACCAGGCTATTGAAGCAGGTTTCTTAAATGTTTCCTGGCATTGCCGATTTGAAGTGATTTCGAGGAATCCACTCATCATTCTAGATTCTGCACATAACCGGGATTCTGCCCAGAAGTTACGAATCACACTAGATGATTATCTACCTGAGAAGAGTATCCTGCTGCTATTTGGTGTTTCAGAAGATAAAGATGTACGGGGAATTCTCGTGGACCTGCTACCAAGGGTAAGCAAGGTGGTTGCAACGCAAACCATTCATCCGCGCGCCATGGAAGCAGCATCCATAGTAAAATTAGTCCACCAGATGGGGAAACCCGCACGTGCGATTTTACCCTTCCAGAAAGCATTTGAAGAGATTACCGGTATGGCTGGACCAAATGACGCAGTCTTGGTTGCAGGTAGTATTTTTCTGGCAGCAGCCGCCCGGGAAGTCTGGCTGGAATCCTCTGGAATGATAAATAAGGAATAGGTATGCGTAACTTTGATTATTTGGACTACAACCAGGAAGATGAAGGAATAAGCTCTGCACTTCATCAACGAACAGAAGAACTCTATCAAATAAAAAATGCCAAACCGACCCGGAGCGGCATGATCACACTGGCTGTTTTACCATTACGAGATCTGGTAATCTTTCCTCATATGGTATCTCCCGTGTTTATTGTCCCGGGGAATACGATGGGAGCAATTCAATTTGCACAGGATGAAGGATTAACCATGATTGGATTAGTCCAAAAAGATTCCGGTGTTGAAGACCCTGTTGCAAAAGATTTTCTCCCGATTGGTGTTGAAATGGCTGTGGGTCGTATGCTGGCTATGCCTGATGGATCCAGTTCTGCGTTGGTACAGGGTCGTAGAAGAGTAGAGGTGGTTGAGTTCCTTCAATTCGAACCTTTCATCATTGCAAAGGCTAAAGTGGTCAATGAAGGAATCAAAATAGATAAACAGATTACGGCTTTGATGCGCACAGCCAGAGACTTGTTTGAACAATGTGTTCAACTTGACCGGACTTTACCAGACGAAGCCAATATTTTTGCAATGAACATTAATGAACCTGGCTGGCTGGCTGATATGCTGGCTTCTTCGTTATCATTGGATTTCTCCACACGACAGGATTTATTGCAAATGGTCTCTCCGGAAGAGAGATTGATAAAAATAAATCATTTGCTTGCCGATGAGTTGGATGTACTTCAACTTGAAGATGTTATCCAGAGCAAGGTTCAGAGCGAAGTGGATCGTTCTCAGCGTGAATTTTACCTGCGTGAGCAAATGAAAGCGATCCAGACAGAGCTGGGTGAGGGAGATATCTGGCAGCGGGAAATTCAAGAGCTGAAAGTAAAAATTGATGAAGCAAAACTTCCAAAAGAAGCGCACGCACAGGCCCTCAAAGAATTAGAGCGCCTGACCCAGATGCCATCAATGGCACCTGAAGTCGGGATCATCCGTACATATCTGGATTGGATCATTGATCTACCCTGGAATATCTGCACAGATGATAATCTTGATGTAAAACATGCTGCAAAAGTGCTTGACCAAAATCATTTCGGATTAAAGAAGGCAAAAGACCGGATTCTGGAATATATCGCTGTACGTTCCTTGAAACCGAAACGCCTGCGGCAACCGATCTTATGCTTTATTGGACCTCCCGGAACAGGGAAAACCTCCCTGGGTAGATCCATCGCAGAAGCTTTGGGGAGAAAATTTGTCCGGCTATCATTGGGTGGCGTGCGGGATGAGGCGGAGATCAGGGGGCACCGAAGAACTTATATTGGTGCCATGCCGGGAAGAATTCTTCAGACCATGCGCCGAGCTGGTTCACAGAATCCTTTATTTATGTTGGATGAAATCGACAAATTAGGCTCTGATTTCAGGGGAGATCCGGCTGCTGCCCTGCTGGAAGTACTGGATCCTGAACAAAACAATGCCTTTTCTGACCATTACCTTGAAATGGCTTACGACCTTTCAAATGTGATGTTCATTACCACCGCCAATTCTATGGGAAGCATCCCTCCTGCTCTTTTAGACAGGATGGAAGTGATAGAGTTCCCCGGTTACATTGAAGAAGAAAAATTGGAGATCTGTCACCGGTTTCTGCTTCCACGACAGGAAGAAGAAAGCGGTCTGGAAAACAACGAAATTATCATGGAAGAATCCGCACTCCGCCGCATCATTCGAGAATACACTTATGAAGCCGGGGTGCGGAACCTGGAAAGGGAAATTGGCAGGGTATTCAGAAAAATCGCCCGGCAAAAATCTGAAAATAAACGATTTCCGCACCGGGTTACCTCAAATTCCATAGATAAATACCTGGGACCTCCGCAATTTTTTGAGACAGAAGCCGAAATGCAGGATGAAGTGGGAGTTGCTACTGCAATGGCCTGGACAGAATCTGGTGGCGACATTATGCCGGTTGAGGTTTTGATTTTTGAAGGCAAAGGCGGGCTTCAGATCACCGGTCAGGTGGGCGAAGTAATGCAAGAATCAGGTCAGGCTGCCCTTTCGTATATGAAATCGAAAGCTGATGATTTGAAAATTAACCCCATTCTGTTTGAAAGGTTAGATGTTCATGTGCATATCCCTGAAGGCGCCATTCCAAAGGATGGTCCATCTGCGGGGATTACTCTGGCAACCGCGATGATTTCAGCCTTCACCAGGCGCGAAGTTTATAAAACGGTAGCGATGACCGGAGAGATCACACTACGCGGGAAGATATTGCCTGTAGGTGGTATTCGCGAGAAGTTACTTGCGGCACATCGTGCTCACATAAAAACAATTCTCATTCCTGAAAGAAATGTAAAAGACTTGCTGGATATCCCCAGAAAAGCCAGACAGGATCTGGAAATCATACCTGTAAGGCATATGGATGATGTCATTAAGCTCGCGCTGCACGAGAAGGCAACCAAACCAATTCAGATTACAGCAAGAAAGATAAAGAAGCCATTAGAAACTGGCAGCAAAGAATAAAAAAACAGCATCCGCCTTTGACGGATGCTAATATTTTATTCAAGTAATCAGGAGGGTGTAGCAGGGGGTTTGTTCCTGTGTTCTGCCTGCAATGCCTTGATGCCGTTACGAATCTGCCCCAGTGTACGATCCATTTCCATCTCAAGGCGGGTCAGGGTCTCGACAACATATTCATCGGCTTCCTTGCGAGAAGCTTCAGCTTCGCGTTGTGCCTGACCGATTATCTCTTCTGCTTGTTTTTTTGCTGCCTCAGTGATCGAATCTTTGGAGATCAGTTGTTCGCCTTTATCGCGGGCGAGGGCTATCGTACGATTTGCTTCTTCCTGCGCCTGGGCTAGAATACGATCACGCTGCACAAGTACCTGTTGGGCTTTTTTTACTTCTTCAGGAATGGATACCCGCATCTGGTCAATAATATCCAGGAAGCGATCCTCATCGATGACTACATTATGCGTTAGCGGTATGCCCTTGCTATCGTTGAATAGTTCTTCTAACCTGTCAATCAAGTGCTGAATATCCATTCTAACCTCCATCAATGTTGCTTGCGAAGATGTTGCAAGAATAGAGCCATCATTCCAGTAGTATTAATCTCTCAATGCTGTGAATGGTACGATGGTCTGGTCATTTCCAAGTTCGCGAAATTTGTTATAGAGTGCCTCCGAAACATGAGGAGGGACGAAGGTTGTGATATCTCCCCCCAGCGATGCAATTTCACGGACCGTTGTTGAGGAAAGAAAAGTATGTTCGTCACTGGTGATCAGCGCAACCACATCAATATCAGGCGCCAGTCGATGATTTGCCAGTGCCATTTTAAATTCATGCTCAAAATCGCTAAAAACGCGCAAGCCACGGACAATCGCCTGAGCCCCTATGGATTTCACGAAACTGACAGTTAACCCACTGTATCCAATAACTGAAATATTCTTTTCATTTTCAAAAGCTTTTTTTACAAAGGATAAACGTTCTTCTGGTGAGAATAGCAGATTTTTAAGCGGGCGGTCAAACACGGCTATTACTACTTCATCGAATAGACGGCTGGCACGAATGGCAATGTCGATATGACCATAATGGATCGGGTCAAATGTACCTGGAAACACTGCTTTAGCCATGATTTAACTGATATCTCCTCTCCCAGGCTGCCAGAATCTTTGCAGCATCTGGACTAAGTTTTGATGCTCGGGCAGGCTTAGATCTGGATCCTGATCAAAGACCATTGTTGCCGCTTCCCGGGCTTTTTCAATTAGTCTGACGTCACTTAAAGATGCCAGGCGTAAATCTGAAAAACCTGCCTGGCGGGTTCCCAGGAAGTCTCCCGGTCCCCTTTGTTCCAGATCTTTTTCTGCAAGAACAAACCCATCATTGGTCTCAACCATCGCTTTCAGCCGCTCATTATCTACAGCATTCTCGGTTTCTGGCACAAGAATACAATAGGAAGGAAATTCACCACGACCCACTCTACCGCGGAACTGATGCAGCTGCGCCAGACCAAATCGATTTGCTCCTTCTACCATCATAATCGTTGCGTTGGGAATATCAACTCCCACCTCAACAACTGAGGTAGAGACCAGAATATCCAGTTCTTTGTTGCGGAAGGCACTCATCACTTTCTCTTTTTCATCAGGCTTCAGCCTTCCATGGAGGAGCCCTAATTTGTACTTGTAAAATACTTCAGCCTGAAGCCGGTCTCGTTCTTCTACGGCTGCTTTGGCTTCGTCATTATCGCCCTGTTCGACCAGTGGATAAATAATAAAAGCCTGCCTACCCGAATCAACCTGGGACTTGATCTTACTATATGCTTGTTCCCTTTCCTTTGGGTATAGGACAACTGTATCTATTTTTTGTCTTCCAGCTGGATATTCGTCCATCAATGACAGGTCTAGATCTCCATAAACAGTAAGCGCCAGAGACCGGGGAATGGGGGTAGCCGTCATTACCAATAGGTGAGGGTTGTTCCCTTTCGCCCGTAATATTGCCCTTTGTTCCACACCAAACCGATGCTGTTCATCTATCACAACCATCTGAAGGTTCTGGAACACTAACGGATCCTCAAGTAATGCATGGGTACCTATGATCAGCTTGATGGTACCGCTCTCTAATCCGGTGCGAATTTCATCTTTTTCTGTGTTTTTCGTGTCACCAATCAATAAACGGATTTCATCGGTTTGTAATAAAGGATCGCCATTATTGGATGTAGTTAATAATTTTAAAAGACTGCGGTAATGCTGTTCGGCAAGAATACTGGTTGGTGCCATGAGTGCTGCCTGCGCACCATTTTTTATCACAATTGCCATACCAAATGCCGCAACTACCGTTTTCCCGGAGCCAACATCTCCCTGGAGCAACCTGTTCATGGGTTGTCCAGTGAGAAGATCAGCCCTGATTTCTGATATTACCTTTTGTTGAGCATTTGTAAGTTGGTAGGGTAAATTCTTCTGTAACGAAGCTAAATCATCATCTGTGATTGAATATACTTCGGCTGTAGCTGATTTCCAATTCCTTTTTTGTTGAAGAACCCCGATTTGCAGCAAGAAAATTTCATCAAATGCAAGGCGTTTCCTCGCATCGATCAGTGCCTGCTGATTTGGAGGAAAATGGATTTCCTTGAGAGCACTACCCAGGGGAGGGAGTTGGTATGAAGATTTGACATAGTCAGGCAAAAAATCTGCAATCTGGCTGCTCCAATAATTAATCGTTTGATATTGAAGCCGCCTGATCCACTTCTGCGTGATACTTGCTGTGAGCGGATAAACGGGCACGATCCGGTTTGTGTGTAGTTGTTCTTCTTCCAACTGTTCCCATTCAGGATTAGTAATTACAAGGCGTCCAAGATATTGATCCACCTTACCAGAAACAACGACCTGCATTCCGGGTTTTAATCGATTGGCAATCCAGAGTTGATTGAACCAGGTTAATCGCAAGCTCCCGGTTCCATCAGTTATCACTGCTTCAATTAAGTGTGAATTACCGCCTCGAATAGAGCGCGTATTTACGGTGTGAATAGCACCGATTACTGTTATCTCTTCACCATAAAAGAGACGATTGATGGGTTTCAACTGGCTATAATCATCATATCGCCGTGGAAAATAATAGATAAGATCTTCAAGTGTATGTAAACCTAAGCCAGCGAGGGTTTCGGCGTGCTTTTCTCCAATACCCTGCACAACTTTTAATGGGGCTTTTAGTCCGATCCCGCTGGCGGATGAAGCGCGGCTTGGTTGTGGACGAACGGTTCGTGTTGCGGGACAACGATTTTTCTCTGATGTTAGCGGGGGTGTTTTTGTATACTCAACTGGTTTGGCAGTTCTGGCAACCGGCATGAGAGGAGGTGGGGTTCCGGTAGAAATTGCTGCCAACTCTTCCCAGATTTCCTTAATAATATCTTTCCGCTCATCCAACTGAAGGTCATATTTGGTAATCAGTGAGTGTACTTTTTCGATAATTGGTTCGGGAATTTGTTCAAGACGTGCTTGTGTTTCCCAATTTGGCAGTACCCTTTCCAATCCGCCGACTACTGCCCTATTATCATACCCACGCTCAATTTCGAGCTTTAGAAATTTGAGGATTTTTTCAATGGATGGCTGCATAGCAGTATTTTACCCTAATCTCTATACCAGGTCTCTTCTGCTTTTTTTATTTCTGGAAAGATTATTTGTTATATCTCTTCCGGTTTTTCTATGGCAAAAATTCCCACGCTGCGAGGACCAAGCATCGCCGCAATGACCGGATTAATGCTGTGTTCGCTGAATGGAACTTTTGGAAAAACTGATCCGGCATGCTCTTTTAAGACCCGGGCATCCTGAAGTAAGGATGGAACACTTTGCATGACTGCAATTGCATCTAATTCACTGAATTCATCCAAAAATTCCTGGAAATAATCCAGAAGAGCCCGATAGTTTTTTACCTTTTCAATTGAAACCAGTTTACCCTCTTCAAAGGAGAAAACGGGTAAAATTCCGAGCATTTCACCTACAACTGCCTGAGGATAATCTATTAAGGCAGAGCGGGTGAGATACGTCAGGCTTGGCAGACAAAATTGTGCATAGATATGTGGAATTTGCCCTCTAACCTGATACTCAATATCATCTGCTGAGAACCCCTGATCGGCTAACTCGGCTGCCTGCTGTACCAGATATCCCAGCCCCAGACCAATCATCTGTGTATCTACCAGATGCACTTTTGTCCTTCCCTGGGTTAATTTCACGGCTTCCTGTAAATTTTGGTAAGCTTTGGACAATTGGCTGGAAATGGATAATGCGATAATATCCGCTGAATGACTGCTAAGAGAGCGAATCGCCTGTACGTATTCTGCAACGGAAGGTGGTTCAACCACCGGTAAGTCTTGTTGAGTAGCGGATGTTGGATAATGCAATATCCGATTGCCTGAATCATTTTCAGATTCAACGCCTGAAATGTGAATATGAAACGGCACAACCTCAATAAGGTTGCGCCCGTTCATACTGTGTTTTGTAAATTGAACTGAGCTATCAGTCAGGATATAGGTTCTCGTCATGGTTATTCGATTGAGATGATAAATTGATAATGTGGTTGACCGCCAGGATGAACCTCAATTTCATGATCAGGATAAGTTTTCTTTACAGTTTCCACAATTTGATCTACGATTTTCTTCTGAACTTCGCCCCCAGTGAAAAACGTGATTCGTTCACGGTCATTTGTATCGGCTGCTTCAAGGAATGACATAACCGCTTCTTCCAGTGTATTGGCAGAGCAAATGAGTGTTCCGTTATGAAGACCGATCACCTGTCCTTCCTCCACATCGACTCCATTAATTTGCACAGAGCGAGTTGCAATGGTAATTTCACCGGCTTCTACATCGGTAAGTGCATCATTCATATCTTGAACTACCTGGTCAAAGTCGCCATCAGGGATGAGATGTAATAGTGCAGAAATGCCCTGTGGGATATTCCGGCTGGGAATGACGGCTACCTTTTTCACACTCACTGATGCTGCACTTTCTGCTGCCAGAATGATATTTTTATTATTGGGAAGGAGAATCACTTTATCTGTGGGTAGATCTTCAAAAGCTTTGAGAATTTCTTCTGTGCTGGGGTTCATCGTCTGCCCGCCTTCGACAATCGCTGCAACACCCAGAGAAGCAAAGATGCGAGAAAGACCAGACCCAGGACTGACAGTAACAACCGCAATTTCTCCCGGTTGTATTTCTGCCAATTGGATGTTTTCCTGGCGGCTGCCAGCCTGCTCTTCCATCTGAGCCATCAGATTTTCCATTGCGATTTTCGTGATAGTGCCAATGCCCATCGTATATTCAATGGGTTCATAGCGCTTATCTAATGGAACGTGGATGTGCATCCGGTAAAAGCCATCCCCTTCACCAACCTGGATGGATGTGCCAATTTCTGAAAGATCATTATAAAAATCTTCGAGAACAAGAGGCTGATGGGGTCGAAAATCCACTACGACTTCATAGTCCTGACCGGGTTCAACTGATTCCATGGTGTTTTCCAGATTCATATTCGAGATAGGCTGGATAACACCAACTGGCGTTTCCAGAGATAAATTGCGAATATAACGCAAAATCCCTTCCAATAGAACAAACAGCCCTTTCCCTCCGGAATCAACCACGCCCGCCTGCTTCAAAATCGGGAGTAATTCGGGGGTATGTTGAACGGATTCATCTGCCGCTGAGACAATTTCTTCAAGCATGATCTCTGGATTATGATTAACGGCAACAATCTCTTGCGCCCTTCGGGCGATATCAGTAGCTACGGTTAGAATGGTTCCTTCTACAGGTTTGACAACCCCTTTGTAAGCCGTATTCCGTGCTTCTTCGAGTGCAGAGGCAATCATTACAGCATCGGCGGTATCATAATTATCCAATCCGCGGGCGAATCCGCGCCAGAGCTGTGAAAGGATCACTCCAGAATTTCCTCTGGCTCCCATTAAAGCGCCCTGCGCCAGCAGATGTGCCATTTTTCCAAGGTTCTTCTCTTCAGAGTTGGCAATTTCGTTATAGGCAGATTGCATGGTCAAAACCATGTTTGTGCCTGTATCTCCATCTGGAACAGGAAAGACATTCAATGAATTAACCAATTGTTGATTTGCTTTTAACCAGATTAATGCAGCTTCAATAAAAACCTTTAATTGGAGGCCATCCAGGCGTAATGATTTCTTTGTTAGTGTGTCTGTTTCAATACCCATAAGGAACCTTTGCTTTTGGGGGTTAATCGGTATCACTGATCCGCAATCCGCGAACATGAATATTCACAGAGCGAACCGGTAAACCGATGGTATTCTCGATTTGATACTGGACCTGATGTGCAACCGTAGATGCAACCGATTTTATTCGGGTGCCATATTCTATTACGATATACAGATCAAGGTCAACCTGACTTCCATCAAATTTCACATCCACCCCCAGGCTTGGATCCTTAATAATGACGTTTGCCAGCCCCTCAACCAGGTTTTTGGGGGCAAGACCAACAACGCCGTAAGAAGATAACGCACTTTGGCAGGCAACCGATGCGATTGCCCGGTGAGAAATATAAATATTGCCGATTGGATTATTCTTGTCTCTCATATAGGGACCTTTCAGTCATTTAACTGATCATGTAGTTTAACAAAAATTCTTGTCTTTGGATACGGTTTATGGTAAAATTCGACCTTGCGCTGCGACATTCCGCAGCAGGACAGATTGAGTAGTTGAAAGGATAATCGAAATGGCTGTCTGTGAAACCTGTGGCAAGAAAACAACCTTTGGTCATAATCGGAGCTTTTCTCAGCGCGCCACAAACCGCGCTTTTCACCCCAACCTGCAAAAGGTGATGGTGATTGAGAATGGAAAGAAAGTTCATAAGACTTTATGCGCACGCTGCATTCGCTCCATGGTAAAAAGCGTATAATTCATTTTACCTTTTTATCAATAACAAGACGGCTAAAAAGCCGTTTTTGTTTTAACTATCCAATACTTGTTTTAAAGATCTAACCCCGGCTTTAGCGCCATCTGAATGTCCAAATACAGCTGTAGCTGCTACTATGGTATTTGCGCCGGCTGATAAGACACTGGGAAGGCTTTTCAAGTTGATGCCACCATCCACCTGCAGGCGGATTGGATTATCCAATTTTGATAATGTATCAGCCACCTGTTTTACTTTCTTTTCCATGCCCTTGATGTAGGATTGTCCTGAATAACCCGGGTTAACGGTCATCACCAGAATCATATCCAGTTCATTGGCAATTAAGGGAAGGTTATCTACTTGTGTGGCTGGATTATAAGCAACACCACTCTTACACCCTTCTTCATGAATCATTTCAAGTGTCCTGTGAAGGTGGGGGCAGGTTTCCTGTTGTACTGTGATGATGCTCGCACCTGCATTTGCAAATGAATGAATGTGCTCTTCGGGTTTTTCAATCATCAAATGCACATCAAGCGGAAGAGTAGTGATCCTGCGGCAGGTTTCGACAATAAATGGTCCCATTGTAATGTTAGGTACAAATCTGCCATCCATCACATCGATGTGAATCCAATCTGCGCCGGCTTCTTCTACTGCCTGAATATCTCTGGCGAGATGTTCAAAATTAGCAGATAAGATGGAGACTGATAGAATATTTTTCATAGTAAATTAAATAATACTGCAATCCAGAGCGGAATGAGACCACCCACTGCCGCAACAGTGAGCAGACCCAGACCGATGGTAATCCAATCGATTTTATTGATTTCTTCAGAAATGGCTGGAATTTTTTGATTTACCGGTGTAGTAACCATAGTCGCAGCTGAATCAACCGGGGGATAATATCCTTCCATCAAAGGAGAATCCGTCAGATGTAGATTCGATTGCAATACCCGCCCTAATTGATCTGCGGTTCTATATCTGCGGGATGGCTCTTTGGAAAGGACTTTCAAGATGATCTGGTCCAGTTCAGGAGGAATCATCGGGTTTAATTTACTGGGAGTGACAGGTGTTTCGTAGAGATGTTTATTGGAATACTCCTGGATAGATTCTCCGTGGAAAGGTAATTGTCCAGTCAGCACTTCGTACATAACCACACCCAGGGAATAAACATCTGATGCGGGTTGGGGAGGACCACCAGCGGCCTGCTCGGGTGAGAAATATTGAGGTGATCCCCAGACTTCCTGGTGGTGTTCATCTGGTTGGATGGAAGCGAGCGCCCGGGCGATCCCAAAGTCGGTGACCTTCAAGCGCATATCTGGGGTGACAAGCATGTTATGGGGTTTGATATCGCAGTGAACCAGTCCGGCGCGATGCGCATAGCCAATTCCAGAACAAGCCTGGATAAGGAGTGGAATCGCATCTTCAACGGGGAGCCGTCCTTTTTGCATCAGCATGGTTTTTAAATCTGTGCCGGGGACATGTTCCATGACAATGAATAGCCAGTCGTGTTCAAAGCCGAAATCATGAACAGTAACGATACTTGGATGAGAAAGGTTGGCTGCTGCTTTTGCTTCCAGATGGAATCGATCACGAAAAGCCTGATCTGATCCCAGTTCTTGTTTGAGAACTTTGATCGCAACTGGGCGATCGAGCATCAGATCATATGCTGAATATACAAAAGCCATTCCACCTTTACCGATGGCTTCCAGCAATTTGTATCGTTTGTTGAGGATTGGTAATTCATCCATAGTTGCGTCGATGTAGAAATTATAACATAGGGGATTAATAAGCTGTTCCATCGGTTATAATCAGCATATCTTGCTACTAGAGTGAATAATTTATGGCGATTATCAAATTTGTGCGCAGTAATCCACTTTTGTTACTATTAATTACTTTTCCGCTGGCAATTGCAGCCGAGCTTGCTAACTGGGGTGATATCTGGACCTTTATTTTTTCCGTGATTGCCATAGTGCCCCTGGCGGGTTTGATTGGTCAATCAACTGAAGCGCTGGCAACCTATACCGGTCCGAAAATTGGCGGATTATTAAATGCAACATTAGGAAATGCTGCAGAACTGATCATCACTCTGGTGGCAATCAAAGCAGGGTATCTGGATCTGGTAAAGGCATCCATCACCGGGTCTATATTAGGGAACCTGTTGTTCGTGATGGGCATAGCCATGGTCGTTGGCGGGTTAAAGAACGGAACCCAAATATTTGATCAGAAACAAGCCCGAAACCATACCGTATTATTAACTTTAAGTGTTGCCGCACTGGTCATTCCTTCATTATTCCGGGTGGCAATTGGCGAAGAAACCAGTTTTCGGGTAGAGGCTCTCAGTATTGGTGTTGCTGTAGTGATGATCTTGATTTATGCGGCGGGGTTATTTTATTCATTCAAACATGCTCATAACCCAATCACCCATGTAGTTGCAGCAAACAACAAGCATCATCCTGAAATGAAGCTGCAAACAGCGATCATCCTTCTGGTAGCCTCCACGTTAGGCGTGGTTTACCTCAGTGAAATGCTGGTAGGTGCCGTTGAACATGTAGTCACCTCTGCCGGTATCTCTGAATTTTTCCTGGGTATTATCTTGATTCCCATCGTTGGTAATGCAGCTGAACATTTTGTAGCAGTTCAGATGGCGCACCGTAATAAGATGGAATTAAGCGTGGAAATAGCCATCTCATCAAGCCTGCAGATAGCATTGTTTGTTGCGCCAATTTTAGTTTTTCTCAGTTTATTAATGGGGCATCCTCTTACCCTCGTGTTTAATAATTTCGAGCTTCTTGCACTCGGCGCAGGGGTAGTTATCACCGTGCTGGTTGCAGGTGACGGAGAATCCAACTGGCTCGAAGGACTTGCCTTGCTGGGTGTTTATCTCATACTGGCAATGGCATTTTTCTTATTTGTTGTCTGATATGAATAAAAAAGTATCCTCCCTGATTGCAGGGTTGATCATTGGTTTCATCTGTTTTGGGATTTCTGTCATGCTCTGGTTTCTTTTGTCACCCAAAACCCCGGTTTATTCTTTTGTAACTCCCATCGTAACTGTTATACCTGCTCCGCCTATCATTGATACACCGACACCTGATGTGAATCAAGAAATGGAAGCTACCCTACCTGAAGGGATGCCTCCTGACCCGGGTACTTTAAGGGTTGGCATGACAGTACGGGTTTCAGGAACCGGGGGTGATGGGTTACGTTTACGCAGAGAGCCGGGTACCAGCACTACACCGATCTTTCTGGGTGCTGAAAATGAAGTATTCGTCATCAAGAGTGGGCCAGAAAGTGTGGACGGATATACATGGTGGTACCTAGAAGCACCTTATGACGAAACACGAGCCGGGTGGGCGGTAGCGAACTATCTCGTAGAATTTAACGAATAGCAATTTGCTTTTTTTTTATCTTACCCCTACAATATTTTTAAAACCTGCCGATGATATAGTAGTAAGAATATATTGCATTGTCAGGAAAAATGATGGATAGACAGATACCTACCAATGACCGTGAATACATTCGCATGAAAGTCGGCGATGTAATCATGCTATGTCTGGATGACTCGAGCGTCATTCCGATACAGCGGTTGGTGGAATCATTGGTTATCATTGGTCCTGAGAGTCTGGATGTGTTACGTGAGATTCTCTCAGAAATCAGCTTACGACGGGCGCAGGTTCGGGATGACCAACAACAAGTATTTCAGGGTTTCCATTCCAATCTGACAAAAATGGGCGTGGTTTTCAAGTCAAACAATCGGGTTCAATCTTTCTTCGGAATTCGACCGGTACACATCATTAATTCACTAAAAAGAAACGGCATCCAGGATTCAGAAATCCAAAACCAGTGTATGCAGATGCTCGTGGACACCCGAGAATTGATGTTTGATTTTCGTTCCAAACTGGATTTACTGGACCGGATAGAACACTACCTGATCGACTGGACCTGGGCAATACTTTATTTTTCATCACACCAGCAAACTGGTTGGACAAATATGCAATAACAGAGGAATGAATAAATTAAAACATCCAGCATTTGCTGGATGTTTTTTTGTAATCTGATTTTAACGTTTTTTACGGGATCCCATATAGATGAGAGCACCCAGCGCAGTGGCAGCCAGACCAATTCCAACAGCTGCTTGAACAACTGTCTTGGGTTCCACACCAGGCATGACAACTTTTCCATCCCCATAAGACCGGAAAAGCTGACCCCAGGGAGTATTCAGTGCCGATTCCACACGTTTACGCCCGATAAAGGGATACCAATAGACATTGTGATAGAAATTACTGGCAAAATAGCTCCAGGGGACGATTGGGCTTTGGAGTAAAAGCTTCTCCAGAGGTTTCAATGGCCCGTGATAGATCATCTTCTGTCCGCGTGAGGCAAAGGTATCTTCCTGAACAAAATGCCAGGGTTTCTCCTGTTCGATGTCATATCCAACAATCTCAATCTCTTTCGGATCGGCTACACCCAATCCCATTTCGTGTGCAGTCCGCAGGAAAGGAATTTCCATTGGATCAAACCCCTGCAATTTGGCACTGATGGCATCAATGGCTACCTGGTCAGAAGATGCTAAAAGAACATTCTTTTCATGCCAGCGCATGGCACGTGGACCTGGACCATCACCAGCAAATGTACCATCCATTACAGCAAATATTCCGGGGTGGATATCCTGCTGGATCATTAGCAAATCTACCAGAGTCTCATGAATTACGCTGTGTGTCCAGTGGCGGTTGCGATGTAACAGACCGCCAAATGCATTCTTCATGGCTCCGGTAATCGTTGTGAACACATGGGTCTTTACAGTAGGCAAATGGATAATGTTTTTACCGATTAATGCTTTCGGGATAAAAACTCCATCCGGATACACTTTATCCAGAACCAGAAATGGTTTCTTGGGTTTATATTCAGCCCATTCAAATTTTTCTTCATACAGGTAAAGACAGGGAACCCCATATTTATCGGTTACATAGCGGTGTTTATTGTTCACTTCGCCAACCGAAGTGTCAACAACGACGGTGTCGTTGTGTATCCCCACCAGGTCATCATATCCAGCCTTCTGCAGGGTTTGAACGACACCCTCGATTTGCCAGGGTGTTGAGGAGCAGGCAGGATACCAGGTCTGCCAGGATATGTTTATCTTTAAACCTGTTGTATTCTCTTTAGGCAAAGCCTGTTCAAAACCAGCCAGTTTCATTAACTGTTGAACATCGGTTAAGACGGTATCTGGTGTTGTCTTAATAACCGCTACTTTACCTTTTCCAGGAAAATCACTCATTTTTCTTCCTTCCCCATCATTAATACTTAACAAAATTAAATTCGAACATCTAACCTGATTTTACCAAACAAGTTTGAGAAATTTAAATTTCTATACAAAGATGATCTTTAGAAAGCAGCAACGGCATTTAACAGAGCTTGCCGGTCAATAAAGCCAACCGGTAGACCAGTATCATCAATAACAACCATCCATTTTCTGGAATGGTCGAGCATCAGACGGATAGCACTCAACAAGGTGGTATTTTGAGGAGCTTCTAATACTCCCGGAGACATCAGATCTTCAGCGGTTTCGCTACCGGGATGAGGTTTACCAATATTTCTTAACGCATTGAGAATGCCGCCCTGCTTCGATGGTTCGACCCTGGTAACAACATCAGAATCGCTAATTAACCCAATCGCATGACCTTTTTCATCGATCACAATTAATCTATGCAAACCTGTGGCAACGAATTTATCGATGATCACGGGTAAACTGTCATTTTTCGCGACCATTGGAATATCAGTCAGCATGATGTCTTTCAATATGACCGCATTCTGTGTTTTGTGCTGTGGGGCTGGTTCGGCATAAGGTGATTTTGATACCTGGTGCAGAATATCCAACCTTGAGAGAATACCAACAAGTATATTGTTTGCATCAGTCACCGGGAGACGTTTCAATCCTGCTTTAATCATTTTTGCAGTCGCGGTACCAAGCGTATCGTTCTCCTGAATTGTGATCACTGGTTGAGACATAACTTCAGCAATCTTTTGTGATGCGGATTCCAGATTATCTATTTGGGCGTGGATCTCTTCGGGTTTCATTCTCAATGCAACAGATAGTCGCTGCTGTATTCCGGCGCGTTGCAGGAGGTCTTCATCCGTTACGATGCCAACCACATGATTTTTGTCATCCACTACTGGAATAGCTTTGATCATTTTTTCGAGCATGATTTTCCAGGCATCATGGACTTTGGTTTCCGGGTGGATACTGATTACATTACGAGTCATCACCTCTGATACCAAACGGTCGGATGGTAGTGGATTCAGAAAACGATGTGTGTATTTCAATACGAACACATCTTCCAGGGTAATCAACCCTTCACGAACCATTGGATTAATAAATTCAACGGCTGCCGCGATTCGATCGGCGGTATCAATAACCTCAATGACAATCGGTAAATCTAAAGATAAAACCTCGATTGCATTCGTATTCAGGCGGGTGTGAGCACCGTATCCGGCAATACCCCGATACATGGAAGCACCAACCACACCTGAACTTTTAAGAGTATTTAATATTTCGGTGCTTAAAGGTTTGCCTCTCCAACGATCACTTTCACTTAAATAGATTCGTAATCGTTGCGCTTGTGAATTGGAAACTAGATCTGGCATTTAACCCTTCCTTGCTGCAATTATATAGCACGCGCAATATATATACCAATTCCGACCCCTACTACCCCGAGGATACTGCTGCCAAATATATTAAGTAAACCAGGTATCCATTGTCCTCTGGAAAGCAGGGATATACTTTCGTAGGTATAAGTTGAGAAGGTGGTGTAGGCACCCAAAAATCCAACCGCGACAAGTAATCTCCAACGTGAATCGATTAGAAACCGTTCCGTAGCCAGGGTGAGGAAGATACCCAGTAAAATGCTGCCGGTAACATTTATCAAAAATGTCCCAATCGGGAAATCGGCTCCGAATTTTCTGGCTGCCCAATCACTGATCCAATAGCGCGAATTTGCGCCAAGAATCGCACCGGCTGAAATAAGTAAAAATTTTTCCATGATTTGTTTTCTACTACCTTTGTATTAAAACCTCTGTCTGAATTTTTCAGACAGAGGTTATCAGCGCACAGGCGGTTGGGTAAAGCGAACCTCATCGCTCAAAAAAGTATTCTATCTCTGTTGCCGAACCCAGTCAATCTTTGTTTTTCCGGTTGCTATCTTCCATTGTGCCATCCAGATTGCTCACCTGCCAAATTTGCGGTTTGTTTTCCGAAGTACTGCAAAGCTGGACTACCGGACAACTATCACAATGAGATGATGAACAAATATCCATTTGTTTTATCTGACCCATCCGGATCAACATTTCGATCATCGATTCGATCATCTGTGGGGTGGTGCCCATTATTTTTGATAATGTCCTTGCATCCAGCGTATGATGCTGTTGAATCTCTTCCAATAGTTTTGCCAACATAATCACAATCCCAGGGTACGTGCAATCTGGTAAGTAAGAATACCAACACCGATCGAGAGGATCAGATAGAAAACCACCGTAAACATGGTCCACTTCCATGAGTTGGTTTCCTGTTTGATCGACGCAATCGTAGCAGCGCAGGGTATGAAGAGAAGGCTGACTACCAGAAAGCTGAGTGCGCTTGCCGGAGTGTACGCTGCGGCAATTGCGACTGTAAGCCCGGTATCAGATGATTTACCAAACAAGACACCCAGTGTTGCGATGGCATTTTCTTTTGCCATAAAACTGGTTAGCAGGGCAATGATTAATCTCCAATCAAAACCCATCAGGCTGCCGACGGGGGATAATGCCATACCCAGGCGTGCCAGATAACTTCCTTCCAGCTTTCCTGAAGGCAAAACAGAAAACAGCCAGACGAGGATTGATATTACCAGAATGGCGGAACCTGCTTTTTGAATAAAGGATAATGACCTCTGCCATACCAACAATCCGATTGTTCTTAAGTTAGGAACATGGTATGAAGGTAATTCCATGATAAATGTAGATTTTTCACCTTTGAAGATGATTTTATTCAGGATTATCCCAAAGAAAACCATCAGGATGAGAGACATGGATATCAGTCCCCAGGTAATCAGAAATGAATTCTCACCAAAAAATGCAGGGGCAAGAAATGCGACGACAGCCATGCGTGCTGTACAGGGTATGAGTGGCGCAATTAGGATCGTGAGAATCCGGGCTGCCCGAGAGTCGATCACTCTTGTGCCCATGATCGCGGGAACGTTGCATCCAAACCCTAAAAACAATGGTAGAAAAGATCTGCCCTGCAAACCCATCATCTGCATCAGATTATCCATAACATAAGCCGCACGAGCCATGTATCCGATATCTTCCAGAATGCCAAAGGCTGCAAAGAAAATCACCAGAATTGGTAGAAATGTCAATACTGCTCCGACACCACCGATGATTCCATCCACCATCAAGCCTCGCAGCCATTCGGGTGATTGCATCATCCACCCATTCACCAGATTAGCAAAAGGAACAATAACTTGAAGATCCATCCATTCCTGAATAGGCGCTCCAACTTGAAAAATCAACCAGAATACCAGCCCGAGTACTCCCCCCAATGCAAAAAACCCAAGAACCGGATGCGCTGCTATCCTGTCAATCCGTTCGTTTAAACCCACCTTATTCACATCCTGATAGCTAACAGCATTTCGTAATACAGATGCGATCCATTCATACCTGTTAGATGCGATTTCAATTAATGATGTGGAATGGTCCTTTAATATTTGATTGACCTGTATGTTTGCTTTATCCGGCAGGTGTTGATTCATCATTTTGGTGATGACCTCGTCGGCTTCCAGCAGTTTTAATGCCACCCAAGAGACCGGATAAGGATCCGGTACATGACCGGAGATAAGATCCATAATCTTTGAATAATCTCCAGATAATGAGTCAGGTATTGGAATCAATTCCACAGGTGTGGATTTATTTAAATTGAAAAATGAATCAACTGCAGTGATTAACTTATTTAGATCGGACCTATGTGTGGCAGAAATGGGAATGATAGGTAAACCAATCTCTTCTTTTAATATTTCAACATCAATGGATATGTGGTCCTTTTCAGCAACATCCATCATGTTCAGCGCTACGATCATCGGTTTAGATAAACTTATCAGCTCGGCTAGCAGGTAACAACTTCTTTCGAGATTTGCCGCACTGACCACTGCGATGACCAGGTCTGGCTCTTCGGTGAGTATATATTCTCTTGCGATGAGCTCTTCGGGTGAATTTGCCGTCAGACTGTATGTACCGGGTAAATCGACGATTTGATAGTTTTTGCCGGCAATATTGAAATATCCTTCTTTGCATTCGACAGTCTTGCCAGGCCAATTTCCAACATGCTGGTTTAGTCCAGTGAGCAGGTTGAAAATTGTCGTTTTCCCAATATTTGGCTGACCAGCAAGGGCAATTTTCAGGGTAATTGTTTCTTGATTCGGGTTGACTTTAGTTTCTGTGGGAGAACAATGTGTCACGCATGGTCTCTTTCCACCCATATGCGAGATGCCTGTTTGCGCCCAAGTGCTACTTGAGATCCCCTAACATGAATAATGATAGGACCTCTACCGAAATTCTGGACCATCCGCACCGTTACACCGGGGGTTAAACCAAAGGAAGCCATTCGTGAAAACTCTCCTCTGCCATAAGAATGGTCAACCAGATGAGCTTCATCCCCGGTTTTCATTTCTGCCAGGGTTTGCATCGGGTGAGGGTTCAATGGTGTCATACGCATCTCCCAAAGGAGTAAGGGGTATATTGATTAATTTCATTATATTAGCATATGCTAATATTGTAAATAGATTATAATAATATAAATGGTATGACAAAATAAATACCGCGTGAAAAGAAGATGAAAATTGAGGGCGGATGGATTTGTGACAGAGGAAGAATGACTGACCTGATAGTAAGTCCAACAATCGAAGATTATCTGAGCATCATCTATGTTCTTGAACGAGATCAGGAACCTGTTGTGGGTGCCCGGTTAGCAAATCTGCTGGGGGTGACACCTCCAACAGTAACAAATACACTCAAACGAATGATTAGAGATGGATTGCTCCACCAGGAAGAAAATAGTGGTGTGCATTTGACCGCACTTGGATGGGAAGTATCCAAATCGGTCGTACGAAAACACATGCTTTCCGAATGGATGCTTTCCCGCTTGTTGTCATGGTCGAAATTGCATGATGAGGCACATATGCTCGAGCATGGAATTTCTGCTGAGGTAGAAACTGCATTGTTAAGAGAACTGGGTGAACCAGAACTATGCCCTCATGGGAATCCATTACCCGGGTATGAGGATGCTGTATCCAAGTGGATTCCCTTACTTCAGATTAAGCCTGGTCAAAAGGTTGTTATCCGCAGGATTCATGAATTAGCCGAAGAAACCCCTGATTTGCTGGAATTTTTTGAGACACACACGATCGTGCCCGGTTCTCAAGCCAGCCTGCTAAACAAATCAGATCTAAATCAAACCGTTGAAATCTCTATAAATAAATCTAAAAATGTTACGCTGGGATATTCAACAGCTAAATATATATTTGTTGAAATCGGGGAATAGGCGCATTGTGTCCTGATTATTGGCAAATTTATTGATACAATGAGGGGAGTGAAATTTGCCTGATAATTCGTTACTGTATTTGAATTCTGAGGTGTTCTTTGAAGAAAACACGAATTATTACCCTGGCCATCATCTATTCAATGATTCTATCCTCATGCAATTCCGTAGCATGGGCGAAAGATGTAATAAAGAATAAACTCAAAGACAGAAGGCCAAACTTTTTAATCATCTTAACGGATGATCAACGTTATGATACTTTGCAGTATATGCCCCAGACAAAGCAAAAAATCTTTGATCAAGGGGTGACATTCGAACATGGATACATTACTACTCCACTTTGTGGTCCAAGCAGAACGAGTATCCTGACTGGAAACCTGGCACAGAACACAAAAGTAAGAACGAATAATGATGTAAATAATAACCGAACCTTTATTGAAGACTTTCATGCGAATGGATACTACACCGGATTGGTTGGGAAATATCTGAATTATTGGAAAGGCGATGCGAGACCTGAATTCGATTCGTGGGTTTCATTTTTCAAAGGCGAAGCACCTTATTCGGATCCAGATCTGAATGTTGATGGTGTATGGCGCGAGCACATTGGTTATACGACCGATATACTGGGTACCTATTCCATCTCTTTTGTGGAAAATGCAGTAGCCCAACGAAAACCCTGGGTGCTATTGTATGCGCCGGTTGCGCCGCATGAGCCGGCAGAACCAGATGTAAAGGACCTTGCTCTCTATCCAGATCTTGTGCTGCACCGTCCGCCCAGTTTTAATGAAGAAGATGTAAGCGATAAACCAGATTGGTTTACCAAAAAGGAATTACTTACGGATGATGAGATTGTAAAAATCGATGCCTTTCGCCGGGAACAGATCTTATCCCTAACATCCCTGGATCGGGCAATTGGAAAATTAATTGACCGTCTCGAAGATAAAGGTGAATTAGACAACACGATGATTATTTTCCTCTCAGATAATGGAAAATTCTGGGGGGAACATCGAATTTCATCGAAAAATAGTTTTTATGAAGAGGCGGTAAAAGTTCCTTTTGGGATTCGTTACCCTCCTCTCACACCTGACCCTTATATTGAAAACAGGCTTGTGGCAAATATTGATATTGCCCCCACTTTGTATGAATTAGCGAATATCAAACCAAGGGCAGATATGGATGGGCTGTCTTTAGTGCCTTTATTGCAGGGTGCAAAAAATTGGCGAGATAGTCTGCTGATTGAAGGATGGCCACCACGGGGTGTTTTCGCTGCACTTCACACAGGGCAGTTCGTCTATGCAGAGACGATAGGTGATAAAACTGAATTGTATGATCTGGAAAAGGATCCTTATCAATTAGAAAACCTGGCATATGATCCTGCATATGCTGATATGGTTCAAGGTTTTCACGAAAAGCTAAAAAATATAAAAGAACCTGAAGGAGTACCCACTCCGATTGCGGAATAAATAGAAAATTCCATTAATCAAGAGGAAAGAAAGAGGAAGATATTATGGAACAAAGAGAACAGGCAATCGCTTTTTCACATCAGAACAAGGATAGATTCCTGAATGAATTAATTGATCTAACACGCATTCCTTCTGTTTCTACGAACCCGGAAAATGTAGAAGATATGATTAAGACTGCTCAATGGCTGTCTGCTGAACTTACAAAACGGGGCTGCCAGAAAGTTCAAATCATGCCAACTCAAAAACACCCTGTGGTGTATGGAGAGTGGATTAATGCCGGTCCTGAAAAGCCAACTGTATTAATTTATGGTCATTACGATGTGCAACCCGAAGACCCGGTAGAGCTCTGGCGATCTGGTGCATTTGAGCCAACGATTGAAGGTGATTATCTGGTTGGACGAGGCACATCTGATATGAAGGGTCAGATCATCGCCGTTTTTAAAGCGATTGAATCTATTCAAGCTGCCGGAAAATTCCCAGTTAATATCAAGTTCATTCTGGAAGGGGAAGAAGAGATCGGTTCACCCAACCTGGAAGCTTTTATCCGCGAGAACAAGGAACTACTCAAATGCGATTTTGCATTAAATCCTGATTCTGGAATGATCGCCCCAGAAATTCCGACAATTGTCTATGGCTTGAGGGGTTTAGCGTATCTTGAGATACGCGTTTATGGTCAGAAAGGTGATTTACATTCAGGTTTGTATGGTGGTGTTGTTGAAAATCCTGCAAATGTGATTTGCCAGCTGGTTGCCGGAATGAAAGATTCTGACCACAGGATCACTCTCCCCGGGTTTTATGACCAAGTTCGTTCACTATCCGAGCAAGAACGGGAAGAATTCACCCGTCTACCCCTGGATGAAGCATTTTATCTGAAAGGAACCGGCGCTCCAAAGCTGGTCGGTGAGAAAGGATATACCTGGTGTGAACGTGCAACCGCGCGTCCAACGCTGGATGTTAACGGGATCTATTCTGGATATATTGGAGAAGGTTCAAAAACAGTACTTCCCAATTATGCTATGGCAAAAGTCTCCATGCGCCTTGTTCCGGATCAAGATCCAGAAGAAATTCGTAAATCGATGGTGAAATATATTGAAGAACGATTACCAGATTCCATGCGTTATGAACTGATTGTCCATGCCGGGAATCCGGCTTCAATAACTGATATCAATACACCATATGTAAAAGCATTAGCAGCTGCTCTTGAAACGGTATGGGGAACCAGACCGGTTTATAAGCGAGAAGGCGGAAGCATACCTGTGGTTGGTCATATGCAAGAAATCCTCAATGCCAGTTCTGTTCTTACTGGTTTTGGATTGCCAAGCGATAATATCCATGCGCCCAATGAGCATTTAAACTTGCAAGTCTGGTACAAAGGTATTGACTCGCTCATCCACTTCTTTTATAACCTGTAGCTATTATGGAAGAGAGATTACCATCATACGGTGGGCAGGCTGTAATAGAAGGTGTATTAATGCGGGGAACCCGATTCATTGCAATGGCAATGCGAGCTCCTGATGGCAACATTGCCATGCATGAAGAAGAACTCAAAGGTATTTACACCACCTCCTGGATGAAAATCCCATTCTTAAGAGGGCTGGTTGGTCTATGGGATGCATTAGGCGTTGGCATGCGTTTTTTAACCATATCGGCAAATACCCAAACAGGCGAAGACGAAAAACTGGAAGGCTGGCCGCTTTATTTAACGCTAGGCGCTTCTTTATTATTGGGAATTGGCATATTCTTTTTAGCCCCTGCGGGTGTAGGCGCGTTAGTGGAGTCAGCACTAGGATGGAATAGCCTGGCAAGTAATATGCTTGAAGGAATACTACGGTTAGTGCTGCTTGTTTTATACATCTGGGCTATAGGTTTTATGCCTGATATTCGAAGGGTTTTTCAGTATCATGGTGCAGAGCATAAGACGATTAATGCTTTTGAAGCCAGGGCAGAGTTAACCCCGGATATAGTTTCTTCATACTCCCTTGAACACCCCCGTTGTGGTACTTCGTTTTTACTCACGCTGGTTGTGTTTTCGATTATTCTTTTTGCTGCTCTCGGTCCCCTGCCAACATTATGGAGATTAGCAAGCAGGATCATCTTATTGCCACTCCTGGCCGGATTAGCATACGAGTATATCCGTTGGATGGCGCATCACTTGAATAATCAATTGGTATGCTGGTTAATAAAACCGAATTTAGCCTTACAAAAACTTACCACGCGTGAACCGGATCTGAAACAATTGGAAGTAGCAATCGCCGCATTTAATGCTATGTATGCTAAAGAGCAAGCTGCAAAAGGTACTGCATCCTGATCTATGGAAAAATGGAAGTTGTGGCAACAGGCTCTGGTGTTTTTTACCGCGGGGGTGATTTTCACCGCGATTGGGTTTATTGTAACCAGTCCTCCCCGAGGTAATGGTATTTTGTTAACTCCTGCAGCGAGTAAACAATTAGTGGTACATATCGATGGCGCTGTATCTAAACCCGGTGTATATGAATTTACCCCTGATGCCAGAGTGCAGGACGTAGTAAACAAGGCCGGAGGTTTGACTCCATCAGCCAGGTCTGATGGATTAAACCTGGCTCGTTTTATTACAGACGGCGAGAAGATTACCATTCCTTCTAATATGGTCGAACCCCAGGCAGTTAGTTCAAACCTTCTGGATTTGAACACCGCTACCATCAGTGAATTAGATAAATTACCCGGGATTGGAAAAGTACGTGCTCAGGCAATTCTCGATTTTCGGACAAATCAGGGCTTGTTTACATCCATCGACCAATTACTTCTGGTTGAAGGTATCACGGAAGATGTATATTCAGGAATTAAAACCCTGGTAACAATTCAATAATGTACACACAGTATCATATCTCCATGACGCGTGAAGCATTAGAGAATCACTTCAGTGAATCTTCCCTGAAAACCATCATCCAGGCGAATATATTACAAGACAACCTTTCCGGTCAAATAGGTCACCCGGAATATCATTTTGATGATTGTGCATTTAAAGAAAGTAATGCATATATATTGAGTCTACGAAAAGATATTCAGAAGATGATTTTGTCGGGAGATGTGCAGTCTGCATGGCAAAGTTTTGGCAAACTTACCCATGCTGCGCAGGATTTTTATTCGCATAGCAATTATATTAATCTCTGGGCAGCGTGGACCGAGAATGTTGATAGGAAAACCATAAATGCAGATGAAATTTTATTACCACTACTTCTTGAAGATTCCCGTCTGATTTCTGGTAGATTCTATTCTCCCTGGGAACTCATCACATTTCTACCCTGGGTGGGCAGAAAGCTGGCTCGTTTCTTTCCTGATGATTCTCATGCGAGATTGAATAAAGATTCTCCCCATCGCAGCACATTATTTCCGATCGTTTATCAAGCAGCTGTTTTACGCACAAATTATGAATATAATGAAGTTATCAAAATTTTGGCTCCTATTGAACAAAGGATTTTCCGGGGCATGACCGAAAGATAAGTTGAGGTGATTTTATGGATATAAAAACCCGTTTATCTGATGACCTGAAAGATGCTCTACGGTCGAATGATGAAATAAGAAAGATGAGCATCCGCTCAATTATGGCAGCCATTAAACTCAGCGAAGTTGAAAAAGGAAATACACTCGATGATGCTGGAATTGTCTCTGTTGTTCAGAAAGAAATAAAACAAAGAAAAGAGAGCATCCAGGATGCTGAAAAAGCTGGCAGACCGGAGATGATTTCAGGATTTCAAAAAGAGATTAACGAATTAGAGAAATACCTGCCCAAACAACTGACCATTGAAGAGTTAGAAGATCTTGTAAAAACTGCCGTAGAACAAACCGGGGCTGAATCACCCGCAGATATCGGAAAAGTTATGAAAGTAATTATGCCCCTGGTACAAGGAAGAGCCGCGAATGATGTTGTGAGTGCGACGGTTCGATCGTTCTTATCAAAATAGAAGGGATATGTTATCTTACCCGCGTTCTGAAAATAAATTAACCCGCCGTCAGCAATCGTTGAAGGTATTTGTTCTGGTACTTTCTGCAATATTTGCACTGGTAATACTAAATTCACCCATTTCATCCAGATCGGGTGTGTATACGATTAAATCTGGTGATGTGGCGATACAAGATATTCAATCGCCACGCACTTTTACATACGCAAGTGAGATCCTCACTCAGAAATCCCGGCAACAGGCAAGTTCAGCTATTCCTTCTGTTTATTTGCCAGTTGATCCGGCTATAAAGAAACAACAACTTGAAAAATTAAATGAAGTTCTTGGTTACATCTCAAATGTCAGAGATGATTCTTACGCGACCAATGAGCAAAAAATAAAAGACCTATCTCAAATGGCAGATGTTCGCCTTTCTGATGAATCAATCCAGAGGATATTATCACTTACCAATACTCGCTGGGCAGCCATTAAAGCTGAAACCTTTAATGTACTGGATGATGCCATGCGCATTACCATCCGGGAAGACAATCTGGAATCGACCAGGCGAAATATCGTCTCTCTGGTTGATATCTCCTTCCCAACAGATCAGGTGAAACTGATCACTGAGATTGTATCACCCCTCATCACGGCAAACAGCCTTTTCAGCCCGGAATTGACCGCTCAGGCGAAAGCAGAAGCTGAACAGAAGGTAGAACCAGTTACCAGATCATTCATTATGGGGCAATTAATTGTCCAGCGTGGACAGATAGTAAGACCAGAAGATATCGAAGTATTAGAATTCCTTGGCTTAACCGGTCAGGATAACCGTTTAATGAATTTCCTGGCGTCCCTCAGTCTGGTTGGAGTATTAAGTATTTTTGTGGTTTTATATTCAATCCGCCGTCGTGCTAATCCCCTGGATGATTTGCGAAGTGTGGCATTAATTGCCATTCTGTTTAATGTTTTCCTGTTACTAGCACGATTTGTAATACCATATCGGGTTATTATGCCATTCATTTTTCCAATGGCAGCTTTTGGTTTAACCCTGGCAACAGCTTTCAACCTTGAGACAGGTCTGGTTTTCTCGCTGATTCTCAGTATTCTAACCGGGTATGGTTTACCCGGCTCTCTGGAAATTACAGTATTTTATATTTTAGGTAGTATTACTGGTTTACTCGTTCTGGGTCGTGGTCGAAAAATAAGCTCTTTCTTCTACGCCAGCATGGTGATCACCGCCGCGAACATCCTGGTGGTACTTGCATTTCGACTGGGAGATCCCTCATCGGATTGGGTTGGATTGATTACTCTGGCAGGTGCATCACTCACCAATGGACTTGCATCTGCGAGCTTGACCCTCATATTGCAATATGTTTTATCTCAAGCACTAGGGATAACTACAGCATTACAACTGCTTGAAATTTCACGGTCCGATCATCCCTTACTGCAATATATCTTAAGGAAAGCTGCAGGTACGTATCAGCATAGTCTGCAGGTGGCGAATCTTGCTGAACAGGCAGCGGAAAAGATTAATGCAGATTCATTACTGGTGCGGGTCGGTGCCTTGTATCATGATGCAGGCAAAGCTATGAACCCCCAGTTTTTTATTGAGAATCAAGTGCGGGGGAGCGAAAATCCGCATGATGGTCTAGATCCCGCAATCAGTGCATCCATTATTATTAAGCATGTCACAGATGGGCGCGAGTTGGGAAGGAAATTTCACCTGCCGCCCAGAATCATCGATTTTATGCTCGAACATCATGGATCAAGGATTACACATTACCAATATAACCGTGCGGTTGAAGATGCGGGTGGACAAATCAACAAAGTGAATGCTGACCTTTTCCGCTATCCGGGTCCGGCACCGCGCTCGCGCGAGACAGCGATATTAATGCTTGCAGATGGATGTGAAGCAAGGGCAAGAGCAGAATTACCAAAATCCGATGAGGAAATTGAAATATTAATAAAAAAAGTCTTTGATATGACCATCAAAGAAGATCAGCTTGTAAATACAAAACTAACCTTATCTGATTTAACCATAATCGCCGATTCCTTTAAACGGACACTGATGGGCGTTTATCATCAACGGATTACCTATCCTGAATTACCAGAACAACCGGAAACTTTACCTGAAAATCAACCATGATATCTATCACTATCAAACCAGCATATCGAAAACACAATTTAGATGAAGTTATTCTTCACTCTGCAACCATTTGCCTGGAAAACGAAGGAAAACCTGGTGACGTAGGCATACTGGTTACTGGTGATAAGGAGATACGATCTTACAATCTGAATTATCGCGGAATTGATGCTCCTACGGATGTTTTATCCTTTGAAAATGGTGAAGTGAACCCTGAGACGGGAAATATCTACTGGGGAGATATCATCATTTCTTGTCAGACTGCTTTACGTCAATCTGATGAAGAGAATCATGCTCTCACGGAAGAAATCTCTCTTCTGGTAGTGCATGGAATACTTCATTTGCTCGGCTACGACCATCAAGATAATGAAGGCAGGGAAACTATGTGGACCCGACAGGCTGACATCTTATCTTCAATGGGTATATCAATAGATAGTTTTCCCAATCTGGAAAAGCTGGGATGATCGGTCGATTTTTACTCAGGCGTCTCAGAGCATTTAAACATGCATTTGCAGGCTGGTACTATGTCTTGCAAACACAGGAAAATGCCTGGCTGCATGCCATAACAACGATTGTTGTTGTGCTTCTGGCGATTTGGTTAAAAATCGCACCACCGGAATGGGCAGTTTTGCTGCTTGCAATTGCACTGGTGTGGACGGCAGAATTTTTAAACACAGCCCTTGAAGCAGTTGTTGATCTCGCCAGCCCGATGAAGCACCCCCTGGCAAAAGTAGGGAAAGATGTAGGCGCGGCAGCTGTATTAATAGCTGCTCTGGCATCCGTTTTGATTGGATTAATCATCTTAGGTCCTCCTCTCTGGGAGAGACTCTCATTTTTATGGAAGTAAGGTCTCGATGACAGAATCAACATTTTTATTTGGAACTGTAGGGGCACCCATCTCTACTCCTAAAAAGCCGGGTGGAAGTGTGGGGGCAATCCTTCATACCGCCTCCCTTGGATTGAGCACAATGGAGTTAGGTTGGGTTCAATCTGTAAGGGTAAGTGAAGAAACCTGTAAAGCAATTCGGGCAGCAGCGGATGAAGCAAATATCAGATTGAGTGTACATGCACCTTACTATGTCAATCTAAATGCCACCGATGATGAATGGGCAAAATCACGCCAACGTCTGATGGATGCGGCTTATTATGGAAATCTAGCCGGCGCCACAGATATTATCTTTCATCCGGGTTCCTATTTTGGAAAACCAGTTGTCGAAGTATTGGAAACTGCATTACCACGGTTATTAGATTGCGCGAAAGAATTGGATAGCAGGTCAATTCCTGTGACTTTACGACCTGAAACAATGGGAAAATCTGCAATGCTGGGCTCGCTGGAAGATACGCTACTGATGAGTCAGATTGATGGAAATGTGCAACCTTGCCTCGACTTTGCCCATTTACATGCAAGGAGGGGAGATGGGTCAATGAACTCTTACGAGGAGTGGTGCCAGACCCTGGAAATGTACGCTGATTCTTTGGGTAAAGAGGCATTAAAGTCTCTGCATATTCATCTGAGCGGCATAGAATACGGTCCAAAAGGGGAGAAGGAACATTTACCGATTCAGCAATCAGATATGGATGTTGAGGCTCTCTATAGCGCTTTACATAAATTTGAATGTGGAGGAAGAATTCTTTGTGAATCGCCGATCATGGAAGAAGATGCGATTTATTTAAGAGATCTCTGGCTTAAGATGGAAAAATAAAAACCTGCCCTTATGGGCAGGTCAATCTGTTTATTAGAGATATTTTATAAGTAATCCTTCAAATTATGCTCTACAGCATAAGCTGCGGCTTCTGCCCGGTTGGATACCTGCAGTTTGGAGAGGATGCTGCTGACATAGTTGCGAACTGTTCCTTCACCGAGGAACAAGGACTTTGCAATTTCTCGATTGGTTTTGCCTTCTGATACCAGTAGTAAGACATGTTTTTCTTGAGCGCTGAGATTTACAAATGAGGATGCTTCTTCTTCACGAACAGCTCTTCGGACTTCCTGGAAAACGCGCTGTGTGACGGCTGGGTCCAGCATGCTCTCTCCCCTGCCAATCGTTTCCAGGGCACGGATGAGGTCTTCTCCACCAATTTGTTTTAAAACATAACCTGATGCACCAGCGCGAATAGCTGAAAATAACATTTCATCTTCAGCATAGGATGTCAGCATAATTACCCTGGTGGTTGGGTAAGCACGTGTTATTTCTGCGCAAGCATCAATTCCTGATGTGCCTGGAAGACGGATATCCATGACAACAACCTCAGGATGAAGAATTCCAACTTTTTCAATGGCTTCCCGGGCGGTACCCGCTTCACCAATAACATCAAATTGCGGGTGATGCTGCAACAATGCCTTCAATCCCAGCCTTACTACTTCATGATCATCAACCAGCAAAATTCGTTGTTTGGTCATTTAATCTTCCTCACCCATCAGTATAAACGAGGGTTGGTTCTTCATCAAGGTTAATCGGATTAGATTTGTCCAATTATTGTGTTTGTATTGCTTTATTGCGTCGAAAATCGACAAAACGATAACCGATCCCACGTTCAGTAAGAATGTAAACCGGATTAGCGGGATCTTTTTCTAGTTTTTGGCGTAAATAATTAATGTACAACCGGACATAATGGGGTTCATCGCGGTATTCGTAACCCCACACTTTTGCGAGGATCTGGTCATGGGTGATGACCCAGCCTGCATTTTGAACCAGATGATAGAGGAGGCGGTATTCGGTGGGGCGAAGTTTTACCAATTCGCCATCCAACCATACTTCCCTGCGGTCAAAATCAATTTTCAGGTGTTCATCCACCTCAATCAGACCTCTTACTCCGCTGCCGGTTGTATCTGCCCGGCGTAATACAGCGCGAACTCTGCTGACCAATTCTCTCGGACTGAATGGTTTGGTGATGTAATCATCTGCGCCCAACTCAAGCCCGTGGACTTTGTCATCTTCTTCGCTTTTTGCAGTTAACATAATAACTGGGACAGAATTAATTTCACGGATCATTTTTAATACTTCAAAACCATCCAGATCGGGCATCATAACATCCAGAAGAACCAGGTCTGGGAGTTGATCACGAAGTACCTGGATTGCCTGGGAGCCTTTGTATGCTTCGACGACCTGAAAGCCGTCATGTTCCAGGTTGAGACGAATAAAACGAACCATCCGCTCTTCGTCATCGACTACCAGGATTTTATTACGGACTTGATCTTCAGACATATTATTCCCGGATGAAGCTGATGACTTCCTCTTCCTCGCCAATAGGGAGAATCTCAATAAAAGTAACTCTGTTGAGTGGCCAGATAACAGTATTTACATTCGCTTCGAGATAATGTAAATCTTTTCCATCGCGACGGCGCGGATTCTTAATCGTAATCGTTTGATCGGTTGTGGCAGGTAAGGTTTCAACTTCACCTAACACCGGATCTTCTCCGGAAATATGCATGAGTATCATTGGCATGAGATATCTCTCCGTTATCGACGGATGGTGATTTGCATTTTAATCCGACCGAGCGCGATCATATCACCATCTTTAAGAGGATAATTCACATTGGGTACGATCTTTTGCCCATTGATCCTGGTTCCATTCGATGAGCCCAGATCTACGATCATGACTCCTCGTTCTGTAATGCGAATGGCAGCATGCAGCCTGGAAACACCTTCTGCGTATCCCTCATATGGGGTCAAATCAATATCCGGCAGAATGGGCTGTCCATCAGTAATCCTGCCCAGAGTAAACTCGTTTTGCCCGGTTAATGGGATTATCTGGCCGCTATTGACCATTTTTAACGATAGTCCAACACTGCCTGAAGAAGTTTTGTTTGATGGTGGTGTGCTTTCCGGAGGTGCAACACTTTCATCAGGAGGTGGAGAGATGGGAGAGGTTGCCTTTGCTTGTTTTTGCATGGGTTCTGGTTCCTTCGCTGATGTAAAAACTAACTGGGCTCCGCATTCACTGCAAAACAGAGCGCCATCAATTTCTAAATGTTTGCAATTCGGACAAGTGTTCATGATTCTTTATTCTCCAGTCCGGGGGGAAGCATTAATGATCGAGTCCCATATTTAATCCGCTTATCCCCTTCTTCGCTAAATTTACTGCTCTTCTGGATATGATCTGCTTCCTTAAGTACTGCATTTGCAAGTTCTTTTTCTCCACGCGAGAGTAAATGAGTAGCCAGATATTGTAAATGTCGAGATGCCTTTACTGTGTCTCCACTTTCCAGCTCTTCTTGAGCTTTTTCCTGCATTCGATAGAGGGTTAATTGTGAAAGGGCGTGAACAATGGGAGCAGGCATGTTTTGTGAGACTTCACTGATTGGAACAACATCACAATTGATTGAAAATGGTACTCTCACACGTGGAATTACCCGGGTTGGTATTTGTAGTGTAACATATCCTTCGGCTACATTCACCTTTTTTGCCTTCGAATCTACCCGATCCAAACAAAATTCTACCATGATAACGAGTCTTGAGTTGATCTGCAGATTTCCCATCCGAATGGGGGTATCGGTTAGTAACGGGGCAGGTTCCGGGAAAATCCGAAAATTGTATTGAGTCTTGCCCTGACTTTGGGAACTAATTTGCATGGTAGCCTGTTCCCCATAAACCTGCTCGAGGTGCCTGTATTTTGCTTCAAGGAATTTGCGCAGGTCATTGGGAGCCGATATATACATACAGACGCCACCACTGGTTCCAGCCAGTTCATCCAGAAACTTGTCATTCCAGTCATCGCCAATTCCCAACCCGCTGATTCCCAAACCTTCATTGGCAGTCTCTTTTGCCAATTCCAGACAGTTGGATTCATCCCCGTAGGTTCGACCATCAGTCAACAGGATGAGATGATTCAGGTAAGATGGTCTGAGATTCTGAAGATTCTGATTAACTCCCATACTTAATCCCTGGAAGATCTCAGTTGATCCACCGGTTTGGATACGGCTGATTTTTGATTCAATGTAATGAATATCTGATATGCGGGAAGGAGGTATGAGAACTTCAGCACGATCACTGAAAGTAACTATTGAAACAATATCATCTTTGCCTAGCTGTTTTATTAATCGAATGGCATTTTCTTTCACCATTTCCATTCGTTCGCCATTCATTGAAGTTGATCTATCCAGGACAAGGGTGAGATTTAATGGGCGTTGATATGTTTTCTGAGCTGTTGCTTTTGTTCCAAGATCAAATAATCCATAGATCAGTTGAGGTTCTTTGGATGATCCAATTTTTTGTTTTGATTGAATAACCTTCAATGTAAAACCGGGATTTTCAATTTCTTCCGGCGGCATGGTCGCATCGTATTCCTGTTTCCTTGAAGGAGACGAAAGAACATCAAATGCTTTTTGAGCTTTATAGAAAGAATCTGATGCATTCAGATTGGGATTTGTGTCAGGATGATATTTTCGCGCAGCAAGATGATACGCTCCACGTATCTCATCCTGAGTCGCGTCAAATGGAATGTCTAATACGGCGTAATAACTCTGTTCGGTGTCCATATCCTCACATTGGATATTGCACCAGGATTACACTAATGTTATCTGGTCCTCCTGCAGCATTGGCTGCATCCACCAGCTTCTGGGATGCAACTGATAGTGTAGGTGCAGACCGAATAATGGAGAAAAGTTCATTATCCGGCACCACACCCCAAAGACCATCACTGCATAACATTAAGTAACCTGCATTTGGGAATGGGTATGTACTAATATCTGGTTCAAAAGGTTCACTTTGACCCAGAGCCCTATATAAAACATTTCTTTGCGGATGTTCGGCAGCTTCTTTTTCATTGATTTGTCCAAGCTCCTGCAACCTGCGGACCAGTGAATGATCGCGGGTGAGTGGTTGAACCCTGCCGTCTGAATAAATAAAGTAAGCCCGACTATCCCCTACATGCGCCAGGGTGACTTGATCGCCCATTATCAGAACCGATGTAAGAGTTGTCCCGCCCCCCGCGGCATGTTTTACAACAGCCTGTTGGGCTTCGGTTACAGCATTCTGCATCAGTTCCTGTACAGGTTCTGAAGGCATATCTGATTTAATACCCATCATGGGGATAAAAATCTTCTTTAAAAGGTAATTTGCCATGGCATTCGCGGCAACACTACTTGCCATTTCACCATGTTGGTAACCACCCATGCCATCGGCAATTATAAACAATCCGAAAATCAGGTTTTTGGTATCACTGGAGAGATTAGAAGCAAATGTATAGACGGAGTCTTCATTATGATCACGCTGTAAACCAATTGAGGTTGATACTCCTACCAATAACTGGGGTGAAAGCGTTAATCCAAATCCGCTGGTGACTGTTTTCAGCTGATCATCTGTCAGAGGCGCAGTTTTTACGTCGTATGGTGGAGATGATTTCTTTCGTTTGAAGATGTTAACAATTTTTTCCACAGAGCACTCCACAAATATAAAATTTGCTCGGCTTATTACTTAATTCCATTAAGCGAGCAAAGCATAAACGATGAAATCTGAAGAACCTATATACACTATATCATTAAACACGATGGGTGATCCGATGATAGGTTTTCCAGTCTTGAACTTCCAACGCAATCTACCGTTGGCAATGTCCACAGCGTAAAGATGACTATCCACTGAGCCGACGTAAATTGCATCTCTAAATACTGCCGGTGTGCCGGCAATTTGATGCTCAGTGCGAAAACGCCATACCTCTCTTCCATTTCCCCCATCCAGGCAATACAGATTTCCATCTGCTGAGCCGAAGTACAAATTGTTTTCAACTTTTATGGGGGATGAAATGGATCCTTTATCCATTCTAAAACGCCAGATTACCCAACCCGATTTGGCATCAAGGGCGTAACAGAAACCATCCAGGGATGTAAGATATACTACATTTTTATCCACGAGGGGTGAGGATGTGATACCCCTTTTTGCCTGGAAACGCCATTTAACACCACCACGAAAATCACAGCAGATAAAATCACCACTATCCACACCAAAGTAAATGAGGTCGCTACCAATAAACGGGGAAGACCGTACCGGTGCGCCGGCTTCTGCACGCCACGCCAGACGGTTGGTACTGATGTTCACCACGTGCAGGTATCCATCATCCGAGCCAAAGAAGACGTGACCTTCAGCTATTCGTGGTGATGAGCGAACTGGACCATCGGTAAAATACGTCCAGAGTACTTTCCCTGACCTGGCAGAAACAACATGCAAGCGTTTATCATCAGATCCGATGTAAATGTTGTTATCATACACAGCCGGTTTGGTGGGAATGGCTGCATCCGTTGCATATTTCCAGATGAACTCGCCATTTGCCGCGTTGATGGCATACAGGTTATTGTCATATGCCCCAACATAGATGACACCATTGTCGTAAGTTGGGGCATTTCTGATTTCATCTTCACATTCAAATGTCCATAGTGGTTTTACACCCTCTGCATGAGGTAGCGTCCCAGTGGTTTGTGCCAGGCGTGCCAGCGCTCCCGTTTTCCGTGCCACGCCCATCAAGGCTTCTTTCATTGCGGTGATACTCTGAAAACGATCTTGCGGGTTGTAATTCAACGCCGTATTGACTACCGTTTCCAGTTCCAGGCTTACATCCGGGTTGTACCTTTTGATAGGTCGTTCATTAAATGTAAAAGGTGGTTCAAGACGCGGATCGCGCATGGTCAGGGCATGGTGTAATGTGGCGCCCAGAGCATAGACATCTGCCAGAGGCGTAGCTTCACCACGGTATTGTTCAGGTGGCGAGTAACCTTCCGTGCCGATCATCGTACCCTTCTGGTTGGTCGTGAATACCTTGGCAATACCAAAGTCCACCAACACCACTCGGTTGTGGGCATTGATCATAATATTAGAAGGTTTCATATCGCGGAAGATGATGGGTTCTGGTTTATGATTGTGCAGAAACTCCAGCACATCGCAGAGCTCAATAGCCCATCCAATTATCTGATCTTCGGGAAGGAAATCTGTACGAGCTTTTAAGATCGCTTCCAAATCACGACCACTCACATATTCAATAACCAGGTAAGAACGATCTTTATGTGTGAAGAAATCAAATATTTTCGGAATTGCCGGGTGATTCAGGGTAACCAGAATATTCGCTTCACGTTCGAAGTTTTGAACAATGGTTGCGCGCACCAACGGATCTGGTGCCTGGTTGATCATTTCTTTTACTGCCACCAGTTTAACGACTTTTGGGAAGTGCAGGTCGCGAGCGCTGTATACCGAACCCATACCACCTACACCAATCACATCCTGAATGAGATACCGATCCATCAGAACACTGTTGGGTCTTAATTGGCGTTCGCTATCGTCGCTTAAACCGATTGAATGAAGATCATCCTGAATATCCAGCTTCTACCTCCACATCTCAAACCCACCATTTATTCTAATAATAATAGTATGATTATATTCAGCATTTATCTTAGATGCAACAATAGAAACTTAGAGAAATTAAATTTCTACTGCACTTAATTGAAATCTGATATTTACTTATGCTACAATCATATTAATGGATTCGGTGGTCGCCGCCTGTAATGCAGGCGACGGCGTCGAGCCTCTGAGCTCTTCGAAAAGTGCCGCCAGATCGCATCCACCGATCCTATGAATATCTGGAACTCATACAAAATCCCTCAAAACCTAAAAGATCTCTTTTATCTATTGGATGAGAATCCATCCAGTTCGATTGTCGCTGGCGGTACTGATTTGCTCCTTGAAATTCAACAGGGGCATAGCCCGCCGGTAAACACTTTGATTGATGTTACCCGATTACCAGAGCTTACCGGGATCGAGATCCGGGGTGATAGATTGTTTATCGGTGCTGCTGTAGCTCTTAAAAACGTCTCTACCTCGCCATTAGTTTTGGAACATGCTCATGCACTGGCAGAGTCTACCGGGCAAATCGGCGGTCCGCAGGTGCGGGCAGTAGGAACTCTGGGTGGAAATGTAGGGCACGCCCTGCCGGCTGGGGATGGGGCGATATCCCTGCTGGCGCTTGATGCTCGCGCAGAAGTAGCAACCCGGAAAGGCTGGAAGGAAGTACCATTAGGTGAGCTCTACAAAGGACCCGGAGAAACCGCCTTAATACCTGGGGAAGAAGTAATTACCGGTTTTTATGTGAACATTTCCAAGGCAGGTGAAGCATCCGCATTCTCAAGGATTATGCGCCCGCAGGGTGTCGCCTTGCCCGTATTGAATTTGGCAGGATGGGTATCTGTTCAAGATAACCAGATCAGATCAGCGCGGATTGCAATAGGTCCATCCGGACCCACACCAAAACGCGCCATTGATGTAGAGAATACGATTCTAGGCATGGGTAGCGATTCTATAGATTATCAAAAATTGTTCAATGTATTACATGACACTGTGAAGTTCCGATCCAGCCCTCTCCGGGCATCTTCAACATATCGTGACCAGCTCGCCGAAGTGTTACTTCAGAGAGTACTCCATGCTTGTATTCAACGTGCAAAAGAAAATAGGGGTGAGTAATGGATAAAAACATGCTGCACCTCGAGGTTAATGGGAAAGACTACCAGGTGGAAGAATTGCCGGGAGAAATGCTGGCAGATTTGTTGCGAAACCGTTTACACCTTACCGGGACAAAAATTGGCTGTGGAGAAGCCGAATGTGGCGCCTGCACCGTGTTACTTGATGGTAGTCCGATTCTCTCCTGCTCATACCCGGCAGTTAAAGCAAACGGACATACAGTTCTCACCATTGAAGGTCTGGCTTCTCAAGTAACGGAATCAACAACCAATAATCATGGATTACATCCATTGCAGGAAGCATTTATCGAAAAAGGCGCCGTTCAATGCGGTTTTTGCATTCCCGGTCAAATTATGACAGCATATGGTCTGCTTCTTCAAAATCCGAATCCTGAGGATGCCGATATTCAAGCCGCATTAAAGGATACGCTCTGCCGGTGCGGTGGATATTCTGCCATCCAGGAAGCGATTCACGATGCAGCTGCAGTAATGCAGGGTAAAGGGAAGATTACGCCAAGAGAAATTCCAGATAGTGTACACGCCAGGAAAATTGTTGGACGACCTGCGATCCGCCCTGAAGCCATCCAAAAAGTTACTGGCGAAGCCAAGTTTACCGATGATCTAGTCTTTGAAAATATGCTCATCGGCAAGGTGCGTAGGGCTGATCATCCACATGCTTTAATTCGTACTATAGATATTTCCCAGGCAAAAAGCCTCCCCGGTGTGCGAGCGGTCCTCACTGCTGACGATTTAACTGCTGCCAGAAACCACGGTCTGGTTGTTAACGACTGGCCGATATTGATTGGTGTTAATGACCGTGTCAGGTACGTGGGAGATGCAATCGCGATTGTGGCTGCGGATACACGAGATATTGCTGAAGAAGCGATCAGATTAATTGAGGTTACATACGATCCAAAACCGGTTATTGATGATCCAGTTATCTCGCGACACCCTGAAACAGAGCAACTTCATCCGGGTGGGAATTTACTAAAGCACATCAAAGTCCGCAAGGGGGATACAGAAAAAGGTTTTTCTGATTCCGATGTCATTCTAGAGCACACTTTCCATACTGCCATGACCGACCATGCATTCATTGAACCTGAATGCAGTATCGCCAGGATCAACGCTGATGGCAGGATGGAGGTGTATGTTGGTTCACAAATACCATACTCAGACCGCAAACAGGTAGCAGATGCTCTTGGTTGGGAAGAAGAAAGAGTACACATCATTGGCATGTTGATCGGTGGCGGCTTTGGCGGCAAGGAGGATATTATGGGACAAATTCATGCTGCCCTCCTCGCCCGGGCTACGGGTAGACCCGTCAAAATACTTTTTGACCGGCATGAGAGCCTGGTGGTGCATCCCAAACGACACGCAACCCAGATTCATATCAAAATGGGTGCGAAAAGCGATGGAACACTGGTTGCAGTTGAAACTGAATTGTATGGTGATACAGGTGCATACGCTTCACTCGGAGAAAAAGTACTGACCCGCGCAACAACACATTCAATTGGTCCCTATGAATCAGAACATGCCAGAGCCGATTGCTATGCCATGTACACAAATAATCCACCGGCGGGGGCATTCCGTGGGTTTGGGGTAACCCAATCTGCGTTTGCCATTGAAAGCAGCATGGACATGCTGGCTAAAAAGCTGGGTATGGATTCGATTGAAATCAGGCGTAAAAATGCATTGAGGGTTGGCAGCATAACAGGAACCGGGCAGGTTCTGCGAGAAAGCGTGGGTCTGCTGGAATGTATTGAAAAAGTGGAAACTGAGCTTAAAAAAAGAGTTAGCGGAAACCCATTTGCTCCACGTATTGTTGAAAGCACCCCTAATAAAGTTCGCGCCTGGGGTTTCTCAGTAGCTTTTAAGAACACAGGGTTGGGTGGCGGCGCTCCTGACAGGTCTGGAGCAGATGTGGAGTTGTTTGAAGATGGAACCGTTGAGGTTCGAACTTCCTCAGCAGAACTCGGTCAGGGACTCTGTACCGTCTTGCAGATGATCGTGGCTGAAGAATTGGAACTCCCCCTTGAGCAAGTGAAGGTATTGCTTTCTGACACCGATAAAACCCCCGATGGTGGTCCAACTACCGCATCCCGGCAGACATATGTCTCTGGAAATGCAGGTTTACATGCGGCAAAGGCTTTCAAACAAGCCATTCGTACGGTGCTCTCCGAGAAATTTGACTGTTCACCAGACGAAATATCTTTCGCAGCAGGCATTGTTAAAGTGTGTGAAAGAGATCTATCTATGCAAGAAGTGTATCAAGCCTGCAGATCGATCAATAGCCAGCCAAAGGTCACATATGTCTATGAAGCTCCAAAAACACTCCCGCTTGGTGAAGGTGGAGATATGCATTTTGCTTTTTCCTTTGCTGCACAGGCTGCTGAGGTCGAAGTGGATATACAAACGGGAGAGGTCAAGGTGCTTACTTTGTTGGCAGCCAATGATGTCGGTGCTGCCATCAATCCGTTAGGATTGGCTGTTCAAGTGGAAGGGGGCGCGGTGATGGGATTGGGAAATGCGCTCACTGAGGCATTCCTCACAAAAGATGGCAGGATTATCACCGATCGGTTTGCGCGGTATCGTATCCCTTCGATCACACACACACCAGAGATTGTATCCATGATTGTGGAACACCCTGTCTCTACTGGTCCTTTTGGCGCTAAAGGTGTTGGCGAAATAGTCAGCATCCCCACCACCCCTGCAATTACAAATGCAATATTTAATGCCACGGGTTACCGGGTGGATAAACTGCCGGTGGATCAGGAATTAATTGCAAGGTATATCCATGACAATGGTGGGATTTCAAGGTAAAAATATGTTAAATGATCATGATGTACCACAATGGCTGCACTGGGCGCGTGAAATCCATCAGATTGGACAGACAGGATTGTATTTTACTCAAAACGAGTTTGACCGTCAGCGTTTTCAGAGACTGATGGATATAGCAGCCGAAATGATTAATGAACATGTTGAGCAGCCGCTGGAGGAAGTTCAAGCAGCGTTGTGTGCACAACCTGGATATATCACCCCCAAGGTAGATGTACGCGGTGCTGTGTTCAAGGATGGGCAAATTCTGATGGTGAAGGAAATGCTGGATGGATTGTGGGCGCTTCCCGGAGGATATGCAGATGTGAACGAATCCCCATCTGCCATGATTGAGCGCGAAATAATGGAAGAGACAGGAATTAAAGCGAAGGCCAGGCGGGTTGTAGGTGTTTACGAAGCCAACCATGACCGCGACCCTGTGAATGTTTTTCATTGTTACAAAGTGTTATTCCTTTGTGATTATTTAGAAGGTTCACCCCGACCCAGTTTTGAGACTCTGGAGGTGAAATTCTATTCACTGGATGAATTACCGGAATTGTCCATCCATCGCACGCAGGAAAGACATATCCGCGAAGCTTTTATGCACTTGCAGGATTCTACACGACCGGCGGTTTTTGATTGAGCAGATAAAATATTGCTGGCAAGGTGTGGTCAGAGAAAAGGAGTGGATAGGATGTTAATTCTCAATGCGAAAGTAATTACATGGGACAAAGAAAATAAGATACTGGATGGATCTGGTATCAGGGTGGATGGGAACCGGATTCTTGAGATTGCACCCTCTGACCAGCTAAAAACCAAACACCCTTCAGACGAAATTATGGATGCCCATGGGCAATACCTCATGCCGGGAAATATCTGCGCACACACGCATTTTTATGGTGCATACGCCAGAGGTATGGCAATTCCGGGCTTACCGGCGAAGGACTTTCCTGAGATTCTCGAAAAATTGTGGTGGAGACTTGACAGGGCATTAACTCTTGAAGATGTGTATTTTTCTTCTCAGGTCTGCATTATCGATGCCATCAAGGCTGGAACCACCACCCTCATTGATCATCACGCATCACCCGAAGCCATAGATGGGTCGCTTGACGAAATTGCCCGCGCCGTGGATGTATCAGGTATGCGGGCGTCATTATGTTATGAAGTAACCGATCGAAACGGACCAGAAGGCACCAGGCAGGGGATTGCAGAGAATGTACGGTTTATCCACACTTTGGCAGCAACACCGCATCCAAGACTTTCCGCTTCGTTTGGTTTGCATGCCAGTTTGACCCTATCAGATCAAACACTGGAAACTTGCCGAAAGGAAAATCCGGACGGGGTGGGTTTCCATATACATACTGCCGAGCACGAGGTGGATGAATACGACAGCCTGGCGAAGTCTGGAACCAGAGTGATTGACCGGTTGCAAAAATTTGGTATTCTCGGTCCCAAGAGCATTGCAGTGCACGCTGTTCATGTGGATGCAAAAGAAATTCAACTACTGGCAGAAACCGGAACCTGGGTTACTCACCAACCGCGTTCCAATATGAATAACGGGGTAGGGATTGGGAATGTTGAAGCCATGATGCGGGCAGGTGTGAAGGTTTGTCTGGGAAATGATGGTTTTTCAAATGCCATGTGGGAAGAATGGAAAACGGCATACCTTGTTCATAAGCTATGGAATCGCGATCCGCGCCGAATGGGTGGCTACGATATTACATCTATGGCAATCTACAATAACGCACAACTAGCCAGAATGTTTTTCCCGGCTGCACCGATTGGCGTAATCCAGCCTGGGGCTGTGGCAGATCTGATTCTGGTGGATTATCATCCATACACAGATATGAGTGCCGGAAATCTTCCATGGCATATCATCTTTGGATTCAGAGACAGCATGGTAACCATGACGATGGTCGATGGCAAGATTTTGATGAAAGACCGGAAATTAACTACTATGAATGAAGCAGAAATCAGTGCCTTAGCCAGGGAAAAAAGCGCGATAGCCTGGAAGAAATTCCAAAGCCTATCTATGTAATTGGATGGAGGGAGTATGACTGAACAAGGAACACCAGAAATAAAAACCATTGCAATTGCTGGAGGAACCGGAAAAGAGGGTAAAGGACTCGCATATCGTTGGGCAAAAGCCGGATACCAGATCATCATTGGTTCAAGACAGGCAGAAAAAGCGCTTGCAGCAGCGACAGATCTTAATTCGATGCTTGAAGGAGTTCTACCTGTAAAAGGCATGGTTAACCCGGAAGCAGTATCTGAAGCGGATCTTGTGGTACTCACAGTTCCCTTTACCGCCCATCGTGACACTCTTATGCAATTACGAGATCTTCTGCAGGGGAAAATATTGATAGATGTAACAGTTCCACTCGTACCTCCGAAAGTAACCCGCGTACAAATGCCACCGGCAGGATCCGCTGCGCAGGAAGCGCAGGAGGTGCTTGGGGAAGGTGTTAAAGTTTGTGCCGCTTTCCAAAACATTTCTTATGAGCATCTGCTCAATGACGAAGAGATCACCTGTGATGTACTGGTTACTGGTGTGGATAAGAATTCACGGTCAGTCGTATTAAAGCTTGTTTCTGACGCCGGAATGGTTGGATGGGATGCTGGTGTGTTGGAAAACTCCGTAGTTGTGGAGGGTATGACTTCCATATTAATTGGGATCAATAAGCAATATGGCGTTCATGATGCCGGAATTCAAATTACCGGAGTACCACGTCCTCTATGAGCAGCCAGCAAAAAGCAAGGCAATTAGTTCTAACAACTCTCCGCGGAATACCATTGATCCGGGCTAAGGATGATATTTGCCAGATAATTTGGAATGCGATAGTAGATAACAATATTGCTATCGATAATGGTGATATTCTGGTGATTGCTCAGAAAATTATTTCCAAGGCAGAAAACCGGATGGTACATTTAGGGAGTGTAAACACATCAGACCGGGCTCTGCAACTGGCTCAGATAACCGGAAAAGATCCCAGATTCATTGAACTGGTATTAAGCGAAAGCAAAAAAGTACTGCGTGTCAGAGAAAACACCATCATCGTTGAACATAAGAACGGGTTTATCTGTGCGAACGCTGGGATAGATCATTCGAATGTCGATGGTGAGGGAGGTTCGCCGGAGGACTGGGTCCTTTTATTACCTGAAGATGCAGATTTTTCTGCCAGGATGATCAAAAAAAGAATTCACGAATTTTCCGGAAAAGAAATAGGGGTATTAATTATTGATTCCCATGGACGTGCCTGGAGAACAGGGACGGTAGGTATCACGATTGGAATTGCCGGACTTCCAGCACTTGTGGATTTACGGGGAGTGGAAGACCTTTTCGGATACAAATTACGAATCACCCAGGTAGGTGCAGCAGATGAACTGGCTGCGGCAGCATCCCTGATGATGGGGCAATCTGCTGAGGGCAGCCCGGTTGTTCATGTACGCGGGTTTCCATATCCACTTCGTGAAAGTACCCTGAAAGAATTAATCAGACCGGCAGAACAGGATCTATTCAGATAGGAGGGAAATTGCTTCAAGGAGTCGCGTCGTTACTTGATCAGAAAGCTGAGAAAGACATCCGTTCCATCTGGAAAAGATTGGAAGATGATTTTGGGTTAACTGCTGTGCAAAGCTCCCTTTCTCCACATTTCTCTTGGCATGTTGCTGAGGATTACGACCAGGTTGCTCTCAGGAACAATATCAATCAGATCGCGAGTGAATTAAAACCATTTAAAATAAAAACTTGTGGTTTAGGGATGTTCCTCTCACCAGAGCCGGTACTTTTTGTACAAATAGTAATTACGCAACACCTGCTCGAAATTCATCGCAAATTATTTACAACGATTGAAACATGTGCAAAAAACTCCCTGTCATACTATTTCCCTGATAACTGGACTCCTCATATTACTCTTGCATATCAGGACCTTCGTGAAGAACAGCTCTCTGGAATAATTGCTGATATTCACCAGGAAGATTTTGAACGTTGGATTGAGATAGATAATTTTGCGCTTATGTGCCCTTTTGAAGAATCACAAATTGGTTTATGCCGGATCGATTTTTCTGGGAAATAGCGATGAGGTATACATTGTTAGCAGGTGGAGTTGGGGGAGCAAAATTGGCAGAAGGAATGACCCGCATCCTTTCACCCGAAGAGTGTTCAATCATCGTCAATACAGGCGATGATTTTTATCATTATGGATTACGGATTTGCACTGATTTGGATACAGTTTGTTATACGCTGGCAGGTCTGGCGAATCCACTGACCGGCTGGGGGAGAAAAAAAGAAACATGGTATGTGATGGAAAACCTACGGATTCTGGGTGGACAGGATTGGTTTAATCTGGGTGACGCAGATATTGCGACCCATCTGATTCGAACAGAGTTACTGAAAATGGGATTACCGCTGAGTGATGTGACCAGGCGATTATGTAAAAAATGGGGCATCAGGCATCCTGTTCTGCCGATGACAGATCAGGAAGTAAAAACCAGGATTATTGATAAAGATGACAGGGTATATGACTTTCAGGAGTATTTTGTTCATGAAGGTTTTCAACCAGAAGTTAAAAAGGTATTTTTTGAAGGAAGCGATAGATCAGAACCAGCATCTGGTGTCTTGGATTCCATCCACCAATCAGATATTGTAGTCATTTGTCCATCGAATCCTTTATTGAGTATTGACCCCATACTGGCAATACCCGGTATCCGTTCGGCTTTGATGGAGAAGGTTATTGTGGCAGTATCACCCATCATCCGAGGTCAGGCAGTAAAAGGACCGCTTGCCAAGATGGTTTTAGAGATGTATGGGACTACCCCATCTGCCCAATGGGTAGCGCAATATTATCTGGAAAACCTAAGACTGGATGGTTTTATCCTTGACCAGGCAGACGAGGTATTAATGGAGAACCTGGTAAGGCAAGGTATAATTTGTATGGCAAGCCAAACATTCATGCAAACTACAGCAGATCGGGTTTCTCTAGCAGAGAAAGTGCTGTCATTTTGCCAGACCCATTTCGGGAGGGTTGTGCTTCCATGAGTATCTGGGCAATTGTGCCTGTAAAGCCATTACGGCGGGGAAAATCCCGCCTTTCGGGTGTCCTCTCAGAAGAGGAAAGGACTAAATTAAATTCAGAAATGCTGGTCCACACCCTCAAAGTATTGCAGCTTATCCCTGAAATAGATCACACCCTAGTTGTCAGTCGTGATCCATCTGCCCTGACTCTTGCCCGTGATCTGGGCGCTAAGACGGTGCTGGAAGATGGCGCACCTCAACTCAATACTGCCTTGCGCAGAGCGGCTGCCGTAGCCAGAGTCTACTCTACAAGCGGTGTTTTGGTGCTTCCTGCTGACCTTCCTTTATTACAACCTGCTGATATTACAGAAATTCTGATCCGTTCTGTAAAACCACCGGTTGTGGTGATTGTTCCTGACAGACATCATTCAGGCACGAATGCCCTCTATCTATCTCCGGCGGGAATTATTGATTTTGCGTTTGGACCAGGATCCTTTACTAAACATTGTGATCGAGTGCAGAAAGTATCTGCCCGACTGGAAATATTAGAAATCCCATCACTTGGTCTGGATCTTGATTTACCGGAAGATCTGGATTTGCTACGGGAAATTCAACCGGATGTTCACGGAATAACCTTACCCAACCCTTTACCCTGATTGGAGGAAACAATGACCGAAAGAGTAGCGTTGTACTTGCAAGATGCTCATGATTTACGCGATGGGCTGGATTATGCTCGTTATGCTGAATCGCGTGGTTTTGAGGCTGTTTGGCAGGCTGAAAGTCGGTTAGTAAGAGATGCAATTGTTCCCATGGCAGCATATGCAGCAGTTACCGAAAAAATTAAAGTGGGGTCAGGTGTAATCAATAACTGGACCAGAAATATAGGGTTGCTTGCGGCTACTTTCCTGACATTGGATGACCTTGCCCCGAATAGAATTATTTGCGGGATTGGCGCATGGTGGGATCCGCTGGCAAAGAATGTTGGCATCACCCGCTCTAAACCGCTAACCGCGATGAAAGAAATCGTTCTTACGATGAAACGATTATTAAACATGGAAAGAGTAACTTTTCATGGTGAATTTGTTCATGTCGATGGGATTGAACTGGATGTGGTTCACGGGCGAAGAGAACCCCGTAATGTACCGGTAATGATCGGGGCGACTGGTGACCAGATGATGGAATTGACCGGTGAAATTGCTGATGGTGCAGTATTAAATTACTGTGTTCCCCCGGAATATAACCATAAAGCCCTCGAGTTATTGGATAAAGGTGCAAAAAAATCGGGAAGAACATTGGATGATATTGACCGCCCGCAATTGGTAGTATGTTCGGTTGATCATGATCATAACCGCGCTATAGACATCACCAGAGAACTTCTGACTCAATATCTTGCGCAACAACCTCATATTGCGAAAGCATCAGGGGTGTCTCAAGATGTTGTCGCAGAAATCCAATCCATTCTTGGGTGGCCGGCAACGAAAGAACAGATACAGAAAGCGAAACATCTGGTTCCAGAAGAATTGATCCTTCGAATTTCTGCATCCGGCACACCGGAAGAAGCGAAGATAAAAGTGAATGAGTATCGTAAAAATGGCTGCACCTGCCCCATCTTATACCCGGTTGGCGGTGATGTTAAATTGCTGGTAGATACATTTGCACAGGAATAAGAGTTTATGAAAATAAAGAAGCAGGCACAGTCGCGCGATTGTTTTGTATGTGGTGTTCAAAATACATATGGGCTGCATATGAAGTTTTATGAAGCCGAACCAGGCGTGGTGGAAGCAAATTACACCGTGGATGAACACTTTCAAGGGTATCCAGGTGTGGTTCACGGCGGGATTATCGCTTCCAAGATGGATGAGGCCATGGGAAGGGTTTTCATGGGAGATAATCCACCCAGATTTATGGTTACAGCCGAACTAAAGATACGATACCGAAAACCGGTACCTACTTCACAACCGTTAGTAATCCGAGGTGTATCGGTGTCTGATAACGGAAGAGTCGGCAGGGCAATTGGTACAATTCATGACAGTAAAGGGCAACTTTTGGTGGAAGGCGAAATAGTTGTTGCCGATATTCCCCAAACCCTTAACCCTGTAGATGATTATTCAAATTCCGGATGGCAGGTTTATCCTGATTAAAGGAGGGACAAATGATACTGGAATATCACCGTCCTGCAACGATATCGGCAGCTTTAGAACTGCTCAAACGAAATCAACCACCTACACTTGCTTTAGCAGGCGGGACATCGCTTTTATTAAGCAAAGACCAAGATTTTGCTGTTGTTGATATTCAAGACCTTTCCCTGAATCGGATAACCCAGGATGGAGAGAACATCATAATCGGGGCGGGAGTAACTTTACAGCAGCTAGTTGATTCTGAGCTTGTTCCACAATCAATGCGGACTGCTGCCAGGCAGGAATCATCATTTAATATCAGACAGGCAGCAACTATAGGCGGAACAATTGCCGGAGGAACAGGAAAATCGATACTTCTTTCTCTACTGCTGGCTTTCAATGTTGAAGTAATCTTTGCAGAAGATGAAAACCCAGCCTTGCTAGGAGAAATCTTACCGTTACGTAAGGAATTATTAATAAGCCGATTGATAACCGGAATTATTGTTCCCGGAAAAGTTCAAACAATTTTTGAAAAGATTTCCAAGACACCAGCTGATATTCCATTATTGAATGTTGTTGTAGCTTCCTGGAAAAGTGGGCGAACCAGGGTTGTTGTTGGATCTGGGCAACCTGTACCCCGGGTAGCTATGGATGGAACATCTTCATCAGGTGCTGAGATTGCCGCTCAGAACCTGATGACAGGCGCAGGGGACTATCTGCAAAAGATGGCTGGTTTACTGACTAGCCGTTGCCTGGCGAATGTCTCCAGTGGAGGGTATGATGGAAATTAAACTTCATATCAATGGAACTGTACAATCGTATGCGACAGCCCCTGGAGACACTCTGCTGAAGGTGTTAAGGAATAATGGCTTTTTTGGTGTCAAACAGGGTTGTGAAGATGGGCAGTGTGGAGTCTGTGCTGTATTGGTTGATGGAAAACCCATGAACAGCTGCCTGATGCTGGCAGCTCAAGCAGAAGGGCATGAAATTCGTACTATCGAATCTCTTGGTGAACATCCAGAACAAGGTTGGAAAAAAACCGATGGATTGTCTGTCATTCAACAAGCATTTGTCGAAACAGGGGCAATCCAATGCGGTTTTTGTACTCCCGCCCAGGTGCTGGCAGCAACTTCACTGCTTGAGAAAAATGAAAACCCCAATGAAGAACAGATTCGAGATTCTCTTTCCGGGGTCTTATGCCGTTGTACAGGTTATCTGAAACCAGTTCAGGCAGTTCAAAGAGCAGCCATGTATTTACGCGGAGAAGCAGTACCTCCGATTCCGGGCAGCGACGCTCCCATCCCAATTGAACCAATTCAGCATGTATCAGATGATAGGGAACCGGAACAGGGTGGTAAAGGTGTAGAGACTCAGACGCGGGTAATTCCACTGGTATTAACTACTCCACAATCGAAGCAATTTGACACCGTTGGAAAACCTGAAATTAAGGTCGATGCGGTCAAGCTGGTTCAAGGAAAACCTGCTTTTGCAGCTGATATGGAAATGCGCGGTATGCTTTACGCCCGCGTTCTCCACAGTCCGGTGGCACATGCCCTGATAAAATCAATTAAAACCGAGCAGGCGTTAAGCCTTCCTGGAGTTGCTGCAGTACTGACCTGGAAGGATATTCCAAGGGTTGTTTACTCAACGGCCGGACAATCTGATCCTCTTCCCGGACCGTTGGATACTTTTTCACTCGATCATAAAGTTCGTTTTGTCGGTGATAGAGTTGCCTTTGTTGCTGCTGAATCTCCAGAAATCGCAGAGAAAGCACTATCTTTAATTCAGGTGGATTATGAAGAGCTTCCGGCAATTCTGGATAGCAGGGATGCTATGCAGAAAGATGCCGTTCGAATCCATGATGAGCCTGAATTTGTAAACTTCGCAGATTCAAACCCTGAAAAGAACCTTGCAGCCGAAATCCGTATAGATATTGGTGATGTCGAAAAAGGTTTCAAAGACGCAGATTATATATTTGAGGGGGATTATGAGGTACCCAAGGTTCAACAGGCACATCTGGAGACACATGTTGCTCTTACCTACTGGGATGAGGATGACCGTCTGGTGATCCGTACCAGCACCCAGGTACCCTTCCATGTTCGCCGGATTCTTGCTCCAGTACTGGGATTACCTGTAAAAAGAATCAGAGTAATCAAACCACGAATCGGTGGGGGTTTTGGTGGCAAGCAGGAAATATTGATGGAAGATGTATGTGCGCATCTGACTATCGCAACCGGGAAACCCGTTTTATACGAGTATTCGCGTGAAGAGGAGTTCATTGCTGCACGCTCCCGCCATCCGATGCGGATTCATTTAAAAACGGGCGTAAAGAAAGATGGCACCATCACCGCGAATGAAATGTACGCTTTATCAGATACGGGTGCTTACGGTTGCCATGCACTGACCGTGACAGGCAATACCGGTCATAAAGCGATGGCGCTCTATGTTGGCGATGACAAATATCGGGAATCTCCAAATATCCGGTTCTATGCCGATGTGGTTTATACAAATACACCTCCTGCAGGCGCATATCGTGGATACGGTGTCCCACAAGGATATTTCCCATTGGAAAGACATATTGAGAAAATAGCCAGGAAAATGGGTCTGGATTCAATAGATTTCAGGTTGAAGAATATTCTACGCCCTGGAGAACTTCATCCATTCAGTACTGCCTGGAGTGAGGGGCGGGAACCACGTCCTGAAATAATTCATACCGTGGGGCTTGAACAATGTGTCCGGCAGGGGAAAGCTGTCATTGGTTGGGATAGTAAGTATGGTAATTCTGCCTGGCATGCTGTTCCAGGAAAGCCACATTTACGCAGGGGAATTGGAGTTGCCACGGTGATGCAGGGTACGGCAATTCCTTATCTGGATATGGGTGGGGCATCCATCAAAATGAATGATGACGGCTCATTTAACCTACTCATTGGCGCAACAGATTTAGGAACCGGTTCAGATACAGTCCTTGCACAGATGGCGGCTGAAGTATTGGGGATACCGGTGGAAGATATGGTTGTTTACTCATCAGATACTGATTTCACTCCCTTCGATAAAGGTGCATATGCTTCAAGCACAACCTACATCTCAGGCGCTGCCGCAGTGCAAGCAGCTCAGAAGGTGGCTGATCGGATTAAAATCCGGGCTGCACGAATGTTGTCACCTGAAGGAACAGATACGCCTCTGGAAGCTGCTCAAATTACATTGAAAGATCGCAAAGCAGTTGCTCCAGATGGTAGGTCTGTATCATTACAGGAAGTTGCTTTAAATGCATTACACCATGAAGACCAGGAACAGATTATGGCGGTTGCCTCTTATATGTCGCCCGTTTCACCACCACCTTTTGCAGCACAATTTGCGCAGGTGCTGGTGGATACAGAGACAGGCATGGTTACGGTTGAAAAACTGGTTATGGCAGTTGATTCAGGTGTGATTGTGAACCCGGTCACTGCTTCCGGGCAGATTGAAGGTGGTATGGCGCAGGCATTAGGCTATGGGGTTTGCGAAGAAATGACTTATGATACAGCGGGTCGCGCGTTGCAGAAGAATCTGGTAGACTATCATATCTTCCGAGCAGATGAGATGCCCGAGCTATCAACATTATTTGTAGAAACCTTTGAACCATCCCATCCATTCGGAGTGAAAGCGGTTGCTGAGATTCCGCTGGATGGGGTTGCTCCGGCAGTGGGTAATGCCATTATGGATGCCTGTGGTGGATCTGTAGATATGATCCCGGCTACACCAGACCGTGTTTGGAAGGCGATTGTAACGAAATAAATGGGGCGCGGCATGAATGTAAATAATACTTATGTGATTGGACACGCAAATCCTGATACTGATTCGATTGCCTCGGCAATGGGATATGCCTGGCTTTTGAAGGAGAGGGATGGCGCAAACACGGTTGCGGCGAGAGCGGGAGCTGTCAATCCACAAACTGCCTGGGTGTTGAAATTTCTTGGACTGGAAGCTCCAATTTTACTGACGGATGCTTCACCACGTTTTGCTTCTGTGATGCGCAGGTTGGATTCTGTTCAACCGAATCAACCCCTCCAGGATGCCTGGGCGATAGCTAATCGAACAGGTGGTATTGCTCCAGTGTTGAATGCTGACGGCACTCCTTATGGCTTGATCACATCAAAATCCTTATTTGCATTTCTTCTTCGTGAGCTTGGGATCAATCCTCGGCGACAGGAAATTAAGATTAAAGAATTGATGGAAAAACCCTGCGGAGAGGCTTCAGATCAGAATGTTACAATGTTCCTTGCAAATAGCAGGATCCGTGACTCTCTAAATAAGATCTTACGCGAAGAGAATGACGACTTCTGGGCGGTGGATGAAAAAGGTAAGTATCTGGGAGTATGCCGCCAGCGTGACTTGCTGAACCCGCCCAGATTTCAAATTATTCTCGTTGATCATAATGAAGCCCATCAGGCTCTGGGTAACCTGGAAGACGCCGACCTGCTGGAAATATTGGATCATCACAGGCTGGGAAACCCATCCACCCATATTCCGATTCGATTTACAGTTGATGTTGTTGGCAGTACCAGTACACTGGTTTCAGAACGGGTGGAAGATGCAGGGTTGAGCTTGCCACCGGCGCTCGCGGGTATGCTCCTGGCAGGTTTGGTTTCTGATACATTAATTCTCACATCACCCACCACAACGGAGCGCGATAAAATCGCGGCAGAACGTTTGGCGCGCTGGGCATTCAAACCGGGATCCCCGCTTGATGGTGAGACGATCAAAAGTTACGGTCAGAAGATTTTGGCAGCAGGGGCTGGATTATCTTCAAGAACACCTGAAGAGATCGTTACAAACGATATGAAAGTATATACTGCAGGAGGTGTTCAGTTTGCTATTGCGCAGGCTGAAGTGAGCGACCTGGTGCAGGTAGATGAACATCATGACGCATTGGAAGAGGCATTGGAAGATTTACAAGCCAGTAAAGGTTTGGATTTTGCCATGTTGATGGTAACAGATGTAGTTCGTGGTTCCAGCCGATTACTGATTACCGGAGATGCATCAGTATTAGATGGTCTTCCATATCAACCACAGCCTGATGGTACCCGACTGGCTGAAGGTGTAGTGTCTCGCAAGAAGCAATTATTACCGGTAGTACTTGGCTTATTGGAGGAATAATGGTGAATATTTACGAAGCTATCCTGGACTTACAACAAAAAGGGTTTTCGGGGGCGCTTTGTACAATATTGGAAACACATGGTTCTGTTCCACGACATACCGGCAGTAAAATGCTGGTCAAAGAAGATGGCACTCTGGTAGGATCTGTAGGTGGCGGAGAAATTGAAAATCGGGTCATTCAGGAAGCTTTCACTGCGATACAAGACGGAAAGCCCAGGAAATTGAATTATAAAATGGTGGATCCTAATGCGGGTGATCCCGGAATATGCGGTGGTCAGGCGGAGGTATATGTGGAGCCTATCTTTCCGAAACCTCAAATCATTGTGGTCGGTGCCGGACATGTTGGCAAGGCAGTTGTTCATCTGGGAAAATGGCTGGGCTTTAAAGTTATTTTGTCTGATGACCGGGAAGAATTCTGTAATCCTGAGATGGTACCAGGAGCAGATGAATATTTAGTGTGCGCAATGACTGATATTCCCCAGAAGATCCATATAAACCGTCAATCGTTTTTTATTCTGACGACCCGGGGGGTACCCATTGATACCGCAGGGCTTCCTCCTTTACTGGATACTCCCGCGCCGTACATTGGTGTGATCGGTTCAAAAAGACGTTGGATTACAACACGTAAACAACTTCTGGAAAATGGGATCAGTGAAGATAAAATAAATAAAGTAGTTTCACCCATCGGGCTGGAGTTACAGGCTGAAACGCCCGAAGAAATCGCTGTAAGCATCTTGGCAGAGGTGATGATGATAAAGAACGATGCCTCTGGTAAGCAAATGACGATGCAGCAAGCATAGACAAAGCAGGAGGGTGCATGTGGCAAAGTTACAATATTCCCTCATCCATTGATGAGGTGCTTACTATCCTGGCTGAAGGGAAAGGTACCGCCCGAATCATCGCAGGCGGCACAGATCTGATTCTTGAGATGGAAAGAGGTGTCCGTAAGGGTGTGAGCACCCTGGTTGACATCTCGCGGCTGGATGGATTGGATAAGATCTGGTTGGATTCAGATAATGTGATCCACCTCGGACCGAATGTAACCCATAATCAAGTTTCCAGTTCTAAACTGTTGCATGAAAAAGCCTTTCCATTTGTGCAAGCGTGCTGGATGGTCGGATCTCCTCAAATCCGGAACAGGGGAACAATTGCGGGGAATTTGATCACTGCTTCACCAGCCAATGACAGTATTACACCACTGATGGGGCTTGATGCAAGTTTGCATCTGCGTTCAAAAAAAGGTAAGCGAGTTATTCCGCTGGCACAGTTTTATACGGGCGTGCGGAAAACAGTAATGCAGTCTGATGAAATGCTGGAAGAAATTAGCTTCCCGGCAATGCCTCCAACATCCAGGGGCGTATTTATTAAATTTGCGTTACGAAAAGCGCAGGCAATTTCCGTCATCAATATGGCGATGATTTTGAATATTCAGAACGGAAAAGTGGAAAAAGCAGCCATCACCCTGGGTGCTGTTGCACCGGTGATAGTTCATGCAACCAAAGCAGAAAAATTAATTCTGGGCAGAGTATTTAATCAGGATTTGATCTCATCTGAAATCCCTGACCTGGTGGTAGAAGATATTCATCCCATTGATGATATCCGTTCTTCGGCTGAATATCGAGATCACATTGTTAAGGTGATGACTACCAGAGCCATCACTGCGTTAGTACATGGGACCGAACGGGAAAACGTACCGGAAGATCCAGTTCTACTCTGGGGAAAATCGGATCATAACCCTGTATTAACAACAAATGCCGCCATCGACCGGAAAGTTTCTATTACCACAACAATCAATGGTGTAAAGAAAACATTTGAAACCGGTCAATCCAAAACACTATTACGATTTTTACGGGAAGATGCAGGCATGGTCGGTGTGAAAGAAGGATGTGCGGAAGGGGAGTGCGGCGCCTGTACAGTTTATCTCGATGGAAAAGCTGTAATGGCCTGCCTGGTGCCAGCTCCACGTGCGCACCTTGCAGAAATTATCACTATTGAAGGTGTTTCATTTGAGGAATCCCTTCACCCGGTTCAACAGGCGTTTGTTGAAGAAGGTGCGGTACAGTGTGGATACTGCACACCAGGATTTGTCATGTCGGCAGTCAAGCTGCTCGAAGAGGTGCCACACCCCAGCGAGGATCAGATCAAACAATCCATCACGGGGAATTTGTGTCGATGTACTGGTTATTACAAAATTGTTAAGGCAATTGAAAAAGCCAGCGAGAGGATGTGAGATATGGAACGACATAGTTTTTTCTCGAAAGAACGTGAAGTTAAGCGAAACAAGAACAGGATCCATCCGGTTTGGCGAGGAGTAGGATTCGTTTTAATGATTTTCATTCCGATCCTGTCATTTCTCGCATCAGGTGTAATTCTTGAATATAACCAGACAGAAAATTGGTTTCCGATTCCACCAGAATTCATCATCAACTGGCCTCAGGACCCCATGATTTTGATGAAGTTATTTATCACGGTCATGGTTAGTTTTGTTGCTTTTGCCTTATTCCAATTGATCACATTTTTATTATTTGGCTTATTTGGTCCAAAGCGGTATATTCCTCCCGATCTACCTCCGCTAAAAAGAAGACGTTAAACCAAAACGGCTCTGCAGGAGGAACTCATGGATTTTGTAGGACAATCTGTAACGAGGTTTGATGCAGTTGATAAAGTCAAAGGTACTGCCATGTATCCGGGTGACATCAATCTACCCGGGCAGGCATATTTAAAAGTATTATTTGCCCAAAAACCCCATGCCATTGTCAAACGGATTGACACCTGGGCGGCAGAAAGCCTGCCAGGTGTACTTGCGATTCTGACAGCAAAAGATGTGCCGGTAAATGAGTACGGTCTGGGTATTAAAGATCAACCCGTATTATGTGGACCCGGTTCTGCCAAAGAATTCTGTGACCGGGTTCGTTTTATTGGCGATCAGGTTGCCGTTGTAATCGCCGAAACTGAAGAAATTGCGAGTCGTGCCGTCCAATTGATTCAAGTGGACTATGAAGACCTGCCTGTCGTTACGGATGTATTTGAAGCGATGAAACCTGATGCGCCATTGCTGCATCCAGATAGAGATTCGAACACATTTGTACATTACCGCATCCGGAATGGGGATATTGAGAATGCCTTTAAACAGGCGGATGTCATTGTTGAAAGTGATTACACTACTCCCCTTCAGGAACATGCTTACCTTCAACCGGAAGCAGGGTTGGGATATATTGATGAGAACGGAAAAGTCACCGTTATTGTTGGTGGACAATGGACTCACAAAGACCGTGAACAGGTGGCTCACGCACTCAACCTCCCTGAAGAAGAGGTGCGGATCATTTATCCTGCCATTGGAGGTGCCTTTGGCGGACGGGAAGACATGTCTGTTCAGATTATCCTTGGTCTGGCTGCACAGAAACTCAACCAGATGGGAACCCCGAGACCGGTAAAAATTATTTGGAGTCGGGAAGAATCGATTATCGGACATCATAAAAGACATCCATATTTCATAAAAACCCGCTGGGGAGCAACGAAAGAAGGCAAAATTATTGCCGCCGAAGTGGATATCTACTCTGATGGTGGCGCATATATTTATACATCACCCAAAGTGCTCGGAAATGCGACCTTGATGTGTACTGGACCATATGAGATTCCAAATGTCCGGGTGGATAGCTACTCGGTTTACACCAATAATATTCCCAATGGCGCTTTCCGTGGTTTTGGTGGACCTCAAGGCGCGTTTGCTGCCGAATCTCAGATAAATAAATTGGCAGAAAAACTGGGTATGGACCCGGTGGAGATCAGGCTTAAAAATATCATAAGGACAGGCTCCATACTATCGGTGGGAACTTACATGCCTGGTTATGTCAGTCTTCCGGAAGTGGTTGAAAAGGCAGCAGAAATTGCCGGGTGGAAAAAAACAGAAAACGGTTGGCAGAAACCTTCTGCAAAGCTTCCTGCCGATACAAAAAAGTCTTATTTGAAAAAAGGGATAGGAATTAGCTGTGCCTTCAAGAATGTAGGTTTTTCATTTGGCGCTCCGGAGAAGTGTTCAGCCAGAATCGTTTTAAGAGGGAAAACTCAAATTGAAGAAGCGCTTCTGTATCATGCAGCCGCAGAAGTTGGTCAGGGTGTTCACACTGCCATGAAACAGATGGCAGCAGAGGCATTGGGAATACCAATGGAAAAAGTGATTTTAATAGCTTCAGATACAGCTGTTACTGATAATTCAGGCAGCGTATCAGCATCTCGTATGACCTTTATGAGCGGTAATTCTATCCGTGGAGCAGCGGCTGAAGCATTGAAAAAATGGCAGAATGAAGAGAGACCTGCTGAGGCATCTTATACATATATCCCACCCAAAACCACACCATATGATCCCGAGACGGGAAAATGCGAACCCAACTTTGCTTATGGTTATGTTGCGCAGGTTGTGGAAGCTGAGGTGGATACAGATACAGGTGAAGTTCGATTAACCAAAGTGCTCTGTGTTGATGATGTTGGAAAAGCAGTAAACCCGCAGCAGGTGGATGGTCAGGTGGAAGGTGCGGTTGTTCAAGCTGCGGGATATGCACTTATGGAAAACTTCATCGAGAAAGATGGTTTTGCCCTCACAAAGACATTATCCACCTATCTTATTCCAACCGTGTTGGATGTGCCGGAAGAAGTCCATTCGGTTATCATGGAAATTCCAGACGAGAACGGACCTTTTGGCGCCAGAGGGATGGGCGAGATGCCATACTTACCACTCGCGTCTGCGATCACTGATGCAGTTCACGATGCCACAGGTGTATGGTTTGATCAATTTCCACTGATCCCTGAACGGGTTGTGCGAGGTTTGGGAAAGTTAAGTAATGGTTAATCGTCCATTGGTTTTTATTCGAGGCGCAGGTGATTTGGGTAGTGGTGTAGCTTTACGAATTTACCGAGCAGGAATTCCTGTGGTTTTATCGGAATTACCCAAGCCTTTGTGTGTTCGTAGAAAAGCCAGTTTTTCTGAAGCAGTTCGATTTCAACAAACGATCGTTGAATCTATAAAAGCTGTAATGTGCAAATCTACCGATGAGGTTCGCTCAGTTATAACCGAAGGAAATATACCCGTCGTAATAGATGAATCTGCGGAAATCGTTAATGGACTTCATCCGCTTGTCTGTGTTGACGCTAGAATGCGTAAAGTATCACCAGAGTACGATATCAATGCATACCCACTGATTATCGGGCTCGGTCCGGGTTTCACAGCCGGGAAGGATGTTCATGCGGTTGTTGAAACAAACAGAGGACCCCGTTTGGGTCGGGTTTTCTGGCAGGGGATGACGGAAGGCGATACTGGAATCCCGGAACAGGTGAGGGATTATCGAGCAGAGCGGGTCATCCGTGCGCCTATAGATGGGATTCTAAATGTCGTGCATGATATTGGCAGCCGTGTGGCTGAGGACGATGTAATAGCCACAATAAATCATAAGCCTATCCATGCGAATTTCACTGGTTTTATCAGGGGAATGCTGCCAGACGGGTATTCAGTGACTGCGGGTATGAAGATCGGTGATTTAGATCCACGAGACGATCCGCAGATATGTGAATTAATTTCGGATAAATCGCTATCAATAGGCGGGGGAGTATTGGAAGCGATACTATCCAAACCAGACCTGCGCAAAAAATTATATGGTTCCTAAACCCTTACCAGATCTATTAAATGTATTTCGCATTGAACCCGGAATGCGCGTAGCCATTGTGGGCTCTGGCGGAAAGACCAGTACATTAATTCAAATCGCGAAACAAATTGGAAAAGGAGTCATCCTTACCACTACAACACATATTGGTGCATCCCAAATTGATCAAGGTATGCGTCATATTATCATTAGAGATGGCGAACAAATATCCATCGATGATTTGAACTTAGAAAACAATATTACGCTGTTTACCTCAGAACCGATTGATGAGTTCCGAAGCCCTGGACCGGCTGAATATGTTCTCAATGATCTGGCCGACAAGACTAAAACCGGTAAGTTGGTGATGCTGATAGAAGCAGATGGATCGCGGGGAATTCCACTCAAAGCCCCTGCGAATCATGAACCAGTCATCCCGGGATGGGTGGATCTGGTGATCGTGGTAGCTGGATGCTCGGCTTTGGGCAAAACCTTCAATGAACAAACGGTTCACCGGATGATTGAGTATCAGACACTGGCAGGGATATCACCGGGGGAGGTGATCACTCCAGAAGTTGCCGTAAAAGTCCTGATAGATAAGCATGGTGGATTAAAAAATATCCCTTACTCTGCGGAGAAGGTACTGCTGCTAAACCAGGCGGATACTGCTGAGATACAGGCTGCCGCGAAAAAGGTAGCGAACCTTGCTGTAGGGAAATACGACCGGGTGATTATCGCCTCCATGAACCGGCAGGAAAATCCCAAAATTTATGCACGTGTTGAACCTGTTGCCGGTATTCTTTTGGCAGCAGGCGGATCCTCCCGGTTGGGTGCACCAAAACAGTTACTGGAGAAAGATGGTATTCCCCTTGTCAGACAGATTGCGACAACCGGTTTGAATTCCGGTTTGAATCCACTCATAGTTATTACTGGCGCGAATCAGGAGAAAATTCGCAAAGCGCTCACAGGTTTACCAGTCAAGGTTGTCGAAAACCCTGATTGGCTATCAGGGCAGGGAACATCAGTCGCAGCTGGGGTACGGGCACTCCCTTCAAATACCGGTGGTGTTGTCTTTTTATTGTCTGATCAGCCATTTGTAACTGAACCCTTAATCCGGAAAATCATTGATGAAGCTGTTACCACGCAGAAACCGGTTATCGCTCCACTTGCAGGAGGAAAAAGATCGAATCCGGTGTATTTTGACCGCATCACCTTTGCGGATCTAAAATTATTAACCGGCGATGAAGGTGGTCGAAAATTATTCTCGAAATATACTCTCTGGTATTTTGAATGGCATGATGAAAAAATACTGATGGATTTAGATACACCTGAAGATGTCTATCAATGGCAGGGAATGAAGGATGAAGGCTAATTATAAGGTTGGTGCACTTGTACTTGCAGCAGGACTCTCACAACGAATGGGGAAGCAAAAGCTGGTCCTTCCCTGGGGAGAGCATTCTGTGATCGAGCAGGTGATCCAAACATTAAAACTTGGGGGTCTGGATCTGATTGTCGTGGTTACCGGAAAAAGTCATGAATTATTGGTAGAGAAGCTTTCAGGCTTGGATGTTATCCTGGCATTTAATCCGGATTATGAAAATGGAAGCATGATAACCTCCCTCCAGGTAGGAATTACAACACTCACCAGATCGCACGCTTCTTCAGCCATCCTCGCACTCGGTGATCAACCACAGATCCTCCCCGAAACCGTAAAATCGGTTTTACTAGCCAGTCAATTGGAACCGGAAAAAATTGTTGTTCCTTCCTGGCAAATGCGGCGTGGACATCCCTGGGTGATTCCGGAAATATTCTGGCAGCAGATTCTCGAAGCAAACGCAGAAACCACAATGCGCGATTTTCTGCGATGCAATGACGAGAAAATTCGCTATGTTTTGGTGGACACTCAGACGATCATCGCCGATCTGGATACACCTGAAGAGTACGAGCGCCAAAAACCCGAATGACGATCTGGCGAGAGGGATTCTTCTTGTTGTAAATATAATGCGTTATAATCTGGCAGGTAACAATAAGGAGGTTAAAAGAAGCATCAAGTAATATTTCAGGTTGGAATAGCGCATGGTCCGGTGCGAGAATTAAACCGGATGACGAGGATGAGGGTTCTTCATCGCAGGATGAAGTTAACCGGGAACCCCGGGAAAATCGAAAGATCAGCGGATGCCCTCTGGATGAAAATCCACCAACCGATATTAAATATGAACTATTATTTTGCCTGAACCGGGAATATAAGCGTTTAACCAAGTGTTAAACGGGATTGTTGCATACAATACTTTACGAGATTAAATGATGCAAGTTAACCGGTTTAATGAGGAGAAACCATGTGTGGAATTGTTGGATACATCGGTGAAAAAAATGCCACCGGTATCATCTTAAACGGTTTGAAAAAACTAGAGTATCGTGGATATGATTCTGCAGGACTCGCAGTCATCCATGGTGGAAAAATTCAGGTGCGTCGTGATGCCGGAAAATTAAGCAGGCTGGAAAAACTTCTTGAGGAAAAACCCATTTCTGGAAAAATTGGCATTGGACATACGCGCTGGGCAACCCATGGCATGCCAACCCAGCGGAATGCACATCCGCACACCAGCGCCAATGGCGAAGTGGTTCTGGTTCATAATGGAATTGTCGAAAACTACCAGGAGCTGCGTGAGGAATTAATAGCCCAGGGAGTAAAATTCCAGAGCGAAACAGATACCGAGACGATAGTTCAATTAATTGAACAAAACCTGCTTCAGAGTGAAGATCTGATTGAAGCAGTTCGTAAGACCTTATTACGTTTAAAAGGTGCGCACGGGATAGTTGTTATTTGTAAATCTGAACCGGATAAGATCATAGCTGCCAGGCTGGGTAATGCGGGTGGTGTTGTGATTGGATTTGGCGAAGAAGAGAACTATGTAGCGTCTGATTTACCCGCCATTTTGGAACATACCCGGCAAGTTGCATTTCTGGAAAACCGGCAGATGGCTGTAGTAACGCGCCAGAACGTACAGATTACCAACCTCGACGGCAAAGAATTGGCCTACCAAACCCACACCATAGGATGGGATCCGGTTTCGGCTGAAAAAGGTGAATATCGTCATTTCATGCAAAAAGAAATACATGAACAGGTGCGTGCTGTAACCGATACACTCGCCGGTCGGGTTGATTTTGAAGCAGGGAAAATAACCTTACCCGAATTGAATTGTCCGCCACAATTAGCCAGACGGATTAAGAAAATTATTATTACTGCTTGTGGAACCGCTGCGCATGCCGGGATGGTCGGTAAGATCATGATCGAGAAGATAGCCCGAATCCCGGTGGAAGTGCAAATTGCATCGGAATTCCGCTATCAGGATCCGATTGTGGACCGGGATACGGTAGTGCTGGCTATCAGTCAGTCAGGAGAAACCGCTGATACACTGGCAGCCATGGATGAAGGGCGAAAGCGTGGTGGAGTGATCTGGTCTATTGTCAATGCCATTGGTTCCCAGGCTATGCGCGTAGCCAATGGATATATTGGCATGCAATCCGGTCCGGAAATTGGGGTTGCCTCTACAAAGGCGTTCACTACTCCCCTGGTGGATTTATACATGATGGCAGTGTATCTGGCGGATGCACGTGGCGCTTTCCCGGCGGAAGAGAGAAGGCGTTTAATTCAAGATTTACGCCTGATTCCTCAGGCAGTAGGCTGGTGTCTGGAGCAGGAAAACAATTTGATTGATACTGCGCAAGCATTAAAGAATTCTACAAGCGCATTCTACTTGGGTCGTGGGATCAATATGCCCATTGCCTATGAAGGCGCATTGAAATTGAAAGAGATCTCTTATGTTCATGCAGAAGGGTATCCTGCCGGAGAGATGAAGCATGGACCGATTGCGTTGATTGAGCGTGAAATGCCAGTTATTGCAATTGCGCCACGCGATCCATGGTATGAGAAGATGATCAGTCAGGTGGAGCAGGTGAAGAGTCGCGGAGGCAAAGTGATCGCTATTGCCTCGCGGGGAGATGATGCATTACCATCATTGGCAGACCATGTTCTATGGGTACCTGATATACCCTGGCTGTTGAGTCCTGTCGTAACGGTGATTCCACTCCAACTATTGGCGTATCACATCGCGACCATGCGTGGACTAGATGTTGACCAACCGCGTAACCTGGCAAAATCTGTTACCGTGGAATGAATTGACTGGTAATAAGAAAAATCATCCTCTGATTCGATAATCAGAGGATAAATTTTTTAACTGGATGCGGAGGCGTATCTTTTTATCGCACGATTAAAGAACCAGGATGAAAAAAATAGGAGTATTGCCGAAGCCAGAGAGCTCCAACCAATTATCTGCCAGGGAATCTTTCCATGTAAAATCTGTGCAGGAATCGTTGTCATCAACCCCACTGGAATGATCCAGGTCAGGATCATTCTCAACCAGGGCGGGTAAATTGTCACAGGGTAACGCGCCAGTTGGAATAAAGAATCAAAAACCCAGGTGAAAAGAAAACCCGGACTCCAGAAGGTGAGCGCGGTAAATGAAAGTAGAACTGCATACAGGATGACGACTGCACAGAATAATCCTAGCAGGAACATCAGTAGGTTTAAGATGGGTACGATACTACCCAGCGAATTGGCATATACAAGGACGGCAATCCCCAAAATCAAATCGAGTAAGGCATAAAAGTTCCAAAAGCGGAAACTCACCAGGAACTGCACCGGCACAGGTTTGAGGAGGCTGAAATCAAAATTACCGCTCCAGATTTCCTGCCCGATGCCAGCCAGGGCTTCGAGACTGGGTCCAATAAACAACCCACGTAGTGATGAAATCACTAGATATACCCCCAGCAGGGAAAGTGCTTCAGCCTGAGTCCAGCCTTTAAGTGAATCAATCTGTTTAAACAGAATTTGCAGGCTGAAAATTCCTACCGCCAGATTTATGCAGGAATGCAACAGGCTGATCCAGAAATTTGCTCGATATGCAAGGTCTTTCTGTAGAGATGCCCTGGCAAAACTAAAAATCAGATGTAATGGTCTCATTTAACCTCCCACTGCAGCGTACCGCCGTAAACCGGTATGCCAGACAATTCTACAAATCAAATAGGTTACACCGACCCATGCAATCTGTATTCCCAGGGTAATGCCCACCTGATGGAGCGGAATAGACCCAATCAAGATTTCTACAGGAGTACCGATCATGGCATGGAAAGGTAAAATTCTGGCAGCAATACTGATCCCCACAGGAAGCAACGCCAACGGTGCGACCATTCCGGAGAGAAGGAAGACCAGACCATCCTGAAGAGCAAGTAGGCCATCCGCGCGGCTCGTCCAGAAGGCTAGAGCTGCCAGCCAGAATCCCCACAGGAAGCGCAGTGCCCATGCCAGTATGGTGGAGAGCAGGAACAACAGGAATTGAACCCAATTTGTTTCCAATTCGGGTTTCAGGATGATGGCAAGGATTACAGTTACTGGTATGACAAAGAGCAGATACACTGCTTTTCCTGCCATTTCGCTCGCGAGCACGTTCCAAAATCCGGGAATGGGGCGGGTGAGCCAGAAATTTAAACTACCTTCGCGGATCACATCACCTAATGTCCAATTTGCCTGTGCATATGTGATCTGGTTGACGACGATCAACACCAGATAATAAGCAACAAAGCTCCCACGTGTAAAACCTGCCAGGCTGCTGGTTTCAGCGGCGGCCAGCCAGACAAAGAGTGCTGCCAATGGAGGAATCATCCACCCAAAGGCAAGAATAAAGAAAAAGCTGCGGTACTGCATCCAACTCAACCAGGTTGCCCGCATTAATGCATAACCACCCCTCAGGTTTATACCATCCATCAGGCACCTCCCTGGTACACCTTGTCAATCACCGCTTCGAGTGGGGGATCTTCAACGGTGAGATCTGCCACAGGTAGGGCTTTTAATACATCCGATGTAAACCGGGCAGTTTTATCGCGCTCTACACGGATGCTCAGGACGTTTTCGTTTTGCTCCAGTAATTCTGCTCCGGCTGGCAGATTTTTTATTGCTTTGGGCATATCCATGGTAGCAAGCGTGATTCGTAAAAGTTTGTAAGGAGCCAGCCTCGCAGCCAACCCATTCAATTGCCCATCGTATAAAATAATTCCCTCATGCAATAGCAAGACACGACTGCAGAGCGCGGTGATATCTCCCAGATAGTGACTGGTTAATATAACGGTGGCGCCTGTTCGCTGGTTGTATTCTGTTATGAATGTTCTCAGCCTGTTTTGGGTAGAGAAATCCAGACCGAGAGTTGGCTCATCAAGGAAAAGGATTTTGGGTTGATGAAGCAAACCAGCTGCAAGTTCGCACTTCATCCGTTCCCCGAGAGAGAGATTCCGGACAGGTCGACGAAGCAAATCTCCCATATCTAGTAATTCAACGAGTATTTTGAACTGTTCTTCATATTGAGCAGATGAAATGTTGTAAATCTCACTCAACACCTTGAGCGTATCCAGTGCCGGGATATCCCATATCAACTGGCTTTTATTTCCCAACACCATGCTGATACTGCGTAAGAATTTCGGTTTACGTTCCCAGGGTATAAACCCAGCCACTTTTACGGTTCCAGATGTTGGAAAAAGCAATCCGCCCAGCATCTTTAAGATGGTGGTTTTCCCTGCACCGTTTGGCCCGATTAAACCAATCACTTCACCTGGTTCAATTTGGAAGGTAACTTCCTTTACAGCAGGTACTTCTATGAATACTGGGTGAGTGAGATGCCGGAATGACGCTTTGAGACCTTCCCCCCGCTCAGGCACACGGAAAGTTTTTGCTAAAGAAAACGCTTGAATCAAATATTTATCCATTCATCCTCCATCATGTATATAAATTCATAGTACAACCCTGGTGGAATAATGGAGAGTTTAATATGCTTGAACACAAAATTTAGGATTATGCAGAATCCCTGAACTATCTAAAACAATTACAATTATTCTAAAATTTCTAAAAGATTGGTAACTGAATGTAAGGTTATCGGAGCCGCTTCTGTAAGAGGTCAATAATCTGTAAAGCGTTCACTTCTTGTTCCGCCAGCGTTGTTAACCAACGATCAGCCGCATAAACAATATCATCATCTTCAGGAGGGGTATCCAGGGTGTGGCGGATATCACTCTTCATCCCGGCATCAAGTTGAAGTAGCATGCGCAGAATTGCCATGATGCTGTATCCAGAGGTACGAAGCATTCGAATGATCCGCAGGCGGGCAATCTCGACCTGTCCGTAAAGACGGTAACGCGAGTGAGGATCACGGGGAACCTCCAACAGATGATTATTCTCCCAATTCCTTAACATATTACTGGTTATATTCAATTTACGAGCTGCTTCACCAATGGAAAAAGTATTTTGGGTACCTTCGATGGGTTGACCACTTGCCCAATTTGCAACCAAATCCGCTGCTGCTTCTGCCTGTGCTATTTCTGAGCGGACAAGCACAAGATGCTTGTAAGCATGCTGCAAAGCCTCTCCTAAATCACCGCCTGCTGCCACTTTCACCAGGTTAGATAAAGACCTACGAATGATTTTCCCTGGAAATGATGTATGCAAAGCCAGCCAGGCAAGACGCATCTGGTCGAGGTGCTCAGGTGTATAAAGCCGATATCCATTGGCGGAACGTGGTATCGGGGGAAGCAACCCCCATTGCTCATACATGCGGACTGTATTCGGGTGGCAACCTACAATCTTAGCAATTTTGGATGTAGATAATCGGTGATAGGGCATTTTGAAATTTTACTTGATTAACAATTTATTACCGATATGATCAGCATTCGATGATTATTTATCTCAACGGGCAGATAAGAAGAATTCATGAATTATTTTTTATCGTATCCTTGATTGGATAAATGATCCCCCGGTAAACCTGTACAGTAATTCTTTTAGTTCACTAACAGACGTGTCAAGTGCAATTGAACCGGAGGAATCCTGTGATTCCATTGTGATAAGCAGGCGGGTGGTGCCCAAATCTGATGCACTCTCTACACTTTGCCGCCAACACCATCTCCGCGCAAGCACCAGACCTGCTTCGTCTATGAAAATTACCTCTCCCGGTTCAGGAGGACCCGGTGTGTCTTCACCCAGCGGGTTAAAGTGTTCATTTCCATTTGCATAGCAAACTGTTACCGTCCCAGTCACCATTTTCAGGTTGAATGCAGCCACCGGAAGCGCATAACGGATACTGATAAGGTTACAGCAATCTACGACTGAGTTTATGGAAGGGATATCCCCTTTTTTGTCAATCTACGTAAAAGTGCTTCAGCTGCATTGCGGTATTGGGTAGGATCCACGCCAAACTGGCGGAAAGCTGATCGCCACCCGGCAATTGTAGATAAATCTGATAGCGCCTGATTTCCAATCCGATTTTTAACAGAAATCTGCTCGTGCTCGTATAGTTGAATAAGTTCCTGTGAAGATGGGTGGTTATTGATATTTTCGATCAGTAAAGCAACTCCGCCCAATGAATTAAACCTAGTTAAGATATCTGGATGATATTGAAATGGAATTGAGTCCATGATCTTCTCCCCTTGGTTAATATTCAATAGTATAGCGGATGAAAATTTCTTTTTTATTTCAGACTATTTCAAAACGACACGGGTGTCCACTTTCATCTGCTATCAATGAAAGTGTATTCACAGATGATCCTGAAGCAAGGACTAATGCGATTCTATCTAACTCACATAAGATGGGATGGTTTTTTACCAATTTGCGGTAAGGACAATGGTTCAGGTTGATTTGAGAACAACCGGAACGAATTTCCCATTTCGCATGGTACCCCAGGTTGTTCATGGCATTTATCAGGTTGAGTATTCGCAATGCTGATGAAGATTGAGAATTTTTTCTGATTTGAAAAATATCCTCTGCCAATCTAATCAAGACTAGCTCGCGATCATCTGGCGGAAGGCATTCCATATTTATAATGAGTTTTGATAGCAATTGTTCCATTGCGGGTGGATGATCCCTGAATGGTTTACGGAATACTCGTGCCGGTCGGCCTCGCGGTAATGTCTTGCTTCTTTTTACCACTTCCACTAATCCGGTTTTTTGCATTTCTTGTAAATGGTATCGGATATCTGCGTGGGTAAGATGCAACTCAGCGGCGATATCAGCGGCGGTAGCCTGGTTGTGTTTATCAAAAAATTTCAAGATCAATTCAGGGGTTGTTATACTCATCTGACTTATAATAACGCAAAAATTCATTTACGTTAATATCCATTGACAGTGAGGTCACGTCTGCTAGAATAATCTTGCACCATACAGGTGTATCTTTTGAAGTGGAGTGTATCCGCATGAATGAAGGATTGAATTCCCCAGGTGTTGAAATTCCCCCCGATTTACAGAGTCACGTTGCAATTACCACCATCGACCGTATCTACAACTGGAGCCGGAGGAACTCGCTCTGGCCCATGATGTTTGGATTGGCTTGCTGCGCAATCGAGATGATCTGCACTGCAGCCAGCCGGTACGATTTCTCCCGTTTTGGAATGGAAGTCATGCGTCCCAGTCCCCGACAGGCAGACTTTATGCTCGTTTCAGGAACTGTGACTAAAAAAATGGTTCCCCAAATCGTGCGGTTGTATAACCAAATCGCGGAACCGCGTTATGTAGTGGCGATGGGCGCCTGCGCTTCTGGAGGTGGTCCATTTAAAGAAGGGTACTCAGTCGTTCCTGGAGTAGATCGCTTCATCCCCGTGGATGTTTATATCCCTGGTTGCCCGCCAACTCCGCAAGCGCTTCTTAATGGGCTGATCACATTACAGAAAAAAATTGATACTCAAAGATTAAAAGATGCATCCTGGTATAAAAAGGGTGAATCTGTCCCCGTCCCCATTCCCGTTCTCGGACCTGATCTCATCAACCCTGAACAAATGGAATTGATTAAAACCGTGCTAAAGCGGCAGGCAGATGCAGAAGAAGCAAAAATGGCTGAGATTCCAGCAGGTTACGGCGAAACGGCGAAGGAGGAATAGATGACAGACAAAACTGCAATTGAACCGAAAATCTTAACTCCTGTAGAAGAATACCTGGAAACAAAGGGAGAAAAAGATCCTCGAGCTGGATTTGAAGGGTATTTAGTATCTGCTGAAAACCTGTTGGAAGTCGTAGGAGAAATAAAAGAGAAGTTTGGATTTGATACACTCACTTCGGTCACCGCTCTGGATAGTTATCCTGACGACAGAATGGATGTAATTTATCACTTCCGAAAATTGACAGGGGGTATACCATTCGAAATAAAAGTACCACTTGGCAGGGAAAATCCAACGGTACCTTCGCTTGTTTCTCTGTATCGAGGTGCTGAGCTACAGGAGAGGGAAGTTTATGACCTGATGGGTGTACATTTTTCTAATCACCCTGACTTAAGGCGCATATTAACCTGGGAAGGTTTCCATGGTCACCCATTACGGAAGGATTGGAAAGAGCCCTTCTACGAAGAAGATGTTAAACCTTATAAATCACGGTGGCCTGAAGGAAAAGCGCAGCGGATAGAAGATACAAATCCATTTAAGGATAACCTGCAATACCCAATGGGGTTTGATCCTGACCAGTGGGAAGCAGATAATGACCGTGCCCTGTATGAGTCACTGAAAATGCATTTTCCGCAGGGCGATGAAATGCTCAAAACCGATAAGATAGTCATTAATCTTGGTCCCCAACATCCCTCCACACATGGCGTTTTTCGCATGGTCGCCGTGATGGATGGCGAGACCATCGTAGATTTAAAACCAGCCATGGGTTACCTGCATAGAAACCATGAGAAGATAGGAGAAAGAAACACCTTCCTCCAGATCATGCCCTTCACCGACCGGCTTGATTACATCTGTTCCATGTCGAACAACTTTGGTTATGCTCTGGCTGTGGAAAAACTGATGGGAATAACTCCACCAGAACGGGCAGAATATATTCGGGTGATTATGGCAGAGCTAACCCGTATTAATAACCATCTTATCGCGATAGGCTTTTTGCTAAATGATCTGGGCGCCTTCTTCACACCCGTGCTTTATGCATTTGTGGAGCGCGAATTAATTATGGATATTTTTGAAGGTGCTTCTGGATCTCGGATGATGTGTAACTACTTCCGTTTTGGTGGTGTTGTTCGGGATATTCAACCGGAAATAATGAAGAAGATCACTGAATTAGTCGCCCGGTTACCAGGAAAAATTGATGAGCTCGACAAGTATCTGACAGATAGTGAAATCATTCGGGTTCGAACTGAAGGAATCGGGAAATTATCTGCAGAGGATGCGATCGCCAACAGCGCTACCGGACCATTATTGCGGGCATCAGGCATTCCATTTGACCTGCGTAAGGCTGACCCCTATTCGATCTATGATCGGTTTGATTTCGATGTTTGCGTCCGTTACCATGGAGATATATTCGACCGGTACATGCTCCGCCTGGATGAAATCCGACAAAGCATCCGGATTCTTGAGCAGGCTCTTCGAGATATCCCTGACGGTCCGGTAATGACAGGCAAACCCACTTATCAGGCGCGGGTTCCTGCAGGTGAATCGTATGGCAGAGTTGAAAGCCCTAAAGGTGAGCTGGGATATTATGTAGTTTCGAATGGAAAACCCAATCCGGCAAGATATCATGTGCGGGCGCCAACCTTTATCAACCTGACCAGCCTGGCAGGGATGTGCATCGGCAACAAGGTGGCGGATGTGGTTTCTATTCTTGGTTCCATCGATATTGTACTCGGCGAAGTGGATCGCTAAAGGAGCGTTGACATGTATGGATTAGGTATTTTGAAAGGATTGACTGTTACGCTCAAGCACTTTGTTGAATCTTACCTGGATGATTTTCGCAAAGGAAAGAAGCGTTATCACACACCTGAGGGGATAGCATACCGCAGCAGCGCAGAGGTAACCGGGGTGTTTTCAATTCAATATCCTGAAGAGAAAAGCCCGGTACCTGAGGAATTCCGATACATTCCTTTTCTGGTATATGAGACCGCAGAAGATGGCAGCCGAAAAATGCGCTGCACCAGTTGTGGTATTTGTGCCAAAGCCTGCCCTCCTCAATGTATCTGGATCACTCGTTCAGTTGATGCGGAAACAGGAAAACCAATTCCTTCTCCGGCAGAATTCTATATCGACGTGGATATCTGTATGAATTGTGGTTTCTGTGCTGAATACTGCCCGTTTGATGCCATCCGCATGGACCATGATTATGAGATTGCCTCATTTGACCGGTTTCAAAACCATATCTACGATCTAAATAAACTGGCTAAACCGGTCGAGTATTATGCTCAGATCCGGCCAACAAATTATCGGTTGGAAGAAGAAGCAAAGGCAGCCAAGGCTGCAGCCAAACTGGCAGCAACTCAATAAGCAGGCTAGAAAATGTATAATGATGACACTGAAATCCTGTTTCCGTCACGTGTAATCCCATCACTCCAGGGTATGCATGGTAAGACTTGGGATGATTTAATACAGCATGTAATTAAGTCTGGGGATACTTCACAAGACCATATCGCTTTTGTCTTAATGATGGTAAAACTGGGAGGATGTGTTTCGTGTAATGCGGATTCTTTCCGTGCCATGAAGGGATGTACCCAATGTGCCAGACAAACTATCAAGCGATATCGTGGCGACGATCAGGAACTACTGCGCCAGTATGAGGAAGCGCTTGCTGAAACGAATCAATACCTGCCCAAAAAACAGTAACCCTGAAGATATTGAGGTTTGAATGTCAAAAACTACTATAACACAAGATCAGGTTCTTGAAGCTTTATCACATGTACAGGAACCGGAGTTACACAAAGACCTTGTTACATTAAATATGATCAAAGATTTGGCTATCAAGGGGAGTTTGGTCAGCTTCAAGATCAATCTCACCACACCTGCCTGCCCGTTACGATCAAGGATGGAAAATGAATCCCGCGCTGCGGTTATGACAGTGCCGGGTGTAAAAGAAGTTCAGATCGGGTTTACATCCAATGTGCCGACAGATTCGCGAATCAAAGAAAAATTACAGCTTCCAATCAAAAACGCGATTGCAGTCGGTTCAGGTAAAGGTGGCGTTGGGAAAAGCACCGTTGCAGTGAACCTGGCGGTTGCACTTGCTCAAAAAGGTGCCTGCGTGGGATTGTTGGATGCGGATATCTACGGTCCGAATATCCCGACCATGATGGGCGTGGATCACTTACCTGCTCCCAAAGAAAAGAAAATGATCCCCGCTGAAGCATACGGGGTCAAATTGATGTCTATTGGGTTTTTGGTTCGCCATGGTCAACCCATGATCTGGCGTGGTCCGATGTTGCACTCCGCGATAGGTCAGTTTTTAAGGGATGTAGATTGGGGAGAATTGGATTATCTGATTGTGGATTTACCACCGGGTACCGGCGATGCACAAATCAGTCTTGCACAGACAATTCCATTATCTGGTGGAATAATTGTTACGCTTCCACAAAAAGTATCGATCGAAGATGCATCTAGGGCGGTGGAAATGTACCGTGCCTTGCAGGTTCCTGTTCTGGGTGTGATTGAGAACATGAGCTTTCTTGAATTACCAGATGGAAAAATTATGGAAGTGTTTGGTTCTGGTGGGGGTGAAACCCTTTCCAGAGAAACCGATGTGCCATTCCTTGGTAAAATTCCTATGCTTCCGGCAGTACGTGAAGGTGGTGACCGCGGTGAACCGATTGTCTCTGCCATGCCGGATTCATCTGCGGCAAAAGCATTGATGGCAATCAGCGAACTGGTGGCGGCTCAAGTGAGTGTAACGACCATCCGGGCTGGATGAAACATCGGGCATGAGATAATCTCAGCTATGGAACCCATTATTGTTAGTATCAGGTTTAATCCTGTCGGAAAAACTTATCATTTTGATGCTTCCAAAATACCAGATATTCAACCTGGTGAATTTGCCATTGTTGAAACGAGCCGCGGCATGCAATTGGGGCAGGTGGTGGAACGAATTCCAGATCCCACTCCTCCACCTGAAGGAACCTGGAAGCAGGTAGATAGAAAAGCTACCCCTCGCGACCTGGTAATGCGCCAGAGCTGGCAGGCAAAGGAAGCAGATGTCTTAATCAAAGCACAGCAACGTGCAGGCGAGATGCACCTCCATGGCATTAAAATCGTATCCGCTGAATATAGTTTTGATGGATCCCGTCTGATTATTCAATTCAGTTCAGAAGCAGAAGAGAAAATTGAACTTAAAGGCTTACGATCTGATCTGCAAAAACAATTTGCACCTGCTCAGGTAGAGCTTCGTCAAATTGGTCCACGCGATGTTGCAAAACTGATGTGTGGAATGGGTGCTTGTGGCATGGAAAAGCGTTGCTGTTCAGGATTTCTGACTGAATTTAGTTCGATATCCATTCGCATGGCAAAGGATCAGGGTATTTCTCTCACACCCGCAGAAATCACTGGAATGTGCGGCAGATTACGCTGTTGTTTAATTTACGAATATGAGCATTATTGTGAATTACGCTCAAATTTACCCAAGAAAAACAAACGGGTTATGACACCGCACGGCGAAGGAAAGGTGTTAGATGTTATTCCCCTTCGTCAGAGGGTAATCGTTGATATTCCCAATATGGGTGTACGCGAGTTCGGCAAGGAAGAAGTGCAATTAATCCAGGACGCAAATGCACAATCACATCCAAAAGACGGAAATCAAAATCAACCCAAACAAACAGAAGAAGAATGACATTTTCCTTATTACAGCCTGAAGGTTGGCAGGCAACCAAAAAAATCCTTGTAATTCTGGCTCATCCCGATGATCCAGAATTTTTCATTGGAGGCAGCATAGTTCGCTGGATTAAAGCAGGACATCATGTAGATTACTGCCTTTTAACCCGTGGAGACAAAGGAAGTGATGACCTTAACCTCACACCTGAACAATTAATGGAGACGCGCATGCAGGAACAACGCCGCGCTGCCGACGCTTTGGGTGTTAATAAAGTGATATTTTTGAAAGAAATAGATGGTTTTCTCAATTTCAATGAAGATATCCAGAAGCAGGTTGTCAGAATCATTCGCCAGCTCAAACCTGAGATTGTTGTGTCCTGCGATCCACAGAATTATTACCTGCGCGGAATGTATATCAATCATTCAGATCACCGCGAGGCGGGCGAAATTGCATTAAGAGCAGTATTCCCGGCTGCCGGGAATGTGAATTATTTTCCAGAATTAATTCACCATGAAGGTTTATTTCCACACACACCTGAAGAAGTATGGTTGGCTTTTCCAGTAGCTGCGAATATCACCCTGGATGTCACTGAGTATTGGCATGATCGGATGGAAGCGATCAAGCAGCATGTCAGCCAGATAGGGGATCCATACGAGATGGAGGCAAAGCAATTAATGCGCCGAACACTCGACAGCACAATAGAATCACCCAGGTTTGAAGATCAATTTCTTCGGCTGTATAAAAGATGATCTTCAAAGAATCACAATCATCATAAAGAAATCTGTAAATGTCATAAAGAACAGGAATTTGCTTGACCCAAATAGTGGTACATGCTATACTACAATCAGCTAATTAATCAGATTAATCATATTTAATTTATGAAAAACTCTGCGCCTTTTATCCCCCAACTCTCTCCGTTTATGCAGTATTTAGCGTCCCTGCCCCAACAGGGGACAGTCCGTATTCCACCCCTGACTGAATTGAGCAGGATGCTTGGTATCTCAATTGCCAGCCTGCGTGAGCAAATGGAAGTAGCAAGGACGATGGGGATCATTGAAGTCCACCCCAGAACGGGTATCCAGCGCCTGCCTTTTACCTTTGTCCATGCTGCTGCCAGCAGCCTTGCTTACAGCGTGGCTTGCGATCAAGATAACTTTTCCCGATATGCTGATTTCCGTAAACACGTTGAATCTGCTTATTGGAAACAAGCAGTGAGTCTTCTTACAGAGGAGGATATTCAAAAACTCAAGAGATTAGTAAATAAGGCACTGGATAAACTACACAGAAAACCACCCCAAATACCGCACGAAGAGCACAAAGAATTACATCTTTCCATTTACCAAAGATTGAAAAATCCATTTGTCAGTGGTGTACTGGAAGCGTATTGGATGATGTATGAAAATACTGGATTAGCGGTGTTTTTAGATCTCTCTTATTTGGAACAAGTCTGGTTATATCATCAGAAAATGGTGAATGCAATTGCTGCAGGTGACCTGGATGAGGGATACAAAAGTTTTCTGGAGCATATGGAAATGCTATCACTGCGGACATTAAAAGATAAACGTCACCGTTTTGAATAAATTCATGAGTAATATGGAGTGATACATGGCTCAAGCTGGTTCGATCTCCAAAACACCTGATCGGATTAATGATTTCTGCATCACCTTTGCCACGGTCAATGGATCAGGCAGTCAAACCGCAAATATGACCATCATGCGTGCGATGTTTAAGATGGGAATCCCGGTATCAGGAAAAAACCGATTTCCTTCCAATATCCAGGGGTTGCCAACCTGGTATAGTATCCGGGTGTCCAAAGATGGGTATATCGGTCGGATTGAAGACGATGACATACTCATAGCGATGAACCCTGCCTCATTTGTCAAAGATATTGAATACCTTTGCCCGGGCGGGGTTTTATTTTACGCGGATGATATCAAACATCCGATTATGCGCGATGACATCTATGTTTACCCAATGCCTGTAAAAAAGATTGCTCGCGAAGCAGATATCCAACCGGCTCTGCGAGATTACATTGCCAATATGGTTTATGTGGGTGTGGTTGCTCAAATATTGGGCATTGATCTGGATAAAATTTATGATGCCCTTGACTTTCATTTTAAAGGTAAAAAGAAAGCTATTGACTCAAATTTTGATGTGGTTAAAGCTGCCGCCGAATGGGCCAAAGAAAATCTGGTTAAAGAAGATCATTTCTTCATCGAGCCGATGAAGCCTCTTGAAGGTTATATCATGGCAGATGGTAATACAGCCGGCGCTCTGGGATCGATTTTCGGAGGAATTCAATTTGCCGCATGGTATCCCATCACTCCCGCATCTACCTTACCAGAAGCATTGAATGAGTATCTTCCACAATTTAGAATTGATCCTGAAACTGGCAAACAGACTTATGCTGTGATTCAGGCAGAAGATGAATTATCTGCCATAGGAATGGCAATTGGTGCCGGTTTTGCAGGATTACGAGCAATGACCGCAACATCTGGTCCGGGTTTAAGTCTGATGTCTGAATACCTCGGTCTGGCTTTTTATTCAGAAGTTCCGGTGGTTGTCTGGAATATTCAACGTGTAGGTCCGAGTACCGGGCTACCCACCCGGACTGCACAGGGTGATATGACCATGTCTTATTTCCTGAGTCATGGAGATACACAATATGTGATGTTGATTCCGGGTACCGTGCAGGAATGCTTTGAATTTGGCTGGAAATCATTTGATATAGCTGAAAGACTTCAGACACCGGTGCTGGTGATGAGCGACCTGGATCTGGGAATGAACCAGTGGATGACTAAGAAATTTGAATATCCTGATAAACCAATGGATCGGGGAAAGATCCTCTGGGAGGATGATCTGGAGAAGATCATTGATCAATGGGGTAGATATAAAGACCTTGATGGTGATGGAATACCATACCGTACGGTTCCCGGGAACCAACATCCCAGGGCGGCATATTTTGCACGCGGTACCGGACATGATGATTACGCCCAGTATAGTGAGGAACCGGATGTATGGGAAAACGGGATGGCTAGGTTGAAGTTGAAATTTGAAACTGCCCGATCCATTTTACCCGAACCGCTTCTTGAATCAAACAAATCTAAAATCGGAATTATCTCCTATGGTTCTGCTGACCCGGCTGTGGTGGAAACAACACACATTCTTGCCCAAAAGGGAATCCCGGTGGATTACCTGAGAGTCAGAGCGATACCGTTTAACCATCAGGTCCGGGAATTTATAGAAACTCATGATCATATATATGTTGCAGAAATGAATCGAGATGGACAGATGGCACAGATCCTCTGTGTGGATTACCCCGATCTGGCACCTAAAATTATCCCTCTAGCAAAAATGGATGGATTACCTCTTTCTGCAAGATGGATCTCAACAGAAATTTCTACTCAGGAGGAAAAATAATGACTCAAGCTCCTGCTGCAACAAATAGTATCGGTCTTACCCGTGCTGATTACCGTGGTGCACAATCGACTCTCTGCCAGGGTTGTGGCCATAATTCCATTGGTAACCAAATCATAGCCGCCTGTTATGAAATGGGGTTGCGCCCTGAAAAAGTGATCAAATTCAGCGGGATTGGATGCTCCAGCAAGAGCCCATTCTACTTTTTAAGCAGATCCTTTGGATTTAACGGTCTGCACGGACGCATGCCTTCTTTAGCGCAGGGAGCTATGTTTGCTGATTTGTCACTCGAAGCAATTGGTTTGAGTGGAGATGGAGATACTGCCAGTATCGGATTAGGACAATTCAAACACATGTCTCGAAGAAATTTCCCGATTGTCTACATCGTAGAAAATAACGGTGTATATGGTCTGACTAAAGGACAGTTTTCAGCAACCGCCGAGAAGGGCCTATCTCTCAAGAAATATGGAACCAACCAGTATCTTCCAGTAGATATTGCCATGGAAGCATTAATTTCCAATGCATCTTTTGTAGCCCGTTCTTTTGCAGGCGATCCACGTCAGGTTAAAGAATTAATTAAAGCGGCTATCAGCCACAATGGAACGGCAGTGCTGGATATTATCAGCCCGTGTGTTACCTTCAATAACCAGGAAGGAACCTTACACTCATATACCTGGGGCAAAGACCGAGAAGCTCCGCTGCATGAGATTTCTTATATACCTCCCCGGGATGAGATTATGGTGGAAGATTTTGAACATGGTACGGTTCGTGAAGTTACCATGCATGATGGATCCATGATTTTGTTGAAAAAGTTGGAGCAAGATTACGACCCCACAGATCGATGGCAGGCTTTACGTATACTGGAAGAAGGACATTATCAAAACTGGCTGGTAACCGGTTTATTGTATGTAGATCCCAAACGCCCAACTTTATTTGATCTGTATAACCTGCCCGAAAAACCGCTCAATCGCCTGACAGAAAAGGAACTCCGTCCTTCAAAGGAGGCTATTGATCAGGTTAATGCATTGATGTTCTGATTTCGTTGAATAAATACAAAAAACAATGGAAGAATCTGAAAATAATCAGATACTTCCATTTGTTTTAAAATAGGTCATGATATAATTTTAGGGTAGTAAATCCAGTCTCTGCAGAAAGAAGGTACCAAACGATATGGAATTAACAAAAAAACAGTTCAAACATTGTGATCTGGTAAAGGTTTCAGGCAGAGTGGATAGCGCCACGGCTCCATTATTGGGTGACGCGATGAATGAAATTACAGGCGAAGGACGGTATAAAATCGTTCTGGATTGTGGTGAGCTGGAATTTCTATCATCTGCAGGTATCTGGGTATTGGTAAACACTCAGAAGAACTGCAAACGTTACAACCGTGGAGAAGTAATCCTGGTGGATGTGCCCGAAAGAATTCTCTCTACCCTCGACCTTGCCGGGTTGGTTCCGTTCTTCAGCATTTCGAATGATCTGACCGAAGCGGTGGGTAGCTTTTAACCTCTTAGGACGAAATGACAGTTTATGCTGCATCAATGGATAACCTGGAGAAGATTAACCGCCAGGTAGTCCTGTCTGCACGCGAAGCCGGCCTGGATGAAAAAGCAATTTATGATGTTGAAGTTGCAGTCGATGAAGCCTGTACCAACATCATTGAACACTCCTACGGTGGATCTACATCTGGTGAAATTGAGTGTATTTGCCAGGTAATGCCTTACGGATTGAAAATACTTCTTCGCGATACAGGATGCTATTTCAATCCAGATCGGATTCCTACCCCTGATCTTGATACTCCACTTGCAAAGCGTAAACCCAGAGGCTTGGGCTTGTATTTTATGCAAAAGCTGATGGATGAAGTACACTTTGATCCATGCGAAGGGCAGGGCACGCTCTTGACAATGGTTAAACGTAAGGAAAGTTAACCTTGAAAGAGTCGAATACTACAATAGAAAACCACTCCCAATCAGATTGGAAAAAGTTCCTGAATATGGGAGAGATGCTGATGAAGCAAACGACCATTAAAGGTCAGGCTGATTTCATCAGTGAATATATCCACGCACTTGGTCCATACGAAGCAGATATTTGGTTTACCGAAGGAATATCCCATATTCCCGGATCGCACAATGTTTCTTTGTTCCCTCCCGTGCCTCCGACGCCATTAATGCAGAAAGCCGCAGAAGATAAGCAAATATGTGTTATTGGTAAGAGTGGAAACCCAAAACAATACAAGGGTAGCGAGCTGCCTTATATGGCGGCATTTCCATTGGTAGTTCAAGAATTCCTGCTCGGATCCATACAGGTAATCCGCACAGACAGCCAACCTTTATCTTTATCTGAAGTGGAATTTTTTGATGGTCTTGCCGCGAATACGGCAGTAGCATTACAGATTTCGCATCAAACCATCATTAAGAATTGGCGGCTCGAGCAGTTGGCATTGGTGCGGACTGTCAGTCAGCAGATATCCAACCTGCCTAACCTGGATATTCTTTGTCAAAAAGTAACCAGATTAATTCGCGATACTTTTCATTACTATGCGGTGACCATTTTTACCATTAAACCGGGAACAAAGGAACTGGTTTACCGAGCGTGCGCGGGTCCCTTTGATGATGAAGATAACAAAGAACTGGTTCTCACTGCGCATTATGGTAAAGGAATTATCGGGATATCTGCCTGTGATGGCGTTGAAGTGCTGGTAAATGATGTCACCCGGGATAAGATCTATGTTCCCAACCCGGATTTACCCCATACACATTCGGAAGTTGCCTTTCCACTAAAAGTGGAAGATCGTGTACTCGGGGTATTGGATATTCAAAGTGAACATATCTACTCATTCCACGAAATGGATATGCGGGTCCTCAGGTCACTAGCAGATAATATTGCCCTTGCCGTGGAAGGTACCCGTTTATTTAGCGCTGCTAATCGTCGCGCAGAACAATTATCTATTGTTTCAGAGGTTGGCAAAGCACTTTCTTCAATTTTAGATTTCGACCTGCTTCTGAAACAGATCGTTAACTTGATCCATGACCGGTTTAATTACCCATTTGTCCACCTCTACCTGCTTCAACCTGAAAACAATCAATTGGTTTTCAGGGCAGGCGCTGGAGAACGAGCTGACATTCTCGAAAATATTGGCTTACAATATGGAATGGATGATCCAAACGGAATTATTCCATGGGTGGCACGTAACGGCGTCACACTCTTGGCTAACGATGTTAATGATGAACCGCATTATAGACCTTCATCAATTTACCCGTCTGAAACAGCTTCTGAGATGGCGGTACCACTCCAATTTGGGAATGATATTCTTGGCGTTCTTGATATTCAGAGTGATCAGCCTGGTCAATTCGATCAATCTGATAAGCAGTTGTTTGAAACCCTTGCGGATAACATTGGTATTGCGATCCGTAATTCCATCTTGTATAACTCTGAACGGTGGAGAAGGCAGGCAGCTGATAGTCTGCGCGAAGTAGCCGGATTACTCTCTTCCAATATTGCGCTTGAAAAACTGATGGAGATCATCCTCAAGGAACTGGAACAAATTCTACCTTGTGATGCTGCTGCAATCTGGCTGGTGGATGGTGATTCTACTGAAGAGACGCCACTGAGATTGGCTGCCATTCATGGCACCACTACTGAGAAAATTAAAAAAGTCTGTTGTGATGAACCTCATTGTATCGAATGGTTGAATCTGGCTTTGAATCAAACTACCCCAACAGTGAGAGCTCCTCAGAATCCGTATGGACCTTTAGGGAAGGCAATGGATTTTTCGGCAGATTACTCATCCATCGCAGCTCCCATGATGGTTGGCGATTTACCGGTCGGAATTATCACTTTGGCACATCATACATCTGGGCGCTATGGTCAGGAGTCAATTCAACTCACATCTGCCTTTGCCAGTTATGCGGCAGTTGCCATTCAGAACACCCGTTTATATGCCTCTGCACAGGAACAAGCGTGGATTGCGACTGTTTTACTCCAGGTTGCAGAAGCAACCCAATCCATATCTAATGTTGATGAACTCCTCCAGGCAGTAGTCCGCTTAACTCCGATGCTGGTTGGTGTGAAAGGATGCGCGCTCTTTCTCTGGGAAGAAAGTTTGAATTCATTTTCACTGGCAGGCTATCACGGCTTAAATCTCAAATCGTCTAATACAGGGGATCAATTGTGGATTCAACCCACAGATGCACCAGCATTAGATTTGATGTTGCTTCAAAAGGAACTGCGCGCCTTAAATGATCTCGAAAAGGAAATTCCATTTTTCATAGATGGAGACTCGGACGAGGAACCATCTCAATATGTTTTGTTGCCTTTACTTTCTCGTGGCGTTCTCCTGGGTTCCTGCCTGGTTTCGTACCAGTCCAGCCGCAATGCCGGCATCGAGATGCCGGAAGATCAACGATTAGCAATTATTCAAGGGATTGCCCATCAGACGGCGATTGCAGTAGAAAACATTCGATTACTTGAAAGTCAGCAGCAAGAGACATATATCTCTGCTGTTCTACTTCAAGTAGCGCAGGCAGTAGTCAGCAATAATGATTTGAAAGATATCTTTGCATCTATTGTTCAGATCACCCAAATACTGGTAGGATCACAGGCTTGTTTGATTTATCTATGGGATGAAGAGAATGGGTTTTATTTCCTGGCACAGGCATCTGGTGTCAGCCAGAAATCAGAAGATATCTTGCGTGGTTCCAATATCACACCTGATCAGGCGCGGATTCTTGAATACGTCATCACCAAAGATGAATCAGTATCCATACCAATCAGCGTGGAATCCGCAGATGATCCTTATGGATGGCTGGATCTGGATCCAGATGACAGAATCCAAACAAAAGGAGAACAGCATAATCCGCAACCCATTCTTATCGGGGTTCCTTTATCAGTTAAAGGTGAATCCTACGGTGTGATGTTGGTCGTTGATCCGGGAGAAGAAAAGGTATATTTCCATAAACGGCTTGAGATTATCAAAGGTATTGCCCGGCAGACTTCACTCGCCATTCAGAATGATCGTTTACAAAAATCACAGGTCGCCAGGGAGAGATTGGAACGTGAATTCCAGCTCGCCCGCGAAATCCAACGTACCTTTTTACCCAGCGACTATCCACAACCTGCCGGCTGGCAATTGGATGCCCGTTGGCGACCGGCGCGAGATGTGGGCGGAGATTTCTTTGATATCTTTACCTTACCCCGACAGAAACTTGCGCTTGTAATTGCAGATGTCTCTGATAAAGGTATATCTGCAGCCCTCTACATGACATTAACTCGTACCCTGATCCGTACGGTTGCCCAACAGGAAAAAACTCCCCGGTCAATTTTAGCTCAGGTAAATGAGTTACTCCTCAGAGATACTCCTCATGGAATGTTTGTCACAGCAATTCTGGGAATTTTGGATGTAAAAACCGGGGAAATGATCTATGCCAATGCCGGACACAATTTACCCATTATCCGGAGAGGAACAGACCACAAACTCGAGATACTCTCCAAAGGAAGTATGCCGTTGGGTATCCTGGAGAATGTAGTTTTTGTCGATCATAAGACAGAACTGCTGCCAGGAGACACACTGCTGATGTACACCGATGGAATTACCGAGGCATACGGGGAATCTGATATCTTTGGCGATGAACGCTTACATCAGGCTGTATTGAAGACTGATCATCCGGACGCAGCGGTAATACTTGACAGTATTGATGCCGATCTGATGGCTTTCAGAGGATCAAATCAGCCATCGGATGACGTAACGGCGCTGGCGTTGCACCGGAAAAATTCTGAATAAAAAAGATGCCCTGTTTTTTTCAGGGCATTCCGTTTTTTTTACAGTTACTGTGTATGCTGCTCGCCAATCGTATGCAGTAAAGCGAGATTTGGCTTTCCCATATGTGCAACCGGAAAACCGGATATCAGTACCACTTGCTGCCCTTCCTGGATGGGAGATCGGGAAATCATAATTTCATCCACAGTCTGGATCATGTTTTCAACCGAATTCGCGAAAGGTACCAGGTAGGGAACAACGCCCCAATATAAAGACATTTCACGATAGGCACGTTCCGATGGAGTAAATGCCAGTATAGGTACTCGTGGGCGTTCTTTTGACATGAGCAGGGCGGTGCGACCTGAGTGCGTAAATACGGCGATGGCAGAGACATTACGATCGTGAGCAAGTTCTTTGGCAGCGCGGGTCATGGCTACGGCATCTTCAGAAGTATCAATTTCTTTATTATCTTCTTCGCACAAGGACCATTCACGGTAATTAATTTCAGCTTCACGAACAATCGAATCCATCATGCGAATGCTTTCCAGGGGGAATTTTCCGCTTGCTGTTTCTCCAGAAAGCATCACTGCATCTGTTCCATCAAATATGGCGTTGGCTACATCTGTTGCTTCTGCCCGGGTGGGACGTGGATTGTGAATCATGGAATCGAGCATCTGGGTGGCAGTTATGACTGGTTTTGAATGGTAATTAGCCGCCCTGATAATTTTCTTCTGAGCGATCGGTACAGCAGCAGGAGGCATTTCTACTCCAAGATCACCACGGGCGACCATAACTCCATCTGCCACATCGATGATTTCTTCAAGATTATCCAATGCTTCCGGTCTTTCCAATTTAGCTATTAACGGGATTGGTTTTTTATCAGGCATCAACCGGAGCATCTCATCGCGAACCGCCTGTACTTCTGCTGCGGTGCGGACAAATGAAATTGCCACCATATCGACACCCTGCTGTAAACCGAAAGCTAAATCCTGTTTATCTTTTTCCGTAAAGCCTGGAACCCCCGGATCCACCCCGGGAAGGTTGAATCCTTTTCGGGAGGTAAGCGTACCGCCAAGTACAACCTGAACAAATATTCCCTTCTCATTGATGCTCTCAATGATAAATTCAATATTTCCATCATCCAGGAGGACTTTACCGCCGGGAGTCAGTTTTTTCTGTAAACCGGGATATGGGATGGTGAAATGAGGTGAGCCCGGTTTGATATCAGGCGGAGAATCTGTAAAATCAATCTGTACTCTGTCACCTGGTGCGATTTCAAGCACACCCCCTGCGATCTCTCCAATTCGAATCTTCGGACCCTGTAAGTCTTGAAGAATGGCGACAGGGATGGATAACTCTGCGGCGATGAAACGAATGTTTTGAATATTTTGCGAGTGCTGCGCATAGGTGCCGTGCGAGAAGTTCAACCGGGCAACATTCAATCCGGCAGACATCAAGTTCCGTAGTATATTCGTCTCTTGAGATGTGGGTCCAATTGTGGCGACTATTCTGGCTTTTCTGTCCATGCTAAATAAACCTTAACTTTCTTGCTGAATGCAATAAATCATCCCTGAATTGAGGATGGGCAATGGAGATTAAGGCTTTCACCCTTTGGCTGATACTCCTCCCATATAAATCCACTATACCATATTCTGTGGCGACATAATGAACATGATTACGGGTGGTGATCACGCCAGCTCCTGGTTTCAACTGTGTGACAATTCGCGAATGTTCTCTGCCTTCTCTGTCCTGATAACTACTGGGGAGAACAATAATTGGTAATCCACCTTCCGAAAGGGAAGCCCCATAAATGAAATCGGCCTGTCCACCTGCGCCACTATAAAAAGTGGAGCCAATTGAATCCGCGCAAACCTGCCCGGTTAAATCCACCTCAATAGCGGCATTGATGGCTGTCATGATTTTATTCCGGGCAATTGTGAACGGGTGATTTACATATTCAGTTCGATGTAATTCGATTAAATCATTCTGGTCAGCCCATTTGTACAAAAACCGGCTGCCAAAGAAAAAGCCGGCAGTTATTTTTCCCCGATGGATTGTTTTCAATGCATTGGTAACCGCACCTGCTTGAACCAGAGCCATCATCCCATCTGATATCAATTCACTGTGGATACCCAGATCTTTTCGATCAGTTAAGCGTAGGGCAATGGCATTGGGAATTTCGCCAATTCCGAATTGTAAAGTTGCACCATCAGGGATAATTTCACATACATGATCAGCAATCTGATTGATAACCATGTTAGGATCGCCATTGGATTGTGGTATCTCAAACAAAGGATGATCTACCTCAACAATCGCATCCAAATCGGAGATATGGATTGAGGTTTCACCGCGGGTTGTCGGCATCTGGGGGTTGATTTGTGCTATACGGATACGGGAATTCTCCAGAGCCGTCCGCATTAAACCCGTTTCGGTACCCAGGGTGCAGAAGCCGTTTTCATCAGGCGGTGATAGGTGTAAGATGCATGCATCTATCGGAAGGATATTTTTCTTAAAAAGTAGCGGCAACTCAGAAAGCAGAACGGGTGTGAATTCCGCTAAGCCTTTATTGACAGCATCCCGGATATTCGGGCTGATGAATAGTGTGTTTACGCGCAGGTTCTGTCGATATTTTTCATCCAGATATGAGGCTTTTCCGGCAGTGAATGGTTGGATGAGGTTTACACCCTGCCTTTCAGGCAGGATTGTTTCGAAGGCTTCAAGAATTTTTATTGGGACGGCGCTGTTCCCTGTAATATAAACCTGCATTCCGTCTTGAATTAGAGAGGATGCCTGCAGGGCATCCATACTCTTCTGTTTGTAATTCTCTGTCCAGTCAGGATTATTCATGGCTTTATTTTATGCGAGATTAGAAAATAAAAGCAGCCTGTTTTCAAAGAAAACAGGCTGCTTATGCATTTTGTGATTTATTTCATGGTTAATACTTCACGGATGCTGGGTAATGCCCAATCAATGGTTTCTTTGTCAATCACCAGCGGAGGCGCGAAGCGGATGACATGTTGATGGGTTTCCTTCGCAAGGATGCCTTTTTTCTCCAGTGCCTCGCAAAATCTGCGGGCTCCACCTGCTTCTTGTTTCAATTCGACCCCGATGAGCAGCCCTTTTCCGCGGACTTCTTTGATATGGGGGCTGTTTATCTCAGAGAGCTGATCAATAAAGTATTCACCCAGCTCTTTTGCCCGATCAACCAGTTTCTCATCTTTGATCACCTGTAGAGCCGCCCTTGCCACTGCGGCGCCTAAAGGATTACCACCAAAAGTGGAACCATGCTCGCCAGGCGTGAATAAGCCAAGGATGGCTGAATCAGCCAGAACCGCAGATACCGGGTAAAAACCTCCGGCTAATGCTTTACCGATGGTGATAACATCCGGGCGGACATCTTCATGCCAGGAAGCGAACAACTTCCCGGTACGTCCGAGACCTGTTTGGATCTCATCACACATTAATAGAACATTATTCTTTTTGCAAATTTCACTGACTTTCTTGAGATACCCGGCAGGAGGGATTACCACGCCAGCTTCACCCTGGATCGGTTCGATGAAGACTGCTGCTGTGTTGGCGGTGATCGCTGCTTCTACGGCTTTTACGTCGCCATATGGTACTGTAACGAATCCCTCGGTGAATGGACCAAAATCTTCTTTGTAAGAAGGTTCTGTGGAGAATGAAATGGTAGAGATGGTTCTGCCGTGGAAATTGCCAGTTGCGGTGATGATTTCAGCTTTGTATTTTGGTACTTTTTTAACCAGATATGCCCACTTGCGGGCCAGTTTGAGAGCAGTTTCTACTGCCTCGGCACCACTATTCATGGGTAGTGACATCTCATAACCGGTCATTTCAGATAATTCTTTGTAAAAGAAGGGAAGTTGATCGTTGCGGAACGCGCGGGATGTGAGCGTAACCTTCTCCAATTGATCAATCATGGCTTGCTTAATTTTCGGGTGCACATGGCCTTGATTGATGGCAGAATACGCACTTAAGCAATCCAGGTACTTTTTCCCTTCGACATCATATACCCATACACCTTCTGCGCGCTCGATAACCACATCCAATGGATGGTAATTGTGGGCGCCGTATTGCTCTTCAATTTCAATATATTTTTTTGTATCCATTATTATGCAGCTCCAAGAACGTATGCTACGATTGCTTTTTGCGCGTGCAGACGGTTATGTGCCTGCGGGAATAGCTTGGAATGGCTTCCGTCTGCGACTTCATCCGTAATTTCCTGACCCCGATGGGCTGGCAGGCAGTGTAAAACGATGACATCTTTATCGGCTTCATTAACCAGTGCCTGATTTACCTGGAAGGGAGGGAAGACCTGTTCCCGTTTTTTCGCTTCCTCTTCCTGTCCCATGCTGGTCCAGGTATCAGTGTAAATTACATGAGCATTACGTACTGCCTCATGCGGGTCACGAAGTAGTTTGATCTTCGTATCAGTTTTACTGGCGATTGCCTGTCCAATTTCCAGAGCTTTCGGGTCGAGGTCATATCCTTCTGGAGATGCCAGTGTGAAATTGGCTCCCATCTTGAGGGCAACATGCATCATTGAAACTGCCACATTATTGCCATCTCCGATGAAGGTGACATTTAAACCTTTCATGGATCCAAATTTTTCCAAAATGGTAAGCGCATCTGCCATAGCCTGGCAGGGATGGTTGTAATCACTTAACCCATTAACAACTGGTATGCTGCTCCATTTTGCCAGTTCCAGAACATGATTATGTGCGAAAACGCGAGCCATTATGACCTCAACGTATCCGCTGAGCACTCTGGCTACATCTGCAATCGATTCCCGCTGCCCCAAGCCGATTTCATTGGGCGAGAGGTACAGTGCATCTCCTCCCAGTTGCCGCATAGCCATATCAAATGAAACACGGGTACGCAGGCTGGGCTTTTGGAAGATCATCGCCATGGTCTTGCCCTGTAAGATGGGTTTGTTTCCGCCGGCTGCATGCTCTTTTTTCAACTGGATAGCCAGATCGAGCAGCATCTTGATCTCTTCAGATGAGTAATCTGAGATAGCAAGAAAGTCTCTTTTCATGTTTTCTCCTGATAAAATGATGGGTTTTTCCACCGGCAAGTATAACACATCGGCTGTTTTCAAGGAAAAACATCCCCGAAATAAGAAAAAAGCCTGGGTTATTCTTGAATTATTGTGTGAGGAAACAAATATTTAACACATATAAAGACAATGGATTATGTTTATTGGAGAAGTATTCTCAGATCATCCACATTACGTGTACTGAATAACTCATTTTTCTTAGTGGCAAGGTCAATATTCGCAGTTAATTGAATTTTTTCCTGCTGGGTAAACTCAGCTGCAAGCATACCTATCGTCGGTACCGCTTTTTGATTGCTCTTGGCAAAGAGGGCATCTAATACCGCAAACCCATTAACCTTACTTGATTTTAGATCCAGGATCAGCAAGTCAGGATTACGGGTTTGGAACTCCTTAATCGTTGAAGCATTGTCGTTGGATTCATATACTTCAGAAGCTCCAAGTAATAAAGTATACAGTTGAATAATCCTGCGTGTTTTTTCATTTGCAATGGCTACTAAAACTTTAGGTGTATCACTGAAATCCACCATCCTTAAAGCCGCGATGAGATTATCAGTATTGGTTATTGCCAGCGATGCAGTTGCTTTTCGCCGTTCGCCCTGTGTTGTGTGCGTCGGGTTTTCAACAGGCATGGTGTGCCCGGTTGCATTTACTACCACGATATCTTTCTCTTTAATGATTCCACGATTGCACAATTTTATTAATCCTGCGAATGCCACACCTGCTCCCGGTTCAACCAGAATCCCTTCCAGACGAGCAAGCAGAGATATGGCTTTATATACATCCCGGTCAGAAATAGTCTCAAAAATCCCCCCGGATTCTTCCGTCATTCGATGATGGAGCAGGGTATAAGCTCTGCCTGGATCCATGCAAATGAGTGTTTCAATGGCTGTATCTTGATGTGTGATTGGATCAGCAACATCCAACCCCTGATTCCATGCTTTCGTCATCGGGGCACATCCTTCCACCTGGATTAATCCCATGGCGGGAGCATGCTCAATCAATCCCATAATTCGCAATTCAGAGAAACCTTTCAATACCCCGATAGGACCCAAACCGACACTTACCGACTGGATATACCAATCCGGTGCTCTCCATGGGGCAGGCGGTGTATTTTTCTCTTTTGGTGAGGGAGGACCCATGGCTGCTGTTAGTTGTTCTGTTGTTTCAAAGGCTATCGTTTTCATTGCTTCAACAGATGGAACCGTTTGAGAAGACTGATCCATAAAGGTATTTCTCTGCCGGGCAAATTCGAGAGCAATTCTACGGGCGGCATCTAGCCCGCCTGCCACTTTAACTACCCTGGCTCCAAGCAACGAGATTTCACGCAGTTTTGAAGTTGGGACTCTTCCGGTAATAAATGCCCATAATTTAATGCCACATCTGGCTGCATGCGCTGCGTACGCGAGAGCATTATTACCCGAAGAGGCAACCACCATTTCCTGAATACCGGCTTCCAGCAGCGCTGCTATGGTTACGGCGGCCTGTCTGTCTTTAAACGAATAGGCTGGATTTTGGCGTTCATCCTTGATGAAAATATTCGGGCAGGAGAGCATATTCCCCAGATTTGCTGCCCGTAATAATGGTGTTCCTCCTTCGCCCAGGGTGAGGTCAGGATTATGATCTCGTACCGGAAGAAGTTCTTTATAACGCCAGACATCAAATGGACGACCGGGTAATTGCAATGGCAGGGTTACAGCCAGAGTTGCATAATCGTACAATGCCTCCCGCCATCCGCTTCCGCAACGTGGACAGGAAACAGAAGTTGGGAAATATGGGGTTGCATACCCGCAATCAAGACATTCTACGATGAAATGAGCTGCCATATATGATTATTATCCAGAAGCAACAGGTCTCTTAAAGTATAGATAGTGCATAACCCCTTTGTTATTGATATCCATCCCCTCTACAGGTCCGGCACTTACCATTTCCCACCCTTCGAGTCCAAGTTTACCAATTACGATCGCCATCATATTCTGTTGATCGATACTCGGGCTTTTTTCAATAGGAAGGATTTTCTGTCCTTCAACCGTGAAATAATACAAACGTGGATAACTTCCATACCACCACGATGATTCAGTTTTGATTGGCCCAACCGCACAATATTCCCACTGTTGCATCATACCCTCCCCAAGGTGTCCAATCTGGAATTACCGGGTAACCAATGTTACTCCAGTTAATTATATAAGCAAATGATTATTTGCCTGTAACAATTATAATGGTGCTATGAAAAACCAATATAACTTTCAAAGAATTGTCTCCCGAAGGGATACCGACAGTATCAAGTGGAATTTATATCCTGAGGATGTCATTCCATTATGGATAGCGGATATGGATTACCAATCACCACCTGAGGTTATTCAGGCTTTACATGATCGGATAGATCATGGGATTTTTGGCTATGGATCTCCTTCGACTGATTTGACCGATATTATCGTTAATCATCTTAAAGACGCATTTGACTGGGAAATTCAGGCAGAGTGGGTTGTCTGGCTTCCAGGATTGGTGACCGGATTACATGTGTTCTGTAAGACGATCTCGCAAGATTGCACCCAAGTCATTGTACAACCTCCCGTATATCCGCCTCTGCATCTTGCTCCGGCTGCGTCTGGATTAATCCCCAAATATTCTCCTTTGGTCCAGGACGAGACTGGCAGGTATGTCATGGATTTCACAGATTTGAATGCAAAGATGAAACAGGGATCTGGGTCGATGATTCTGTGTAATCCGCATAACCCCGTAGGGCGTGTTTTTTCTAAGGAAGAACTCGAAAAACTCGCTCAACTCTGCGTTGAGAACAATGTAATCCTTTGTTCTGATGAAATCCATTGTGACCTGGTTATTAATGGTTTCAGACACACTCCGATTGCATCATTATCCGAATCGATTGCAAATACAACGATTACCCTCATGGCACCGAGTAAAACATTTAACATAGCCGGTTTGGGTTGCTCATTTGCTGTAATTCCAAATGAAAACTTACGGAAAGCATTCAAGCAAGCATCCTGGGGAATAGTGCCGCATGTGAATATTTTGGGTTTTACAGCAGCTGAGGCAGCGTATAAATATGGTAAACCTTGGTTGCGGGAAGTGTGCTCCGCATTGGAGAATAATTATCAGTACTTGTTTAATTTTGTCCGAGACCGTTTAGCACCTATTGAAATGCAGCCGGTTGAAGGCACTTATCTGGCGTGGTTGGATTGCCGTCAACTCAACCTGGACAATCCATCACAATTTTTTCTCGATAAGTGTAAAGTAGCATTAAATGATGGAGCTGATTTTGGGGAACAAGGAAAGGGATTTGTCCGTCTTAATTTTGCCTGCCCTGGCAAAATATTGGATCAAGCTTTACAACAAATGGAAGCGGGGTTGAGAGAACACGGATTATTAAAATGAAAAAAAGAGTACTTTTTCCTCTTGCCATTCTGATTGGTATTGTGGCAGGGATGATCATGATTCCTGTGTTTGTGGTAAGTGCAGGCTATTATCTTATAGTTCGTGATCCCATTCGAAATTCATCTGCGGTAGCCGTATTAAGCGGAGGTGGGATTGAGCGCTTGGATCATGCAGTAAAGCTGATGGATGATAATTTTACTAAAAGGCTTATTCTCACGAATACAAGCCAGGTAGATTCCCAAACCGGTACCCGGATGAGTAAAGTTATGATGGATCAGGCATCTCAGCGCGGTGTGAAGAAAGTAAATATTTATATTACCGGTGGTGAATCAGCTACCACCCGCGAAGAAGCAATTGCAATTCGAGCCCTTATGGATGAGCGAAATTGGAAAAGTTTGATCGTTGTCACTGATTCGTTTCACTCGAGGAGAACAAAAATAATTTTTCATGATGTGTTTAAAGGATCAGGTGTAAAAATCTCAGTTAATCCGGTTGATGCGCCAGATTACTGGTATAAACCATCCACCTGGTGGCAAAGTCCTGATTCCCGAAAAGCGACAGTTTATGAATATATCTCGCTTATTTATAATTGGTTGGGATTATATGAAAAATAAAAAAAAAAGGACCTGCCTGATCAGGGAGGTCCTAGGTTTTTTGAAAGATAAATTTCGAAGAATTATTCTACAGGAACTACATCTGCAGCCTGGAGACCTTTCGGTCCATCTTCAATCGAGAATTCAACTTTCTGAGCTTCCCGAAGGCGTTTGTATCCATCCATGTTGATTGAAGAGAAATGTACAAAGACATCTTCTCCATCATCACGACCGATGAAACCATAACCTTTGGTTGCGTTGAACCACTTAACGGTGCCAACAAAACGTTCTGACATACTACTTTCTCCATCTATAATGTTTTGAACGATGTGCCGAATGCAACATCGGGAGCAAGATTATCATGGTTAGCGGATATGTGTCAAGATGTGAGTACCTGGTTTTTGATGGATAACAACCATTTATATGCAGAATTAATATCCATGTAAAACAAGGTCTATAATGGTGCCATGCGGTTGACTAATTCATTCCCACTGTTTCAATTTCTTATTTCAGTATTTGTACTCACCTCTCTGGCTGGTATATCTCCATTACCAGGTTGGGTAAATCCATCAATATCACGGGCAGAATTAGCATACGAAAATGGATCATATTATGATGCATATATTGAATATCGAAAACTGTATGAACTCATGCCATATCGAGCAGATATTGAGGAAAGGCTGGCTGAGACAGCAATAAAAATAAATAATTTTGATGAAGGAATACAATTACTTGAGAAGATGGCGGATGCGGACACATTATCTGCAAAAGGTTTACTCATTCTTGCGGATATTTACCAACAGGAAGGGAATTTATTGAAAGTCATATCTACATACCAGAAAGTGACCGATGGAACCTCAGAAAGTAGTCTAGCAAAGGCGAACCTTCTGAAAATATATATTTCCCAGAGTGATTGGACGAATGCAAAAGAATTAATGGATAACGAACCCCAAAATTTTTTTAAACAAACTGCAATTAACCTTTTCATTGACCCCGGGTTAGTAGTCCAGGGCGCCTCTTCACCAGATGTACTGTCCCTGCGATTACTTGCAGAAGATTTAACTAAGGGAAAAAATAATCGTGAGTCCCTTGCATCTACCTGGATCAGAATTGGGCAGGTATTTGCTCAAAATTCGGAGAATGATCTGGCTCAGGCGGCATTCCGTGAAGCGGTAAAACTCACTCCAGAATCCGGGGTTTCATGGGCTGCACTGGGTGGATTTCTGGCTGGTGTAGGGAGTGGAGGCGAGGCAGAAATTCAACAGAGTCTGAATTTGGATTCGAATAGTTTTGTGGTAAATCAAACTGCCGGATACGTTTTTCTGAAAAACAACAAACCTGATGTAGCCCTGGTATATCTGCTAAAAGCAAACAAAATGATACCAGATGATGTTCAAACTCTCTTATTGCTAAGCCAGGCTGAGTTAATTCTTGGACAATATCTGCAGGCATTATCCCACTGGGCAGAAGCAGCTCCATTGGCTGATAAACCTTCCGATGTCTGGCGCGATCTTATAAATTTCACATTAGAAAATCCTCTTTTCTTGCGAGAAAATGGTTTGCCAGCAGTGCGGAAATTATTGCAAGAGGCTGGTGTATCTGCAGAAGATTATGATCTGGCTGCCAGGGTTTACCTGGCATTGGAGGATCCACTTACTGCAGAAAAGTATTGGCGATATGCAATCAGTCATTATCCTATGAGTTATATCAGCCATCTCCATCTTGGAATCTGGTTAGCCGAGAATGGATTCGAGGCTGAAGGCAGAAATTTAATAAAACAGGCTGCAGAGCAGGATGCGGATCAGGAAATCAGTCAGGAAGCACGTCAATGGCTGAGTAGCCGATAAAATTTACAGATATAATTAGTCTATCTGGAGAGAAAATGCAAAAACGCATCATCTCAGTTATATTCATCATTTTCATCAGTGGAATGCTTTCGGGCTGCCAGGTCGTTGAATCTATGGTTTCTCAGCTGTTTGCGCAGGAAAGCGTGGATGTGCCCGTATTTATGGATGATTTTACTAATCATGATAATACCTGGAGCACAGTGGTTACCGATGAAGGTATTGTGAACTATGACGGGGACACACTGCGAATACTCATCAATCAAAAGGATTCTTTTTTCTGGTCCACCCCTGAATTAGAGATTGCTGATTCAGTTGTAAATGTAAGTACAGTTAAACTTTCCGGTCCGGATGATAACCTTTTTGGATTGGTTTGCCGAATGCAGGACGACCGTAATTATTACGCTTTCCTGGTTTCTTCAGATGGATACTATGGAATCGTGAAAGTCGAAAATGGATTTCAGCAGATACTTGGTCCCGGAGAGATGGGTACCACAAAGCTGGTACAGGCAGAAAATAAAATAAATCATATCAGAGCGGATTGTGATGGCAACGAGCTGACCCTGTATTTAAATTGGGAGAAATTAGCCAGCGTTACCGATGATTCCTTTAAAAAAGGCAAGGTAGGTGTAATTGCTGGTACTCTGGAAAATATTGGAACTGATATCCGGTTTGATAATTTTATTGTGCTGAAGCCGAAATCTGATTAGTGAAGTTATGCGTGTTTTCCTTGATTCCGTTGGTTGCAAATTAAACCAGAGTGAAATTGAAAAGTATGCTGCCCAGTTGCATGAAGCCGGGCATGATCTGGTGGGTAATGTTACTGATGCGGATGTATATATCTTGAATACATGCGCAGTTACCGCTGCGGCTTCATCTGATTCAAGACAGAAACTGCGTCAGGCAGTGCATCAAAATCCAGCGATTGAAATTATTGCAACTGGCTGCCTGGTATCGTTGGATGATTCAATAAAACAGATCATTCCGCAAATTCGCAGAATCGTTCCAAATCAGGATAAGGATAATCTTGTTAGAGAAATGCTGGGTGAATTACCAGACCTGGAATACTATGAAAGGCAGCCAATTCCCGGTGTTCGGCGTCGTACCCGAGCTTTTATTAAAGTTCAAGATGGATGTGATAATTTTTGTACTTATTGCATTACTCGTCTCGCGCGAGGTCAATCCCGTAGTGTTGACTTAAATTTGATATTAAGTGATATTCATGGTGCGTTGGCTGGGGGAGCAAAAGAAGTGGTCCTTACCGGGGTACATCTAGCATCATATGGTATGGATTTTTATCCGAAACAGTCATTAGAGTTACTACTTCAAAAAATTCTCAAGGATATTCCCCGGGACATCCGGATAAGAGTATCATCGCTTGAACCATGGGATCTGACACCTGAATTCTTCGATCTTTGGAAGGATACCCGTCTCTGTCCGCATTTTCATCTCCCGTTGCAATCGGGATCTGATACTGTTTTACGGCGGATGGCACGGAAGGTTACTACCAGTGAATATAAGCTTTTAGTGGAAGAATTACTGGCACGTATTCCAGATGCTGCAGTAACAACAGATATTATTGTTGGATTCCCGGGGGAAACCGAAACTGAATTTTACGATACATTGGAATTCATCAGAAGTATTCCATTTGCAGGTGGGCATGTTTTTAGTTACTCCGCCAGAGAAGGTACTGGGGCAGCCAAAATGAATATGCAAATCCATGGGAGCATCAAACGGGAGAGAAGCGCTACGCTCAGGAAGGTATTCGCTGATTCAGCTTATCATTACCATCAGCAATTTCTGGGAAAAACAGTTCAAGTACTGTGGGAATCATCCAGGAAGGTTACAAAAAATTATCTGCTGTCAGGGCATACGCCGAATTATTTACGGGTGGATGCCATCAGCAATCAACCTCTGCGGAATCAATACAGCCTGGTGAAAATTGATAAAATCTCTGAAAATTTTTGCGAAGGTACGATTTCTACGCAAGTGATGCGAGAATAATACTCAAAATATATATTACGATCAGGGGACCCATCATCAATGCCATATTAACCGGGTCCACAGTTGGGGTAATCGCTGCTGAGAGAATGGCAATCAAAACCAGTGCGATCCGCCAGCCTTTGAGTAATAATTTTCCGGTAACCAGTTTTAATTTAGCAAGGATAAACACAATGAGGGGAGTTTCAAAGCTGACGCCCATCCAGAAGAGCAGGTTGGTGACAAAACCAATGTAATTGGCAAGACGGGGTGTGGTTGTCACACCTAGAAATTGGGTAAGGAAGTTAACTGCAGGGGAAAGCAACACAAAGTAAGCAAAGCCGACACCTGCAAAAAAGAAGATCGAGGCCATGGGTACTCCCCAGTAAACCCATTTCTTTTCACCAGGAAGCAAACCGGGTAGAACAAACATGAGAAGCTGGTAAAGAATAACAGGCATCGCCAGAATCGCGCCCTGAATCAATGACACGCGCATAAAAACCGATATATTTTCAGTTACTTCAATCGATTGCAATCTTTCCAATCCACCGATAGGGGTTGCGAGAATAGCAATACTTTTTTCTGTAATCAGCATACTGATGATGGTTGTAGCTGCCAGCGCAATGAGTGCTTTCAGTAATCTGATTCGCAACTCTTCAATGTGTTCCAGCACGCTCATCTCTTGGTTAGCTTTTTGATTACTCATTGTCTGTATTCGTGATTGAAGATGATTTTATGTTCTCAGGTTTATCTTTTTGGCCATCATTTGGTTGAGGTCTCTCTGGCAGATCCATCGATATGGAATTTTGTATAAACCTGGTATCTCGTAGCTCATCGAGCGTTTCCTGCAAACCTGTTTCTTGCATTATTTTATCCTGTGCCTGACGAATTTCTCGGGTGGATTTTACAATATTTCGCCAGCCTTCAGATTGAACAATTTGCTTGATAAAGCTCCCTGTTTTTTGAGCCGTCTCGACCATGCCTTTCGGGCCAAGAAGAATTAATGCAAGCACCAGAATTAAAACAAATTCCAGTGGACCGATACCAAATATATCCATAATGATTTCTAATGGGATTTAATCGTTCTTCTTTGTATTACTGTCTTCAGACTCGTGCTTTTCATCCGTCTTTCCCTGCAAACCTTCTCGAAATTGACGAATTGCATTACCCAGTTCACCGGCAACCTTACTGATCCTTCCAACACCAAAGATGAGTAAGATGACCACCAACACCACAATTAATTCAGGAAGTCCAAATGTATTAAACAAGACAAACTCCTTATGATCAGGCTGTAGTATTAATTATAATCCAGTGTATTTAGAGCGAATTAATGCTGTTTAAAGATGATTCTATAATTATTAAGGCTAAAATATCTTGTATAACAAATATAAGTAACATATAATTACTCGCCTTGCCTGGATTTAAGAAGGATAAAAAATGTCGCACCTGAATGATGAAGAAATATCCGGAATAATCAAACAAAACCCGGATTATCAACCTCCCAAAAGCTGGCGGACCTGGCTTATTGGCAGGCCATTACAGACCGCAGATGCATCTCACCAAACAATTGGTAAATTAATCGGGCTGGCAGTCTTTGCGTCAGATGCTTTATCATCCACTGCGTATGCAACACAGGAAATGATGGTTATCCTGGCTGCTGCCGGGACTGCCGCATTTCAAGTCTCATTTCCGCTCTCACTTGCGATTGTCGCTTTACTTGCCATAGTAACCCTTTCCTACGAACAGACAATCCATGCCTATCCCAATGGTGGTGGCGCATATATAGTTTCCAGAGATAACCTTGGAGAGTTTCCCTCTCAGGTTGCTGGCGCTGCGCTGCTGATGGATTACATCCTAACCGTAGCTGTTTCTGTATCATCGGGTGTTGCTCAAATTGTCTCTGCATTTCCAGAAACATTCGAATACCGGGTTTGGCTTTCTGCCGGTTTTGTCCTTTTGATAACCATCATTAATCTCAGAGGGGTAAAAGAATCTGGCACCCTGTTTGCGATCCCGAGTTATTTCTTTGTCGCCATGATGTACCTTACTGTGGGAATAGGATTGTTCCGTTACTTCACCGGTTCATTAGGGGTGGTGACCAATCCACCCGAAATGGAAATGCTCCATGGTTTACAACCAATCACTTTCTTTCTAATCCTTAAAGCATTTTCCAGCGGATCGACTACTTTAACAGGTGTTGAAGCTATCTCAAATGGTGTAACAGCGTTTAAAGAACCAAGAAGCGCAAATGCTGGAAAAACGCTGCTGGCTATGTCTACCATTCTTGGCAGCCTTCTCGTTGGGATCACTTTCTTAGCGGTCCATACAGTTGCCATTCCATCAGAAGAAGAAACCATCATTTCTCAATTGGCGAGAACTATCTGGGGATCACGCGGATTCTTTTATCTGGCAACAATCACAGCAACCACAGTAATTCTGATCATGGCAGCCAATACCGCTTTTGCTGGTTTTCCCAGGTTGGGAGCTTTGATTGCTGAAGATGGATTTTTACCAAGGCAGCTTACATTCAGAGGCAGCAGATTAGTTTACTCTCGTGGGATTATTCTTCTGGCTATTGTAGCCGTTATTCTTATCGCCCTATTTAAAGCCAGTGTTACCCGGCTAATTCCGTTGTATGCGATTGGTGTATTCCTATCGTTTTCACTCTCGCAGGCTGGTATGGCTCATCGATGGTGGAAATCTGGCCGTCTTGGAAAGGATGGCAGTATCACCGAACGCGGTTCTACCATTATTTATGATCGAAGCTGGTTGATTAAGATGATCATAAATGGTGTCGGAGCGTTAACAACTTTTGCTGTTATGTGGGTGTTTGCTATCACAAAATTTGTTGATGGAGCCTATGTTGTTGTAATATTATTGCCGATTTTGATATTTGGATTTTATGCAATTCACAGACATTACCGGAGCATAGCTGGAAAACTCTCCCTCGATAATTACGGTGCTCCACCGCGCATAATTCGACATCGGGTCTTGCTGCCTATCAGTGGCGTACATCGAGGCTCGCTCGCAGCTCTCAGATATGCAAGAACATTATCTGAAGATATCACAGCCGTTCATGTTTCCATTGACCCAGATGAAGCAAGAAAAGTCGAGGAAAAGTGGCAAATCTGGGGTGATGGGATCCGTCTGGTTGTTCTGGAATCTCAATATCGATTGATGGTTGAACCACTTTTACAGTATATTGAAGAAGTACGGGCGAATATGCAACTGAATGAAACGCTGACGATCGTGGTCCCACAATTTGTTCCAAAACATTGGTGGAGTAATTCCCTCCATACACAAACTGCATTCATTTTACGTTCAGCGCTGATATTCAAACCTGGAATCGTTATAACGAATGTACCATATCAGGTTGATTAACCTGAGATAAAGGGATTAAGGATAAGCATATGAGAGTAATTATTGTAGGTTGTGGTAGATTAGGGATCAACCTTGCCAGCAGCCTGGCCAAGAAGAATGTGGATGTAGCCATTATCGATTCAATAAAACTGGCTTTTTCAAATTTGCCTGCGGATTTTCAGGGCATTACCGTGGAAGGGGATGCATTAAACCAAGATGTTTTGATTAGAGCCGGCATTGAAAAAGCTGAAGCGCTGGTAGCGGTAACAAATTGTGATCCATTAAATGCTGTGGTCGCCAGTATTGCGAGGAATGTTTATCATGTTCCACACGTGGTTGTTCGCAATTATGATCCCCGGTGGCGTGAATTACAAGAGATGTTGAGCCTGCAGGTAATCAGTTCTACTGCCTGGGGAGCTCAACGCATTGAAGAGATGATCCATTCAGAAAATTTTCGCACCATATTTTCTGCAGGGAATGGCGAAGTGGAAATCTACGAATTCGAGATCCCAGAACATTGGGATAACCAACGGTTGGGTGATTTGATCAACTCTGAGGAGTGCGTACCGGTTTCAATCACACGGGCTGGAACTGCCATTTTACCCACCTGCGATACGATTGTCAGCACGAATGATGTTGTTCTTTTTAGCGGAACCATGTCAGGCGCATTAGCTGTCCGCGATCAACTGAGGCAGAAGTAGGAGGATGAAATGTTGGTAATTATTGCTGGCGCCGGAAGAGTTGGTGCGCAACTGGCAAAAATGCTTTTAAATCAAGATTATGATGTGCGATTAATTGATAACCGTAAAGAGATACTTGCCCGGGTGCATAAAGAACTACCTACTGAAGTGATCTTTGAAGGAGATCCCATTGATCCGATCGTACTTGAGAAGGCTGGTATCAGAAATGCTCAGGTAACGGCTGCGTGCACAGCCAGTGACGAAACAAACCTTGCCTTTTGTTATTATGTTCGTGAAAAATACAAAGTAAATCGGACCATAGCCAGGGTGAATAACCCAAAGAATGCCTGGCTATTCGATGCAAAATTTCATGTTGATGTAGCTCTGAATCAGGCAGATATTCTGGCACGCCTCATTGAAGAAGAGATGTCAATGGGCGATATGATGACTCTGGTTAAACTACGTCGCGGAAATTACTCTCTGGTAGAAGAGAAGATTTCTCCAGGAGCAAAAGCCATTGGCGTAATGATTAAAGATCTCCAATTGCCTGAGAAGGTAGTTATTGCTGGTATCATACGAAAGGGAGAGGTAATGATCCCCCGGGGAATCACAGTATTTGAAGAAGGGGATGAAGTGTTGGCAGTTACCGATGGAGATGGAGCAGATCAATTGGCAGCAATGCTGTCTGGTCCGTCCCCATTTACGAAGTAGATTTAAGATTGATTAAAATGCATCCATAAGGTATAATTTCGACCTTGCTTGGAGCAATTATTGATTTTTGAAAGGGAATAAGCATGCCGAAGAGAACATATCAGCCACATATTCGCCGGCGCATCCGTGTCCATGGGTTCCGCGCCAGAATGGAAACCGCAGATGGACGCGAGGTTTTGAAACGCCGTCGTCTTCGTGGTCGCCATAAATTGACCGTTTCCATGAATAATCATGTGAAGCGTGTCCGCTGGTAAATCAAACCAGAGGATCAAGAGATAACTTACACTAGGTTTTTTTCAGGTCAGGTTATCAAGTGAAGCGAATAACTCGCCTGACCAGTTCAAGCGATATACAGCGGGTGAGGCGTCTGGGAAGGTCGAGTGCCCACCCGCTGCTTGTGTTAGCTGCAATCCAGAGTGATTTTCCGGGTCCCACACGGATTGCTGTAATAGCCGGTAAAAGCATTGGAGGGGCGGTGCAACGTAACCGTGCAAAAAGACGCTTGCGTGGAGCGTTACAGGAATGCTCTGATATCATACAACCCGGTTTTGATGTGATATGCATCGCCAGACGACCTATCATTGAAGCCCCATTTTCTGATCTTGTAGATGCCTTAAGAGAATTGCTTTGCAAAGTCGATTTATATGAGCTTGATCATGTGCCCGGATAGCCCTATCCGTTCGGAATACGCTTCTGAACCAGCATTGAAAGAATTAAAATTCACCTGGAAAACAGCTCCCAGATGGGTTTTACTTGCGCTTATTCGAGTTTACCAAAAGCTTATATCGCCGGTTATTGCTGCGAACTCCTGCCGCTTTTATCCCTCCTGTTCTCATTATGGATATCAGGCGATCTATAAATATGGTTTAATCAAGGGGAGCGGTATGGCAATCTGGCGTGTATTACGCTGCAATCCATTTAATCCCGGTGGTTACGATCCGGTACCCTGAAAATAAGGATTATTTCAACGGAACAATTAACATGAAAAAAGTATTGCCTTCTCTAATATTCTTAACACTCATAGCCAGCTTTCTTCTCACCGGTTGTACTGGTGTGGGTGCAGCGACAAGCTGGCCGGGGATTTCAGTTGCAGATGGACGCGTCTATCTCTCTTACGCAACCGAAGTGTTTGCCCTAAATCCAGATAACGGTACCATGATCTGGCGCTATCCTGAAAAACCAAATGCGAAAGTCATGTATTACGCACCCGCTGGTTTAACCCAAGATGGTATTTTGGTGGTCGGAGATTATCAACATACTATTCACGGATTAAATGCTGATACGGGTGTGCAAGCCTGGAGTTATGTAACAGGTAACCGTATCGTAGCAGCGCCATTAGTTGTAGATGATTTAGTTTTAGTTCCCTCTACAGATGGAATTTTATACGCCCTCGACTCCAGAGGTGATTTGATCTGGAAGTTTACAACCAGTAGCTCATTATGGGCACAACCAGCATTCGATGATGGTGTGATTTATTTGTCAGCGATGGATCACAAGATGTACGCCCTTTCTGTGAAAGATGGTAATCTGCTCTGGAGCTCTGATCTTGGATCGGCGGCGATTTCTAATCCATCCATTGAACCAGGAAAAGCTCTTTATGTTGGCACCATTGGTGGAGATCTGATTGCTCTGGATATCAAAACTGGAAACCAGCTCTGGAAGCATACCTCTGATTACGGTATTTGGGCGACTCCCATGCTCAAAGATAATGTTCTATATTATGGCGATTTGGAAGGTAATTTTGTTGCTTTCGATGCAACTAAACAGCAACCTCTCTGGCAGTATAAGGCGGCTGGCGCCATAGTCAGTGCTGCTTTACTTAAGGATGATCGGATCCTTTTTTCATCAGAAAATGGGGTACTGAATATCATTGGTTATGATGGTAAAGTCATTCTCAGCCCTGCAATCAGTGAAAAGCTTTACGGTTCGCCAGTTTCCACCAATGGGTACACTTTGGTGGGTGTTACGACTTCAAAAGATAAAATCCTCTCCGCTTTAGACCAGAATGGAAACCAGGTCTGGGCGTTCCAGGTACCCAAGTAAAGGATTAGAGCATGTGGGATACTTTCATAATTCAACCATTTATTAATGTCCTTCTATTTATTTATACCCTGGTATGGAATAATTTTGGACTGGCGATCATTCTATTCACAATTCTTATCCGCTTAATTACGCATCCGCTTACAGTTAAGCAGATAAAAGGAACAACCGCGGTCACTGAGATCCAAAAAGATCCGCGTATGATCGAAGCACAAACGAAGTACAAAAATGATAAAGAGAAATTAGCTCAAGTCCAGATGGAGCTCTACAAGGAAAAAGGAGTAAACCCATTTGCTTCCTGTCTTCCTACACTGATCCAATTCCCCATTATCATCGGGCTCTATCAGAGTATCATGTTGGGTTTGGCTTCATCTCCTATTGAACTCCTCAACCTCACCAGACATATTTACCCGCAGTTTCTGGATGTCGCAACTCTCATCCCCCTCAACAGTCATTTCTTATGGATGAACCTGGGACAACCTGAGAGTTTAAAACTGCCATTCCTGCCATTTGGTATACCCGTTCTGGCAATCATCGTTGTAGTGACCACCTTCCTGCAATCCAGATTGATGACTCCGCCTTCTGCGCAGCCAAATGATCAGGGTGCCCAAATGTCGAAGATGATGAACTTATATATGCCTTTCTTGATGGGTTATCTGGCTTTAACTTTTTCTTCCGGTTTGGCGGTGTACTTCGTTGCAAGCAACCTTGTGGGTATTATGCAATATGCACTTCTTGGAAAATTGGATATCAACAACCTGATTCCAGGATTGAAAAAGCCTGAACCTCAGGTAGTGAATGTAAAACCCTCAAAAGCCAAAAAAGCAAAATAAAATGAGAGGTTAGGATGTCAGAGCAAAGAAATGAGTTTGAAGTGACAGCAGCTTCTGTAGAAGAAGCCATTGAAACAGGTCTGGCTGATCTTGAATTATCCATCGACGATGTGGATGTTGAAATTGTAGATGATGGAAGCAAGGGATTTCTGGGTCTGGGTACCCGTCCTTCAAAGGTTAAGTTTGTGCTCAAAGAAGGCATTCCAGTGCCGGAAAAAATGCTGAAAGTTCTCGAAGAGAAAAAAAAGACAGCTGAAAAAGCCGATAAACCTGTTGTTGACGTAGAAGACCCTATCCTTCGGGTAGCCAGAGAAACCGTCAGTGAGCTGTTGGAACAGATGAAGATCTCAGCTCAGGTCACTTCTACCTTTCTAGAAGATGGGAAAGATGAAGAACAGGATTCTGTTCTGGTAGAAATTACCGGCAGTGACTTAAGCATTCTGATTGGAAGAAAATCTGAAACACTTAACTCATTGCAATATATAGCAAGCCTGATTGTCGGTAAGCGGTTGGAAAAGTGGGTACCTTTAACGATTGATGTAGAAGGATACCGTGGTCGACGGGAACGACAACTGACCCAGCTTGCATTACGCATGGCTGAACAGGCAATCGCTACCGGAAGACGTCAAACATTGGAACCGATGCCGGCGAATGAACGTAGAATCATTCACCTTGTCCTGCGCGATCATCCACAGGTGATGACGGAGAGCACCGGTGAAGAGCCTAACAGAAAATTGACGATAATTTTAAAAAAGTAACAATGAAAGTCAAAAATTTCAAGCTGCCTGACAAGGCAGCTTGGTTTTTTAATATTTGATAACAATGTAAAATGATATGTATCTCAGTAGAGGAGCAATTCCATGGCAATCTGGCTTGTTGTGATTATCGGTTTAATTGGCGGCACTGCTGTAGGGCTGCAATCGCCCATTGCCGGAGCAATGGGACAAAAGATAGGCGGCACCGCCAGCAGTTTCCTGATCCATTTGAGTGGGATGGTGTTTTCTGGCTTATTTCTTTTTATCCGCGGTGGAGAACGGATTCATGATTGGAAAACTTTGCCCTGGTATATGCTCTTTGCCGGTGTATTTGGTTTGATACTTTATCTTACTATTAGTGTAACCTTGCCGCGACTGGGCAGTACTATGATGGTGGCGCTGATTATCATTGGTCAGCTTGTAACCGGAGTCATCATCGATCATTTTGGATTGCTGGGTGTTATTACACGCCAGATAGATTTATCCCGGATACTCGGAGTAATCGCGCTCGTGGTTGGAGCTTACATGATTGCAAAATAAAAATAATCCGGGTTTACCCGGATTATTTTTTGCTTACATTTTCTTGGTCAACTTCATGGCTACTGTCTCACCATCGAAGGTGTCCTGGAACCAATCGGGACCACCTTCCGATTTTTCCATGATAACAGCCAGTGTCTCACCCATAATATATTCGCGATAATCTGTGACTGCTTCATCTAAGCCGGTACTTGCTGCATATTTAATTTCAATGCGGTCCGAAATATCGAAATCCATTTGTTTACGCAGGTCTTGAACTCTGCGGACAAATTCACGAGATAACCCTTCGCGGATTAAAGCGGGGGTTAAATCTGTGACCAGGGCTGCCAGATATGCACCTTCAGAAGCAACGGCATATCCCGATTTTGCCTGTGCACGGACTTCAATTTCTTCAGGATACAAGTCTAAAATCTGTCCTTCCACATCAACCTGGATAGAATTTCCTGCAAGCAGCTTCCTGGCTGCATCATCAACGGGCGTCTCCATGATCGCTTTGCGAATAACAGGGAACAATTTTCCATATTTCTGGCCCAGTTGCTTTGGAAGAGGGTTCAGTGTAAATGATACAGCTTCGCCAGTAGCATCCATTACCCGAACCTGTTTTACATTCAATTCATCTGCCAGAATATCTGCGTACTTAGTGACTACTCCGCGTTCAAAGTTATTGCTCACTGAAAATGCGACCTCGGCGAGCGGTTGGCGTACCTTACGATTTGCTTTATTTCGGGCAGCATGACCCAGAGAAGCTAGTTTCATCGTAAGAGCCATCTCAGAATTTAAAATTTCATCGATCAAGGAGGCATCATATCCAGGCCAGTCAGTGAGATGAACCGATGCGGGCGCATCTGCATCGACCGTGCGAACCAGGTTTTGATAAATCTCATCAGCCAGAAACGGCATGGTTGGCGAAAGAAGTTTGCTGATGGAGACCAGAGCGGTATATAGGGTGGCATATGCAGCTTGTTTATCTGCATCTGCATCACTCTTCCAGAAGCGGCGGCGGGAGCGCCGGAGATACCAGGTGGAAAGTTGATTTACAAAGTTTTCCAGCGGACGGGTTGCTCCGGTAACATCATAATTATCCAACGCTGCCGTTACATCTCTAATCAAAGCGTTCAAATAGGATAAAAGCCAGCGATCCAGTTCGCTGTATTGCGGTTGGATAGCTGGATCAGGAGTCCAGTTATCCAACATGGCGTAGGTGACAAAGAAGGAATAGGTATTCCATAAGGTCAATGTAAAATTGCGGACAACTTCCCCGACCATATCTGCCGAGAATCGTCTTTCCTGTCCGGGAGGGCTGGCAGTGTACAGGCACCACCGGAAAGCATCAGCCCCATGCGCATTGATTACCGACCAGGGTTCAATGATATTGCCCTTGGTCTTTGACATCTTCAAGCCTTCTTCATCTAGGATCAAACCTAAGGAAATTACATTCTTGAAACATTCCTGTTCAAAAAGCATGGTACTGATGGCGTGTAGAGAATAGAACCACCCTCGAGTCTGATCCACCGCTTCGCAAATAAAATCAGCCGGGAAGTGTTTTTTGAATTGTTCCTGGTTTTCGAAAGGATAATGCCATTGGGCTACCGGCATAGAACCGGAATCGAACCAGACATCTATCAGTTCTGGAACCCGGGTCATCGTTTCATTACACTTTGGACATGGATAGTGAACTTGATCAACATGGGGTCTATGCAAATCCAGTTTACTTAAATCCCGTCCGGTTTTCTGCGAGAGATCCTGAACAGATCCGATTGCTTCCTGATGGTGGCAGGATTCACACTCCCAGACAGGCAGGGGAGTACCCCAATAACGTTCTCTCCCTAACGCCCAGTCGATATTATTTGCCAGCCAGTTGCCAAACCTGCCGTTTTTAATATGTCCAGGAACCCAATTGATGTTTTCATTCAGACTGACTAGCTTCTCTTTATATTTACTCGTCCGTACATACCAGGTTTTTCGAGCGTAGTAAAGCAAGGGAGTACGGCATCGCCAGCAGAAAGGATAGGTATGCGTGTAGGTTTCAAGACGGAAAAGCAACCCACGCGCTTCAAGATCTTTAGAAATTGAAGGATCCGCTTCTTTGACAAATACACCGCTCCATGGTCGGACTTCTTTGATGAAGGTTCCATCAGGGGCGACCGTTTGCAGCACAGGTAGATCAAACTTCTCTGACATAGTCATATCATCTGCACCAAAAGCGGGAGCGATATGGACCAGACCGGTACCATCTTCAGTGGTTACAAAATCAGCATTAACCACGTAATGGGCAGGTTTCTCAGGCGGGAGGAAAGTAAACAAAGGTTGATATTTCTTGCCTTTCAGACTTTTTCCCTTGAAAGTATCAACAATAGTAACTTCTTCGTCTCTGAATACTTTTTCGATTAATGCTTGCGCAAGAATCAGCTTTTCAGAGCCGCCTTCAGGCAATTTTCGCTCAACTGTCACATAATCAACATCTGGATGTGCAGCCACAGCCACATTCGCAGGTAGGGTCCATGGGGTTGTTGTCCAAACCAGTAGCGATGTCCCGGGTTTATCTACCAGGGGCAGGCGGAAGAAGATGGATGGATCTTTCGCCTCTCGATATCCCTGGACAACTTCGTGATCTGATAATGGTGTACCACAGCGCGGGCAATAAGGAACAACTTTGAAACCCTGGAACAGGAGGTCCTTATCCCAAAAATTCTTCAGGATCCACCATACCGACTCGATATATTCATTACGAAAGGTGACATAAGCCGTTTCCAGATCTACCCAAAATCCAATTCTATCAGTGAGTTTCTCCCATTCCTGAATGTATGTGAAAGCTGACTCACGGCAGAGTTCATTAAATTTGGCGATACCAAAATCTTCTATTTGCTGTTTATTTGTAAAGCCCAGTTTCTTTTCTACTTCAATTTCTACCGGAAGACCATGGGTATCCCATCCTCCCCGCCGGGTGACGTGATACCCACGCATGGTTTTATACCTGGGAAAAATATCTTTGAATGCCCGGGCAAGCACATGGTGAACACCCGGTTTACCGTTTGCAGTGGGAGGTCCTTCGAAGAAGACATACTCCGGGCATCCCTGTCGTAGTTCTTCAGTGTGCTTAAAAATGTTGTACATTTTCCAGTGACGCAGCATCCGCTCTTCCATCTGTACAACATCCAGCTTGGGTGAAACAGGTTTAAAACTCATTCTTTATCCTCCATAAGGATATTTGCATCTATAAATAAAAAAAACTCTCAATCCCATCAGGGACGAGAGATCTTATTCTCGCGGTACCACCCTGGTTCCCGATTTATTCGGACACCTTAATGATTTAACCGGTAATCTGGAGAAATCACTGTCAATTTAACGGAGACAATCCCGGCGCACTTACTGGGCTATTGCTGTTCAGGTTGCAGCTCCCGAAGGATTTTCAACTTCATCTTACTTTCCGGCTTTCACCACTTCCGGAATCGCTGCTCAGTGGATGAGGTTTACTCTTTTCGATCTTTGCTTTCAGTAGATTATGCCATAACGCGAAAACATCGTCAATGGAAGCTTTTATTAACTTAATGGCATAAGCCGCTACCCGTGGAAGTAAAACCACCTTCATCAACCGGGATAAATTCCCATTCGTATCGGTTTTCAAATAAATTGAATTTAATTATTCCAAAAGAAGTGTTATCGCGAATAATGCTGTTTGGTTTGATATCTGTGTAGGAATAGTGAGACGCTCCGCCGGTACCTACAATGAATTGAGTGATTCCTTTTTCTAAATCGGGTTTTAAATCCGGGTTTTGTGGTGAGAATACTTCAAAAATGTGGTTGTGTCCATTTACGATAATTTCAGCGCCATAATCGTACAATGCTTCCCAAAAGGGTAATACTCCATAGTAATACTCGTGGAGTGCCGACCCAACCATTGGATCATGCCAGTAAGCGAGAGTGCATTGGGTTTGGTTAGCTTCAAGATCTTCCCGTAACCACTTGAGTTGAGCGGAATCAGGTCTACAGCTTACATAATCACAATTGCTGTTGAGAGCTACGATATGCCAGGCTCCAAGATCGTAGCTGTAATAACCTTTTCCCGATGGACCGGCTCTTTCTCCGAAATACTCATAGTAAGATTTGCCATCGTCTCCATAATAATCATGGTTACCTGGCACGGGATGAAGTCTATCCATGTGTTTTCCCCAGGATGGTTCAAAACATTTTTGATATTGATACATGAACCCATCTTCGTTTGAATTATCACCTGCAGTGAAGATTTCACCATTCTCTACCTCTAGAAGTAAGGCAGTCTCATCATCACCTTTTTGTCCGCAAATGCTGATATCACCTGCACCCAGAAGGATGGCTGGTGTTGCTGTTGGGACCGGGGTATCAGTGGATGTTGGAACAGGTTCAGGTGTGGCAGTGTTTATAGTAATTGCAGTAGAAGTATTTGTTTGTTGAGGAGTGGCAGGGATGGATTGAAAAATTTCTGTTGAGGTGCGGGTACACCCCGCAAGAATCACAATGATGAATATGAAGTAGAAACATATTTTTGTAAAATTCACCAGTGAGACTCCCTAATGACAGTACATCGTTCCACTATCATAAAAACTTACTCCATCCACAGGGAGAAACCCCCAATCATAACGATCTTCATACAATCCAAAAACAAGAATTCCATAAGTATGAGTAATTTTCGCCTGACTGTTTGCCTGGACGGTTTTCAGATCCTCAAAAAATGCCCCACCCGTACCAACGATAAATTGGACCATACCTTTTTCATAATCAACCTTGAGGTCCGGATTTTGGGGAGCATACCTCTCATAAATGTGACTGTGCCCATTGACGATAACATCAGCCCCATATTCATAAAGCAAATCCCAGAAGTACTTCACGCTTTTATCCTTGCCTTCAGGAGCAGAACTCACCCGCGGGTGATGCCAGATTGCCATGGTGCATCTGGATGAATTATCTTTAAGATCTCTTTTTAGCCATTTATATTGATCAGAATCAGGTCCACATCCAACATAATCACAATTACTGTTGAGTGCAATGATGTGCCAAGGACCAACATCATAGCTGTAGTAGCCTTCTCCCTTTTTTCCCGCCTTTTTTCCAAAATAATCATAATACGGCTTGCCTTCCTTCACCCGGTAATCATGATTGCCGGGAACAGGATGGATACGGGAAAGAAAGCGTCCCCAGGACGGGGCAAAGCAATTTTTATATTCTTCAGCATAACCTTCATCATTTGTGTTATCCCCGGCAGTAAAAATTTCACCATCATATTTTTCCAGGAGCAGAGCTGTATCGTAGTGGGCGGATCGGTTGCACATACTGATATCTCCAGCCCCGATAAAATAATACGGAGTTGCTGTAGGTTCAGGGGAATTCGTGCTCGTAGGGGAGGCAGTTTCTGTGGGTGTGTTTGTTGGGGTCAATGTGGGTGTTGGGGTACGTGTTGCGGTTGGCGTGTGCGTATAAGTAGGTGTGTAGGTAGGTGTTGAGGTGGGGGAGGATGTTTGCGTAGGCGGGGTTAAAGCAAAAGCGGTGCCGGTAGCGTAAGAATAGATGATCATACCGCCTGTTTCTAAAAAGGTTTGCAGGGTTAAACATCCGCTAATCAGCAGGCTAAGACATAGCACTAAGGTAAATGGGAGCACCCGCTTTTTCATCATCCTATTATATCGTTCCAAGTATCGTGCCTTGGTAAAGAAATATCAGAATACCCGTATCTGCAGGGTATTCTATGGGTAGAAATCAGATGAATTTTATCCGAGGATCACATCATAGAATAAAGGCAATGGTTGGACGGGTTCAGTGGACCATGAGAAAGCGCTTAGAATTTCTTCTTTGGCATATTTCATAGATTCAGGGGTACGTGCATGAATTTCAAAGAGAGGGTCACCTTTATTAACGGTATCCCCTACTTTATGTAAAATTCTAAACCCGACTGCAAAATCAATTTTGTCACCTTTTTTAGCCCTGCCGGCACCCATGATGACTGAAGTCTCCCCTACAACCCGGGCGTTAATTTCTGCAATATTACCATCGGCTGTTGCGTAAACCATCTCAATAATCGGGGCAACAGGCAGCTTTTCGGGTTGATCCACGTAACTGACATCACCACCCTGGGCAGTGATCAGTTTTCGGAACATTTCCCAGGCTGATCCATCTGATAATTTCTTCTGGGCGATTGACCTTGCTTCATCCAGATTTTCAGCTTTTCCACCCAGTGTGAGTAGATGGGAGGCAACCACCAGACAATGTTCCAGGAAGTCAGCCGGACCGGACCCATGTAATGTATCAATGGCTTCTTTAACCTCCAGAGCATTCCCTACAGCTACACCGAGGGGTTGATTCATGTCTGAAAGGAGTGCAGCTACTTTCCTGCCGCTGAGTTTCCCGATATCTACCATCAATCTGGATAGTTCTCGGGCTTCCTGAACGTTCTTCATAAATGCTCCATGCCCAACCTTCACATCCAGAACAATTGCCTGAGCACCGGCGGCGATCTTCTTGCTCATAACCGAAGAAGCGATTAATGGAATAGACTGAACGGTGCCGGTGACATCACGTAATGCATAGAGCTTCCCATCAGCGGGCGCCAGGTCACCAGTCTGACCGGTGAGAACAATGCCAAGAGTTTTTAATTGATGGATAAATTCCTCTTTACTTAAGTCTGTCCGATATCCGGGGATGGATTCTAATTTATCCAGTGTGCCACCTGAGAATCCCAATCCACGACCAGACATCTTTCCAACGGGTAACCCACAGGCGGCTACCAGCGGTTCTACAACAAGCGTGGTTTTATCGCCCACACCTCCGGTGGAGTGTTTATCCACTGCAATTTCGACAACATCAGAAAGATCAATAGTCTCTCCTGAGTTAGCCATTGCCAGGGTAAGATCAGTGGTTTCCCGGGGAGTAAGTCCATTCAACAAGACAGCCATTGCCCATGCTGCGACCTGGTAGTCAGGAATACTGCCATCGGCGATTCCATTTACGAAAAAGACCAGTTCCTCCTGAGAGCAGGGGATTCGATCTCTGACTTTTTCGATAATTTCAATCGCGCGCATGATTCACCTCTGGTATTTGGATAGTTAATTATACCCATAGATGAAGATAACAGGATAAGTGAGGGAGTTATCGAAAGAGAAAATATTAATTGAATCTTAAAATATATTGCATTTATAAAAACGCTGTATATAATAGACTTTGTAAGTACACTAAACAAACATAGATTAAAGGCGTGTATGTCAGTTAAAAAGGCAACCCATCAGCTTACCAAACTTCACAATCGCGATCTGGTGCTTAGAACAGTTTTTGAGCATGCTTCCATCAGCCGGGCAGAAATTGCTCGCCAGACGCAGCTCACCCGGGCGACTGTATCAGATCTGGTATCAGAATTGATGGAAGCTGGTTTAGTGGAAGAAGTAGGTTATGGCTCATCCAGTGGTGGGAAGAATCCCATCCTCCTGGTCCTAAAGGCAAATTCCCGTTATTTGATTGGCTGCAATTTGGCTCAGGATCGTTTTATTGGATCCGTGGTGAATTTGCGGGGTGAGATCATGGAAACGGTCGAGATCCCATTTACCGGGACAGATGGAGAGCAAGCTCTTACGCACGTATATGAAATCCTTGATCAACTATGTTGCAAAGAATGGAACCCCATCGTCGGTATCGGAATTGGGACTCCTGGTCTGGTGAATACCCGTGCCGGTGTTGTTGTGGATGCCGTGAACCTGAATTGGAAGGATGTACCACTGGCTCGCCTGTTATCAGACCGGTATCAATTACCGGTCACAGTCCTAAATGACAGCCAGGCAACTGCAATAGGGGAATTTGTTTACAGTGGGAATTATCGTTCTGACGAAAACGTCATCGTGATCAATGTTAAACATGGAATTGGCGCCGGTATCTTAATCAATGGGCGTTTATTTCAGGGGGATGGCGGTGGAGCAGGTGAGATTGGTCACATACTGATTGATGAGAATGGTCCGTTGTGCCGTTGTGGCAGGAAAGGGTGTCTGGAAACCATTGCCAGCACTCGGGCAATCGTCCAGAGAGCAAATAATCTACTGAAAGAATATCCAGAATCCATTCTGGCTGGTATCACAGAAGAATTGCGACTGGATGATATCAGGGATGCCTACGACCAATCAGATCCGTTAGCTGTTAGAGTAATCTCGGATGCTGCAGGTGCTATGGGAAAATCGATTGCCAGTCTGGTTGGCACGTTGAATATTCGAAAAATTGTCTTTACCGGTTATATGAACCGGTTTGGGGAAAGCTGGTTGGATAAGATCCGCCAATCAATGAATCAATCAGCTCTTGTACGGTTGTCATCGGATACCCGGCTGGTGTTTGGTGATTTGGGTTTTAAAGCCTGTGTTCTTGGTTCATCCGCATTTATGTTGCTGGATGATTATTCATTATTATTTTCTTCCAGAATGTAGATATTTATGGATCCTGTTATTCCTTTAATTTCCCCTCAGATAAAGCCTCCCCTGGATGAAAATTTTAAGCCAGCGGTTCTGGCTAACCATCATTTTCTACGAATGGTTGGAGACCAGGGTCAGCCTGTTGTTATTGCGATTGAGCGTGACCATGAGGAAGTTTCCCGCTTTGAAACGAGAATATTTTCGCTGAATCATCCCAATGCCTGGATGAATGCTTATTATGTAGAGCGGATTGTGAAATTCCTGCTCTGGCAGCGTGGGGGGTTTAGAGTATTTATTGGAGGAGCATCGGAAATTGGTGATCGGATAAAACAGGTTTACTCATCTAAAGGGAAATGTTACTTTGATCATCAATTTATGAGTAAACAGGTTTATGAAAAGCCATTTGAAGTCATCTCGTGTTCGTTAGATGATACCCCTGCTGCGAAAGAAACTGGAAAGTCTATCGGACGTCATTTGGATGGCTGCCGGATAGGTTTTGATCTGGGGGCATCAGATCGCAAAGTAAGTGCTGTAAAAAATGGTTCGGTTGTGTATAGCGAAGAAGTAATCTGGGAACCCCGAAAAAATGATGATCCAGCCTATCATGATCGAGAAATTCGCACAATGTTGAATACTGCTGCAGCATACCTGCCCAAGGTCGATGCGGTTGGAGGAAGCTCGGCAGGTATCTATATTGAAAACCGTCCCATGATTGCCTCGTTATTCCGCAATATCCCAGCTGAAAAATATTCTCGTGTAAGAGAATTGTTCATCAAAATCCAGGAGGAAATGGGTGTGCCTCTTGTAATTATTAACGATGGAGATGTGACTGCCCTGGCGGGTTCAATGTCGTTAAGTGAAAATGGGATACTCGGTATTGCCATGGGTTCCAGTGAAGCTGCGGGATATGTCGATCAATCCGGTCACATTATGGGATGGCTGAATGAGCTATCCTTTGCTCCAGTCGATTATTCTCCCGAAGCTCCCGAAGAAGAATGGTCAGGTGACCGGGGATGCGGTGCATCTTATCTATCTCAGCAATGTGTATTCAGGCTCGCATCTCTACATGGTCTGCCTCTTCCCCAGGGAATAACTGATGCAGAAAATCTGGCATGGGTTCAAGAAAAGTTGGAAGGTGGCGATCCCATTGCAAAAGGTATTTGGGAGACGATGGGCGTTTATCTTGGTTACTCCCTTGCGCATTATGCCGATTTTTACAACATACAGCATGTTCTCATTCTTGGAAGATGCACTTCAGGATCGGGTGGGGAAATTTTATTGAGTAAGGCGGATGAGGTATTTTGTAAAGAATTTCCCGAATTGCATGACCGGATAAAAATCTCATTACCGGATGAAAAAAGCAGGCGTGTGGGGCAATCCATTGCTGCAGCAAGTCTACCGAAAATTCATCCTGTGGAGGAATTATGAAATTTCATAATCAAACCGCGGAATTGTACATACCAGATAACTCCATTGAAGAAACCGCGTTATCACGAACAACCCACCTTGCAATCAGTGCTCATCAGGACGATATCGAAATCATGGCGGCTAGCCCGATTTTGGAGTGTTTCCAAAAAACAGATAAATGGTTCTCCGCTGTTGTGGTTACAGATGGACGGGGATCTCCTCGCAATGGGATATACGAGAAGTACTCTGATGAAGAAATGCGATTGGTCAGGATCAAAGAACAAAAGAAAGCCGCGTTTATCGGTGAATATTCTGCTCTGATGCTGCTCGATTATCCCAGCCTTCAAGTAAAAGATGCTCGAGTACCTGATGTGATTCAAGATCTGGCAGAAATCATAAAAAACACCCAGCCTGAAATTGTATACACACATAATATGGCGGATAAGCATGATACCCATGTAGGCGTTGTCTTACGAGTTATTCAGGCGATCCGATCGCTGGATAAACCCGAAAGACCCGGGCATTTGTATGGATGTGAAGTATGGAGAAATCTTGATTGGATGGTTGATTCAGCGAAAGTACCGTTTGACTTATCTGGAATGGAAAATTTGCAGGCTGCTTTGGTAGGTGTATTTGATTCACAGATCAGTGGTGGAAAACGATATGATCTGGCAACGCTCGCAAGACGGAGAGCGAACGCGACCTATTTTGAATCTCATGGTGTGGATGTTCATACCGGTCTTTCCTTCGGTATGGATCTGACGCCACTGATTTTGGATGATCAACTGGATCCTGCGGGATTTATTTCAAATTTGATAAATCAATTCTCTCAAGAAGTAAACGAACGCTTGAGCCGAATGATATAAAAACGGCAGAAAGGAAGGAATCTACCAGTTAGATATTCAGCTTTTTCGTAACACTTCAATTCAAATAAACAATTAGAAGGAGAAGTTACAATGCGTAATAAATTGATCGTTTTGTTTGTGCTTTTCTCACTGATCTTAAGTGCATGCGGAACTGCACAACCTGCCCAACCGGAAGCTCCTGCTGAACCCGCTCCGGTAGCAACAGAGGCTCCTGCAGCACCCGAAGCGCCAGCAGAAGCCCCCGCTGCAACAGAAACAACACTGAAAGTATACCTTCTTGATTACACACCTGCAACCATTGAATGGCTGAAAGCTGAGATAAATCCGGCATTCGAAGCAGCGCATCCCGGTGTAAAAGTTGAGATCACGGAAGGCACCTGGAGTGGCTGGGACACGACATTCAGCGGTTTCTTTGCTGCAAAAGAAGGCCCCGATATCATCAATCTCGGTTCTGAAATGAACACACTCTATGGCAACAGCCTTGCTGATATGGAAGAATACCTGGGCGAAGCTGCCTGGTCTGATATTAAGAATTTTGGCCCTGCTCTGGAAAATGCAAAATACGAAGGGAAAATTCGCGGCTTACCCATCTTCACTGCTCCGCGCTATGTATTTTGCCGTACCGACCTGATGGAAAAAGGTGGATGGACTACCGGTACTCCCAGGAATTTTGCTGAATGGAAAGATTTTGCCACAAAGCTCTCAGTCATTGATCCGGCCACAAATTCTCTCACGCAGCAGGCTTTGGTACCTGTGGATGCCGGCTCTATGGCAGACTGGCAATGGTGGCTCCTGGTCTATTACTCTGTGGGTGGACAGCTCTACAAAGCTGATGGAACTCCTAACTTTGACTCCCCAGAAGCATTGGCAACCACACAATTTGTATATGACCTTCGCCAGGCAATCTATGGACCCGCAGCTAATGCTGTTGGCGCTCTACCAGTCGGTCAGGGCTCTGTGATTGATGTTAATGATGAAACTCAAACGGATAATGGCGCTGTCTGTCTGGCACACTCTGGATGGGCTGCACCTGCATTTGACCGTCCGATCTGGGAAAATGTCAGCATTGATCCATTCTTTGGCGATCCTGATAACTTCGCCGGGAGTAAACCAGTTGTTTTGGCATTCAATGACTGGCTTGCAGTTGCTGATTACAGCACCAACAAAGAACTGGCAGCTGAGTGGTTGAAGATGGCTTTCTCAAAGGAAGCTAATCACAAATGGAATGAAACCATGAGCCTCATCCCTGCCCGCAATGATGCGATGTATGGGTATGTTACCGAATCACCGCAGCTCAAACGCGAAGCAGAGCTGGCTGCTGAATATGGCGTTGGTTTTGCCGGAATCGAAGAAGCAGCAAAGCTCTCCACCATCATGCAAGATGCTCTTGGCAAACTTATTACTGAAGAATTGACTCCTGAAGAAGTCGTTGAAAAAATCCAGTCTGAGTATTCATCTGCATTGGGTAAGTAAGAACTACACTGAAGTTAATGAAGTTGGATGGATTTCCATCCAACTTCATTTATAAAATATATTTACTGTTTTTTGAAAAGGCTTTACATGTAAGGTTAAGCACGGGAGGGTTATTTGTGAAACAAAGCCCATATATTTATGCCCTGTTTTCTGCTCTTGTCGCAATTATCTTTATCATTATCTCAGCTTACCTTTTAGGTTCTCTGGCTAAGTTTATTTCCAGAAAAATGGGAGCTTCCCGGCGCGAACAGGAAAATACATTTGCAGGTTATTTATTTGCTTCTCCCTGGATAGTTGGCTTTCTGATCTTTGTTCTGATTCCAATGGGCTTTTCACTCTATTGGAGTTTTACTGATTACCGGGTAATTTCCACAGAACCAGCAAATTGGATTGGGTTGGAAAACTACTACAATCTCCTCTTTAAAGATGATGGTTTTCGAGCCTCGGTAGTAAACACTTTGTATTTAACAGTGATTGGTTTACCGCTCCAGATGGGATTTGCATTACTTTTGGCTGTTCTATTAAACCAAAGACTTCGAGGGTCGCATATTTTCAGGATGGGTTTTTATCTACCGGTCATACTCGGGTTTAATACGGCAGTGTTATTAGCATGGCGATTAATGTTAAATACTGGTACAGGGATCATCAATCAAATTATCCGATCAATAACGCAATTATTTCCACCTTTTGGTTACCTGGTACGGGGAACGATCTACATTCAAGAAATCATTACAGCATTCTTTTTAGGAATCAGTAATGGCAAGTTCAATCTTTTCCTTAAAGTGATTGAAGCTGGTTTTCCTGCAGAAAACCGTGTACCACTCTGGGTGCAAAGCCCGTTATGGTCAAAAATGTCAGTTGTACTCTTAATGATTTGGGGATGTGGCGCAATGATGTTAATCTTTCTGGCTGGTTTGAAAAATATTCCCAGAGAATTGCAGGAAGCAGCTGAAGTAGATGGCGCAAATTCATGGAAACGCTTTTGGAAGATTTCATTTCCATTATTGACACCATATATTTTCTACAACCTGATTGTAGGAATGATCAACTCACTGCAAATATTTGAACCGATCTATGTACTTTATCGCGATAATCAACCTTTGGTTCCGTCTGCAATTTCCATGGTTTACTATTTATGGCAGGCTAGTTTCAGACACTTTGAAATTGGCTATGGCTCTGCGATTTCATGGATCATTCTGGTAATTATTCTTATCGTCACTTTTATCCAGTTTAAAATGCAGGATCGCTGGGTAACCTACGATCTTTATTAGGTGGCAGGATGAAAAAATACTGGCATATTCTTCAAAGAGTTTTGTTATATCTTGTTTTGACTGGATCTACTCTTGTTATGATTTTTCCTTTGTTCTGGATGATATCCTCATCTTTAAAAACCCTTGAAGAAACAAACTCAGCGGGTATTATCTGGCTGCCTGCCAAACCCACTTTACAGGCGTATCTGGCAATCTTTCAAAACTCAGATTTTTTGAGGTCTTATTTCAACACCGTTTTCTATACCACATTGGCTCTGGCTGGCACATTGATCTCGATTGCTGTGGTAGCTTATGCTTTCAGCCGGCTTCAATGGCCAGGTAGAAATATTGTATTTTTCCTGATGCTCGCAACGATGATGATCCCTCCGCAGGCATTGATCGTACCGCAATATGTTTTCTTCAACAAACTGGGTTGGGTAGGGACATTTAATCCAATCATTATTCCGGGCTTCTTTGCGGGTGGCGCAGCTATGGTGTTTTTGCTCAGGCAATCTATGGCGCAGATACCCAAAGAATTGGATGAGTCTGCATTTGTAGATGGCGCAAATCATATCCAGATATTCTGGGAAGTAATCATGCCATTGATAAAAGCGCCACTGGCTACCGTAGCCACTTTTATTTTCGTAGGTTTATGGAACAGCCTTTTAGCGCCATTAATGTATTTGCAAACAGTTGATCTTTATACTTTGCCGGTTTTTGTATCCACACTTTACAATATTAATCTTACGGTACAGCAATGGCCAACCATTATGACTGCAGCGGTTCTGACAACAATCCCATTAATTGTGATCTTTTTCTTTGCGCAACGTTTTATTTTGGATAGTGTCGTTATTTCAGGTTTAAAGGGATAGATGATGTCATCTGAAATTCTGATGGGTCAGCATATGATGCTGGCTTTTCCCGGAAAAGGAACTGTTCCACCAGAGCATGAACAAATCCTGCGTAGCGTTAAACCGGCAGGATACACGTTATTTCGTCACTTGAATATTGACAACCCCGAGCAAGTGTTATCCTTGGCCCGCACCTTGCAAGACTTGGCTTCTGATGCAGGAATACCCCCTTTGTTCATTGCTACAGATCAGGAGGGTGGGCAATTGATGTCCATAGGGGAGGGCGTGACTCAACTTCCTGGCAATATGGCAATTGGGGCAACAAATTCTGAGGATTTAGCTTACCAGGCGGGAATCGTGCTTGGACGTGAAATGGCAGCCCTGGGAATTAATGTAATCTATGCCCCGGTTTGTGACGTGAATATTAACCCCAACAACCCCGTAATAGGCATTCGTTCATTTTCAGAAGATCCAGATAAAGTGGCTGCTCTCTCTGCAGCGATGATTCGGGGTATTCAGTCAATCGGGATAATTGCGACAGCCAAACATTTCCCGGGTCACGGGGATACCTCTGGTGATTCTCATTATGGTATCACCAGGTTACCCTATGGAAGTAAGCGCCTGAATGAAATTGAATTTAAACCTTTTCGATCTGCAATTCATACAGGCGTGAAAATGATGATGACAGCTCATCTTTCCCTTCCCGTCATCGAAGGGCAAGAAGGGATACCTGCAACCCTTTCAAAAAAAATTATCACCGAACAATTACGGAATACCCTGAATTACGATGGCGTAATTATCACTGATGCGATGGATATGAAGGCAATCGCACAGGGGGATAACCTGGGAAATGAAGCTGTTAAAGCAATTGCTGCAGGGGTAGATCTCCTCTTGCTGACAGGCAACCTGCAGGATCAGAAAAATGTATATCATTCCTTGTCAAATGCCTGCCAAGAGCGAAAACTGGATGCCAAAAGTATTCAGTTATCTGATATTCGGATAAGGAAACTTAAGGAAAATCTCCTATCGATAGAAAAGGTTGATCTGAGTATCTTGAACTGTACCAGCCATCAAAGTATAGCAAATCAGATCGCTTCAAGAGCCATTACTCTTGTCAGGGATGATCAGCATCAAATACCCTTCCGCCCTGAACCGGATGACCGAATTGCTGTTATCATGCCCGAAACAGATGATCTGACCCCTGCGGATACTTCATCTTACTTGCGCACCTCTCTCGCTGGTGCAATCCGCAATCACCATGATTGCGTAGATGAAATAAAAATATCCCACTATCCTGATGATCAAGAGATCGATCGAGTTTTATCATTGATACAAACATCCAAACACATCATCATTGGGACAATAAATGCCTGCTCCAATCCGTCTCAAACAGCATTGGTCAAACAAGTATTAGCTAGTGGAAAACCGGTAATTATTGTAAGTTTACGATTACCATATGACCTGGTGGAATTTCCCGATGCACCCTGCTATCTTTGTACCTATGGGCTATTAGATCCCTCTCTTCAGGCTGTAGCAAAAGCAATTTTTGGGAAAAAACCGATTACCGGAAAACTACCGGTCACAATACCGGGCATCGCATCAGCTGGATTTGGGATAGAACTTCAAAATAAATAAATGGTAAGTACAAATACTCAGGCAGCTGAGTGGATAAAACCTCCCTCATGGTAAAATTCATTCACAGAGTCACCCGGAGGTTCATTACATGCGGTTTTGGAAAAAATTCGATCTACTTATCATTACAGCCATCATTCTCATCAGCCTTGATCAATGGACCAAGTCGTTGATATTGAAGTACATTCCGTATGGCGAAAGCTGGATGCCCTGGGAGTGGCTGGCGCCTTATGCCCGTCTGGTTCACTGGAATAATACCGGAGTTGCTTTTGGAATGTTCCAGGGAAATAATGTTTTTTTCGCTATCCTGGCGGTGATTGTCTCCTTGGCGATTTTGTACTACTATCCACAGATACCCCGCACTGATCCCATTCTTCGTTTAGCTTTAGGAATGCAGTTTGCGGGAGCAGTTGGCAATTTGATCGACAGGCTAATGATAGGTCATGTGATCGATTTTATTTCTGTGGGTAATTTTGCCGTGTTTAATATTGCCGATGCATCCATATCGGTTGGTGTAGCTGTATTAATTCTGGGCGTGTGGATCCACGACAAACGCCAGGAAAAGAACAAAGAGATAATAGAATCTAATTCCGCTACTGCAAACAGGCTGGAGGAGAATCCGCATGGCGGTGACTCACAAAATTTATAATTATTCAGGAAATGATCAGGAACGGTTGGATCTTTTCCTGGTTTCAATGAACCCGGAAATGACCCGGACACGGATCCAGCGTCTGATAGATGCTGGTTGCGTTCTGTTAAATGGGAAAGTCCCAACAAAAACAGGGATTAAGCTGGAAGATGGCGATAAAGTAGAGATGAGCATTCCAGATCCGGTATCTACTGAGTTGGTGGCTGAAGATATCCCGCTGGATATAATTTACGAAGATGACCATGTTTTGATTATTAATAAGCCTGCAGGCATAGTGGTTCATCCTTCTGTCGGACATGCTTCTGGGACACTTGTGCATGCCGCACTCTCACATGCACCTGATATGGAAGGGATATCTGGGGAGCGCCGCCCGGGTGTAGTGCATCGATTGGATAAAAATACATCTGGGATCATCATGATGGCAAAAGATGACCGGACCCTTCAATACCTGCAAGATCAATTTAAGAAACGAAAAGTAGATAAGGTTTATCTTGCATTGGTTGACCGCAATCCTCCCACACCTGAAGGGATCATAGATGCTCCTATTGGTCGAGATCCATCTCACCGGCAGCGAATGGCAATCGTTCCTGCTGAGAAGGGGCGTCAGGCTGTGACAGAATATAAAACAGTACAGAAGTATTTACAGCATACATTACTTGAGATGCATCCCCGTACAGGAAGAACACATCAAATTCGCCTGCATTGTGCATTTATTGGATGTCCAATTGTCGCTGATACAGTTTATGGATACAGAAAGCCTTCGATAGATCTGGACAGACATTTTTTACACGCTGCCCGAATTACGGTAACTTTCCCGGGTGATGCAACTGCCCGTACGTTTGAAGCTCCTCTACCTGCCGATCTGGCAGATGTGCTAAAGAAACTAAGTTGAAAGAGGGAACAATGCAATTTATTGATCTACGCTCAGATACAGTTACACTACCTACTCCTGAGATGCGGGAAGCAATGGCGAGAGCAGATGTGGGTGATGATGTTTATATGGAAGATCCCACAACTAATCTGCTGCAAGAAAAAGCAGCATTTATGCTTGGTAAGGAAGCGGGATTGTTTGTTCCTTCTGGAACTATGGGGAATCTACTGGCAGTGCTTGCACATTGTGGACGTGGTGATGAAGCAATTGTGGGTAACCTGGGGCATACCTTCCTCTTTGAAGCAGGGGGTATATCAGCTTTGGGTGGTGTTCATCCATATGTTCTCCAAAACCAGCCGGATGGTACGTTTGCCATGGATGATCTCCGCTCTGCCATTCGCCCGAATGATATTCATGCGCCAATTTCCAGACTGATTGTTCTGGAGAATACCCATAATAGGTGTGGGGGCGTACCTTTGACCGTTGATTATACAGATCAGGTGGCTGACTTTGCTCATGAAAAAGGTTTAAAGCTCCATTTGGATGGTGCAAGGTTATTTCACGCAGCCACTGCCCTGAAGGTAGAGGCAGAAGAATTGTGCAAAGGCGTGGATTCTGTGACCTTCTGTTTAAGTAAGGGTCTTTGCGCTCCGGTTGGGTCTGTCTTATGCGGTGATAGAGATTTCATTGCCAGAGCAAGGCGTTTGCGTAAGCAAGCCGGGGGTGGAATGCGTCAGGTGGGTATTTTATCTGCAGCGGGGCTTATTGCTTTAGAGAAAATGACGAAGCGTCTGGAGGAAGACCATACCCGCGCACGTAATTTAGCCGCAAAACTATCTCAAATTCACGGCATCTTACTCGATCCCGGTAGTCCTCATACGAATATGATATTCATGGGTCTGACGGATGAAGTTAAAGTTAATGCAGCTGATTTCGCTGCTGCGCTCAAACCCCTGGGGGTTCTGGTGGGGGTAGTCTCTCCCCGCAAATTCCGACTGGTTACACATTACTGGATCAAAGATGAAGATATCAATAAGGTTGTTGATGCATTTACCAGTGTCATGAAGTTGCACATATAATTTTGCCTGCACATCTCTGCTATAATGTTTTTAAATTACTATTTAATAATAAAATCAGAATAATCTCCAATAAGGATAAAAAAATGAAGAAAGATTCATTTGTAACCCTGGAAGAAATTGACAATCTTGCAGCGATTATTCGAACTAAAGTATCTTATACTCCGCTCGTTGGAATGATATTAGGATCTGGTCTCGGTGGTTTGGCTGAATCTGTCCAGGAAGCAACCGTCGTGCGTGCATCTGAACTGCCCGGTTATCCACAGTCAACTGTTCAGGGTCATGAAGGTAGGATCGTGTTTGGAAAGCTTGAAGGGAAAGCGGTCATGGTTCTTCAAGGACGTGTCCATTACTATGAAGGATACCCGATGGATGTGATCACCCTGCCTATCCGCCTGATGCAACGTTTGGATATACCAATTCTCCTGGTAACCAATGCAGCCGGAGCAATCAACCCTGATTATTCCCCCGGTGATCTGATGTTAATCACGGATCATATCAATATGATTGGTATGGGCGGTTTGAATCCGTTGCGCGGACCCAACATGGATGATCTTGGTCCCCGTTTTCCAGACATGAGCCAGGCTTATGATAGAAAACTGATCCAATTGACCAGAGAAGTTGCTTCTGATAAAGGGATCCATATGCAGGAGGGAGTATATGTAGGTTTAGCTGGTCCTTCGTTTGAAACACCAGCAGATCTTCGCTTCCTTCGCGCAATAGGCGCAGATGCAGTAGGCATGTCCACAGTTCCAGAAGTGACAGTCGCCCGACATGGAGGAACGCGGGTTTTAGGGATCTCCGGCATCAGTAATAAGGCGAATCTTGATGGTAATACACTCACCACCCACGAAGAAGTCCTGGAAGCGGGTCAGGTTATTGTCCCAAAACTGGAAAAGATAGTCCGCGGGGTTCTAAACAATCTCGAGTAATTGATATTCATCTTTAATGGATGTAGAGAAAAAATAACGATGGTCGTAGAGGTATATCGTTTCTTAAAAGCTGCTGAAATTTGGATCTACGTAATTCTTGGATTCGTGATATTTCTCGTTCTCAGAAAACTGCTTAAAGAAATCCGCGAGTATCGTGGAACGTTATTTGGAATGGAAAGAGAACGGATTAAGCACAAAATTGTTCAACATTCATCTTCGTTGACCGTTCTTCTTTTGATCATCCTGAGTGAATTTATGATTGTCTCATATGCGCATGTTGCCTTACCAACATTGGCTTTTGCGCCAACACCTACTTTGGATCTATCACCCACAGAAATACCCATTGATGCGGTTGAACTAGCCAACAGCGGATTTAATGAAACTGTTCTTCCATGGGATGCGGGTGGTGGCGACATGGGCGGATGTATCCCCAACCAGGTGGAATGGCTCCAACCAGGTCAGGATGATGAAATAAGTGGACGAGTAGAATTAAAAGGTACAGTAAATACAACTGATTTTGGATTTTACAAATATGAGTATTCTCAGGATAATAGTCTTTGGAACACGATTCAGGCAGGGAATACACTCGTCACAAATGCTACACTCGGTTTTTGGGATACAACATCTTTAACACCAGGAGATTATTTTCTCAGATTAGTTGTGACCAATAATAAAGGCGAAGCACAGCAACCTTGTCAGATATCGATTAAAATCAAAGAAGCAAACTAAAGAGTAGCAGGAACATATGCCGCAAATTCAAGTTCGCCCCGCAGTTATTGAAGACATCCCAAAACTTATGGAACTTGATCACAGTTACCATACAGATCATGTATGGCAACTGGATTTTATTAATGAAGAGCGGTATATAGGGATCAATTTTCGGGAAAATCGTCTTCCCCGGTCTGTTAAAGTTGAGTATCCTCGCTCAACCAAACGAATGATGAAAGACTGGATTCACCGGGATGCCTTACTTGTAGCCATCACCGAAAAGCAACCTGTGGCATATATCAGTATTTCCACTGATCTGGCTCCACTTTCAGGTTGGATAACTGATCTGGCTGTGAGTCCGAATTATCGCCATCAGGGAATTGCAACTGCATTGATTATGGCGGGAGAAGAGTGGGCTACCCAGCAGCAAATAAAAAGAATGATTGTAGATATGCAATCAAAGAATATTCCATCCATCAACTTATTCAGGAAGATGGGATTTGAATTTTGTGGGTACAACGATCATTTCTATGCAAACCAGGATATAGCAATATTCTTTTCGCACTTTCTGATCTAATACCCATTTGGCGCAGGAAATAATATGAGTTGGCTCACCGGTTTCATGGTTGTAATTCGAACCATCAGCCAAATTTTGGCTGCTGGTATTGCAATTACCGCTTTTTCTCTATTGCTTTACATGACAGGATTAAATCTAAAAGAACGGGTCACAAGATCCTTTTCGTTAATCCTGGTCTGTGTAGTGATCATATTTACAGCAGATGCGATTGGTAGCACTACACAGGTTGAATCAGAAATTGCATTCTGGTTGCGGATGCAATGGTTTGGAATGGTTTTCTTACCACCGGTTTATTTACACTTCTCAGATGCAATTCTTGCTACCACAGGGCGACCAAGCCGTGGGAAAAGGCGCTGGGCTATTCGTATTACGTATCTGATTTCTTTTGGATTCCTTTTCGTAATTCCAGCTAGCTGGTTTTTAGGTGAGATTGGTTCAGGTGAGAGCACTGTAACTTTGCTATTGCAGCAATTACTCATGGCTGCATTTGTTATTTATTATGTATTCAGTATGATAGCCAGCTGGATTAACTTTACCCGGGCATACAAGCGGACAACAACACCGACAACCCGCAGGAGAATAGCCTATCTGATTACAGGCGCTTTAGCTCCGGTGCTTGGTTCGATCCCATATTTACTCTATGGTTCTGCGTTTTCAACAGCCCACAATCTGATCTATTGGTTTACGGTGATGATGAATAACCTTTTAACTGGCGGGTTGATTGTGGGGATGGCTTATTCTGTTTCATTTTTTGGGGTTAGCTGGCCAGACCGGGTTGTAAAAAGACGTTTGTTCAAATGGATTATGCGAGGTCCTGTTACCGCGATTTTTGTTCTCGGATTGACGACAGTACTTCGCAGAGCAGTAACGAATTTAGGTATTCCATTAGACATCTGGATACCAGTTCTCATGGTTTTTTCGATCATCATTTTAGAATATATGGTCACATTGCTGGCTCCATACTGGGAAAGATGGTTATTCTATGGAAATGATCGGGCAGAAATTGATCTGATCACGGATATGGGGGATCGTTTGATGACGAGGAATGACTTACGCCAGTTCCTTGAAACGGTTCTTGCCGCTATTAGTGACAGGTTTCAGGCTAAACGATCCTTCATTGCTTCTTTAGATGGAATCAGTATGTCGCTGATTGTAAAAATGGGGAAGTTTCAGGATAACGATCTTCAATTGTTTACACCTAGTTTTTTAGATTTGGCGAATGTGGAGAATCAACCGAAAGAGATTATCCAGTGGAATGGATATACACTGGTTCCCCTCTGGAGCACATGGGAGGAGAAAAGGGAACTTATCGGATTATTGGGATTGGAATTAATGGATCACGATACCATAAAGGTGGAAGATCAGCCAATGCTTCAAACGCTTTCAGCAAGGATTGTCACCGCATTGCAAAATCGAACGCTTCAAGCCGGGATATTTAGTATGTTGCAGAGTATTAATCCCCGTGTTCAACAATTTCAGACGATGAGGGCAGAAACACGCTTTGCTAACGTTGATGAGCTGATTGAATCTGATTATTCCGTTCCACCGGAAGTGACGAATATGGTAAAGGATGCCTTAACGCATTTTTGGGGTGGCCCAAAGTTATCTGATAACCCACTCCTTAAATTAAGTCTGGTAAACCAGGCTGCTCAAACAAATGATCAAAACCCGGTGAATGTCCTGCGGGGGATACTGCGCCAGGCAATTGATCAGGTTAAACCGGAAGGGGACCGGAAATATACAGGGGAATGGATTCTATATAACATTCTGGAGATGAAATTCATTCAAGGGAAAAAAGTCCGCGAAGTAGCACAAAAATTAGCGATGTCTGAGGCAGATTTATACCGAAAACAACGTGTTGCTATAGAAGCGGTGGCAAAAGCTATCCTTGATATGGAAAATCAGGTAGAATCCAAATAATCTCGGGGAGGAGATTATGGTTCTTAATAATTTTGATGAGAAATCTGATAATGGTAACCGTCCGTTGGATGAGGGGTGGTGGAATTCAATACTCATGGAGGAAGATCAGTACCAATTGAATTCTTCTCAGGAAGGGATCAGGCGGATTGCGCCTATCTCGAATGAAAGGAACAACTGGATTGAACTTGAAAAGGTTTTTCGTGACGATGCCATCCTTACCCTGAAGGTAGTTGGAAATAATCGCGGTGGGTTGCTCGTTCAAGGTGAAGGTGTACAGGGATTCGTCCCGGTTTCTCACCTGGCTGATGTCCCATGCACACTGGGTGATGATGAACGGAAAACCATTCTATGTGATTATGTAAATAATGACATCCAGGTCAAAATAATCGAATTTGTACCGCAAGAAGAGAGGATTGTCTTTTCTGAACGGGCAGCCAGAGCTGGGGAAGGCAAAAGAAAAAGCATCTTTGCGAATATCCACCCGGGCGATGTGGTCTCCGGTACCGTGACAAACATCACCGACTTTGGGGTTTTTGTAGATTTGGGTGGAATTGAAGGCTTGATTCACGTATCTGAACTATCCTGGGGAAGGGTTCAATATCCTGGAGATATTTTATGTGTTGGGCAGCGAATTGAAGCTCAGGTGATCAGTATCTCGGAAGAAAATGCCCGAATAGCTCTGAGTTATAAAAGGCTTGAAAAGAATCCTTGGGATTCGATACAGGATATATACATGGTTGGAGATGTAATTTCAGCCAAGATCACACATGTAACCAAATTTGGGGCATTTGCCAGACTCAAAGAAGGTGTGGAAGGTTTAATTCACATATCCACCATTGAAATGACAGAAGCATTTTCGGATCTTCAATCCATTCTGCACAAAGATGACTGTGTTTCGGTAAAAATCTTGCACATAGATCCAGAGAAGAAAAGAATTGGATTATGCTTGCAAGGTGATTAAATTTTATGCCGGTAAAGCCAGTCAATCGAAAATCAAAAACAAATTATCCAAAACCAGCTTCATCCAATGCCTGGAGTGAGTTTTCTCAACCATTCCGCAAAGGTATGGATGGGCTGGTTGATATTTTTACACATTTTGGTCGATATAGCCAGGAAATCTTTGGTATTTTATTGGTGCTGTTTGCATTGTTATCTTTGCTCGCAATTTTAAATCTGACAGGCGGCATTCTCCTTTCTCCATGGTCCGCGTTTTTGAAAAGATGGTTTGGTTGGACTGCAACGATACTCATTCTCGCAACAGGGTATCTTGGCTTTATTGGATTGCGGAAAAAGAAACATATGCCTGGAGGTTACTTCTGGCAGGTGATTATTGTAGAAGGGGTATTGTTCAGTCTGATGGCATTTTTGGCTGCATTATCAGGCTACGACATCAACGCCGCCGAGTCAGGTAAATTTGGAGGTCTGCTTGGATGGGGGCTGGCAGATATTATGCGATCACTATTGGGAGAATTTTTAGGCGGTGTAGCCTGGTTCCTGGTAATGGCAGTCTTCCTTGTAGTGGTATCAACCTTCTTTAGTAAAAAGAGAAATGGTCCATCAACTTTTATAGAACAGGAAAAATCCGGGATGCACCGGATCGCAATCAGGTCAACTCAACCTGAGGAAGACGGTTCTGAAAAACCAATTATTCAGAATGCCAGGCAGACCACCATATCTGAACCATCAACACACGGGCACCCGCTTAATAATTCTTCCATAAAACCTGTCCGTCCTGTTTCATCAGCAAAGATAGAACCCAAAAAAGACCTGGTAAATTTGGGAAGCATGCATACAGGACAGTCTGCTTTTAAGGGCAGTTCATCGAAACCGCATACTTCATTGGTAAATAGAGATGGTGCTTTACCACCTCTATCGATGTTAATGGAAGAACAAATCATCCGGATGGATGAAAAAACCATAAATCAATCCGCTTCCATTTTAGAGAAAACATTGATGGATTTTGGTGTTCCGGCCAGAGTGGTTGGCTACCGGATTGGTCCTACTGTGACACAGTTCGCAGTAGAACCTGGCTATGTTGAAAAACCAGCACCAGATGGTGGTGTCATCAAACAAAAAGTAAGAGTAAATCAGATATCAAACCTGTCCCGTGATTTGGCTCTGGCACTGTCATCGATGTCAATTCGAATTGAAGCACCTGTACCCGGTCGTTCTTATGTCGGTGTAGAGATTCCGAATATTCGAACGATCACAGTTCGCTTGAAACCGCTTATCGAAAGTGAAAAATTTGCAAAAATGTCTGCGCCGCTAGCGCTGGCATTAGGGAGAGATGTTTCAGGGCAACCTATCGTGGCTGATTTAGGGCGAATGCCGCATTTGCTTATTGCAGGAACAACAGGATCAGGTAAATCGGTTTGTATTGCAGCGATAGCGTCCTGTCTTGCAATAAATAATTCCCCCGAAGATTTACGAATGGTCATGGTAGATCCCAAAATGGTGGAACTGGTACGGTTTAATGGATTGCCACACCTGATCGGTAAGGTCGAAGTTGAGCTTGAACGAATTCAAGCTGTCCTAAAATGGGTCATCAATGAGATGGATCAAAGATATAAATTGTTTTCTGAAATCCATGCCCGGGATCTCGATGCCTACAACCGCAAAATGGAAAAGAAACAGGAAAGCACCCTACCACGGATCGTGGTGATCATCGATGAGCTGGCAGATCTAATGATGAATGCGCCTACCCAAACTGAGCCGGCTCTGGTCAGATTAGCCCAACTTGCTCGTGCCACCGGTATCCATCTGATAGTTGCGACCCAACGCCCCTCAACAGATGTGGTTACCGGTTTAATTAAGGCAAACTTCCCTGCCCGTATTGCTTTTGCAGTTGCATCGAATACCGACTCCCGGGTAATTCTGGATACTCCTGGCGCTGAGAATTTACTGGGTAGGGGCGATATGCTATTCCTGAACCCTGAAGCTGGCACTCCTATTCGAGCGCAGGGAGTGATGGTTTCTGATGAAGAAATTGACCTGATTTTACAGCACTGGCAGAAAGAAATAAACCAACCTATGGAAGACTCTGCTCCCTGGGAGCAGATTATGGAAGAGCAGGAAGAATTTGGTGGTGATGAGATGATCCACCAGGCAATAGATGTTATCAAGCAGACGGGAAAAGCAAGTGCATCACTCTTACAACGAAGACTCAGAATAGGATATCCTCGTGCAGCTTCGCTGATTGATGAGCTGGAAGATATGGGCATTATTGGTCCACCGATGGGGGCTTCTAAGGAACGTGAAGTTTTTGTTGATTTAGATGAAGATGAAAATGTCGAAGTCTGATTTCTTGACACATCCACAGGCAAGCGGTACGATAAGTCATATTCTTGTTATCAGGATGGATATGTGACTGCATCACCACAAACTGAAAAATTCAATTTAGAAAGATTCTTACGCACCAGATCAAAAACATTTTTAGATCGAATAGCTGGTGCAGTGAACAAAGCTGGAATTCTTCCAAACACTATTACATTACTCGGGCTCATCGGGAATTGTATTGGGGCAATTTTACTCGCTACCGGTAATATTACCCTGGGTGGTCTGGTTATTTTACTCATGGGTCCTGTAGATGCATTGGATGGTTCCATGGCCAGGCTTCGTGGTGATCCTACTGAGTTTGGTGCTTTTGTAGATTCGGTAACGGATAGATACTCTGAACTGGTGATATTTGCCGGTTTACTTGCTTATTATTTGCAAAGAACCGATTGGTTGAATAGTGGACTCGTTTTTCTCGCAGCAGCCGGTAGTATCATGGTATCTTACACCAAAGCTCGAGCAGAAGGACTGGGTTTTACAGCAAAAGTGGGAGTTCTTTCCAGATTAGAGAGATACATTGTACTCGTACCTGGTTTGATTTTTAATATTCCTTGGATCTCACTATGGGTGATTGCAATATTTGCAAATTACACTGCGCTGCAACGAATTTTGGCTGTACGAAACCAGGCAGCAGAGCAGAAAAAACTATTACAATACCCAACCAGGAAAAATCAACAAAATTCTTAACAAATTGAGGTCTGATGATAAGTAGAACCGGTATTCAGCTAGGTCCACTTTCTATACATTTTTATGGTTTGATCATAATGATCGGGGCGCTTCTCGCTGCCTGGCTCACTTCAAGGCAGGCAAAAAAGCGTGGAGATAACGGTGAACTTGTTTGGGATTTTCTCCCATGGATATTGATAGCAGGAATTATTGGTGCAAGACTCTGGCATGTGTTTACCCCGACCGATTCAAATCAAAGTATGGGTCTGACAACATCCTATTATTTTTCAAATCCCATTGCAATTCTCAGAGTATGGGATGGCGGGTTAGGTATTCCGGGTGCAGTCATCGGTGGCATTTTAGCTTTGTATTACTACTGTAAGAAGAAGGGCATGAGTTTTTCAGCCTGGGCTGATTATATTGCCCCGGGTCTTGCACTGGCGCAGGCGATAGGACGCTGGGGTAATTTTGTGAATCAGGAACTTTATGGTTCTCCAACTAATTTACCTTGGAAATTATTTATTGATCCACAATATAGAATCCCGGGTTATCAGGATGTTGAATACTATCATCCATTATTCCTTTATGAATCATTATTAAATCTGATCATCATGGGCGTACTACTATGGGTGAGTGCCAAATTTGCCGATAAGTTAAAGAAGGGTGATGTGTTTCTACTCTATGTTGTGATGTATCCATTGGTTAGATTCTTCCTCGAATTCTTACGATTGGACGCCTCATCTATCGCGGGATTAAATGCTAACCAGACATTTATGGGAATTCTTGTTGTCGCATCGATTGCTTTACTGATCATCCGACATAAAACAGGGATCGCCAAACAAGAAGATCAAAGAGAATCTGGCGAGAGCTCTCAAGAGTAAAATATGCCGAAAATCATGATCGAAGCGGAAGGTTTATCAAAGTATTTTGATACCTTCTGTGCCGTGGATCAGGTTTCTTTAACAGTTCCACAGGGGGAAATACTTGTTTTGTTAGGTCCTAATGGCGCCGGTAAAACCACAACTGTTAGGATGTTAACTTCCATACTTCAACCCTCCATGGGATCAGCAAAAGTAGCAGGCTACGATGTCATCACGCAAGCAGATCAGGTAAGGGCAAATGTTGGGGTCCTAACAGAACATCATGGTTTGTATGTTAGGATGAATGCCCGCGAATATCTGAGCTTTTTCGCCAGTTTATATATGATTCCCAGACATCAGGCTAGCCAGAGAATGGAAGAGTTATTAGAACAATTTGGTTTGGGTGATGTTGGAAAGAAAAGATTGGGAGAGTATTCAAAGGGAATGCGCCAGAAACTGGCTCTTGTGCGAACACTGCTTCATGATCCTCCTGTTATCTTGCTTGACGAACCAACCTCAGCTATGGATCCCGAAAGTGCTTTCATAGTCCGCGAATCGATCAAACAACTCAGATCAAAAGATCGCACAATTATCCTTTGTACTCATAACTTAAAAGAAGCAGAAGAATTAGCCGACCAAATAGCAATCATCCGTCGAGGGAAGATAATATTACAGGGACAATTAGCAGAGATTAGAAGAAATCTTATTGGAGCTCCTGAATTTAAAATTAGTTTTCTTGATCGTGATTTCATATGGAATCCAGATGGTCAGATTGATCTTCAGGGTGCTCATTCAGGAAAAGGCTGGTTTCAATATAAAACTGAACTTCCAGATGCAGATAACCCGAAAATCATCTCTTTACTTGTAAAGAATGGAATTCAATTCACTACTTTGGAAGAAATCCATTACAGTCTCGAAGAGTTGTACTTAAAAACTGTAAGCCAGGAGAGCGAAGTATGAGTTGGCAGACAGAGGTCGGACCAGCTCTGCAAATAACAAAGAGAGAAGTCCGCGATCAGTTTAGAGATTGGCGCATCATTTTTCCAATCCTTGGATTAACGATATTCTTTCCATTTCTCATGAATTTTACAGCCCAGCAAGCTCTCAAGTTTGTTGAACAATATGGGGCGACGATTGTTGCCGAAAGGTTAATTCCTTTTCTGTTTATGGTAGTCGGTTTCTTTCCGATTTCTGTTTCACTCGTCATCGCTCTTGAAACATTTGTGGGAGAAAAAGAGCGAACTTCCATTGAGCCTCTTTTAAATACACCTTTGAAAGACTGGCAGCTTTACCTTGGCAAGTTATTATCTTCTACTGTTCCACCGCTGATCTCCAGTTATCTGGGTATGGCTGTCTATCTGGGTGGATTAATCAGTTCAGGTGTTAAGATTCCAGAACCGATCATCCTGTTTCAGTTGGTGATGCTCACAACAGTGCAAGCCTTTGTCATGGTGGCTGCTGCGGTAATCGTCTCTACCCAAACCACTTCTGTCCGGGCAGCAAATTTGCTGGCTTCATTCATCGTTATACCCTCTGCCTTGTTGATACAAGGAGAGAGCATCGTGGTTTTTTGGGGTGATTATACAACCTTATGGTGGGCAATCCTTGGTATGGGTGTGTTCGGTGGTTTATTAATCAGGGTAGGATTAGCCCACTTTCGTAGAGAAGAGTTATTGGGTAGAGAAATTGATGTATTAAATCTACGCTGGGGCTGGAGAGTATTCAAAGAACGGTTTCTGGATGGCGCAAAAAGTTTATGGCAATGGTATAAGACTGTATTCAAGACCATCAATAATTTAAAGTTCGCCATGTTGCTGGTCCTTATGATGCTGATCATTGGAGTATTCATTGGATATAACCAGGCAGCTCGATATCAGATACCCCTTGATGAATTAGGAATGTCTGATTTCACTTCAAGGTTTAATGATGTCGCTCCATTATTGACAGGGCAGGGAATTTCATCTGTTCTGGCATACGGCTGGCAAAATCTTCGGGTGCTCCTTTTATCTTTACTCTTAGGTTTCTTCTCGTTTGGCGTGCTAGGAGTCTTGCCAAGTATTCTTTCTTTAGGTGTGGTGGGATATTTAATGGCAATTCTACAGCAGGTCAATCTTACACCCTGGCAATACCTGATTGGTTTTATTCTTCCGCATGGCGTATTTGAAATACCTGCGGTAATCATCTCCACGGCAGCAGTATTAAAAATCGGAGCCGGACTGGCAAAATCGGACAATCAACGTAGTGTCAGTGAAGTATGGCTTACTCTGCTTGCGGATTGGGCAAAAGTTATGATAGGGATTGTTATTCCCTTGTTGTTAATTGCCGCCATCGCTGAGGTTTGGATTACTCCGCGAATTGCAGGATTATTGTTACAATAATGGTCAGAGAAGAGAATAATGATGATATTAAAAATATTAGGCTCATCTAACGCAATTCCACAAGCTGATAGAGAAAACACATACTTTTTATTAGAGGGGCAGGATCATTCAGTTCTGATTGATACAGGCGCAAATTCCATTGCAAAATTGAATAGTATGGGAATTCCCTCTAATCAGATCACTGATATTATCATCACTCATTTCCATCCCGACCACGTGAGCGGATTACCGTTACTTCTGATGGACTGGTGGTTGCTCGGGCGAAATAGAGCACTAACCATCCACGGGCTTCCTCATACAATACAACGTGTTCAAAAGATGATGGATCTATTCGATTGGTACAATTGGCCGCAGTTTTTTCCGGTTAATTTTCATGAGTTGAGCGAAATGCCGGGTTTAGTAATCGATAACCATGAAATAAAAATATTGGGGAATGAAGTCCAGCACCTGATTCCAACGATGGGTTTGCGGATAGAATGGAAAAACCAAAATCTGGTGATTGCGTATAGCTGTGACACTGAACCCTGCCAGGCAGTAATTGATCTGGCTGAGGGATCAGATTATCTCATTCATGAAGCCGCAGGTGAGGCAAAAGGGCATTCATCCCCTCGTCAATGCGGTAAAGTAGCTGCGCAGGCGGGAACCAAAAATCTGGTATTAATCCATTATCCAGATGTGAATAATCCTGAGATCTTTATACGCGAAGCACGGCAAGAGTTCGATGGGAAGGTTTTACTTGCAAAAGATGGCATGGTTATGGGGGAAATTACCAGCCTTTAATGAAAGGTTCCCATTCTTCATTTTCGTGAAGATACTTCTGAAAAAAATAAAAAACTGATGCAGGAGGTTGGAGTGGCTTGCGTATAAGTGTCATTCCAGCCTGATCTGGGGTTCTTGCAGCTTTTCTATGGTTACATGTGATGCACGAAGTTACCAAATTTGTCCATGAATGTCTTCCACCGGCATTTTTCGGTACGATGTGATCAATTGTAAGCGTTCCACCGTGTTTTCCGCAGTATTGGCAGGTGTAATGATCTCGTCTGAAGATTTCGTGTCTGGAAAGCTGAACAATGGGTCTGGGTCGGTGAATCATATATTCCAGACGAATGATAGAAGGAATAGGGTATGTTCTACTCACAGTATGGATTTCCCCGCGTCCATTTTGGATGAGGGCTGCTTTTTGCGAGTAGATCAGGCTGAGCGCTCTGCGGATGTCGCAAACATGGATAGGTTCGAAGTTGGCGTTCAGCACGAGAACGGATTCTGTCATACCTACCTGATGAACGAATTATAGCAGTGTTTATTCTTTCGGAATAAATGCGAGAAGTATATTTTTTATTTTCCCCCGGATAAGAATCTATATAATTATTGTAGGAGGTAGAATATGGAATTTATGACATTTACTGATATGCTGCGCCACGCAGCCTGGCGTCAACCTGATCGAACATTTATTTACTGGTCTGACAGGGAAAAAAGTATCACATATGCTGAAGGCGAAGAACTCACCACCAATATAGCCGGCAATCTGGCATCTCTGGGGATTTCTAAAGGAGATCGGGTTGGAATATTTGCACATAATGGGTTGGATTATGTTTTGGCAATGTTTGCTGTTTGGAAACTGGGAGCCATATCTACCCATATTAGTGTCCTTCAAAAAGATAACCTTCCATATTTTATCAACGACTCCACACCCACAGCGCTTATCTATACAGGCGATATGCACCCTGTGATAGAAGCATTAAAACCTCAAGCGCCTTCTATTTCAAAATATATCTGCTTTGATGGCAAAATAGATTTTGCCTTGGCATGGTCTGATCTCCTGCAGAAACGATCTCCACAGCCAGATGTAAAAGTCGGAGGTATGGATGCTGCGCATCTTTCTTATACATCTGGTTCTTCTGGTCCACCAAAAGGGGCGTTACTGGCGCATGGATTTACAGCCAGGGCAACGCATGTGATTGCTGAGCGATTAGAAATGAGTTCTGAAGATGTATCACTGGGAGTAACATCATTATCCAGTTCATTTCATCTGGTAGCAAATCTCCTTCCTGGCGTGCATCGGTGTGTAAATATTGGTGTCAGAAAAAATTGGGATCCATCTGGGGTCTGGCAAGAGATGGAAAATAGGGGCGTAACATTACTGGTAGGCAATCCGCTCATATTAGGGGATCTGTTACGAGAGGCTGAAATGCGGGGTAGCATGCCATCGGCATTTAGAAGATGCGTCTCTGGGGGAGCACCCGTTCCACCTGCTTTAAAGAAAGCTTATTATGATAAATTTGGTATTAATCTGGTTGAATCTTATGGACAATCTGAGTTAGGAGGGTTTGTTGCTCTTGGGTATCCACAAAAAGAACCAGAATCACGCTTTTTTGCAATTGGTCCGGGTTTACCAGACCGTGAAACGATCGTGGCTGATGAAAATGGTATGGAGCAGCCCGTTGGTGAACCAGGAGAATTAATAATCAGGGGGGGTGTGATGTTAGGTTACTGGAATATGCCAGAGAAAACAGCATCAGTGATCAGGGATGAATGGCTGCATACTGGTGATATGGGAGTCATGGATAAGGATGGGTATTTCACACTTTTGGGTAGGTGGTCAGAAAGGATCCAGGTAGGGAAAAAGGTAATTTATCCACGCTACATGGAAGAGGCATTACTAAGGCATGAAGCAGTCCATTATGCAGGTGTCATTGGAAGGAAAGATGAGGTGTATGGGCACTTGCCTGTCGCAATCGTCGAGTTATACTCTGGTCAAACAATTACACCAGAGGAACTAATGGAACATGTCCATTCTATTCTTCCATCTGATGAATGCCCACACGAAATAATAATTATTCCACAAATGCCGATGACCCCAACCGGGAAAATCGGAAAACAGGAATTAATTGTCAATAGCCGGGTGATTAATACCACCCATAGCCGCCTTGGTGTATACCAC
>CAZYOF010000002.1:0-248328 GCA_964648485.1 uncultured Leptolinea sp.
TGCTAACCTAAGGATACTTCTGACTCACCTCTTTTGTTAAGGTTCAGTAATTTATAGAAAGTATGTTACACGTACCAGATTTCTGGATAGCACCGGATTCAGAGCATACCACCGCTGTTCAGGATTATCCCGTAGAGTATGAAAAAATCATTACTTCGTTTTTAATTGAGATTATTAATAATGATAATAATTAAGGAGCAGCGTTGGTAAAAGCTGCTCCTTGTTGGTTTTCTCCAAAAAATCTCAAATTTACATTTGACTACTCGCATACTTCATAGCAGACTACCTGAGCGCCAAACACATAACACACTTCTCTACAAACTTTATCTTTTACTTTTTTCTCGGGAATAGCTGGAGGACAGACTCCTGGTTCATTACCCTTTGGCGTAAAACCAGAAGCTGAACGGCAGGTATTGTCTAATGCGAATAATTCCTTAAGTGGATAGTAATCCTTCTGGCTTTTTGTAGGAGAGCCTGCCTGTTCGTATGTGAAGAAGTCATTATGATCAAATCGGTCGAATTGGTCAGGACCCAGTGCTGCCCATGCGCCCCAAAGGAAGTAAGGAGATACTTCCAAAACCGAACGCTTGAAAGCGATCTCTATCTTTTGCGGATCTTTTGGTGAAATCCGCGACCAGGCAAGGTCGGAATCTTGCCCTGAACCCGCATCAAAGATGTTTACCTCATAACCATCTTGTGTAACGGGACCTTCGCTGAACATTGGCTTTAGATAGCCAACATCGGCATTGGCATCCTTCCAGACAGATACTCCCTCTACCGACCAATCAGTGCTCATAGGTAGTTTTGTCCAGATAAGAAAATCACCACTTCCATCGAGGTCCTCATCGATTTCAATACCATAGCCCAGAAGCCCATCAGTTGAGAGGGATGGATCTTCCTGTAAACGGATAATGGTGTAAACAAACTCATCATCTTTGTTTCGAACCATATTAGCTTCAATGATGTCGATATATGGGATATATTTCATATCCTGGGCAAATGGACGTTCGAATTTTCCCAGGAGAAACTCATCCCCACCATAAGCTTCCCGTCTGTCTGCACTGCGGATAGAATCCTGATCGTACATCACCTGAGGTTTATCCGAAGGAAGGGACGAGATGGGGATCATACTGTGAATAATCGGAGTTGGTGGTGAGGCTGATTCAGGTTCAGATGTGGGTGGAGGTAGTGTAGGTTCTGCTACTTCGGGTGTAGGTGGTTCTTCAATAACAGCTGGTGTATTTAATAGAGTTGGAGGAGATTCTTCGGGAATGGGGGTTTCGCCTGTGACAGGGATGATATCCTTTCCGGTAAAGCTGCATGCTAATGTGGTGATAAGAATCACAATGATGATGGCTGCGATTTTGTGAGTATCCTTCATTTCGCCCTCCTTATTAGGGTAACGAAACTACACAGCATCAATCGTAAGATATTTTATTAAATTCATTATAGCGACAAGTAGTTGCAAATAAAATATTAACAATTTTGATTTAGGAATGGGAGAGTCAATTAAAAGAAAAGTGATCCACCAGGGACTTGAACCCTGAACCAACTGATTAAGAGTCAGCTGCTCTGCCATTGAGCTAGTGGACCATCGGGCAATCGAGTATTATACCCGAAAAGAAGGTCATGTCAACCAGCCCTACACAAGCCCTTAAGATATTCATAATTTTGCCTATAATATGTGTATGAGCGTACAAGGTGTATCCAATGACCAGGTAATGCAATTGCTGCAGAGCATTGAGCAGCGACGGAATATCGGGCAGCAAATTGCGATCTCAGTCATAAAGCAAAACCAGGAAGTTCAAAAGAGCCAGGCTGCAGCTCTGGTGAAAATGATTCATCAGAGTACACCTGAGGGCACTGGCAGCATTGTCAATTTGCTTGTATAAAACAACCGCCGGGAAGTACACCCGGCGGTCCTAGATTTGCAATTAATCCCATCCACTCCAACCTGGACAATCTATTCTTTCCCCATTGATCAGCGTATATTTCTGGTACGTTGACGAGTCTTCGAGGAGTGGGTAATTTATTAATAAATTCTCTGTAAGTGGTTCTATAGCCTGTCGGGCAGCAATTATTCCAAAGTGGTACGCACCCCAGAAAGTATCTGCTTCTTTCAGTTGATTAACTTCATCTGTAGGTAGGTTCCAATCCTGCCAGCATCGCAATGTCGCCCCGATTTGAGTGCTGATTTCAGTGTTCGCCTGATAAGAATCTACCAGGTACGGAATGCTATCTTCTGATAAGGTCGCAAGGTACGTTGCATCTAGTTTTGATCCATTCAATGCGCGCTCAATGTTGCCAGAAACGATATGGTAATCCACATTGATCACATTTACGGTTGTTACAAATCCAATGCCCGCAAGGAGACAGGCAAATGCAAAGAATCTCTCCTTATGAACAAATTCTAAAATTGCTGTAACTAATAGTAGAACAGCCAGCCAAATCATAAACAATTCCGAAAAAATGCGGATCCGCGTGAAACCATATACATCCTTATATAGACCTAGCCGTTGGAAAGCGGAAATCAGGATAACCACAACTAACGCTACCAGACCGATACTTAATCCAGAAAATATATTTGTTTGAACTTTTGTATTTCTGCGGGTAATGGCACTCATCAATTGGAGTAGCAACAGGGAGATAAATGCCACAACCAATAATTCTATAAAACCCTTCCGGGCATATTCCGCGTAGGTGAATCCATCGATGTGGATATTGGTTGAGCCTCCAAACAGGTAAGTGACCTGCGCAAGAATAAAGGTTATAAATAATGCATTTACTGCGCCCAGAATGATGACAGCTTCAGTCCACCCCAGAAACGCCGGCAACCATGGTTTGTCGATGCCAAAAAGTTTACTATCGTCACTTTGGGTTACTGAGTGGATGTAAGCGCCGGCGAGCATGTAGCCTAATATTAGAATGTAAAACAACCGGAAAAGATATTCTGGAAGATTATCAATATTCAGTAGCTTTAGAAATTCCTGATAATACTGATTAAATACCGGATCTCCTGCTGCGAGAAGGGAAGCAAGTACTAGAACGATCGGAATAGCCAGCAGAACACCCCTAAAGACAGCCCAGCCAATGCCAGGTTTATGGTTTCCATTTACTGTATCAATACCATTTTCTCCAACTGGCTTTTTCCTCCCATTAATCCAGGCAACAAGAACACCAGATAATGCAGAAAATACCAGGTGGAGCGGTTTAACAACATAATCGCTGAAGTTGTACATCCACCAACGTCCGCCAGTCGCTGTGATTCCGATGATAACCAATAATAGAAACGTCATAATCACATTGATTGCCCGGGTAAACCCTTCTGCACGATATGTAAACATAACTGAGAAAAATAATACTGGAGGCAATAGCAACCACGAGGTTAATGCAATCGTTTTACCTTCACTTCGTAGAATGACATAGCCTGCGATTAGAGAAATCACTACTAAAATAGGAAAAGATATTCCGGGTGTTTTCTGCCAGAAAAGCTGATCAAAACACCAGGCGACCAGGATAGAAATCCAGATAATGATTGAGATTCTTTTTACTGTCATTGCAATCCTCTTATAATGGAATAAATGGGATGGAGTGGTTCCCAATTCTCAAAAAGGATACCTGATCTTTCCTTATACTTCTACTACTTGAATTGCTTCGTTCACGCACTTGAGTGCTTGTAAAGATCAGTCTGAATCCAGATGATATTGTTTTACAGGAAGAATATGCTTCTATTGATCGTTGAAGATAATGAATCGTTAAGAAATGCTCTAATAGATGGATTCATCGCCCTGGATGGGATCGATGTAATTGGTTCGTGTAAGAGCGGCGAAGAAGCAATTGACTTCTGCCTGAAACAGATTCCAGATATTGTTCTCATGGATCTCCAACTTGCCGGAGCACTGAATGGAATCCAGACAGCGGTTGCTATCCGAAAAGAATACCCGAGGTTGCCGGTTCTTTTCTATTCCATACAGGATGATGATGTTTATTATAGAGATTTCCAAAAAAGTGGGATATTAAGTCATTACGCATATGTACGAAAGAGTAATTATTTGCTTCCTGTTCAACTAAAACCTATTTTGTTAGATGCTATTCATGGGCGGAGTTTTATAGATCCGGAAATAGAACAACGCGTTCAAGAAGTTCGATTCTTGGATGAACAATCTCCATTGGCTGTTTTGGAACCAAATGAACAAGTTGTTGCAAAAATGATTGCACAGGGCTATACCAACGAGCAGATTGCAGAAAAGTTGGGTTTCCGTGATAAGCGAACTATTAGTCGCACCAACGGGCAGATCTATGCTGCCTGGGGTCTGGATGCTACTACAACAGATGAAAAAGTTGCCAGAACGAGAGCCGCACTTATTGTAAACAGTGGTAGGATGCTGGAATGGTCTGAAGATGGAGAACCATTTTTCAGGAATGAGAATGGTGAATTAATCGCATGGGACGCAAATGAGTGGTAATTTCTGGCTGGACAGTTCAATCTTAACATTATCTGTCTTTAACATCCTGATCATGCTTTGGCTTGGATCCATGATTATACTCAATGCAGAAAACCGCAATTGGGGAGTATTTGCAGCAGCAACCGGATTATTTGCCGGCACATTTTTCTTTATTAGTCACGCAGCTATACTTGGACAAAACATTGAATTGTTTAATGTAGGGGTAAGCCTCTGGTGGCATATTGGCTGGGCACCGATTATTGCCACGCCTTATGTCTGGTACATTGTTATGCTTTGGTTTTCTGGCTATTGGGATGGAATAACATCCAAGCTGCACAACCGGCATCGTTATTGGGTGAGATTAACTCTTTTTTACGCAATTCTATTATTGGTTTTGTTTGTATTTTTTAATCCACTGGGCGACTTGTCTCTTTCTGGTAATATTGATGAGTATAGCCGAAATGCGAATATTTCGAATAGCTCTGTTCTTTTTCTGGCTTATCCAATATTTATTCTTTTATGTATTGGCTTATCTATGGATGCGCTTGCCAGACCTGCGCCAGCCAGACGCCGGCAGGGAGAAAATGCTCGTGAGAGAGCTCGTCCATGGCTGATTTCAGCTGGGATGTTATTACTCATCGCGTCCGGTGGTGTGGGATTTATTATCCAATGGGTCTGGCGAAATTCACTCACAGATCCCACTCTACCAGAATTGTATGGAAATGTTGCGCCTGTCCTGGCGTGGATGGACCTCGGGTTGTCGTTGTTGATAACCTTGGCAGTTGTATTAGTAGGACAGGCGGTAGTGAATTATGAGGTATTTACAGGTAAACCGCTTCCTCGCAAAGGTTTTCGGCATCAATGGTATATGCATTTGTTTTTATCGGGTTGTATTGCGCTAACAGCTAGTCTGATTTTTCACTTACACCTCCGCCAAATTTACCTTATGCTTGCTGCTGTATTATGGACTGGAATAATCCTGGCTTGGGCAGGGTGGCGTTTTTCAGATGAACGCGAACGGACAATTCGTCAGCTGAGACCTTTTCTGTTCAGTCAGAATATCTCTGAAATGATATTTAAATCTTCAGATCAAAAACAAAATCCATTGGAGCTTCAACTACCATTCAATTCCCTGATCCATGATTTGCTTGGACTTGAACAAGGATTATTACGAATTACGGATGGATTAACCCAATTTCTACCAGCCTGTTTGGCATTTCCTGAAAACTTGGGTAAAAAACCTATTCAAATTCCCTCCATTGTTGCTGATCCAGGGGAGAACCAAGTTTTTAGCATCGAACCTGATAAGTATGATGGTTTTGAGTGGGCGATTCCCCTCTGGAGCCAGCGTGGTAGGGATGGAGTACTGATGCTGGGTAGAAAAACTGATGATAGTTTTATTACACAGGAAGAGATTGAACTTGCTCGGAATGCCAGCGAGCGTATGATAGATATTATGATTACAACAGAATTTGCTACGCAGCTTGTTAATTTACAGCGTGAGCAAAATACTCAGCTCTACCTCATGGAACAAAAACCGCGCAGGATTATCCACGACGAGATACTTCCAATACTGCATACCACCATCCTCTCTTTGACTAGTAAATCTAAGGAAAGCATGAGTGAATCGATTAAGCAAATTTCTCATGTTCATAGACAGCTATCTCAATTGATTCGTGAAATGCCTGGAACACCACCAGGTAGATCTTTACAAGTGGGTTTGTTATCCAGCTTACAGGAATTTATATATCATGACTTTCCAGATGCATTTAATAGCATCGAATGGCAAGTAGAGGATCAATTTGAAGAAAAAATACAAAATCTACCTGATACCTCACGTGAGGTGATAGATTATGCATTGCGTGAGGTGATCCGTAATGCAGCCAAATATGCTCATCCGCTAGATGGAAATAAACCTTCAATAATACTGAAATTCATTTGTTCACCTCAATTACAAGTTACTATACAGGATGATGGTGCCGGGTTTAATCCTGATGATGTTGTAAGAGGAGATCATGGACAAGGATTACACATGCATAGTTTGATGGTGGCAATTATTGGAGGAAGCATGATGGTTGAATCGCACCCTGATTCAGGGACAATGGTTATTATCAAGATATAGGCACCTGTTTTCACCAAAAATCAGTTAACAGCAAGCATAGATGGATTTATAGTACAATCAGCCCTATGGACTACAAAGAAAACTCAAAAAGTATACCGATGTCTTCTCCAGACCTTTCTCAGGCAGAGATGGATGCTGTGATAAGTGTTTTAAATACCACTAGCTTGAGTATGGGATCTCATATTCTTGCTTTTGAAGAATCTGTTAAAGAATTTACCGGAGCAAGGTTTGCAATTGGTGTAAATTCAGGAACTGCAGGGTTGCATCTCTGCATCCGAGCGGTCGATATTCAACCGGGGGATCTTGTTGTTACTACACCTTTTTCTTTTGTTGCTTCCACAAATGTCATTCTTTTTGAAAAAGGTATTCCGATATTCGTTGATGTAAATCCATTGACTGGCAACATGGATGTTAACCAGCTATCTCAGGCAATTAAAGATCTCACAGCAGGCAATACCGCTGCGAAAAAATGGTTGCCAAGGCGGGGCTCTGAAAATGCGCGAAATTTAAAGGCAATTCTACCGATAGATGTATTTGGACAGCCAGCCGACTTGGATCCGATACGCTTAATGGCAGATAAATTCCATTTGAAAATTATTGAAGATTCATGTGAAGCTCTTGGCTCAGAATATAAAGGCAAGCATGCCGGGCGTATGGGCGATTACGGAGTCTTTGGTTTTTATCCAAATAAACAGATAACAACTGGTGAAGGTGGCATGATTATCACGGACGATGAGCAAGCTGCCAACTATATGATGGCTCTTCGCAATCAGGGAAGGGCTCCGGGTGATACATGGTTATCACACACCTATCTGGGATATAACTATCGGATGGATGAGTTGAGCGCAGCCATGGGACATGCACAGATGCAGCGAATTGATCATATTATGAATGCCAGACAACAGGTAGCAGACTGGTATTCGATGAGATTATCTGAGATACCAGGAATTGAAATTCCCGCAGATGAACCCACCACTACTCGCAGCTCATGGTTTGTTTATGTAATCCGGATACCCCGGGGTATGAATCGGATAGCGCTTGCTGAGAAATTAAAAATAATGGGAGTACCTGTTCGACCTTATTTTCTTCCCATTCACCTTCAGCCTTATATGGTAGAGCAATTTGGTTACAAGGTTGGAGATTTTCCTGTTACTGAAGACCTCGGAGAACGAGGTTTAGCACTGCCCTTCTCGGGTGTAATGACTGAAGACATGGTGGATACTGTCTGCCGGTCACTTCAAGCAGCCATGCAATCCATCAGGTGACATGGCCACACAGGAAACACCCCGTCGTTTCACACCATTCACCCAGCGTGGCAATCTGGTATTGGGTGGATTGACGGTAGCCTTTTTAGCAATCGCTGTTATTCTCTTTTGGTTGTCATCCACCACTGATGTTGCCTGGCAATTCAGCCTTTATCTCATATCAGGGATTTTTGCTTGTTTTCCTATTCCAATGCTCTCATATAGATTGCTGGCACTTAATCGCTCTAGTTACACAATGGATCGCAACACAATAATCCTACATTGGGGTTTGCGCACTGAATTGCTGCCAATAAGTCAAATCGAATGGATCCGTCCCGTTTCTGATCTGGCTTCTGATTTGCCATTGCCGAAGTTCCCTCTTCCTGGTGCTCTCATTGGAATAAAAACTATAGAAGGTCTGGGTAAAGTAGAATTCATGGCTGATTCTATTGAAAATGCTTTGCTCCTGGCCATGCCCGATTCGGTTTTTGTGATCTCACCATCTGATCCTCGCGGTTTTCAAGCATTATTTAACCGGTTTATTGAGATGGGAAGTCTGGAAACCGTAAAAGCAGAGTCTGTTTTGCCCTCCTTTATTCTGGGGAAGGTCTGGGATGATAGTCTGGCAAGAGCGCTTATTATTTCTACCTTCATTCTGGAATTGATATTGGTTAGCTGGGTAATCCTGCTGGTAACCTCAAAGCCTCTTGTACTTTTTGGAAATCCATTGGAACTGGATAGTCTGCCTGTACCAACAATCCGGCTTGTTATTTTCCCGATATTAGGTGGTTTTATTTTCTTGATGGACCTGATTGGGGGTTCTTTCTTTTTCCGCACAAAAAACCAATTGCACGCATCTTACTTGTTATGGGGAGGGAGTGCATTTACATTGATTCTACTTGTAATCTCTCTCGCCAGGATAGCATTAATATCATGAACCTACCTCCATTGATCAATATCCTCATCGGTGTATTTCTGGGATTAGCCATTGCAGTAACGGCTTATCGATTCAAAACATTGAGTTTATCAGGCGCAGTCGCTGCAGCAATTCTGGGAGCAGTAATTTTCGGGTTGGGAGGTTTTGCCCATTCAGTTGTACTTCTGGCTTTTTTTATCTCATCGTCTGTGTTATCTAAGCTATTTAAGAAACAAAAATTGACTCTGGATGAGAAACACGCCAAGGGTAACCAGAGGGATGCTGGTCAAGTTCTTGCGAATGGCGGTATAGCTGGGCTCATTGTTTTAATTCAAACGTTCTTCCCGCAGCATAATTTATTCTGGTATGCATATTGTGCAAGCTTGGCAGCAGCAAATGCAGATACCTGGGCATCAGAATTGGGGATTCTTTCTAGAACCAAACCACGAGTTATAACTACCTGGCAGCAGGTTGAGATGGGAACTTCAGGTGGGGTCACTCTGTTGGGAACACTTGCCGCAACCGGTGGGGCAGCATTTATTGCCATTACCGGGCAGATTGTAAATCCGATGTCAATAGGCATATTAGCGGGGATAACATTGCTGGGATTAATTGGATCTTTTGTAGATTCAATTCTTGGGGCAACCATACAAGCCGTTTACACCTGTCCTAAGTGCGAAAAAGAAACAGAACGTTATCCTTTGCATAGTTGTGGAACCCAAACCCATTTGAAACGGGGATTGAATTGGTTGAATAATGACTGGGTAAACGGATTCTGCACTTTAGCACCAGTTTTGGTAGTGATTTTTCTTGCATTGATGTAAATAACTTAGCATAAATGCATAAACCAGATACTATTAACTTTATATTCAGGGTTATCGGCTCTGATTTTTGGGATTGGTATTTAGTTCCAACATAGTTAATCAGGTCGGAACTGCTGGGTTTGATCTATTACTATAGCTATGATTGAAACAACTGTTCGTGAAACAATGCTGTATTTCAGTGAACAGGTGGATGTATTTGGGTAAATATAAGGCGGTTCCTTGTAAGATATATAGAAAAGATGAGCGGAAATTAACCACCAATCTCACTCATTGTCCGATTAACCGGAACTTCCCCATCGGCAAGACCATGTCCCCACGGTTTTTTCCAAATATTTTCCACGATTAATTTCCGTAAGTCTTCATCCGTTGCTCCGGCGCGAAGCGGTGTGAGTAAGTCAACTTCGTCGTCACGTAGGAGGCAGAGACGAAGCTTACCATCTGAGGTGAGCCGGGTTCTTGTGCAGAGTGAGCAAAATGGCGCACTCACAGAAGATATAAATCCGAGAGTGCCTTGAGAATTTGGAATTTTGTAGACCATTGCTTCTCCATCCAGCTTTCCTTCATTTACAGGGAGCAGTTTTCCAAACTCACTTTCGATTCGTTCCATTACTTCGTGGGTAGTGACTACCTGATCTAGTTGAAACTCAGTAGCTCCCCCGAATGGCATCATCTCAATAAAACGGATGTACCAGGGATGATTTAATGTCATCGCTGCCATGTCTAATACATTATTGTCATTGTGTCCGCGAATAATTACCGCGTTTAATTTTACAGGGGTTAAGCCTGCTTTCTCGGCAGCGAATATTCCTTTCCATACATCGGGATAAACATTCCGCCGAGCAATCCGATTAAACTCTTCGGCATCATTAGTATCAAGACTAATATTTACCCGCTGAAGTCCGGCAGCCTTTAATGGTTCTGCGAGTTCCTGCAACAATACTCCGTTTGTTGTCATCGTTACGGATTTAATTCCGTGAATATGGGATAATCCATCGACAATGGATACCAAATCAGGATGTATAGTTGGCTCTCCTCCTGTAAGCCGGAGCTTATCCACACCCAGACCGGCAAAAATTTTGGCAAGTCTGATAATTTCATTGGTTTTTATTAACTCAGATTGAGGTCTGAAAGCTATATCATCTGGCATGCAATAGATACACCGCAGATTACAGCGATCTGTTAGACTGATCCGGAGGTAATGAATATTGCGGGCATATTTATCAAGCGGCATGAGGTTACTATATAGTATTATTTGTTTATTAGGATGGGATGTTCCTTGTATTTTACCCCAGAAGTATAGGGTATTAAAAATCATTGAGCGAGTATGCTATAATCCAACAAAATTCCATTATGAGATGCTGAAGAAATGAATATATTAATTACCGGAGCGGCAGGATTCTTGGGGTCAGCACTGGCGAACAGGCTGGTACTGGAAGGTCATTCTGTGCACGGGTTGGATGATTGTTCCTCGGGAGATCCAGCCAAGCTTGCGCCTGAAATCTATTTAACGCGTGGCGACATAAATGACCGACCCAAACTATGGTCCGTTCTGCAGGGAGTCGATGTAGTTTACCATTTGGCAGCGCGTGTTTCGGTACCGGAATCGATATTATTTCCACGTGATTACAACAATACCAATGTAGGTGGCACTGTTACCTTAATGGAAGCAATCCGCGATGTTGGTATACGCCGGATCGTTTTTGCTTCTTCTGGAGCTGTTTATGGTGATCAGAAAAACCAGGCATGCCGGGAAGATGCTGAACTCAAACCACGTTCTCCATACGCTGTTTCCAAGCTGGCTGCTGAATATTATGTGAGAACTATAAGTACTTTTACCAATACTGAAGCAGTAGTATTACGTATATTTAATGCGTATGGGCCAGGGCAAAATATTCCCCCTGTCCATGCGCCGGTCATACCTGCCTTTTTGCGTCAGGCAATACGAAATGGCACGATGGTTATTAATGGAGATGGCTCTCAGACAAGAGATTACGTGTATGTCGATGATGTAATTAGCGCCATGGTGGCTGCTGCGACCGCGCCAAAGATTAACAATATGGTACTAAATGTAGGCAGTGGACAGGCTATCAGCGTAAAGGATTTGGCAAAAAAAGTGCAAGAAGTAACAGGTGTTAAGGCTCAGATAGTAAATAATCCCCGGACCGAGAGTGGGATTTCTTATCTGAGGGCAGATGTTACACTGGCGGGGAAAAAGCTAAACTACAAACCCTCCATTAATTTGGAAACAGGGTTGCGTTTAACATTAGAGCGGGATCCTCATTTTAAAATTAGTGAAAACCAAGATATTGAACGGCGTCGCTAATTGTCTCAACAATCCACCATTAGAAATTGACTTTTATCAAGGCACTGCTATCGATACTGCCCGGAATTTATTGGGCATGGTATTAATCAGGCAATTACCTGCGGGAGTATCTGCTGGGATTATCAATGAAACCGAAGCATATCAAGGTGAAGAAGATTTAGGCTGTCATGCAAAAGCAGGCAGAACACCCCGTACTGATATCATGTACGGTCAACCGGGACATGCCTATGTTTATTTCACATATGGAATGCACTGGATGTTAAATGTGGTAACTGATAAGGTTGGAGTTCCTGCAGCGGTCTTAATCCGATCAATTATTCCCATAGTGGGCTTGGATCTAATGGAGACCTATCGTCCTCGTCCGTCGCGATGGAGTTTGAGTAATCCTGCGAAAGGTTGGACTGATGGCCCCGCAAAACTCTGCAGGACATTACACATTGATGGTGAGTTAAACAAGAAAAATTTGTGCAGCACTCTGAATGGGCTATGGATTGTCGATTCGGGTGTGCGATTGGGAAAAAAGCAAATCACAGTAGGTCCTCGGGTTGGCTTATTCTCAGTACCTGAACCATGGAAAAGTGCACCCTGGCGCTGGAGAATTAATCCGGAAACAATGGATGTTCCCTTTATAGAATTTATGGACCGGATATTTTAATCCGGTCCATAAATGAAAGTCTTTAGTCTGGTATGTTCAAGATTTTTCTTAATTTCGTTTCATCGAAATCAATAAGGATCTGTCCATCAATATCAAAAGTTGGTGTAATTAAATTGCCGCCTGTCCATTTACGTACCTGATCATCAGCGCCGGGAATGGCGTAAATATCTACTTCAGTAAACTGAATATTGTACTCGTTGAAAAATATGCGTGCCCTACGGCATTCAGGGCACCATCGCGTACAATACATAACAACTCCACCATGGGGAAGGTTATCAGACAAGCTTAATTTCTCAGGTTCGATATAATCAGGTCTCAATTTCTTGATTTCGGAAAATAACACCCGATTGTCTGGTTGCTCGTCAATGTTATGGATATCGATGTAACGGATAATACCTTCATCATCTATTACAAAAATTGCTCTTTCAGAATACCCTTCTTTGCGAAGTACACCATACTTTTCAGCAACCGCACCATGCGGATAAAAATCGCTTAAAACAGGATAGGTGATACCACCAAACGTCTCTGTCCAGGCTTTAAGAGAAGGAACACTATCAACGCTTATACCCAGAACCTGGGCATTTAATCCCGTAAACTTACTTAGCTCTGCTTCGTAAGATGGGATCTGCGCAGATCATATGGGCGTCCAGGCGAGGGGGAAGAAAGCAATTGCTACAACTTTTCCACGGTAATTTTTGAGGGATACCGGTATGTCGAGATGGCTGTTTAATGTAAAATCAGGTGCATTATCCCCCACGCGTAAATGGGTCATTTTCTTTTCCTCCATATTGAAAAACTATCAGCAATTATAGCAAAATCGGTTAAATAACGGGGGAATATGAATCTAATCAGATGATATTGCGTTGGGTTGAGATGGAGGAATAATTGATTTATGGTATAAAAGAGTAGATGACAGGGAAAAAGTACAACAGTAAACATATTGTTATCTATGGCGGTGGTGGGCATGCCAAATCGGTCATTGATCTAATTCGTACGGTGGGTGGTTATACCATAGCCGGAATTGTAGATGATGGATTGGATGTGAACGCTGAAATATTAGGTGTACCGGTTCTTGGAGATGGCTCCTATCTAATAACTCTATCAGAGCAAGGATTGGAAATGGCAGTAAATGCAGTCGGGGGAATCGGCGCACCTGAGAAACGGATTGCCGTTTTTGATAAGTTGAAACAATATGGCTTCAAATTTCCCGGTTTGATTCACCCACAAGCAGTTGTAGAGCCTACTGCGAAAATTGGTGACGGATCACAAGTTTTCGCTCTTTCTTATGTTGGGAGTGATTCCACAGTAGGCTTTGGCTGTATTTTGAACTATGGTTCAATAACCAGTCACGATTGTCAGCTGGGTGATTATGTCAATCTTTCTCCGGGAGCAACACTGGCTGGAGGGGTCGTGATTGGTGCTTGTACACAAATCGGAATGCGCGTAACGATAAATCTCGATTTGAAAGTTGGAATAAATGTGCGCGTAGGTAATGGGGCTACAATCAAAAAAAGTATACCAGACAATACTGTTATTAGGGCGGGAACCATATATCCACCACCACAGGAAAATCAATAGGTAAGACCATGTTCAAAAAACCGGTAAACTCTATTAATCCGCCTACATCGCCTGTCGAAAGGGTAACTTCGGTTTTAGGTCCGGGGGTAAATTGGGTGGGACAAATAACCGGTTCTGGGGGGATTCGAATTGAAGGTACTTTCGAAGGAAAAATCCAATTACGGGGTATGCTTGTAGTTGGAGAAACTGGAAAAATAACCTGTGAAAATGTTGTCGCATCCACAGTGATCGTTGCTGGTGCAGTGAAAGGGAATATTACTGCTGAGAAGCTGGATATCCGTTCGACGGGTCGGGTATGGGGTGATGTGGTAACAGTATCATTCTCGACGGAAGAAGGTGCTTTTCTACGTGGTCAAATCCGAATGGAAGAATCGCTTAACCTCTCCGAATACGGTGTAGAGGTAAAACCTGTAGCACCGCTGCAAGTTAATCCTGAAGAAAAACCAGAGTCAAAAGAATAGATGAAAGAATATCTTCTCCTGGCATCAGAGTGGATAGGGGTCATCGCTGTCATCATGATCCTTTCCATTAGCCCGGCATTAAAAAAAAGACGGCCAGTTAAATTTTCTCAACCGCGGCAAGAATCAATTGGTTCGATCAGTCTTGTTGTATTAATTGTTTTCTTTACCGTATTGTTTTCTAAACTGGCGACAGAAGAATTTCGCCAGTTTATCCCCTTTCAATTATGGGAAATAAATAAAGCAGTTCTCCTTTCGCCTGGTGATATATCTGCGGGCAATATTCTTACATTTTTTGGCTTCGCAGCAATCTGCCTGTTACCTGTCATCTATTTTGTTCGTAGGAAAAATCAACCCTGGTTGAGCCTGGGATTAAAACAAGAAATGTTACCGGCTGGCTTGCAAACTGGTGTGGCTTTAATCCTTGTCTCAGTTTTTCTTAGGGGCAAAGTATCTTCCCTGATTTACGGGGACCATAACTTTAACCAGCTTCTATTGTTAATTGCCAGCCTGGGAGCTGCAATCTTAACTGAAGTAATTTTTCGCGGATATTTACAAACTCGTCTTTCTGATTGGATAGGTGAGTGGCAGGGGTTGTTGATTGCGAGCCTGTTTACTGCCCTCTGGATATGCATTCCATTGATCGGTATCGAATGGAATGTTTTGCTGGGTCTATTTCTTTATAGGTTCTTACTCTCTTGTCTACTTGGGTGGATATACAGACAAAGCGGAAGTATTATTGGTGGGACTCTATACTTATGGATTCATACCTGGTTATTCTGGATCTAAATTTCATCTACTTTAGCTGAACAGGTTGTTTCCGCCTGCCATCCCAAAAATGGAATAGTGTCAGAATGGGATGATAGATTATCATCCATGGACCAGCAACCCGCATCACCTGACGTATTTGAGCACGTTTAGATGCCTGGTAACAATGGATCGGACAATTTGCGCAGGTTGTTTTTCCTTCCTGAAAAGGACATTTTTCCAATCGTAATAGTGCGTATACGAGTAAAATGTTACAGGATTCACATAATGAATCTGACTGATGATGTGTTTTCCGACAATAAATCTGAAACATTGCCCTCAATGTTTCTTCTTCTCGCCGCATTCTGGTTGTTTTTTTCATTCGCAATCCACTGATGGAAAATTGTGGTTGAATTTTACTAAAGAAATACCTATTGCATGTAACGAGAAACACGGTTATAGTCTAGCCATTATCGGGAGGGATTATGCAACGGATGTCTCAGTTATTTTCACAAACACTACGGGCCGCTCCTGCAGATATAGATTCTGCGGGGTATGCTTTTTTGCTTCGGGCAGGATACATCCGTCCAATGGCTTCCGGTATATTTAACCTGCTTCCTTTAGGGAAACGCTCCATCGGAAAAATCGAAGCGGTCCTCCGTAAAGAGATGGATGCCATTGGTGGGCAAGAAGTAAGCATGCCTGTGGTTCAACCTGCGGATCTCTGGAAAGAAACCGGACGCTGGTTTTCGATTGGAGATGAACTGGGGAGGTTTAAGGATAAAAACCAGCGGGATATGGTTTTAGCTATGACCCATGAAGAAGCAGTTGCAGATATTGTCCGGAATGAAATCCGTTCATATAAACAACTACCCTCATTGATTTATCACATTCAGACGAAATGGCGTGATGACCCTCGTCCACGAGCGGGATTAATTCGTGTCAGAGAGTTCACTATGTTGGATAGCTACAGTCTGGATGCTGATTGGGATGGTTTGGAAAGAGCATATCAAGCGCATTATGACGCATATTTTAGAATTTTCGATAGCCTGGGGTTACCGGTTATTGCCGTCAAGTCTGATACTGGTATGATGGGCGGAAAAATAGCTCATGAATTCATGTATATTAATCCCATTGGAGAAGACACATTGATGCTGTGTGATCAATGTGGGTATGCTGCAAATCGTCAGATAGCGACATTTCAAAAACCAGAGCCAACAAAGATTACCACACCAGAAATGGAAGAAGTTGCTACTCCGTACACCAGTACAATTGCAGACTTAGCCGATTTCCTGAATATTCCCACCGATGCAACCGCTAAGGCAGTCTTCTTTTCGGCTTCAACCGCATCTGGTAAAGAGTCAGGAATTGTTTTTGCGGTAGTACGTGGAGATATGGAGGTAAATGAAACTAAGCTAGCTAACATTACTGGAATGTCTGAATTCCGACCAGCAACAGATGATGAAATTAAGCGGATAGGGGCGGTGCCGGGTTATGCATCACCAGTGGGTTTGAAAAAGCAGTCTGACTTGACCATTATTGTTGACGATCTGATTGTAAACAGTTGCGGTCTGGTTGCTGGTGCAAATAAGGAAGGATATCATCTACGTAATGTACTCTTTGGAAGAGATTACAGGGCAGATTTGGCGGGTGATATAACAGCAGCCCGTGAAGGAGATGGATGCCCGGAGTGCGGTGCTTCTCTTAAGGCAGTAAGAGCAGTGGAAGTGGCGAACATTTTCCAATTAGGCACTCGTTATAGCGATGCATTGAATTGTACCTATACCGATGAGCAAGGGAAACAAAAACCCGTTATCATGGGATCTTACGGAATTGGGGTGGGAAGATTATTAGGATGCATGGCAGAGAATTTTCATGATGAGCGGGGACTGTTATTACCGGTAAATGTGGCTCCTTATTCGGTCCATATGGTGGTTTTACCTGGAAGGAGTATAGATGTTCTGGGGCAGGCAGTAGAAATTGCTCAAAATATAGAAAAAACAGGAATGGATATTTTACTGGATGATAGGGCTGAGTCAGCGGGTGTGAAGTTTAATGATGCAGACCTCATCGGCTCCCCTTTTAGAGTAACTGTAAGTGAACGTACACTTACGCAAAATGCAGTAGAAATAAAAAGAAGAAAGGATTCATCTGTGCGAATAATTCCATTGTCTGAGTTATCAAAAGAGTTACAGCAGAATAAAATGTAGAAAAATTGTTAGTGAATTTGAAATTAGTAGTCTGTAAAAATCTATTAGTCAATCCATTATACTGGTATAGAATACTTCAATAAAATAAGATATCAACGCAAACAACGCCGATATGCTCTGTGCTTGTACTCTCTATCCATCCAGGAGGCGTATGACCCAAACTTTTGATGTCGTAATCGTTGGCGGAGGTGTGATTGGCTGCATGACTGCCCGCTATTTATCACGCTACCAGCTTTCAACCCTTTTAATTGAAAAAGAAGCAGATGTGGGGATGGGCGCCTCGAGCGCCAATTCTGCTATTGTTCACGCCGGTTATGATCCACTACCGGGATCACTAAAAGCCGAAATGAATGTTTCTGCCAATGGCATGTGGGATACTCTTGCAGGAGAATTGAACTTTCCATTTGAACGGCGAGGAGATTATGTTGTTGCTATAGGAAGTGAAGAGTTAAAAACGCTAGATAAATTGCTGAAGCAGGGTCAGCAAAATGGTGTTCCTGGGATGCATTTTATATCAGCAGATGAAATGCGCCGCCGCGAACCAAATATCAGCCCTGATGTGAGTGGGGCGCTCTGGGCTCCTACAGGTGGAATCTGTGATCCATTCGCAGTCACTATAGCTGCCGCTGAAAATGCAATCCAAAATGGCGTGACTATAATGGTGGAAACTGCATTTGTAGATTTCATCATGGATGGTAACAGGGTTATTGGAGTAAAAACCAATCGGGGAGATTTCCTTTCGAGGTGGGTAATTAATTGCGCCGGAATAAATTCTGATGCTGTAATGCACAAAGCAAGTTTGCATCCTGATTTTTTTATTACTCCTCGTCGGGGTGAATACTTTGTACTAGATCGTGCGGAAATCACTATTAATAACGTTCTTTTTCCATGCCCATCTTCTAAGGGGAAAGGCATACTGGTTACCACCACGCTGCATGGCAACACTATCCTTGGTCCCAATGCCAGTGCGCAAGATGATCGTAATGACCGGCATTTAACCAGAGAAGGTATGGATGAGGTTTGGGAGGGAGCGGTAAAACTCATTCCATCACTGCAACAAAAATACATAATTGCCGGTTTTGCTGGTTTGAGGGCAACAGGCAATGCCCCATGTAAAGCCCCTGGAATAAATTACAATGCTGATTTCCTAATAGAAATTCCTGAAGAAGTAAAGGGTCTTGTCAATCTTGGGGGCATTGAATCACCTGGATTAACTTCAGCTCCAGCTATCGCAATGCGTATCATTGATTTGATGAAAGATGCAGGTGAAAAATTCAAGCCCCAAAAAGATTGGAATCCAATTCGCCCACCTAGACCTCATTTCAGAGAATTATCTCGCGAGGATCAGATTAAATTGATATCTTCTGATCCCGCATATGGAAGGGTCATCTGTCGATGTGAAATGGTGACAGAAGGTGAGATTCTTGCTGAGTTACGTTCTTTGCTTCCTGCCAGGACATATGATGCAATAAAACGTAGGACCTGGCTTGGAACAGGTCGTTGTCTTGGATCTTTTGATATGCCTCGAGTAGTAGATATCATGGCAAAGGAAATGGGTGTTTCTCCAATTGAGATAACCAAAAAAGGAGAAGCCTCCCAATTCCTGTTCCGGCTTACGAAAGCAGTGGAGGAACAAGATGGCGATTAAAGAAAAATATGACGTTGTAGTTATCGGTAGTGGACCCGGTGGATTGGCGGCTGCCATTTCAGCAAAGCGGAACGGCGCCCGTGATGTTCTAATCATTGAACGAGATGTGGAACCGGGTGGTATCTTATTGCAATGTATTCATAATGGTTTTGGATTGGAACTTCTGGGTGTTGACTTACCGGGTCCCGCATACGCGCAAAAGTTTATCGATGAAGCCAAAGATGAAGGTGTAGAAATACTTCTGGATACCATGGTGCTGGAAATGACACCCCAGCGGAGGATATTTGCCTCTGGTAAAACTTCCGGTTTTGTGGATGTTCAGGCAAGGTCAATCGTTCTTTCGATGGGATGCAGAGAACGAACCCGTTCACAAATTCGTGTTCCGGGAAGCCGACCCACCGGTGTTTACACCGCTGGTACTGCCCAGCGCTGGGTCAATGTCGAAGGATACATGCCTGGAAAAAGGTTTGTTATATTAGGCTCTGGTGATATTGGAATGATTATGGCTCGCCGCTTGACTCTAGAAGGGGCAAAAGTGGACCGGGTGTTGGAAGTAATGCCATTCCTGACTGGGCTCACCCGTAATTATGTACAATGCTTGATGGATTTTGATATACCGCTACAACTTGGTTACACAGTTAACCGGATTTTAGGGAACAACCGGGTTGAAGCTGTAGAAGCAGTGCGTGTGGATGAACGCTGGCAGCCCATCAAAGGAACCGAAGAAGTAATACCATGTGATACGCTGTTGCTGTCTGTAGGGCTGATTCCAGAAAACGAGTTATCCAGAAATGCTGGTGTACGGATCGATCCAATTACAGGCGGTCCATTTGTTGATGATCACTTTGAAACAACTGTCCCTGGCATATTTGCAGCGGGGAACGTAGTACATGTATATGATCTTGTTGACTGGGTAACAGAAGCTGGTTTTGGCGCAGGAAAAAGCGCTGCTCGTTTTGCCAGAGAACTTCGCCGAAAAGAGAATCGCCATATACCGTTGATTCCTGGTGAAAACGTTCGGTATGTCGTGCCTCACGAACTGGATAAAGAAAGCCTGGCAGAAGGGGAAGTACGGTTACAATTACGAGTGAAAACCCCTATTGAAAAACCTTGTTGGATTGAGGTCCACAACGGAGAAAATCTGGTCACTCGTAAAGTAGAGCCCTATGCCCGGCCGGGAGAGATCTTAACTATGGAAATCATGCCTAAATCATATGACGAAGTATATGAAGCTAAATCATTAACGGTTGATGTTGTGAAGCGCTAGAGCGAGGTGAAAAATGGAAGAACATAAAAATATGATCTGCATAACCTGCCCGAAGGGGTGTACTTTAGAAGTTACGCAAGATGGTTCCACTCTACTAAAAGTTACAGGTGGTTGTAAAAGAGGACACGAGTATGTTGAAAGGGAGATGACAGATCCCCGAAGGATGATCGCCTCCACCGTGCGCATAGTTAATGCTTTGCATCCGTTAATGCCTGTTTACACTTCGGCACCATTCCCAAAACCGCGCATCCAAGAATTGCTGGCAGAGCTGCGTAATGTAGAGGTTAAAGCTCCTGTCCGAGTAGGCCAGGTACTTGTAAAAAATATACTTAATACAGGCATTGATATTCTTGCTAGTCGAACCTCACTGAGTATTGAATCAAGTATCAAAAGTACAGAGTAAAAGCGGAAATAGCTGATATAAAAAAGATCGCCCCTTCTTAGAAGAGGCGATTTGATTATAAATGTGATTACTCACCTACTTCGATTGCTACCTGACCATATAAGTGAAATCCTACCAGCGATGTCCAAACCCCTACCAGAGCGGCAAATATCCATATTGCTGCTTGACCTACGCATGGTATCCAACCCAGTAAAATGCCTCCCACAGAAATAACTGCACTCCCGGCTATACCTGCCAGCAATGCAAATAGCCATGCAGTTATGTAGAGACCGAAGTTTTTCTTAACAATGCCAATAATTTTACCTACTTCAAAACATGACCGGAATGTTCCATTACGGGAGTAGTTAATTACAATTGCTGGTACCAGAAAAGAAAAAAGTAGGAGGTAGATCGTAATTACTGCACAGAGCATAAGAAAACCAAGACTGATTGCGCCAAATAGAATTGCCTGTAAGTCCTGATTGTTCTGTACTGCTGCTGGGACGATAAATACCAAAGCCCCGATTGTTATTAGTATGCTGGCAGGGAGAGTATATAGAAAATATGCAATGATGACTTTCAGTCCATCCATGAATTTATTGCTAAAATCATCCCATTCTGGTAGTAATTTACTGTCACTCTCAACGCTACGGATAATTTTTATAAGATAGCCAATCCAGGCAAAATTTAGGATGGGCACCATATTGATTACAGAACCAATTAATGATTTTGAGATCCATCTCTCATCATCAAACATATATGAAAACGATTTTCCTGCCTGCATAGTTCCTCCTCAAAGATATTATTAATTTAATAAAACCGAATGGACTCATTATACAACAGCGTTAAAATGACCCATAGATATAATTAATACGGATAAGAATTTAGGAGGTTGTATGGATACAATGGTGCGTGAAGCGGTTCCCGGAGATGCCGCAGGTATAGCGAAAGTTCTCCGTGAATTAGGATGGTTTGAGCATATTTCTTTAGAAACCGAATCCATTACCATCCATCGTGTTCTACAGCGGGTAAATCAATGTCAGGCGGATCAGAGCCATTCAATTTATATAGCGGAAGCTGATGATGGGCATATTATGGGATATGCTGCTGTTCACTGGCTGCCGACTATGTATATGAAGGGGCTCGAAGGGTATTTATCTGAGTTATTTATTTTAGAGAATGATCGAGACCAGGGTGTTGGTACATTACTGTTAGATTACATTCAGCAGGAAGCCCGCACAAAGGGTTGTTATCGTCTGTCTCTCATTAATATGAAAGGCAGAGAGTCGTACCACCGCCAGTTCTACATAAAAAATGGATGGGAAGAAAGAGAAAGTGCAGTGAATTTTGTGTTGATATTAAGATAATTGGGAAAATCAATCATGCAGTCAACAGTTTCATTGTATAATGTTGCCATTAAGGAATATTATGACAACGATCAATGAACTTTCTGAAGAGCCTCGATTTACTATAAAAACTGTAACAACACAAACTGGAATTCGCGCTGTAACCATCCGTGCTTGGGAGAATCGTTATGGACTTCTCAAACCACAGCGAAGCCAGAATCGCTATCGTCTATATTCAGAAAGAGATGTAGCTGTATTGCGTTGGGTAAAAAGTCAGGTGGATCAGGGTATATCGATCTCAAATGTTGTTCGAGACTTAAAAAACATGATGACGCGGGGCGATTTCCCTGAAGTTCTCCCCTCAATCACTTCCAGGGTTCGATCTTACCAGCCTGTACCGCCCGAGAAAATGGCGCAAGAATTATATAATGTCCTCTTTAAACATGACGAAGAAGGTGCAACGGATATATTACGCCAGGCAAACGCCATGTACGATCTGACAACAGTCTGCATGGAAGTTATTGGAGCTGCATTAATCATGATTGGAGATGCATGGCATCGGGGAGAAATGCGAATCACAGATGAACATTTTGCCAGCCGGTATCTTCAAGGGAAGCTGATCAATTTACTGCAAGCATATCCGAACCGGAGAGGTGCTCCATTGATATTGATGGCATGCGCCCCTGAGGAACAGCATGAAATCGGATGTCTGATGTTCTCAGTTCTTTTACGGCATGATGGCTACCGGGTGGAATACTTGGGTCCAGATTTACCTTTAGACGATATAGTTGATTATGCCAGGCAAGAAAAACCTGCCATGATATTGATGAGCGCTACGATGGAAGAAAATGCGGTCAGATTAGAAAAAATGCAAGATAAGCTCTCAAAAATTAAACCGAAACCGATTTTTGGCTTTGGCGGTCAGGCATTTATTCGTAAACCATCGCTTCGCGAATCTACGCCTGGGGTTTATATGGGGGATACGGTTGTTGATGGTCGGGCAATTGTAGAGAAGTTACTTGGTTAATCAAAAACAATAATTTCATACCGTCTATAATCTTAAGACGGAATGTATTAATTAATGATTTGTAATAAATCTGAAAGATTGTGAATAATCTTCCATGGGGTCATAGATACGTGTGGAATGGGTTTTCCTGTAAATCGGGAACGACGGGTGATCCAGACGCTGTGAATATTCATTTGGTTGGCACCTAGAATATCAGTATCCAGCCGATCTCCAACCATAAATGTGGTTGATGGCGTCAGTTGCATCTTATTTAATGCTGACTTAAAAATGGCTGAACCGGGTTTTGCATAGCCATATGACGCTGAATCGATAATGACTTCAAAGAAACCTCCAATTTTTGCTTTGCTAATAATCTTTTGTACATTATCTGAATCTTCTGCGTTTGAAATGATTGCCAGCCTATACCCTTCTCCCTTAAGCTCTGATAAAGTTTGGATTGTATCGTTTTCAACCGTCCAATATTTTTCCGCAATTTCAAACATATCTCGGAGAGCACGTTTTACAACTATTGGATTCAGTCCCGAAAAACCATATTCATTCAGGAGATCCTTCAAGTTATGTGTTGCAGATACCTGTTTATACTCATTTACTCGTGAGGGTTCTTCAATTATCAATTTCTGGTAAAAATCCTGCGAAAATTGGTTCTTATCCTCAATTGATATGCCACCCTTACTTAGAGAATGAAGAAGTGCATTGCTCATTTCCTGAAATGTATCCGGCCAGGGGGCATCGAAATGGACAAGCGTATTCCCCAGATCAAATATAATCCCTTGAGTATTTTTGGTATTCATAAATTCCATAACTAATCAAAGATTGTGTAATTAGACAAGCCGTTTTGCGATTGATTAGCCTGTGCTAAACTGATTTTAATATAATACTCTAATAAATCAGGGAGGTGGAATGAAAGTCGATCTTACTTCTGAGCAGCAACTGGATATGTTTTGGATAATGCTGCTTGCCCGAAGGTTGGATGAGCGTGCCTGGGTACTTCACCGGCAGGGCAAAATCGCATTTCATATTTCTGGCATCGGGCAAGAAGCCGCACAAGTAGGTGCCGCTTTTGCGTTGCGTCGGGGATTTGATTGGATTGCACCGTATTATCGCGATTTGGCTCTCATGCTCGCTCTGGGATACACCGCAAGAGACTTTATGTTGAGTGCCATGGGAAAAAAAGAAGAACCTAATAGTGGTGGTCGACAGATGCCAAGCCATTGGGGATACAGAAGAGCAAATGTTATCAGTCACTCTGCTCCAGTAGCCACTCAATGTGTTCATGCTGCAGGAGTTGGTTTGGCTATAAAAATGAAACGGGATAACAAAGTTGTATTCACTACACTAGGTGAAGGTTCTACTTCGCAAGGAGAATGGTACGAGGCGGTAAACTGGGCGGCTGTTCATCAACTCCCTGTAATTTTCATGGTTGAGAATAACATGTATGCCATTTCTGAGAGTGTGGATAAACAGATGGCAGTACCCAGTGTTTCGGATAAAGCATGTGGATTGGGGTTGCCGGGTGTACAGGTGGATGGGACGGATATGCTCGCTGTTTACAAAGTTACGCATGAAGCCGTAGAGAATGCCCGAAAAGGGAATGGACCAAAATTGATAGAAGCACGTATGTACCGTATTACACCGCATAGTTCCGATGATGATGATCGGTCGTACCGGTCGCGAGATGAAGTTGAGGAAAACAAGCTGCGAGATCCCATCCTCATAAATAGCCGGTATCTGATGGATGAGAAAATTCTAACAGAGGAAAAATTTAAGCAGATGGAAGGCAGGGCAAAAGAAGTTGTAGATGAAGCAGTGGATTATGCCTCCAATGCAGAATACCCTGAACCCAACGAAGGCTCTTATCCGGTGTATGCGGAGGAGGTGCGGCATGCCTGAGATAACCCTGGTAGATGCGATCCGCACTGCGATGGAAGAAGAACTTGCGCGTGATGAAAATGTTTTTATTGTTGGTGAGGATGTAGGTAAGCGTGGAGGTGTTTTCCGCGCAACAGTAGGTTTATATGACAAATTCGGGGGAGAGAGAATTATCGATTCCCCGCTGGCTGAACTTTCTATAGTCGGTGTGGGAATAGGAGCTGCTTTATATGGTATGCGACCTATTTGCGAAATACAATTTGCTGATTTTATTTATCCGGCAATGAATCAAATTTTCAGTGAAGCCGCCAAAATGTGCTACCGCTCCAATGGAGATTGGACTGTGCCAATGGTGATTCGTGCACCTTATGGTGGTGGAATTGGTGGCGGATTGTATCATTCTCAGAGTGTTGAAGCTTTTTTTACCCACATCCCTGGTCTAAAGGTGGTTATACCTTCCAATCCATATGATGCTAAAGGATTATTGAAATCTGCTGTGCGCGATCCGAATCCCATCATATTTCTAGAACCCAAGAAAGGTTACCGATTAATTAAAGGTGAGGTTCCAGACGAAGAATATACAGTGCCAATAGGACCAGCAAATATAACAAGAACAGGGTCTGATTTGACAGTGTTTGCTTATGGTCTGATGCACCATCTTTCTTTACAGGCAGCCGAGAAGGCGCAGGATGATGGCATTTCAGTTGAGGTTGTGGATTTGCGTACTTTATACCCTGTAGATAGAGGGACAATTCTAAATTCTGTTATGAAAACCGGCAAAGCCCTTATCATTCACGAAGATAATCTGACCGGTGGATATGGTGCAGAGATTGCCGCAACTATTGTGGATGGTGCATTTCAATACCTCGATGCACCTGTTCGCAGGCTTGCCGGACCAGATGTGCCCGCTGTACCTTTCAGCCACCCATTGCAGGAATGGTTCATGCCGGATATAGATAAGATCTATAAAGCTATTGTAGATTTGGCAGCCTGGTAGGGAGGAGATGATGACTACAAGTATAATCATGCCTCAATTAGGGGAATCGGTTGTGGATGGAACCATTACAAAATGGTTAAAAAATGAAGGAGATCAGGTCCAGGAATTTGAACCACTTCTTGAGGTGGAGACGGTGAAAGTCACCAGCGAAATTCCCAGCCCTGCATCAGGTGTACTCTTAAAGATCGTTGTTCCTGAAGGTAAAACTGTTCTGGCGAGAACGGTTCTGGGTTGGATTGGCAATCAAGATGATGAAATTCCTGATCAGCCTGGTTCCTCTAATAAAGACCGAAAAGAGGGAAAAAGAGATACTCTAGCAGAACTTGAACAACCTCGCACTTCAGAGCAAAAACAATCTTTAGGGTTTATTTCACCAATTGTAAATAAGCTGGCTAAGGAACACCAGGTGGATTTGAGCAAGATCACTGGAACAGGTGAGAATGGTCGAATAACAAAAAAGGACGTGCTCTCTTACCTTGAAAAAGCAACAACGAGCCTTGCAAATTCCCAAGAAACACCAGCGTGGGAAACCCCTGGCAGCGGCGATCTATTTAAACCTACCGGGATGTTAATGCCTGATCCAAAACAAAAGCAATATCAAAAATCACAAATATCCAATACAGAAAAAACTGGCATGAAAGTAATACCATTAACTTCCACCAGGAAAGCCATCGCTGATCATATGATCTTTAGCATGCGCACATCGGCTCATGTTACGAGCGTGATGGAAGTAGATCTTTCTGGTGTAATCAAACATCGTTCTGAAAATCAGCATCTATTTCAAAAAGAAAACGTCAGGTTAACTTACACACCTTATTTTCTAATTGCAGTAGCGCATGCATTACTTAAATATCCTGTAGTTAATTCATCCTTAACAGAACAGGGTTTGTTGTACCATCCGGAAATTAATATTGGAATGGCGGTTTCACTGGGAGAGGAAGGATTGATTGTTCCAGTGATACATCAGGCAGATGGGTTATCTCTCATGGGAATGGCAAGAAAAGTAAATGATCTGGCTAATAGAGCGCGGAATCATAAACTCACCCCTGATGAAGTAACTGGCGGAACTTTCTCAGTTACTAACCACGGAACAGGAGGGTCACTATTTGCGACCCCCATCATCAACCAGCCACAGGTAGGTATTCTAGGCGTGGGGATGGTTCAAAAGCGGGCAGTGGTTGTTCAAGATGCAATTGCCATCCGCCCCATGGTTTACCTTTCGCTAACATTCGATCACCGAATTATTGATGGTTCTACAGCTGATGGATTCTTAACAGAGGTTATTAGCCAACTTCAAAAATAGACGATTGAATCTATTGATAAAAGCTTTCCAACTTACTAACTTGGAAAGCTTTTCTTTTGTATAGAACTTGTATAATAAAAGTTATACAAATAATATTCAAATATATTTCATAAAGTTATACTAAAGACAATGATATTTGGATGATTAACGAGGGAAAATGTTAGTATTGATAATTCAAGAAATTATTGCAAAAGTTGGAAAAATATTGTTCCCGGGAAAACTTGTACCCGTTCCAGTTAAGAACAAAATAAATAACCGACGTCTTATCAGGAGGTTCTAACTGATGAATGAAGGATACATGAAAAATAGACGAGTTTTGATTACAGGTGCAACTTCTGGAATTGGTGAAATAACTGCATATAGGCTTGCAGAGATGGGGGCAGAAGTACTGGTAGTATCGCGCAATGAGAATAAAACCAGATCTGTCGCAGAAAATATCATAGCAAAAGGACAAAAAGCTTATCCATTTGCAGCAGATCTTTCAAGTAAATCTGATATTCATAGGTTGTCTGAAGAAATTCATTCCAAATTCGACTCTCTTGATGTCTTATTGAATAACGCCGGTGCTATCTTTATGAAACGTATGGAAACGGTTGATGGCCTTGAAATGACCTTTGCACTTAACCACTTGAATTATTTTATGCTAACAAGTTTCCTTTTAGATATACTCAAGAATGGATCTAAACCACGAATCGTGAATGTTTCGTCGGGGGCACACTTTGGAGGACGAATCAATTTTTCAGATCTTCAGATCAAAAAGAATTACTCCGGCTGGCGAGCTTACAGTGCAAGTAAATTAATGAATATCTTGTTTACATATGAGTTAGATCGTCGATTAAAAAAGGAAAACTCATCCATAACGGTGAATGCACTCCACCCGGGTTTTGTTGCGACCAATTTTGGAAAAAGTAATCGGGGATTGTTACAACCCATTTTCGGAATTACGCAATTAGCCGCAATTAAACCCGAAGAAGGTGCAAAAACCAGTATCTATCTGGCTTCTTCACCAGATGTGAAAAACATCAGCGGAAAATACTTTGCCAGTTGTGTTGAAACTCGCTCTTCACCAGGATCTTATGACAGCCAGGCTGCATTAAAAATATGGCAGGCGAGTGAGTTATTGGCAAATTAATCCGTATTGATGTCTTTACCATCCTGGGTAACTTCTGGCAAATCAACGGCTCTATGTTTTCGTGCTAATCCATGAATGGTGTGTGAGCTTCTTTTTGCTATCTCATTCTCAACATCGGTTTTTTCTATAGCTGAGGCAGATACTTTTTCTTCAGTACTTTTAACATCTATTTGTAATGGTAAGTGCGAAATTTGATTTTTTGTTACATACTTCATTACCTGTCGTTCATCTCGGACCGGTTGATAAACAAGATTTTTGTCTTTGCTTTGATTAGTTATTTCGGGTGGGATTTTAGCCTGTGGTGGTTCAACATTTTCTTGGGGTGTTATCAGCCATTCGTAAAATGCAATGATTAACACCATGAACACGCTGAACATCACTGCTGCCAGGAGAGCTACCATCAGGTCGATATAACTGACCATATCGCCTCCTTTCAATTTTAATATAGCACGATCGAATGACTGTTTCCAGTGCCACCCGATTTTTTCAGTTTTGATTGATCGTTAGGGGTAAAAAATTATTCTTTTTTCAAGGCTTTCTGAACATGAGAGAGCAATGTGGATAAATCAAAAGGTTTCACTAGAAAACCAGCGACACCCAGCGTTACAGCTTGAGATACGATATCAGGAATGGATAACGCAGTGACAATGATGATCGGGACGTCTTCCAATTCAGGAATGGAACGGAAATCCTGAAGTAGTGTAAATCCATCCTTGCCGGGCATGTTGTAATCTAGTAAGATAAGCGCAGGTGGATTTGAACATGCTTTTGCCATTCCATCACGTGCATTGTATGCAGCTTCAGAAGTAAATCCACCACTCTGAAGGGCAAGCTGCATTATCTGCACAATATTCTGGTCATCATCAATAACAAGTACATGTTCGCCCATAGTCCGGTTCCTCTTAAAGCGCTTAAGTAGCCTGCTTTGATATGTCTGAGAAGATTTCATGGATATAACCCTCAGGATCGCTAAAAAAGGCTGTACGTTGCCCCCAGGGCATGCTGGCGGGTGCTTTTATACCTCTCGCACCTTTTGATGTTATCTTCTCGTACATCTGATCAACCTCAGCAGGTGAATCACACTGAAAAGCTAATTCCACCGCCTGTCCCGAAGCACCGATTGTATAGCTTTCATGCGCAGTTGCTTCTAACATTATATTCCTGTCACAAATGGCGAATCTAACGCCCTCATTTTTTAGAGAAACGTATTCACCCATATCTACATCTACTTCAAAGCCGAGAACATCCCGGTAGAAAGTCACCATCCCCGGTACATGATCTGTTAATAAGGTAATTAATGCAATTTGCGGCTTCATTGAATCTCCGGTAACTTAATAATCATGCCAGAACCAAATCACTTCACGCCTACGGGATGCAATAAATACACCCGGTCCGTGAAATATGTCCCCTCCTAGTATACCCTGTGTATGCGTCATCTTAAGAGTAGTTAACAATGGATCCGGAGGTATTCCAACATCAAGCTCGATATCGCTGCCCGACACCCAGATGAGCACTCGGTGGAGTGGAGTATCACACCAACCAATACCCGGGTAAAAAACTCTGTCTTCACCAACCTTTGGATACTCCTTGGCTATTTCTGGCTGTAGCCAACTGATCCGGGATGCTGTATTAAAGAACACAGGAATTTCTTTTGGACCAATCCAGATGCTTACAATGGGGACACTGCGGTATAAATTAAAATGTGATGCGTACCCGTAAGGGTGAATTTCATCACTGGAAAATGTAATATCCTGTCGGAATGGATTGATCCGATAATCGAAACGGGATAGTATATCAGCTCCTATTAGAGCATCAATTTCCATTTGAAGCTGTTCCCTTAAATGGGTTGGAGTGATGCGTAATGTTTGCTGCTTTACTGGAAAAACTCTTCCTTCCAGCTCAATTTCTCCGCAGGTACACATACTATCCATCACTCCGGTTCCGATTAAGGCATGGATTCCCTTGGTTTCGATCGTCAAGTAACCATTGTGGAATTGAGTGGGGAAAATTTCCATGGGTAATTATTATCTGTAATTATGAATCTAACAGATCAAGTGAGCCTGATTATAATCAATTTTCAAGAATAGGCTGCAATTATCCTCGGTTTTCCCACTCCTTGACAGCTGCTTTTATCAATTTTTTGGCTTCGCCTTCTGGCACGCTATCCACGCCCTGGAAAGATTCTTTGCCTATCCAAACAAGTACACCCTGGGGAGTTTCTTGTAGTTTTACACCAACGGCAGCCATGGGGGTATTCGCGACATGTTCCTGTAATATTTCGTCTATTTGCTGAACGATACTCTTTGGAGCCGGAGCAGGTTTTGCTTTGGGAATTAAATCAATTCTAGCTTCCACAGGTTTGACCGGTTCTTCTTCCGTTTCAGGAATAACAATAACAGGTGGTTTTATGATTGGAACTGTAGGTTCTAAAATTTTTGAAGGCACATCCAATTCACTGGCAGAAGTAAAAGTCATGTTTTTATGTGGAGGTGGTGACGATGGAGGGTTGATCGGGGGTGCGGGTTGAGGAATCTCATCATCAGCAGGGTGTTCCTCCCCTGTTTTAGGCTCACTAATTGCTGGAGATTCGTTATCTGGTTTCTTTGCGGATACGGATGGTTTTTGCAAATCTTTTTCCGGATGAGACCCCATTTCTACCGGTTGATCAGCCTTTATATCCGAACCTTCTTTTATTGGTTGTGCTTCATTGTCAGGTTTTTCAGTTTCCATCTTTGGAATTTCAGGTGGTGTTGCTGGGGTGTTCTCCATGGTGGGATGGTATCCTTTGATTCCAAACCAGCTCTCAACCATTTGAATTTCTCTGGCAAGTCTGTTCTTCTCTGCAATGGAAACCTGATCAGCAGATGTGAAGGTCTTTCCAAATAAATCAGCATGTAACGGACCATCTGGCGTTTTGCTCCACAGGGTTACAGTGAGCTTGGCATTTTCATATCTGGGACCTGCTTCGCGGGACTTCTCATCTGCTTCGCGTTGTTTTCTGGCTTCATTAGATTTTGTCAGAAATAATCCTGCGCCATATCCAACTGCAACGCTGACAAATGCTACGATTAGAACAATTCCTGCATCCATCCGCAAGCCTCCTGATTTGTATAACCACTCAAATATTCATTATCATACAAGTATCATAAATTGCCAAATATTTCTGATATGAAATTATTTTATTTAAAAACTTGAATGATGCGAAGATTTGCCATGCAGAATATCCTGTACTAAACTTGGGTATGCTCTTTGAAGAGGAAGTATTCATTGGTGTAGTAATTAATTCCAATGGGCGTAGATTCTTTTGGGTTGCACTTAATAAACATAAAGAGATATTAACTTTTCAGAAAACCTCCCTTGAAAAGCTCCTTGTATTCATCAAAAGTTTTCCTCATGTAACGATTGGCTTGGAAACACCAGCAATTCGAAGCCGGCATGGGAAATCAGTAATTTCGGGTTTGGAATTTTACAGTCAGCCAGCAAGATCGCCCTTACCTGCCTGGCAGGAAATTATGGAAAATCGGAATATTCATCCCCCTGTGATTAGTAGCCGGGTAAAACCTGATTTTCAAGCACCAGGGATTGCTGAATTTTATCGACAAGCTTTTATGTTTGAGCATGTCAACATAATCCATGTAAATGCATACTGTAGCCTATGCTGTTTATTAGGGCAAAACCCTTTACCCAGGTCGAGTTTGGAGGGAAAGATCCAAAGACAACTGGTCCTTGCTGAGCAAGGAATTAATTTACCTGATCCTATGATTTATTTTGAAGAATTAACCCGATTTAAGCTACTGCATGGTGTGCTGCCACAGAAGATTATTCTTCCTCTGCAAGAGATGAATGGGTTATTATGTGCATTAACCGTATGGAATACGATTAACCAATCCGAATCTACATTACAGATCGGAAATCCGCCAGATTCAAGCATTACACTTCCTGTCCCTGAATTACAAGAAAAGTATTAGTTCTATCTAATTTTCCCAAACATTAACCATTTGTTAACCTTTCCTTTGCCGGTTATTAAACTCCGCCGGGTAAGATGAATTTGTAATATTAGTTCGTTATCTTACCTTTCGAGGAGAAAAAATGAAAAAGAAGTTGTTAGTTTTATCGGCATTAATGATAGTTGCAGCGATGATTATGTCAGCATGTGCTCCGTCACCGACGGTTGTACCCGCGCCTGCAGCAACAGATGCACCTGCAGCTCCTGCTGCTACCCAAGCCCCCACAGCTGTTTCCCCCACCGATGTTCCGGTTGTCGAACAGGTCGAAGAAGGCATGCTGCCAGAAGTAGATCCAGGCAGTTTGACAGGCGATATTTACAGTGCAGGTAGTTCAACAGTATACCCATTATCTGAAGCAATTACCCTTCAATTCCGAGATGATGGATTTACCGGTGAAGTGAAAGTAGATTCTATTGGCTCCGGTGCCGGATTTGAACGTTTCTGCAAGACTGGCGAGACGGATATTGCCAATGCCAGCCGAGCAATCAAGGATTCGGAAATTGAATCCTGCAAGGCTATCAACCGTAATCCAATTGAATTCCGGGTAGGTACAGATGCGCTTGCAGTGGTTGTATCGATGGAAAACGATTTCATTACGGATGTTTCCATTGAAGATCTGGCAAAAATCTTCTCCAGCGAAGCTGTCTTATGGTCAGATGTCAATCCTTCCTATCCGGCTGAACCTATCCAGCGGTTTGTACCTGGTACTGACTCTGGCACATTCGATTACTTTGTCGAAGCTGTAATGCTTCCAGTTTATGGAAAAGAAGATAAAGCGAATGCGAAGAAAGTGTTCCTTGAGGCAAAAAATCTCTCACAGAGTGAGGATGATAATGTGTTGGTGCAGGGTGTGGCTGGGTCCAAATATGCAATTGGTTTCTTCGGATATGCATACTACACTGAAAATGAAGACACTCTTAAAACCTTATCAATAAATGGGATATCTCCCTCATTTGAGACTGCTGAATCAGGTGAGTACCCAATTTCAAGACCACTCTTCATCTACTCCGATGGCGAAATCATGAAATCCAAACCACAGGTAGCCGCATTTATCAATTATTACCTGACCAATGTAAATGATGTGATCGTTGAGGTCGGATACTTCCCCGCCAGTGAAGATGCACTCAATGCAGCCAAGCAAGCCTGGCTTGACGCAAACACAAAATAACTAAATCATCCCCCTTAAGGAGCTGGGTCAGTGATTTATCACTGACCCAGCAAAATCATATCAATATGCAGATCAGTCATAGAACAACTCAGTCCTCGAAAAAATCTGGTTCATCCATACAGATAATTACATCGAATACGGAATTAGCTCATCGATTGGCGCGAAAACCAAAGCCTGGAGAGCAATTGGTTAAATATCTCCTCTTGGCTTGTGGTCTGATCTCAATTCTGACAACATTAGGCATCGTTTTTGAACTCGGTAAAGAGAGCCTCCTGTTTTTCCGAACACCCGGAGTAGACCTAATTGATTTCTTGACAAGGACGGAGTGGCAACCTTCTATCGGAAAATATGGGGTATTGCCATTACTTACTGCTACACTTGTAACTTCATTGATATCCATGCTGGTAGCAATCCCGCTAGGATTGACAGCTGCGATTTACTTAAGTGAATATGCAAGTGATCGGGCACGAGCGATCCTCAAACCTGTTCTGGAAGTGCTTGCAGGAATCCCAACCATTGTTTATGGATATTTTGCCCTTACTTTTGTGACACCTATTCTTCGTGATGTTATCGGGAAAGAAAATGTTGGTGTCTATAATATGCTTTCTGCTGGTCTGGTGATGGGCGTTATGATTTTGCCATTAATCAGTTCAATCTCTGAGGATGCACTACATGCAGTTCCTCATTCACTCAGGGAGGCAGCTTTTGGGTTGGGAGCTACCCGATTGGAAACTGCGATGCAAGTAGTCGTTCCTGCAGCTTTTTCCGGAATTATCGCAGCCATCATTCTTGGAATTTCTAGAGCCATTGGAGAAACAATGATTGTTGCAGTGGCTGCAGGATCTGGTCCTGCCTTTACATTCAACCCACTTAAAGCGGCTGAAACTATGACCGGTTACATTGCCCGGATCAGCGGTGGAGATTTGGGTTACGACACACCCGACTATAACAGTATTTTTGCTATAGGTTTATTGCTTTTCCTGGTTACGATGACGCTCAACCTTATCAGCCGTCAATTGGTTGCACGGTTTCGTGAGGTGTACGAATGAGTGATCATCAGGAAAATCCTCTGTCGTTAGCAATAAGTGTAATAAAACGGAATCGGCAAAGTACTTTTTGGCAACGGGTCTACCTATCTGCGACCATAGTTGGAATCATTGCGCTTGCTGCACTGTTATATACGATTCTGAATGATACATTTGGATATGTCATTTTCGTTAATAAAGTGGAGCCAACTCAATTAACAAATTCATCTCTCGAAGATATTCCACAAAACGAACTTATTTCAATCCTTAAAAAAGAGTTATCAAAAGGTGAAATTAGCAGGTTGGATAAAGAGAAACCGCTCGAAAACAGATCCATTGAAGACTTAAAAGCTTTACTTGTTGAAAAGGTAGTTCAACCAAAAGTCATTGAAAACTACACCTTGATGGAATCAATCTTCAAACGTAGTGAGATTAATAAAAAATTATTTGATACTCCTAATGGAAACCTGGTATTCCGATCCTGGTTTAATAAAACTCTACTGACCCGCTCTATGTCGAACAGACCGGAGACTGCAGGAATCCGCACTGCATTGTATGGTTCGCTGTGGATGATCTTAATTACGATACTTTTTGCCTTTCCGGTGGGCGTGGGAGCTGCCATCTATCTGGAAGAATATGCAACCAACTCTCGGTTAAATAAGATTATTCAAATAAATATTGATAACCTTGCCGGTGTGCCATCGATTGTGTATGGTATTTTAGGATTAGCGATTTTTGTCCGTGCTTTATCATTCCTGACCAGTGGGCAGATTATTGGTCTGGAGGGTGGAAATGGAAGAACACTACTCTCGGCAGGTTTGACAATGGGGCTTCTTGTTTTACCATTAATAATCATCAACACACAAGAAGCTCTCCGATCTGTACCAGTAACCCTCAAACAAGCCAGTTTTGGGTTAGGTGCTACGCAATGGCAAACTATCTGGCATCATGTTCTGCCTTATGCCATGCCCGGAATCCTCACTGGTACTATTCTTGCCGTATCTCGGGCTATTGGAGAGACCGCTCCATTGATTATTGTAGGTGCCGCTACGCTGATTACCAAAGATCCCAGTGGGCCTTTCTCTCAATTTACAGTATTGCCAATTCAGATATACAATTGGATTACTCGCCCGCAGCAGGCTTATCATCATCTTGCTGCAGCAGCAATATTGGTTTTACTCATTTCATTATTATCTATTAATGCTGTTGCCATTCTTTTGCGTAACAGGTATTCGAGGCGAAATTCATGATCGACTTTTCACATATCACTGACGATTCAACTCTGGCGATAGAAACCAGAGAGTTGAATATCTTTTATGGCGATTTTCGGGCAGTAAAACAGGTAGATCTACCTGTGATCAGGCAAAAAATTACTGCCATTATCGGTCCCAGCGGCTGTGGAAAAAGCACTGTGTTACGGACTTTCAACCGGATGAACGATTTTATTAAGGGAGCACGAATAGAAGGGGAAGTGCTATTTCATGGGCATAACTTGTATGCACCTCAGGTCGACCCGGTGCAAGTGAGAAGATTGATTGGTATGGTTTTTCAAAAGCCCAATCCATTTCCTAAATCTATCTATGAAAATATTGCCTGGGGAGCACGAATCAATGGCTACCAGGGAAGTTTTGATGATCTGGTAGAACAAACACTTCGGGCGGCTGCGTTATGGGATGAAGTAAAAGATCAGTTGCAGAAGAGCGCACTTGAACTATCCGGTGGGCAGCAGCAACGTCTTTGTATTGCGCGTGCTTTGGCAGTAAAACCGGAGATTATTTTAATGGATGAGCCATGCTCGGCACTGGATCCTATTGCCACGTTGAAAATTGAAGAATTGATGCGTGACCTCTCTCAGAATTACACTATAATCATTGTTACACATAACATGCAACAGGCTGCCCGTGCTTCTGATTACACCGCGTTCTTTACTATGGACACAGACAGGGCGGGAATAATGGTCGAGTACAGCGATACCAGCCATATCTTTACCAACCCAAAAGACAAACGAACAGAAGATTACATTACCGGCAGGTTTGGCTAGGATACCTTTAGAGGATAACAGGAGATAGAACGAATGCCACGAGAAACGCTGGATCGTGAAATAAACCAACTTCAGGATGAAATCCTGACGCTGGGTAGTTTGGTCGAACAAAACATGCTTGACGCAATGAAAGCACTGCGAAGCAGGGATAAAGAGCAGACTCAAAAAGTCTTCCAAGTGGATCTGTTAGTCAACCAGAAAAGGTTTGCAATAGAAAGCTCAACCTTATTGGTAATTGCCACTCAACAACCCATGGCTCATGACCTGCGCCTGCTTGCAGCTATCCTTGAAGTTGCCAATGAATTAGAACGAATTGGTGATTATGCTAAAGGTATTGCTAAGATAAATATTTTGATTGATTATGAAGTTGTCGATGCGCCGATCAGGGATCTTGAAAAAATGGCCGAAACAGCTGTGAGTATGTTGCATCGATCTCTAACCGCTTTTATTGCAGAAGATATTGAACTTGCCCGGGCTATCCCGGCGGATGATGATATTGTAGATAACCTTTATAAAACGGTCTATCGAAAACTGGTTGCCAGTATGATTGCAAATCCTGATGTGATTGATCATGCAAATTATTACCTCTGGGCTGCACACAATTTAGAAAGGTCAGCGGATCGTGTCAGTAACATATGTGAACGAACTATTTTTGTTGTTACTGGAGAATTGCTGGAGGTTGCATCCAATGATCAAGATATTTTGGAAAGTGGAGCGATAAATTAATCCAGAAAGGGGGTTTATATGCTTCAGCCCAATCCATATCCTGGAAAATTAATAGTCGTTGAAGGGATTGACGGATCAGGTAAATCCACCCAGATTGACCTGCTCAGTAAATGGCTTCGATCGCAGGGTAGGTCTGTCTATTTTTCTGAATGGAATTCTTCTGATCTGGTAAAAAGCACAACCCGATTAGGTAAAGACCAAAAAGTATTCACACCAACTACATTTTCACTTATACAGGCAACAGATTTTGCCGATAGATGGCAGAACCGAATTTTGCCAATGTTAAAAGCTGGCGCGATTGTCCTGGCGGATAGGTTTGCATTCACTGCTTTTGCCCGTGATGTAACCCGTGGGGTGGATAGATTATGGGTTAGGAACCTGTATAGTTTTGCCCTCATGCCTGACATCGCTTTGTATTTTGCTGTACCCCTGGATATCGCTGTGGAAAGAATAACCTCTGCCAGGGCGAAAATTAAATATTACGAAGCTGGAATGGACCTGGGACTTTCCGACAACAAGGTAACCAGCTTTCGCTTATTCCAGCAGATGATTGTTGATGAATACGAAAAAATGGTACCCGAATTTGGATTGATCAAGATTGATGGGACCTTACCAGTGCAGAAGCAGCAAAAGCAGGTTCGTACGGTTGTGAAAGGTTTACTTAAAACCCACGGCATTTTAGAGCCTGGCGTCATTGCTCAGGAGCTACAAATCCCAAGTGAATTAGAATCTACATCCGAAGAGGGAGGTGCAGCATGAAGGAAAATCGCTTCTATGGTGCTGGCTTTCCATATTTGAATGTCAAGAACCTTACCGGGAAACTCATTGTTCTGGAAGGGACAGACGGAGTAGGAAGATCGACACAAATACAACTCCTCCGCCGCTGGTTGGAAGATGAAGGTTATGCCGTTTCAGATACGGGTCTGCGAAGGTCTCCCTTGACTCAACCGGGTCTTGAGGCTGCAAAAACTGGGCATACACTCAGCCCTTTAACAATGAGCTTATTCTATGCAACAGATTTTGCCGACCGGCTGGAAAATCAGATTATTCCTGCATTAAAAGCAGGTTTTTACGTTCTTTCAGATCGTTATTTCTTCTCTATCATGGCAAGGGATATCGTCAGGGGGGCTGATTCTGAATGGGTTCGTTCTGTGTATGGATTTGCTCTGAAACCTGATATGGTCTTTTACTTAAAATGTGATCTACCTCATATGATTGCACGAATGGTAAACGGGCGTGGTTTCGATTATTGGGAATCGGGGATGGATATTCATTGTGCAGACAACCTGTACGACAGCTTTGTTAGTTACCAGGGAAGCCTGATGAAAGAATATGACAATCTAGCTCAGGAATATGATTTCGTTATGGTGGATGGCAATAAGCCGATACCCGAAGTGTTTGATGAATTAAAAAAAGGTTTGAAAGCTTTTATCAAGAAAAGCGGGAAAAAATAGTTATTTATTAAATGATTAAGTAAGACAGATCTGGAAGAAATTTCTTCTGGATCTGTTTTTACATTATTCTGGGTATTGCATTTTCTCTGTGCATTTTGTTTAATTAGTGAACCATGGATAATTCAAATGATCAGGTGACACGTATTTTTGGTGCCCAAATCATGTTGCGCCAATTACAGGCAATGTGGATTGAAGTAAATGGGGTTTTAGAAGCACATGATATTGAGTGTATTCATCGCATGAGAGTGGCATCACGAAGACTCAGAGCAGCTCAAGCGGTTTTTGACAAACTTGTATTCAGAAAAAAAGCTCGAAAATGGGAGCTAGCTATCCGCAGGGTAACCCGTGCTCTGGGTATGGCGCGTGATTTAGACATCCAACTTGAAACCATCAGGCGTTTTCGATTAACGGTTATGGATCCCCGTTGCGTAGCTGGCTCAAACCGCCTTTTTCTCCGTCTGTTACAACGACGTGCTGAAGCGCAACGAGATGTCATTACAGAAGTAACTCGTTTTAATAAATCGGAAATTGTTAGAGCTGCTCAAACTCAGTTAGAAAAGATCATACCAGTACCTGACCTTGTTGAAGTAGAAGATCCATTTTTGCGAAATATGGCAGCTCAGGGTATCTATGCAAAATTGCAGGAATTTCTTGCTTACGAACCTTTTGTCGATAAACCGGAGGTAACAACCGAATTACATGCAATGCGGATTGCTGCGAAACGCCTACGCTATACAATCGAGATCTTTGCCCCGCTATTTCCTGATACACAAAAAAACTGGTTAAAAGTACTCAAAGATATTCAGGATGCTCTTGGATATATGCACGATTGTGATGTCTGGGAGGTTTTTCTTCCGGAATTTGTTAATGAAGAAAAGCAACTTACCTTAGACTATTTTGGTAATTTGCGGGGATTTAAAGGTTTGCTCCCGGGTATAGAAGTTTTCAGACATAACAGGGTTTCGGAAAGGCAGAGAAGGTATTCTGAGTTTTTTGGATTATGGCAACAATCTGTCCGCAAACAAATCTGGAAAAAGTTGGATTCCCGCATGCAAAAGATTTTAGCATTACCAGAACCAAGCGAAGAATCCATTACGGATGAAATCAATGAGGAAATTTTGGTAAATAATGAACAGACTAACCAGGAAATTTCTGAAGAAAAATTAGTTGAAAATATGGAGGGAATGAAGAATGAAGATAGCAGTGATCAGTGACATTCATGCCAATCTTTTTGCGCTGGAAGCCGTTCTTGCACACGCAGAAAGCCAGGGGATAAAGTTTTTCTGGTGTTTGGGTGACCAGATCCAATTCAACGCTTTTCCTGACCAGGTGGTAAAGACTATTCGCAAGCTGGATCCAGTTGCTATACAGGGCAATGTAGATAAAGCTATTTTAAAAATCGGAAAAAAGAAGGAAGAACAAATCGCGGATGAGGAAATGCCTTTTTATTGGACATATAAACAACTATCCAGGAAAAACCGTGAATATCTGACAGATTTACCATCAACAACAAAAGTAAAATTAAAGGGTTATCGATTTCTACTTACACATGGAAGCCCAAAGCATATCGCGGATAATATTTATGAAGACACACCAGATGAGTATCTCCGAGAACTGACAAAATTAACCAGGGCAGATTATATCCTTTGCGGTCACACGCACAAACCATTTATCAGGGAAGTTGATGGAATAGGATTTATTAATCCTGGATCTGTAGGTAAACCAGTTGATGGAGATCCCAGGGCATCTTATTGTGTGATTCAGATAAAAAAGGGGTTTGTTACTATCGATCATTATCGTGTTGAATACGATCTTGCCGCGGCTTTAAAGGCAATGCGAGAATATACTCTACCGGAAATCTATATTCGTGCTCTTGAAGCTTCGGTATTGCAAAGCCAGCTTACAAATCCCGAACCTGATAAGGAAAAAACGGATGGATGATGGTTTGTTGCAGGCAGTTCATCAATTTGCGAAGACATGTCTTGATGATCTAACGCATACAGAGCAAGTCGTAAAAAACTCATTACAACTTTTTGATTCCCTCCATCCGCTCCATCATTGTGGCGAGGTTGAAAGGAATTGGCTGCTTTATGGAGCCTTGCTTCATGATATTGGTTGGGCTCAAGGTTGGCAGGAGCATCATAAAAAATCATTAAAGATGATTCTTGATAATCAAATTTTACCAATGAGTGGTAAAGAGAAACTCATTATAGGTTCAATTGCTCGTTATCATCGCAAGGCGCTTCCAGCTTTAAAGCACGATCATTATGCAGCTTTACAGCCAGGTGAACGTAAAACAGTATCAAAGATGGCAGCAATACTGCGGATCGCAGATGCATTGGATTACAATCATAAAAACAATTTGCTAACCACCACTGCAATAATTACCCCAACAGATGTGGTTTTAACTTGTCAGGTATCTGCGTATTCTTCAGATGAGGAAAAGCAGGCATATAAAAAAGCAGATCTGTTTGAGCAGATATATAAACGAAGACTATACTTACGGTTTCAGGAATCAATTTAACACATAAGCACCGCCAGAAAATTTGCGATGCTTATGTGTTTGTTATACATTTCTTCAACTAGAAGTTACCCTGCCTTGACTTCAATTCTTTTCTTATTTGTAATTACATTTTCTGGTTTGGGTATGATTATTTCGAGCACCCCTTTTTTAAATGTAGCTTCAACTTTATCGAAATCCACTTCTCCTGGAAGTTCAATACTGCGGCGGAACGCACCGTAGCTACGCTCGATTTTGTGGAATGAACGCTCTTTTTCTTCCCGTTCAATTTTCTTTTCGCCGCTGATTGAAATTACACCATTCTCGAGTGTGATGTTGATATCTTTTTCGTCCATGCCAGGGAGATCAGCGGTAATCCGAATTTCCTTTTCGCTTTCACTGACATCCATACTGGGTGAAAAACCTCCAGACATTTCACCCATTCTACGGAAAGGAGTCATTGAAAATGGATCCTGAAAGAAATCTTCAATCATTCGGTTCAGATCGCTCCGAAATTCATAAGGATCGTATTCCTGCCTTCTTTGTATGGAATATTTATCCTTATCCTTGTTCCAGGGTAATAAATCTGAAATAGGCATAAAACACCTCCAGTTTTTACTAATTAACTGCCTGTACTTATCTTAATTTGATGTGCTTTTGCCGGCCCAGCTTTGGGTAAGACTAACTTAAGAACACCATCTGTAACTGTTGCTTCGATCTTTTCTTGATCGATGACATCGGTCAGAACAAAACTTCTGGTATAGTCACCAATTCCATATTCCGATAAAACCATGGTATAGCCTTCCGGGTGCTGCAAATTAGTCTCAGCCTGAATCGTCAGCACGTTTTTTTCAAGAGTGATTTGCACATGGTCTCGATCAGAACCTGGCACATCAACAAGGATTGTGTACTGATCTCCATTTTCGAGAATATCTGTAAGCGGAGAGTATAAATGCTTGTTGCGCTGGGGTTGATCTACAACATCTTTTTCAGCCAGATCTCTGCGGCTTTTCATAAGCTCTTTCTCTGTCATTTCTACCTCCTACCCTTAACTCCGCACTTGTATTCGGCGGGGTTTATCTTCTTCAGCTCGGGGCAATGTAATGGTAAGTATTCCATTATTCATTTTTGCTTCCACCTTGTCAGAATTAACCGGGAATGGCAATTCGATGCTGCGATCGAATTTTCCACAGCTTCTTTCCTGCCGATGATATGTAACCTCGCCTTCCATATTTGCAGCAGATCTTTCACCTCGAATATTCAGGCTTTCACCGATAACACTGATCTCTACCTGTTCTGGATTAACACCCGGTAGTTCAGCCTGTACTATGGCGTGTTCGTCATTGGTATAAACATTCAATAATGGATTGCATGAAGGCATCCCATAACGTGTCACCATGGATTGATCGAACAGCCTGTTCATTTCCTGTTGAAAACGCTGCATTTCTTGAAATCTTTCTGGTAAGAACTTACGCCTGTAATACATCATATCAACCTCCTATGATTGATCTGTTAAATGTTTGTTTACAACTTGAATCTTAGAAGGTGAATATAAGAAAAATGTATAACGAGAATTAGAGAAATATATAAATCAGAAATTTACAAAGACGCCGGGAAATAGGTTATTGACATTTTTTCTGAGTAGAGTATCATATTCGACATGAATACAATTTACTCTTTTGAGCAAACGCAAAGCCAGTGGCAGCAGATATTGCTGGAATTTTGCGTTTCCTGATGAGAAAATTCTTGTTTATGTAGCTGAAATCAACCGGGACTCGCAGTCCCGGTTTTGTTTTCAAAAAGATTGGCGATTCGTCTAGCGGCAGGACACGATGCTTTGGACATCGGGAGTGAGGTTCGAATCCTTAATCGCCAGCCTTGTACTACATTGGTGGTTCGTCTAACGGCAGGACATGATGCTCTGGACATCAAGATTGTGGTTCGAATCCATGACCACCAGCTAAATGTTTTTTTCAAACCCGGACCGGGTTGAGTTGAATTAACCCAGTCAGCCGAGCAGATTAAATGACCTTAATAGTGTTTCAACAAATATCCCGCCCATAAACCACATGCCAAATTCACGGTTATGCAAAAAAGCCAGGGCAACATAGTAGAGTGGCCAAACATCTTCGCGGTATCCCTCAGGCATACTTTCGGGCTTTGGATTTTTATACACCTTCCATACCGCCGGAATGGTACCAATTGCCATAAATGCAAATAGGAGAATGGGTGAAAATGTCCGGCTTAAGACCAGCCCTAGAACGAGTACATACTGCAATGCCATCATTACGATCGTAATAAAACGAGATGCGGTCTCTCCCAGTATTACCGGGAGGGTATGAATCCCCTTCGATTTATCTTCTTCAAGCTTATCGATGTGTTTTCCAAAAATCACCATGGTTGTCCCTAATGCATAAGGTAAACTGACAACCACACTTTCCCAACTCCATGCCCCGGTGATGACATAATATCCTCCCCCCACCATGAGAGGGCCCCACACCAGTATAACGGCTATCTCACCCATCCCTATATACTTTAACGGATATGTGTAAAACAGGACAAAAAAGGCACCTGAGCTGAGCAGAACCCATCCAAGGAAACCAGAGGTGAGGACAAGAGGTAATCCGGCAACAATTGCCAGAAAGCCGGTGATACCTGCCATGATATATGCCTGCTTTATGGTCATCAGCCCAGATTCGACTGGTTGGACACCATATCGGTTACGAAAATAATTTTGGTGATCTACTCCTTTTTGATGATCTGTAATATCGTTGAGGATGTTGTTAGTGGCGTGCGCCAGTATTAATCCAATAGTAAGCAGCAACCAACGCCACCATACAAAATCACCATCCCGCCATGCAAGAAGACCCGCTAATGCAGCAGAGATAAATGTCATTACCAGTACTGCAGCTCTGACAGATATCAGCCACCTTGTGATCGGATTTATCCCTGCCCATTCTTCTGCGGATATACGCGGTATTCCCTTAATTGCCTGTACCCATATTCTTGTATTCATTATTTTTCCTCTTGCTACTTCCTTATATAATGGATAATATACTAGGTTATCAGCACAAATTCGAGAGGGAGGTAGAATGTCACAAAAGCCAGCTCAAGCCCCGAACCCGCAGGAAAAATTGAAAGCGGATATTCGTAAAGCACAAGACGACCTCAACAAATTACATACTGGCGTGAGGCTCACCGCAATTCGCGATCAGGTTGAAGATATGCAAACCAGAATATCGGCTCTACCACAACGAGTTAAGGACCTGCGAGGTAAGGGATATGTCTTTAATAAGGAATTAGAGAACCGGGCCACAAATATACAGGCACAATGGACACCTCTCCAACCCACGATCATCAACCTGACGAATGACCAATCTGCCAGGTTGGATGCGGAAGTACGAGGTGTGGAGAGCCTGATGATGCAATTGACATCTCGAAGTACGAATCCAACGCTGGCTACACCATTTCTCTGTCAGGTGCAATCTGCTATCTCAACCATGGAGAGTAAAATTTCGAGTGCAGAGAGCACGATTCGGGGTACCTATGATGAATTTCAACGCAATCTGACCAAAATTACATCGACCCTGAGTAGATTAGAGAAAATGTTAACCTGGTTTGCGGCTGCTTCCTTCACTCTTGGTGCTGCCGAATATCCTGTAAATGCGGTTGAAGCAGTTTGGGCTCCAAATGGTAAAGAGGAAAAAGATGATCCCAAAGGATACCTTTTCCTGACCGATCAAAGATTTTTATTTGAACAAAATCAGGAGATCGCGAAGAAAAAGGTTCTTTTTATCACCACTGAAAAAGAAAAAGTTCAAAAGCTCCTTTTTGATTTTCCGGTAGTTTTAGTGAATGATGTGACCACATCGAAGCAAGGTTTTCTAAAAAATGAGGATCATCTGGATATCAAATTAGATTCGGGCGGTCCTTTTCCTGCATGTCATTTGCATATATTCAACCAACCTTGCGAAGAATGGGATGCTTTGATAGGTAAACTTAAATCAGGCGAATTGGATTCTGATCGGGTGGTGGCGGTTTCTGCGGAAGTGTTGGAGAAAGTAAAGAAAGCTCCAGTCAAGTGCCCAACCTGTGGAGGAACTATCAATAAACCTGTTCTTCGGGGGCAGGACACGATCAAGTGTGATTATTGCGGTTCCATCATACGTTTGTAAGCGTCAATAAAACCAATAATTTACAGGTCCGATTGATCCGGACCTGTTGTTTTATATGAATCTCTTATGCCGGGAATATTTTATCAAGCAATTCGGGTGTATATTTTTCAACAATTTCAGTGGTGATGCCATTTTCCTTGCATATGTCTTCATAAAGATCTACGCTTTTTCGGCGAATCCGCTTTTGGGTTTTTTCATCCAGACCCCACAAGCCAAATCGTTGTGTCCATCCACGTTCCCATTCAAAATTATCCAATAAAGACCAATGGAAGTAGCCTTTGATCATCCAGTTGAAATTTGTTCCCCGCCAAACTTGATGGATATGCTGTAAGGTATACCTCGGGCGCATTTTATCTTCTGGATCTTCTACGCCGTTCTCAGATACTATGATGGGAAGTTTGTACTTCAGTACAGATTTTAAGACTTCGTAGAAATTATCTGGCGTGTTGGCAATGTAACCTGTTCCACTTAATTCATCCTCGGGGCGGTAAGACATTGTCATGAACATTTTAGATGGCTGCAAAGGTTTAAATGAAACAAAATCACGGCTGTAGTAATTAACACCGATGTAATCTTGGGTTCTTTTTGCCTGGGGAATTGTCTGTCGGAAAGTAAGCAATCTAAGTTTTCCATCGAATGCAGCATCCAGGAAACTTCGGTTGAATGCACCGTCCAGAATTCTTACCACTGCACGATCGAAAGGTGACCAGTTAACAGCAGGTTTGAACCCGCGAAAGTTAATTGCGTATCCAACCCTGGCCTCTTTTTGTATTTCATGGATTGTATGGTAGGCAAGTGCATGCCCCATTGTCATATTTACAGCCACCTGCCAGGCTTCAGGTAAGGAATGATGTCCGGGTGGAAATTCTCCATATAAATATCCAATAAAGGTGTAAACATTAGGCTCATTAATTGTGACCCACAGGGTCACATACTCCTTTAATGCTTCCACTACGCGCCGGACATATTTTTCAAATAGGAAAGGGGTTTGTGGGTTAAGCCATCCACCCTGCTCAGTTACCCAGACAGGATCTGTGAAGTGGTGCAGCGTTACAAATGGAGTCATATTTCTTTCAATAAGCCCGCGAATAATCTGTCGGTAATAATCCAGGGCATTTTCATCCCAACGATCCTCGGCTGGCTGGATGCGGCTCCATTCTATGGAAAGGCGATGTGCATTTTGTCCTGATTCCTGAGCACGGTCAAAATCTTCCTTCCAGCGGCCACCCCACCAATCGCATGCCAAACCGCTCGTGTGCCCGTGGATAATCTTTCCGGGGGTTTGTTCCCACTGATACCAATTATTGAGTGTATTACCGCCTTCTACCTGATGAGAAGAAGTTGCAGTTCCCCACAAAAACCCATTTGGAAAATGATATGCTGCAGAAAATTTTGCCATGATAACTCCCAAATCTAATTATCGCCAGAGGTCTAGAATCATTGGGGTAAAGCGGATACCATCAGATTCCTGTTCTGGCTTTTGTGTTTCAAATCCAAGCGATTTATAAAACTCCACAGAATTTGGCGAAGAATGAACGGTGATAAATTCCAGATCAGGGTTTTCTGATAGGTTGTATTTCATGGCAGCTTCAAATAATGCCGTGCCCACACCACGCTGCTGCCAGATATCGTTTATGAAAAACATCGATAAATGATCTGTTCCCCGCATTTCCAATACACCAACTAGCTCATCATCAAAATCTGCTACAAAAACTTTGTGGCTGGATAATCGAGCTCTAAGGGCATCCACATCTGCATATCGAAGGAAAGCTTCGCACCCTTCCGGTTTATAAGTTGGTGCTACCTGTTTTTCAAATACTTCGCGTACCAGTCGAATGACTTCAGGTTCTTCTCCTGATAACATCTGTCTAATCTCGATCATGAATTACTCCACCACATAAACGCGCACTTTTTTATCTGCCGATCCGCAGGCAAGGAATTTTCCATCAGGGGAAAAGGACAATGCGTAAACGCCTTTGATGGGTAAAGTGTAATCTTCAATTACTTTCTTTTCAACTAAATCAATTAGCAATATTTTATACTCAGCCCCGATGGCTGCCAGCCTTCCATCTGGAGAAATTTGCATGGGCAGCATACGAGGCGCATCCACAGGAATGGCTATTTCTTCCTGCCAAGTTTGCGTGGACCAGATACGAAGCATACCTTCGTATCCTGTAGAAGCGACATGATTTCCATCTGGTAAAAGCTTCATTGCTACCACCACACCCTGATGTGCCTTAATTCGTTGAATAAGGTTACCGCCTGGAACATCCATCACCATGATATCCCCGCCAATACCCCCCGAAGCCAGGTGCTTGTCATCTGCGGTGAAGACCACCGCAGATACATTTTTCAAGTGCTGCTCAAAAGTAAAGACCAGATTGCCCGAAGAAACTTCCCAGAGTTTGACTTTGGTATCGTAAGAACAGGAAGCCAGATATTTGCCATCATGAGAGAAATCCATGTCGGCAATGGTATTGCGGTGACTGCGAAATATTTTACTTTCGGTTAGCGCGGGATAATTCCATAAACGGATATCATTATCGGTTGATCCGCTCGCAAATAGGGAACCATCATGGGAGAACGCGAGTGCGTTGACTGATTTCTCGTGGGCATTCAGAGTGTGGGTGTTCTGCCAGGTGGATGTATCCCAGAGTTGGATCAGGGCATCCATACCTGCGGAAATGAGATATTTTCCATCAGGGGTATATTTGACTGCGCCTACGTGGCTGTCATGGGCTTGAATTTCTATTACCTGTTTCATGGTTATCCCCTAAGGAAGGTAGTTAATCAATTCAACCACTTTCTGGATGAATGCATAATTCGGTGTGAAGGTATCATCTGGAGAGTTTGCTAGGGTCTGAGAGATTGCTGCTGTATAAGTCTGATATTGCTCCATGAAGGTTTCGTAATCATCTCCATATGGATTACCAGATTGATCTGCCGGAAGTGAATTATGGGTGATGGGTAGGATAATCCCAACCCAGTAACGATCATCATTCGTCATTCCCTGGAAAGTGTAGATCAGTTCGTGGTTGTTTATGACAGAAAATGACTGAGCCAGTTGCGTCAGTCCTTCCACACCATGCAGTTTTCCTGATTCTAAATATTTAACTCGGGATATGAAAACTGACCCGGCGTTGAGGATGGGCAAAATGGGTAAGTTGGAAGGATTTGGATCGCGTGATGCCATCAATTCCATCAGGTAATTTTGCATCATCAACGCCCCCTCGATCATGGTGGCATAATCGGCGGCAGGGATCACATGAATTCTGGGTTTAAGAAAGGTATCAGTTAATGGATAACCATTGGGCTCAATCACATAATGTTCCGGCATGACCTCCCAGGGACCGACCATGCCATTGTCTTCTACCCTGGGCATTTTGCTGGCTACCAGCGCGGATGCAAGTTCTTTGGGGAAGCAGAATTCGAAATCTGGCATGGATGTGCAGGTGAGATCTGCAATCGGTTCCGATGTAGGCTCATCAACCGGCATTTCAGTTGGTGGTATTTCTTGAGAGGCTACCTCTTCTGGTTCCTGCACGAGAGGGTTCTCGGTCGCTTCAATGGGCAAGGGCGGTGCAGAGGTTTCTGCGGAACCCAGACCGGGAATCCGGCAAGCCAGTGAGCTAACGATGAGCATGATCAGTATGGTAAACAGGCGAATTGATTTCATATTCTACCTCCCAATAATTGTTAATTATCAAGCCATTCCACTATGGTGGCTTCACCCTGACCTACACCAACACACAGGGTTGCTAGCCCATAGAATGGACGGGGCGCACTTTTAGCGCGGCGCTTCATCTCATGCAGTAAAGTGACGAGGATGCGCGCCCCGGAACACCCGAGGGGATGACCGAGAGCAACTGCTCCACCGTTTACATTTGTGATCTCATGCGCCAGGCCAAGTTCGCGCATACAGGTGAGTGCCTGAACTGCAAACGCTTCGTTAATTTCTGCAAGGGCGATTTGCTCAATGGTTAGACCAGCTTTAGCGAGAGCTTTACGGGTGGCGGGGATGGGACCGAGACCCATGGTGCGGGGTTCCACCCCGGCTGATGCTGATGACACAAAGCGAGCCAGTGGCTTGTATCCGAGCGCTTCGGCTTTTTCACGGCTCATCACGAGCAGGGCAGCGGCGCCATCGTTAAGGCTGGACGCGTTTCCGGCGGTAACGGTGCCATCTTTTCGGAATGCTGGTTTTAGCCTGCCAAGGGATTCAAGGCTGCTGTCCTTCCGTGGTCGTTCATCGCGTTCCACCCAGGAAATTTCACCCTTTTTTGATGGAACCGGTACAGGAATGATTTCTTCAGCAAAGAGTCCATTCTCTATGGCGGCAACCGCGCGCTGGTGGCTGGTAAGGGCGAAGGCATCCTGCTCTTCGCGGCTCACTTTGTATTGATCGGCGATGTTCTCGGCAGTTTCGCCCATGGGCTCGATGCCGTACATTTCGGTGAACTTCGGGTTGGGGAAACGCCATCCCAGGGCAGTGTCATAGATGGTGAGATTCCCGAAAGCGTATGCTTGTTCGGATTTGCCAAATACATAAGGCGCACGTGACATGCTTTCTACGCCGCCGGCAACATAGAGATCTCCATCACCGGTGCGGATGGCTCGTGCTGCCAGATTAACCGCTGCCAGGCCGGATGCGCACAGACGGTTGATAGTTAACGCGGGTACAGAGGTGGGGTATCCAGCCAATAGGGTGCTCATGCGGGCGATGTTTCGGTTGTCTTCACCCGCCTGATTGGCGCAACCCAGAAACACTTCATCCACCTGGTCAGTGGGCAGATTGTTCCGTTCTGCCAGGGTTTTAAGAATAAATGCCGCCAGGTCATCAGGTCTCACATTTGCCAGACCACCTGCCAGGTTACCAATGGGTGTTCGGATGCCAGCCACAATGACTGCTTCTGCCATAATCACCTCCGTATAATTGGATTAATTGTAGCATCAACTATCCTTCCCCGCGAGAAAGGGAATTAATAATTTGGGGTATTGACATAACGTAAATAAATATATATACTAAAAACGTAGCTAAAAAACTACGAAATATGAGGATTAAGAAATGAAAAACCGCACAATCATTACCCTGGGTATCGCAGAATCAGTAAGCGCCATAGGCGACTGGATTACCATGATGTCGATCTTCGCCCTGCTGGTTTTTCGTGGCGATGGTGGTGTTGCACAGAGCAGCGGGATCTTTCTGGCAGGTTTGCTACCCACCCTGCCCGCCAGCCTGGCTGCCGGTTGGTTGTGCGACCGGTATGACCGGAAATACCTGATGATCGGCAGCTTGATACTTTCAGGGTTGATTGTGAGCGGATTGATCTTCACCGAGAACCTCATTCTCATTTACGCGTTGTTGGCTTTACAGGCGGTCTCTGTATCATTAATGACTCCTGCACGGGCATCCATCCTCCCGGATATTCTCCCAAAGGAAGAATTGACCCGCGCGAACGCCTTCTTGCAACAGCTCTCCAGCCTGGTTAAGATCGGTGCGCCAATTCTGGCGGGTGGGGTCCTTGCGGTGATGAGCCCGCATCAGGCAATTATTCTGGATGTGGTTACTTTCTTCCTGGCGGCAGTCCTGCTCACCCGGTTACCCAAACTACCCCCGCGGCAAATGGCAGCCTCAAAATCCATCTCCGCAGAAGGATCGGCTGAACAAAAATCGGCACCATCGGCAGGAAAGCTGCTGCGCGGAAATGCCCGCCTGCAGATGGTGTATATTACCGGATTCCTGTGCATCCTCGTGTTGATCAGCTTTGATGTGCTCAGCGCAGTGTATTTCAGGGATGTGCTGCTGACCGGGGAGCAGTACATGGGCATGGCGATCGGATTAATCGGAGTGGGCACACTCATTTCTACTATTCTGCTGATGCGGCGAAAACTACCGAGCGACCCCTGGCGGGATGTGATTACCGGCATCATCCTGCTGGGTATCATCCCGGCAGCCCTTTCTCTGGGGAATCTCATCACGGATGTAGCCATCCTGCGGATCGTTGTGCTGGCAGCCTGCCTACTGGGCGGGGTAGGGAACGGCTTCGTGCATGTGCAGATGGTTACCCTGCTACAAACTCTCGCGCCATCAGGAATGATGGGACGGGCGAGCGGTTTGTTCCAGAGTGTAATGGTGGGCGGACAATTGATTGGTCTGGTGCTCACACCGTTGCTGGTACCGGGATTGCTGACCATGACCAGCTTCTTTATGGTTGCCGCCGCCTGCCTGGCTGGTGTGATCCTCTGGATTACCGTACAATTAAACCGGACGCGTACAAACTCCATCGGGATGAATGAATCCCCGGCGATGGGTGAACCGCGTATGGGATAAAAAGATGACTAAACCTGACACCAGCGGATGGCGAATCACGCAATCGATCATCCTCGAGCTTGACACACTGATCAGCTTCTTTGGCAAACACACCATGATGCAGGAGCCGGTTCAGGATTACGCGGGACTGATGGATGCCATCCTGCCCGAATGGATGGCTGAGCTGACCGAACTGACCGGCAAAACCACTCAGGGGCGAAGTTTTCTGGAAACGCTGGCAGTAGTCACCGGGCAACTCCACACCACAGATTATTCTGCTGCGACGCTCGAAATGCGCAGTATGGATGTGAATGACTTCAGACAGCGGGTTCGGCAGATGATCCAGGCTGAGGGGCTGAAAGTGGATCTCTCTGTAGAAGACCCAGCAGTTATGCTGGCAGACACCTCCCGGGCGATTTTTGAACAGCAGGAGCTGCATCCGTTGCGTGATCCGCTGCAACGCACCAGCGCAGAGATGCAGGTGATTGTGAAGGTTCTGAAGGGTGGAGAGAATCACGACCGCTTCTGGCACTGGCTCGACCGGTTGTATTACGAGGCTTACCTGCCCTGGCGTAAAACACGCCAGCCGGTGCTCGATGAGCTGGTGCAGCAGGCGGTGCTGGGTCTGGGAAAAGAAAGCGGAGATGGCGTGCCAACCCTTTTCTGGTTGCCGGATATGAACCCATTGCTGCGCATCCCGGAACTGAAGAGCGCGGTGGAAAGCGGACGCCTGAGAGCCTCTTTCTGGGTGGAGCCGTTCGCCCTGGCAGACAGCTGGCTGCTGCAGCCGCGGGAAATATTGGTGACCATCGCACAGCCGGGGGCAATTTATCAGAATTTTCACCGGTTTTCGAACATGGTCGCGCAGCGGATGCAGGCGCTGGCGGATCCGACCCGGTTGATCATCTTAAGGCTGATCCGCAACATCGGGATGAATAACACCGACATGGCGGAATTCTTGAAGGTGGCAAGACCGACCGTGAGCATCCACGCGCGGATACTGCGGGAAGCGGGGCTGATCCAGTCGTTTGCGGAGGGGCGCAGCACCAAGCATGAGGTGATTCCCGAGGAGCTGGATAAGCTATTTGAAGATCTGCGCATGCTGCTGGACCTGCCGGATAAATCATAGTTCTTTTGTGCTTGATTCCTTGACATACCCGCCCCCTGAACTTATAATTCGACTCGCCTTCCTCGATAGCTCAATTCGGCAGAGCGGGCGGCTGTTAACCGCTAGGTTCCAGGTTCGAGTCCTGGTCGAGGAGCCTCTGTATCATAAGCCCGTTTGGGCGAAGCCCCAGGAAACGCCGTCCTGGGGTTATTTTTTTAAAGGTTCCCGCTTACCCATTGAGGGGATGATATCGAGTCCTGGCGCAGAGCGCACCTTTGGTGTCCGAGGAGCCTCTGTATCATAAGCCCGGTTGGGCGACCCCCAGCCCTAATCAGGGACAGGTGATACGCCGTCCTGGGGTTATTTTATTAAAGGTTCCCGCTTCCCCATTGAGGGGATGATATCGAGTCCTGGTCGAGGAGCCTCTGTATCATAAGCCCGGTTGGGCGACCCCCAGGAAACGCCGTCCTGGGGTTATTTTTTTAAAGGTTCCCGCTTACCCATTGAGGGGATGATATCGAGTCCTGGCGCAGAGCGCACCTTTGGTGTCCGAGGAGCTTTGTAGCAAAAGCCCAGTTGGGCGATGCCCCAGCCCTAATCAGGGACAGGTGAAACGACGTCCTGGGGTTATTTTTTTCACCAGCCTTGATCGGGCGCACCCTCATCCCCATTCGAGGACAGGTGATTACGCCGTCCTGGGGTTATTTTTTAAAGGTTCCCGCTTCCCCATTTAGAGATGTTTTAAGCCAGGAATAACCGCAAACATCTTCAGTAGAGATTCTTCGCCTTCGTTTCACTTCGGCTCAGAATGACAGGCGAGTGACCGCGTGAAAATAGGCGTTGCAGTTACACCATCTCTGAGAATAAATGCAGAAAACGGATTCAATTTCTTGCACATTAATCGCAGGAAAAAATGGGTCATCGAAACAAAAGGAAACAAATCACAAGTTTGGTGATTATGCTGCGCTTTGTTTTGAGCCTTATATACTCAGATTGATTATAAGGAATCTGTATCTGTCATGAAACCTGTCATTTGTGACAGTATTGATTGCCCGTCTCCATGGATGAACTTCTCCCTTCTCTGACGATTGTTACCTTTACTGGTACTTTCCCATTGGACACTTCCAGTATAATTACCATCATGGGTGGAGATATCATTGCCATAGTATTGAATTTCCTTCGAATAAATACCGGGCTGATTTCCAGGATTCTGCCTTTTACTGCCTTAGGGGTTTTTTACTCATCGCGGATAATAATAATTGGATGTCCAAAATCCACAAGCGATGAATTGGTAAAACAGTATCCAGCGCTGAGAGGTTTTAAAGAGAAACACCAAAAGTATTACTGGCTGGTGATAATTGCCAGCGGATCGTTGGCACTGTTTATAAATTTTGCAAATCAAGGATATTGGAAAATTTGGGAAGATCCTTCTTTATATTTGTTTTCAATGTTTTTAATCACACTGGCTCTTTATGATGGAGTATTTGCACTCAAGACCAGCATATTCCCAACAACATCCAGGTATGTGCGGAATTGTTATTTTTATGATCACGATCACGAGTATTGGTGGGCAGCTTATATTCAAATTGGATTGGCATTCTTTTTACTACTTGTGGACTTTATTCTTCTAATTTTATTAGCTGCATGAACATTAGTTCATGATTGTCGATATGGTTTCAATCAGTACATGGAATAAGGATGATAACGAAAAGGGAACATTGTGTGATATTTTTATCATCTTCTGAAAAAAGAATCACCTTCTAAACCAGGTGTGGATATGTTTCCATTGGACGCTAGCAGGCAGTTTGTTGTAAATGTGGGTTCGGAATCAACCAGTCATGCCCAGCGGTGGTTTTTTCAAAAATTCTATGACCTGATTAAAGAATCTAGGTATAAGCAAATGTCTGTTGATCAAAACGCAATTTTCTATAAAGCTGTTGCCACCAGCCGCCATCCCTGGAATCCTTATCTTGCCGCCTCAAACATGGGTTATATTGAGATACTCGACAATAGCGAGAATATCATTATCAATTACAAAATATTGTTCCATAGTAAAATCTTGGAATACTTATATTGTTTCCTTTTGGGCATTGTGATAATACCCTTATTTAATATCCCTTTGTTTCCCTGGATCCTGGGTCTTATTGTCGTAATCGTTGTCCTTATATCGATTTCATATTACGGTACACTGATGTGGTTCAACATGATCATCCGGGAGTTTATCAGCGATTATCAATTCAGGCAAAAACAAGGGGATTTTGCTATGATTACTGAACTGTAATTATTTTTTTTTAGTTGATCATTTTCAAAACCCCCATAGAGGTGAAACATGCAAAAAGCTGAATACACCGAGATAGAATATCCATCCGTGCGGCAGTTCACCGCGGATATGGGGGTGATCGGACGGGAGAAACATTTTGTGCGCGCGCTGGTGGAGGTGGATGTGACCGACGCGCTGGGTAAGATCAAGGCGCTGCGGCGACCCGGGCGGAAAGTGTCTTTTCTGGCGTGGTTCATCAAGGTGCTGGCAGACTGCACGGCGCAGAATTCGCCCATCAATGGCGTCCGCAAAGGACGCAACACGGTGGTGGTTTTCAAAAGTGTGAACATCTCGACCATCGTGGAGAAGCAGGTGGAGGGGAAAGCGGTACCGCTGCCGCTGGTGCTACGCGATGCGAACCACAAAACCCCTTTTCAGTTGAATGATGAAATTCAGGCGGCGGTCAGCCAGACGGTGGAGCATGAGGGCAACCTGGTGCTTGGGAAGGGAGAGAACGCCTTCTTTTTGAAGCTGGCAGCCGCCCTGCCACAGTGGATGCGATTGCTCTACATGCGGGCATTCATCCTCAACAACCCGCAGCGGATGCAGGAGATGATGGGCACGGTGATGGTCTCATCGCTGGGGACGGTAGGGCGGATTTCGGGGTGGATTTTGCCCACGAGCATGCATCCGTTGAGTATTGGTATCGGATCATTGAACAGGAAGGCGGTCATCCACGCCGGGGAGATACAGAAGCGGGATATGTTGCACCTGACCATCGCAATCGATCATGATGTGGTCGACGGGATGCCGGCGCTGAAGTTCATGGATGATTTTACCGCCCGGCTTGAATCCGGGGCAGGGCTGGGCGTGGCTGAAGTGTAATCTGTAAATAAATCCCTCCTATAATTAAGGCATGAAAGAAGCGCTGATCGCACCCTGCGGGCTCAACTGCAATATCTGCCGGTACCACATGCGGGCAAAGAATCCCTGCCCGGGCTGCAGGGTGGACGCGCAGCATAAATCTGCGGGGTGTGTGACCTGCCCGATCAAGAACTGCGCGGAGTTGAAATTTGACGGGCGGTATGACTGCGCAGACTGTCCACGATTCCCGTGCGAGCTGGTGGTAAAGCTGGATAAACGTTACCGGACGAAGTGGGGCGCATGCCCCATCCGCAACCTGGGGGAGATCCATGATACCGGGATGGAAGCTTATCTGGCGGGGGAGATAGAACGGTGGAAATGTTCCCTGTGCGGGGGACAGCTTTCGATGCACTTCTGGAAGTGTCCGGGCTGCGGGGGAGCGCGAAAACAAATTTGAGGTAAAGAATAAATAAGAATAGCTAAATAATTGGGTATTGAATAATTATTAGTAAACAGTAGTATTGAATTATATCTGCGGGGCAGACGTGGGAAAGATCATTCCGTGGGAAATTTCTGGAATCGAAGTACTCTTTTTTGTTTCCGAAAAATATCTGTTACATTCCTGGTATTTATAACAGTATTACCTTTAGCTTGTCTAAGCATTCCTGCGAAAAATACCCCACCTTCAGAACAAACCCCAGTAAAACAAGTAAATACATTGGTTAAAACACCCATCACAGGTAATAATCTGAAAGGTCAATATTGGTGTCCAGAAACCATTTCAGAGCCAATTTTTGGGACAGAGATTTATTCAGCTCATGGTTTGGATGAACCGAATGCCCGCCAATCATTTTTTGATCCTGTGTTCAATACTTGTATCATTCGGGTAACAGACCCATTAAAAGATGTGCCTGTATCAGAGATTTCGCAGGGGCTAAAGAATGAATACTCACGAGTCCAATCATTTAATGCAGATGGAAGCAGGCTGCTGGTACGGGGAACTTCAGGCGCATGGTTTCTTTATGATGCGGCAACATTGCTGCTTATCAGCGAAATCCCATTAGAATCCGATCCACGTTGGGACGCCACAATTCCTGACCTGATCTATTTTTCTTCAGGTACCGAATTAAAATCTTATAACATTGCAACAAAATCAGTATCTCAGGTGCATGATTTTTCAAATGACATGCAAACCGGTAAACCAGTCATGGTTTGGACCCGATATGAAGGCAGCCCTTCAAACGATAGCCGCTATTGGGGGATGATGGCGGAAGATGCAAATTGGTTGACTACAGATTATCTGGTTTATGATCTGATAGAAGATAGCGTGATTTCGATCCGTAATATAGGCGCTTTACCAGATGAGGTGCGCGAGATTGATAGTGTAACCATCAGTCCATTAGGGACTTATTTCCTTGTCTATCATGACAAGTACTGCGAAATGGGGCGATTAGGCTCTGATGCCAACCCATGCGGGTTGATGGTTTATGACCGTAATTTTAAAAATGGCAGAGGAATGCTCAGAGTGATTGGTCATTCTGATCTGGCACTGGATAAAAATAACCGCGAGGTTTTAGTGTTTCAGGATATTGACACTGATTCAATCTCAATGCTCGATCTTGAAACAGGCAAAATTTCACCCTTGCTGAATATAGATTTTTCTGAGATTTCGGTTGGGCTGCATTTCTCAGGTCGTGCATATAAGAAGCCGGGTTGGGTGGTGGTGTCCACCTATACCAGTCAATCTGAAACGATCACCTGGATGGATAATCAGGTATTTCTGGTGGAATTGAAACCAAATGGAAAAGTGATCAGGCTCGCATTCACGCGTTCAATCGTGGATGATGCACAGGATCATGATTATTGGGCAGAGCCACAAGCAAGCCCAAATCAGGATCTGTCACGTGTGGTATTCACATCGAATTGGGGCAAATCAGGTACAGATAAAGTGAATATGTATCTGATCGAAATACCAATTAAGTGGCTTTTTTAGTATTTGTCAGTCTGACCTCTAAACCGCTGAACCCCTCATCATTTCATAATTTCAATAAAGCGATCATGGCAAAACATAAAGTGGTTTTTGAGTTTTGCAATTTGTACCTGATTTGTAATATTTGTTTTGATCTTTCGGGAGGAGAAACCATGAAGAAAAATCGGCTTTCGGTCTTGTCAGTAGTTTTGATGTTCTCAATATTATCTTCCTGCCAATCTAAAGGACCGGGACCCACTGCCTGGATTGATCAACCTTTAAATAAAAGTGAATTTTCGAACGCTCCCATAACAATTCAGGCGCACGCATCAGATGAAGATGGTGTAACAGTCATTGCTTTTTTCGTTATGGGTGAAAAGATCGGTGAAAAGACTACCGGTGGCAAGAGACTCGAGAATGCAAGCGTTATCTGGGAACCACAGGCAACAGGGGAGTATCAGCTATCTGTCCAGGGTACGGACAGTATGGGCAATTTAGGTGATATGACCAGCGTTGGAATAATTATCACTGACGTATCAGCAGAAACCATATCGAATCCGACAGCAGTCCCCTTGTTGGGAGAACTATGTACGGAAGATGAACTGGAAGCGCCAGTTTTGTTATCCCCACAGAATGGAGCGACGATTGAGGGCGAACCACAGTTCTCGTGGTCTTATCCAGATATTACTTGCCATCCATTGAGTTATACAATTGATATTTCGCTCGATTCTTCGTTTCAAGATATCTCATTAGGGTTTGGCACAGCCGATCACAATGAAACCAGCAGGTTATGGCCATTATCTGCCGGAAAATGTTATTTCTGGCAAGTTCGGGCAATTATCCCCGGTGTGGATGGACCGAAATCTCCTGCATGGACTTTCTGCATTTCTCCGACCCCAGAGGTGGCTGTTGAACTTCCGTCGATCACTGTTGACCAGGATACCAATTGCCGTAATGGACCGGGAACCGGTTATGAAGCAGTGGATTTTTCTCCTAAAGGAAGCACACTGGAAATCATGGGACGGAATAATGAAAATACCTGGTACTGGGTAAAACCCACATCGGGCGCAAATAATTGCTGGATCTCTGGTTCGATTGGCGCAATCAGTGGTGACCCATTGAAAGCGCCAGTCATAGAAGTTGCGAACCTGCCAATTCAGAAGGCAACTGATACCCCAACGCCAGCTGCACCGCCTGGATTAATAATCACATCTGTGGTGGATACTACCCCACCACAGATCTCAAGCGTTGAGTTTATTCCCCCTGTAATAGCTGCATCAGCCCCTGTTCTTTGCCCCGGGTATGTGGATGTGGATATTATTGTTTACGCCAGCGACAACAGTGGATCTGTTGAGGTTTACGCCGAGCTACCATCGACAGGTCTTGTTACCAAGCTGCTTCAGGTCGGAAGTCATTATGCGCAGGCGGTATCTCCGGGTTCCATTCCAGGCACAATTCCTGTGATTATTCACGCTTACGATGCTGCCGGGAACCACGTAGCAGCGGATGGATATTCTTTTACAGTAATTCCATGTCTCCAGTAAAGGTCATTTGATATTTCAGAATGACAAGAACAGTAAGTTTCAGGTTTACTTATCAAAGGGGTAAACCCAAAAATTAGATGAATTGTCAGCCAAAAACGAAAAGGAGTATCATGAGAACCTGGAAAATTATCATTACCACAGCAGTAATCACGATATTCTTCATCTCTGTAGTGGCTATCGTGGCTGCCGCTTTAGGAATAAATACAATAGCTCGTAGAGACCAAATGCGGGAAGATTATGTCCCTCCGGAAGTGATTGTTTCTTCTCCACCCGCCGGGTCGGAACATCCCGCCGGAATGGTTGTGGAAGTTTCTGCTTCCGCATTGGGATATTTTCCAATCGGTCGGGTTGAATTATGGTTGGATGGCGTGTTAATGGAAAGCAGAAGTAGTGATACGCCTGAGGGGATCACGCCGTTTTATGTTGACTTTGGTCTAGTGATCCCAGAGGGCACACACAATATTGTCGTGAGAGCGATTAATTCAAAGGGAGTGGTGGGTCAAAGTTTACCATTTAATATATTTGGTGTCCCGGCAAATGCTGATGAAATACCATCCATTGTAATTTCTGCTGAAGAAGGAGAAACGGTGGATGACCTGGCGAAGAAAACCGGGTTGGAAAAAGATGATATTCTGGCTGCCGATCCTGCCATTGCCGGTGGAATACCACCCGGTGGGAAGCTGGTTATCGTCCCGGTGCCAGAAGAAAAGAACAAACAACAGATAAAGCCGAATAATCCTCCCCAGAATCAACCTGCACCCAAACCTCCTGCGGGAGGAACTGAGATGAAGGTTAAGGATATCCCCGGTTTTGGATTTATTGTTTCGCCGCCACCGGCAGCTCCATCCAACTTAACCATGGAAACTGATTCATGTTGGATTCAGCTTAAATGGAATGACAATGCCACCAATGAAACAAGTTATAGAGTCTGGCGATCAAGCCCCGGCACTATGCCCACAAAAGTGGTGGAGTTGAAATCATTCCCGGGAACAGGATTAGCCAAATATCAATTCGCGGCTCCTTTTGCAGGGATCTTTAATGTATGGGTGGAAGCTGTAAATCTGGGAGGAACCCAAGCCAGCAACACTCTCACCGTCAATACAATGACATGCGGGGCTACGGATTCTGATGAATACCAGATGGAGGTAATCGGGATGCATAGCATATTATCCCCGGAGAAATCATACTGCTATGTGTCACTCGACAATCATCCGGATGTTCGGATTCCAAAAGATGAAAACAGTTTTATCCAGCTGGTACAGGGTGAGCTAAACATCAGCGATTGGGCGGCGGGAAGTAATAAGTTTGTATTTAACCAAACTTACGATAACATACTCATAGCGATGGAATGCTGGGGATGGCAGGAAGGATCACTCAATCATATTGGGAATATTGAATCTACTGAGATAAAGAAATCTGATTGGGTTGGGAACAAAATTACTCTATTTAACAACAAGGAAAATCCAACTTTTTCGATTGATCTTACCATCAAACCATTGTCATCCGATTCAGACTCAATTTCATCCAATCCGAATGCCGGCCAGTTAAGCTCCATCCTTTCCTCCTCAGCGGAATCTGCATTTAATTCTGACCCATCCATTCCGATTCCAAACAATATGAGATTGGAACGTTATGGATCAGCAGATGGAAACGCGAGCGACATAGAAGAGTATGAATACTTTTGGGAGCGAACGCTTAAATGGGATATGCAAGGAGATAAATCGAAAGTAAACGGCTATGCCATTTACTTAAATGGCAATCCTTACAAAATAGTAGAGGGAGCCAGTGCGGGAGAGACGCAGGTAAAGCTCCCAACTACCTGTGGACAGAAATTGAGCTGGCGGGTCGCTGCTTATTCTGGTCAGGGGCAATCGGCACTGAGCAACCCGGTAGAAGAGATCTTGCCTCCATGTAACTCATATATCTCGGTGCATTTTGAAGCGGTAACTGTGGAGTGCCTTTCAGACGGGTGGGGAGTGTGCGGGAATATTGCCGGGCAAAAATTATATGACTCGGCTGAGTTGTATTACTATTTGAGTGTTGGAAAATTTAATTCGGGGAAAATTACGCAATACTTCTACTGGGGAGATAGTAATTTCCATCCGGCGCTCTCTGTCGGACGTTATGAATTCAAGGATCTGGGCAACCTGTATGTAAAGGGTGGAAAGTATAAATCCGCCGACACACTGGTTATCCCGGTAAGTTCAAATACTGTTTCGTTTGATGTTGAAGTGGAACTCTGGGACTACGATTCAGAATCTGACAATGACCTTTTACTTCATCATAAAGAGGGCTATGATTGGGATCAAGAAAAGCTTGAATACTTCAGAAAGAATTGCGGAATCTATGAACAAGTCCGTAAGATGAATGATTCCGCTGATATTTGGCTTTTTTACACTGTGGATGTTTTTCCGAACAACTGTGGATCCAAGCCTTAATATGGGAGAATGGTCGGTTTACTCTTTTTCTCGATAATTTCAGTACTGATAGATTATCACTGATGATTTTTCCTCTATAGAGTATTTTTAAAATATGTAATGATTGTGATTACATATGGATGTTTGTATAATGGTTGGTGTTCTGCGCAGATGACTGGCAGTATATATTGCAAATTTAACCAAAAGATAGCTTTATGGTAAACATCTATAAAAGAATCCTCGTACCCATTCTCGTATTAATCCTCCTGGCAGGATGTTCGCCTGTTGATACCATCCAAACCAAACCTGATACTGGAAACCAAGATATGACCAAACCATCTGAAAATGAATCACAAGAATCCAAAGCACTGCCCCTGATCATCGCGCACCGGGGCGCGCGCAGCCTGGCCCCCGAGAACACCATTGCCGCGGCTAAAAAAGCGCTGGAGATAGGTGCCGACTTGTGGGAGCTGGATGTGGCTGTAACCTCTGACAATGAACTGATTGTGGTTCACGATGACACTCTCAACCGAACCTGCGATGTGGCAGAGAAATTCCCCAAGAAAATACCCTGGAATGTGTGGGACTTCACGCTGGAAGAAGTTAAAACGCTTGATTGCGGCACCTGGTTTATCAACACTGACCCATTCGAGCAAATTGAAAAAGGGAATGTGACCGAGGCAGAGACGAATTCTTACCGGGGTGAGAAGATGCCCACCCTGCGAGAAGCCATCGCGTTTACACATGAAAATAATTGGCGGGTGAACATCGAATTGAAAGATCAACTGTTGGATAAATTTGATCATGTCATTGTTGAAAAAACCGTAGCGCTGGTGGAGGAATTCGGCATGGATGATGGCAAGCAGGTTGTGATTTCTTCCTTCAACCATGACTACCTGAAAATGGTACGGGATATTAATCCAAACATCCCGGTGCAGGTTCTTACCAGTGAGAAGATAGATAATCCATCTGATTATCTGAAAGGGATTGGTACAGACAGTTTGAATCCGCGGGTGACGGTTTGGAGCCCGGCAGAACTGGAAAGAATGACCCGCGAGGGCATTCGATTTAATATCTGGACTGTGAACGATCCGGTGAAGATGAAGGAATTGATTGCTGTTCCTGTAGCGGGAATTTTCACCGATTATCCGCAAATTTTAAAAGAATTGCTTTATCCATAGTTTTAAAGGTCTACCAAACCCGAATTGTCAGAATAACAACAGGCAGCCTGTAGGCTGCCTGTTATCTTGTATCTGATAATTAGAGGGTTGGGTTACTGCAAGCCCATGGAAAGGTTATATTCCACGATTGCATCGGTTACCGTCTTTGCTGCTTTATCGAGTGCTTCCTGCGGTGTTGCAGAACCGGCAATCACCTCTTCGATGGCGCCTTCAATGGTCTGGCGGGCGGTGGGGAATACACCTATGAGCCCACCATTGGTGACCCGGTTGTTCGGTGCAGCATGAAGCTGATCGATAGCGGTTGTGAATGGCGGATATTTTGCCATCCATTCAGTGGCGAGAGCTTCATCGTAAGCGGCTTTGCGGATCGGGAAGTAACCGGACATGGTCTGCCAGTAAGCCTGCTGGGGAGCAGAAGCCATGAATTTAATAAATTCCCAACCGCAGGCTTTTTCTGCTTCGGGGCGATCTTTGAGCAGCCAGAGAGAACCACCACCAATTACTGTACCCGAAGTTTGGTATGCTTCTTCATTTGGGCGCGGCAGGTAGCCGGTACCGATTTCGAATTTACCGGCTGTGCTGTCCATCATACCGCGCAGGACTGCAGTTGAATCGATGAACATTCCAATTTGACCGGCAAGGAACGCGTTACGGGTATCCACAGTCGGGCGACCAAAGTTGGTGGTAATGCCTTCATCAAGGTTGGCTTTCCACCATTCTAGGATGGCTACACCTTCGGGGCTGTTGAAGGTTGCTTCGGTGGCAAGGGCATCACGACCATTGCCGTTATTCACGTATTCACCGCCAGATACTGCCAGGAATTGCTCGAAGAACCAGCCGTAAACAGCGAAGGCTCCACCATAGGTAGTTGTGCCATCGGCATTTTTCTTGGTAAGTGCGCGGGCTGCCTCAGTATATTCTGCAAAGGTGCGTGGCGGCTTCTCAGGATCCAACCCCGCGGCTTTGAACATATCTTTGTTGTAGTAAAGAATGGGGGTGGAGGAGTTGAATGGCATGGAGTACTGCTTGCCATTCACGGTGTAGTAAGCCAGCACGTTGGTCTCGAGGTCGGAGACATCATAGCCTTCAGCATCGATGTAATCCTGCACCGGTTGGGCAACATCCAGATCGACCATCAGACGGGTGCCGATGTCATAGAGTTGAACAATGGTGGGAACATCATTACTCTGCAAACCGGCTTTGAGTTTGTTCAGGGAATCATCATAAGAGCCCTGATAGGTGTAAACGATGTAGCATTTTTCCTGTGAGGCGTTGAATTCATTCACCATCTGGGGAATGGCTTTACCGCCGATATCACCAGCCATACTGTGCCAGAATTCCACCCTCGTGATGCCGGGTTCGGCTGGCGGTGGGGGCTGGGTAGGCTCAACTTCAGCGGGAGCAGGTTGCGCAGGCGCAGGGGCGGGTGGTTCTTCCACTGGCGCAGGCGCTGGAGCAGGTGCGCATGCGGTTAAAACCATTGTTGCAATCAATAGGGTTGCCATTACAAAAAACAGCGTTTTCTTCATTTGTTTCCTCCTGATTGGGTTAAATAGATTGAAACGCAAAAACCTGTTTGTTGTCTTATCTGCCTCCTTTGAACCTGTTACGTTTATTTTGGACCGGGAAATTATTTATCCCTTCACAGCACCTGCTGTTAATCCCCTGATAAGTTGCTTGTTGCTGATGATAAATAAGAGGAAGGTGGGAATCATGATTAAAACAACACCCGCCATAACATTATTGAACATAAACCGCTCTTCATCCTGCAGGAGGGCGATTCCGATTTGCACGGTTCGCATTTTTTCATTGTTGGTAATCAGCAATGGCCATAAGTACTGGTTATAGGTTTGCAGGAAGCTATACACTGCCAGTGTGCCGAGTGCGGGGCGTCCGAGGGGCAATACAATTTGGGTGAGAAACCGAAGATGACTGCATCCATCAATGACTGCAGCGTCATGTAGTTCTTTAGGGATCTTGAGGAAAAACTGCCTGAGCAAAAAGGTGCCAAATCCGGTGGCGAGGAAAGGCATGACCAACCCCTGAAAGGTATCCGTCCAACCCAGTTTGCGGATGAGTAGGTAGTTGGGGATAATCGTAGCTTCCCAGGGAATCATGAGCGTGGAGAGAAAAACCAGAAACCAGATATTTTTATATTTGAAATCTATGAATGCAAAGGCATAGGCAGCCAGGCTGGCTGTGACCAGCTGACCGAGCATCACCAACCCTGACTGAATCACGCTGTTTAACATGTATCTGCCCAGTGGCGCCTGTTCCACGGCGCGCTTGAAGTTTTCGAGGTTGAAAGTGGATGGCATCATTTTGGGCGGGAAGGATGCGACCTCGGTATCGTTCAACAAGCTGATATTGATTGCAGACCAGATCGGAAAGATCATTATTAATGCTGCAATGATAAGGACAATATAAAAGAAGCCTGACTGTACACTGCGTTTGAGTTTATATGACAGGTTCATTCGTAGTTTACCTTTTTCTCTACGACCGTAAATTGGATGATCGTCAGGAAGAGCATGATGAAGAAGAGCATCACAGATTGTGCAGCGGCGAAACCGTACTTTCCGTTGAAGTAGAACTCGCGATAAATGGAATAAACCAGCACATTGGTAGAATCCAGCGGACCGCCGCGGGTCATGATGTTGACCTGTGTAAATGTTTGAAATGCCGCGAGAATATCGATAACCAGCAGGAAGAAGAATGTGGGTGAGAGCAGCGGCAGGGTGATGGATACGAATTTATTCCAGGAATTGGCACCATCAATGACCGCACTTTCATACAACTCTTCGGAGATGCCTTGCATGGCTGCCAGCAGAATCACGGTGTTCATACCTGTCTGCAGCCAGATGGCACAGATCGCAATTGCCAGCAGCGCGAATTTACTATCAATGAGCCAGGGAATTGAATCGATACCGACCAGACCGATCAGGTAGTTGATCGCTCCCACGGTGGGATGATAGAGATACATGAAAATGAGAGATGCCGTTGCGGCAGAAACAGCAATCGTGATGGAGAAAATCAGGCGGAAGACAGCGATGTATTTCAGGCGCAGATTGCCGAGCACGGCCAGGGCAAGTGAGATCACCAACGTACTGGGGACGGTGTAGAGAACAAAGAGGGCTGATCTGGACAGGCTGTTCACAAACACGTCGTTGTCGAACATTTTTCGGTAATGTTCTATGCCATAAAAGGCTACCGGTACCCCGATCGGGTTGGTAAGCTGGGTGCTGAGGATAAATGAGCGAACGAGCGGGATAAATACGAAAACAATAAAAATAATAAGAGAAGGCGCCATGAAAATAAGCGCTGTGAGAAATTTCTTTATTTCACGCTGTCGTAAACCTTTTGGATTATTTCTTGATGTTGTATTACCGATAATATTGCCGCCCAATAAATCGTTTGTTTGTGCCAATGAACCCGCCTTAAACCATAGATTTATTTTGATAGCAACAACAATTAATCAAATTATACATCAGGAGTCAACAAAGCCTTTTTCAGTTATGGTGTCAAATGATTTTGAACGGGAATAATTGGCGGGCGGGGATCAGTTATGGGTGGTGGGTATCAGGTTCCTCATGACAGGGCGCACCTGCAACGGGGGTTGTATAATACCGGTGACAGGTTCCGATTCACACGTATCCGGAGCCGACCAGGGCGGGCAGAATGAAGTTTGTGAAACTTGTGATGGTTGTTGGGATGGTGCTGGTTTCCCTATGCAATCCACAACCGGTGAACGCGCAGAACGAGACGCCATACGATATCATCGCCGAGGTGAACGCGCTGCGGGCATCGCTGGGGTTGAAGCCGTATGTGATCGATTCGTGGATTATGGCGTACGCGCAGGATCACGCCGATTACATTGCGGAAATGCAGCACAGCACCCACGAGCACCGGGATGGTTCAGTTGCGCAGGATATCGGGTTAAATGAAAATGTCGCCGGGGGAGATGTGGGCTATATCACCCCGTATATCGCGGTTAATAAAATCTGGGCAGACTGGGGACACCGGCATATCATGGTCGATTACGCCAGCGGCAGCGTGGGGGCGGGTGTGGCGCTGGCAGCTGACGGGCAGATCCATTACGTGCTGAATGTGCGCAAGGGTGAAGGAAGTATGAGCGGATCACCCGTGCCGGGCGGTTCTGCGGCAGTGAACTCCACCCCGCAACCTTTCAATCCGTTTCTGACAAGCACCACTGATGCAGATGGCAGGATCATCCACGTGGTGCAGGAGGGACAGGCGTTGTGGAGCATCGCGATCTCGTACGGGGTGACGGTGGATGAGATCCGTGCGCTCAATGGCATTGCAGAAGATTCGACGGTTCTTTACATCGGGCAGAAACTGGTGATCCGGAAGAATGTGACCGTGACGCCGGAAGTAACAGATACCGCCAGTCCGACGCCAGCTCCCACGGCTACGGCGACTTTCATCCCATCCCCTACACCTTTGCCTTCCTGGACGCCCACGCCCACCCCCGCGGGAGGATTAGGCAATACGGGAAGGTTTCCGATGGTCGCGGTAATCATATTGGTGGTGCTGGCGGGGCTGGCAGGGATTTTGTTTGTGCAGTTCAAGGTGACGAATCGACCGGTGTGATGGGGTTTATGGCGGGGACCAGCTCCGCCTCGACAGGAAAGCCGAATGAATTTGTAGACCCCCCTCTTTCCCCCCAAGAATTTGGGGGGATGAAAATTGGAAGTGATTGCCCCCTTCTTTCCGCCCAAAGAATGGGAGGACTGTGTTTGGAATGGGTTCACCCTTGACAATCTGAATATTCCTCAATAAAATAGACTAAGTACAAAATTATACGAAGTATAAAAAGTAGGTGAGATGAGCGAACTGAACACATCCGGGAGGATGGACCGTAAAAGGGAAGAAACCCGCCAGAAGGTGATTGGCGCCGCGCTGGCTTTAATCGGCGCGCAGGGGTATGACGCAGTGACAATGGAGCAGATCGCTGAAAAAGCGGATATTGCCAAGGGTACGCTGTACAACTACTACCCGGTGAAAGAGGCGATCATCGCGGACCACATTGACAGGCTGTCTGTTGAGCGGAACGCCGAACGAATCGAACGGCTGCGGCAACTACCTGACACGCGCTCGCGCATCACCGTGAGCCTGCGCGAGATACTGGAGGCGGTCAGAGGGCAGGTGGAATTGTTTGAAAAATATTTCACCTACCGGGTACAGCGGATGATCACACTCGATCGGCGCGCGGCGCGGGTGAGCGGTTTGCACACGCTGGAGCGGGCAATCATCGAGATGGGGCAGTCCGCGGGAGATATCCGTACTGACATTGACCCCAACCTGCTGGAGGCGCTGTTCGAGTTCAGCTTTATCGTGGCGGCGCAGGCGTATTACCAGAACCCGGGCGATTTCGACCTGGAAACAACCATCACCCAATGCGCGGATCTTTTCATCCACGGGGCGGGAGTGCAATTGTAAGAAAAGAGGATGATATGGATAACAGCAAAATCATCACCACAGAGCAGTTTATCAAGCGGACGGGTGATCTGTGCCTGAAAAGCGGGATGTCTGGCTTACCGAAGGATGAGACCGATCAGCATATATTGCTGAAGAGCATGATGCTGACGTTCGATGTGCAAGAAAAGTACAGCGAGCAGGAAGTAAACGAGAAGCTGGCGTACTGGTGCAATCACATCATCCATATCAAAGATCTCGACCATGTGACCCTGCGCAGGCGGCTGGTGGATACCGGATACCTCATCCGCAGCTCGGATGGAAGCAGCTACCAGGCTGCGTTGAGCGGACCCTTCCAACCCACTTTTGAGGAGGGGATTCAGCAGGTAAACCTGGAGGAAGTTCTCCAGGCAAAGAAGGAAGAAATTGAACGTCGTAAACAGGAGTTTATGGCACGGAACAAGTAATATTACTCCGCGAAAAGCACCGGTTTGTGCATAAGACACGGAGGGGAAAAGGAAGCAACATCATGACAAGTATCACAAGCAAATTTTTCATCTGGATGGTGCGAAACCGGCATCTGATGAAATTTCAATTGAAACCAGAAGTCGTCACCCAAGATTCAGATACGCAGCGGATGCGCGATGAATTTGAAGCCGGTGCGGCGAAGATGGGAAAAATACCTGAAACCATCGAGGTGAGCGCGCTGGAAATCGATGGAATCTACGCCGAATGGATCTGCCCGGTGGGCGTGAATAAGCAAAAGGTAATGCTGTTCACCCACGGCGGCGGGTATATCAGCGGGAATTGTAAAGATCACCGCATGCATGTTGCCAAGCTGGTGCAGCAGTGTGGCGTGCCTGCGCTGCTGTATGATTACCGGCTGGCACCGGAGCATCCATTCCCGGCGGCGGTGGAGGATACCCTCACGGTGTATCGCTGGATGCTCGCGCAGGGTATTGCGGCGGAGAATATCGTGGTGGTGGGAGAATCGGCTGGCGGTGGATTGTGCATGGCAACACTGGTGGCGATCCGGGATGAAGGGCTGCCGCTGCCCGCGGGCGGAGTGGCATCTTCGCCATGGCTGGATTTAACCTGCACGGCGGATTCCTACCGGCGCAACGCGCGGAAAGACATCAGCACGCTGGGGTCGTGGCAGGTGTGGAACAAGTACTACTTCGCGGATACCGATCCGCGCCACCCGTGGGTCTCGCCGCTGTACGCCGACCTTAAAGGGTTGCCACCGGTATTCATCCAGGTGGGGACGCATGAGATCATGCTGGATGACTCAGTTAAGTTTATCGAGAAGGCAAAGGCAGCGGGTGCGGATGCCTCGATCAGCATCTGGGATGAGATGGTGCACTGTTTCGCGTTCTTCTCGCCCATGTTCCCGGAGGCGAAGGCGGGTATGGAGGAGCTGTGCGGGATGGTGAGGAAATTTCTGAGGCTGTAACCTGGTTTCGGGTTTGTTCGCCCTCTCTTTTCTGAAGAGAGGGCTTTTTTGTTCTGCTTGAAGTGCGGGAAAATGACCTGTCATTCAGGTGAAGAATTCTTCTTCACATAAAAAAAATTGTGTGCCGATTCGACTTTTCTAAATTTATTTTTGGGATTAAATTCAATATTATTTTTTTCATCGATTCGGGGTTTATCAACCCGGACCCGATCTGGGGAGGAAGAAATGACCAGTTTTGAATCGCTATCCAATCGTAAACTTGCTTATAAGATGTCCATTTTAGTGACCGTCCTCGGTGGATTATACCTGTTGGGGCTGGCGGGGAAACTTCTGGTGGATGGCACGGTACATTCCGTCTCCGCACCACCGGTACAGGTAATTTCAGCCATTGTTGCGCTGCTGTTGAATATCTCGTTGCTCATTCTCTTCACCTCCATCCGCTTTGCCAGTGAGCAAAGTGTTTACGCAGATCTGGCTGTTGTCTTCATGATCCTGGTCTGTGGGACGAGCTGCGTGAATTGGTTCGTGCAGGTGAGTACGCTCCCCCTGGTTGTGCAGAGCGGTGACAGCGGGTATGCCGGGTTGATCGATTCTCATTCCACGCAGTCGGTTTTTTACGCCATTGAAAGGCTGGGATGGGGCGTATTTTACGGGCTGGCGCTGCTATTTATATCGACCTGCTTCCAGCAGGGTAAATTGGGTCTATGGATAAAATGGCTGTGGATAATCGGGGGTGGGATCAGTCTCATCCACGCGGTGGGGGTGATGTTCAACCAGGCGGTCCTGGCAGATTTGGGCTACATTGCCTGGGGAATTCTGCTACCGGCGGTGAGCGCGCTGCTAATTCGTTATTATTTGCCGGGGAAGTCCGGGTAGAAGAGAGGAGAGATTTTTCTTCCGTAACAGTCTCCATCATTCTATAAAATGGTGGATATTACCAGTTTATTTTTATGTGAGGGCGGGGACCAGCCCCGCCTCGACGAACCCGCCTCGATGAACCCACCCCGACAAATCCACCTCGACCTGCCCCAACTGGGCAATACTCGTAGGAAATTGCGCAACCGAACCATTCTTTGACTATCTGAATCCCTATACAATTTCCAATCCTGCCTGGCGGCGGTCTATATACTTTTTTTATCAATGACTTTCCCGGAGAGGGATATGAAATTATTACTGGTAATTCAAGTATTCGCCTTATTTCTGAGTGGCTGCACACCTGGAGCAGCAACAACCGGTGTAACCACGCCTGTTGAAGAGTCGGATGTTTCAAACAACATCATCCAGGTCTCAACTGCGCCCCCAAAAAACCCCATACCCACACCCACGAACATTCCCACCGACACACCCGCGCCCACCATTACGCCAACGGCAACCCCACCCGGTGTGACGGGAGATCCTTTTTCAAATTATGCCATCCAGCAAACCTTCAGAAATTCCTATGTTGAAGCTGTTGGATTCGACCCAGAATCATCTGCCAACCTGGTTATTGATACGCTTGCCCTCAGCCCGGATGGCAGATACCTCGCGCTCGGGCTCTGCAAAAATCCGACCAACACCGGGTGCACCTCTGCTGAGTACGGCAGCAAGGCTTATCTTGTAATACTGAATACCGCCAGTGCCAAAGTGGAGGCGAAGATTCCGGTAAAGGATGTCACCATTGCTTCGCTGACATTCACCCCCGATAGCGCACGGCTGGTGTACGCGTTGCGTCCGCTTGAGGTTGGCGTATGGAATGTTACGGGTGCAGCGATAGAGAAGGTTCTATTGAAGGATAAAGGCAGCAGGTCGTACGCTTCCATGTCCTTCTCCCCGGATGGCTCTTTGCTTGCCATCACACATGATAAAAAATTGGCGGTTTACGATTTCGCCAGCGGAGAGAAGCTGAAAGAAATCCCCAATGTGATCAGCCTGCCAGAATTTAATTCGGATGGATCACTGTTGTTCGCGTTGGCATCGAACAGCCCCACGGTCGCCAGCATATTTGACACTGGAAGTTGGGAGGTGATTCAATCCATCCAGATGCCAGAGATGCGGATGGTGGATTATGCCCCGGACGGGCAGCGCATCATTGGCATTTCATCAATCGAAAATCCTTCTATAGCCCTGTGGGATGTGAACAGCGCGACAGAGATCGGTAGAGTCGCTGATCAGACCAAATACCTGTGGAGCGCGCAATTCACTCCGGATGGAAAATATATATTTTCGGCGGGAATGGAGGATGACCAGGATCTGGGTGGATTGTCTGTCTGGGACGTGGAAACGCAGGAGAAGGCGGCTTCATTGCTCTCCATGGAATCCTTTTCCCGTATCCGTTTCACACCGGATGGGAAGTATTTCATCACAACGGATTTCGTGGAAGTCTGGTTGTGGGCTGAGCTGACCGCAGAGACAATTGCCGCCCGAAAGTTTACCATGGCTTTTTACGACGCGCTGGCTGGCGGAGAATATGAGAAGGCAGCCGGGATGTATCAGGTTTATGGAGATGAAACCGCCACGTGGGGCGTATCCGCAGGCAATTCTGGCGGGATGGCCGGGATGATGCGGGAAGCCTGTGAAAATGAGGTGCTGATCTGCCTGCCGGTGAAGGATGTGCTGCCGGGAGGAGGCATGACCCGCTGGGGTAACCAGTCCGTTTATGTGACCTTTGCCGGAAAGGATGGCGGGTTGCACGCAGACAGCTATGGATACAACCAGTTTGAGCTGTTTCTGGATAAGGATGATGCGGGGAATCCGGTGATGGAGCAGATTCCGCTAAATGTGTATCCTTGAGCTGTTGGGCGATTATTACGACCGCATGGGGCGGGGACAAGCCCCGCCGCGACAGAAGATTGTATTATAAATTTCTTATCATTGACTACCTAACTTAAAGACGGAATTAATAATCAAGTGTATACCGTAAATATACCTCAAGCTGGATTCTTTGGTAGAGGTTCTTCGCTTTAACGGCTCCCTGGCCTAGCCCGCCAGGGCAAGGCAGAATGACAAAACACATGAGATGAATAATGGGCTGGTTGTGGTATAACTCTTCGCGGTAATTATTCTCATTATTTGAAGGAAATCGATCAATGACTATGAAAGAAGAGTTGGAAACACCAGACCTGCGCTGGCGAGGAATTTACCGCGCGGGTGGATACGCTGTGATCGCCATGCTAGTGATCATGGCTGCCCAGATCATCATTTTTTCGGTCTGGCCGCCGCCTGAGACCGTGGAGGGGTTCTTCACCCTCTTCCAGCAGAACTGGCTGCTGGGGCTTTTGAGCATGGACCTGCTTTACCTGTTGAACAACACCGTGATTGTGATCATCTACCTGGCGCTGTTCTTTTCGCTGCGCAGGGAGAACGAAAGCGCCATGCTCATCGCGCTGGTGCTTTCACTGGTGGGCATCACTGCTTACTACGCATCCAACACCTGCTTCGAGATGCTCTCGTTGAGCGGACAGTACGTCGCGGCTGCCACGGAAGCGCAGCGGACGGCGCTGCTGGGGGCAGGGCACGCCATGCTGGCGGTGTACAAGGGGACGGCGTTCGACAGTTATTACATCTTGAACGGCATCAGCCTGCTGATCTTCGCGATTGTGATTCTGCGCGGCAGGGTTTACAGCAGGGCAACCGGGTACTGGGCGCTGGCTTCGGGCATCCTCATGGCGATCCCCTCGACGGCAGGGATGGTTGGGCTGGTCTTCTCGCTGCTGTCGCTCATCCCGTGGGCGGTGTTTGCCATACTGGCGGCGCGCAGGTTCTTCCGCTTCGCAGCGGGAAATTGAGATAAATACGTGGAATCAAAAAGGCTGCGGACAATTTGTCCGCAGCCTCTTGCTAGTTAATTAATATCCACTTGCACTGAGCCCAATCGAACCACCAACCATTATCTTGTGGATTTGGGTGAGGTGGTTGAACACAACCAGCTTTTTTCTTCTCTGGTGTGGGTTGGGTAACCGAGCACTGGTTGGGCAGGCTGACCTTTTTCATGCCCATGGTACTGACGCAGGTGTTATCCACCGCGGTCAGTTCGCCATCCTGGTAGCTATCGACCAGGTCAAAGGTTTTGGGGTCGAGCTCCCCGCCAAATGCCCAGATGCTCCAGGCGAAGCCCACATTGCCGCCCAGAACCGTGTCTTTGAGCGCGACCTGATAAACAGGCGAGAAGCCTGCCTGCTTGCGCACCCAGGCGAGGTCGGGGTCATTCCCCGCGGCGTTTTCAAACAGCAGGGTTTCGAAGCCATCGCCGGCTGAGCCGATATCTGATTTGGCGGCGTTCTTGCCGCCGATGTTCTTGTTGGCATCCTGCCAGACCTGCACGCCATCGGTGGTCCAATCAACCGGCACGGCGGCGGGTTGGGGAATCGTCACCAGGTAATCGCCACGTCCATCGCGGTCAGCATCCACTTCCACTGCCAGGGTCCCCTGGTTTTCTTCGGTGGGATTCTCGAAAAGTTCAAATTCAAAGTAGATCCAGCCGTCCTTCGCGAAGCCCATCCAGGCGGTGGTGATATCCAGCCAGGGGTAAAAGGTATCGGTGCCGGGTTCAAAGGGGCGCTCGATCATGTTGTTACCCCAGCGGTCACAGCCCGGGCGCAGGGCAAACTTACTGCCGGGTTTGTACACCGCGCCGGAATCGCACTCGGGCACGATCTGGTTCTCGAGGAAGACCGGTTCACCGGGCATCATGTTGTGCTGGATGCCGGTATCCATGGCGGGGGCAGGGTCCGCAGGGGCGGGGTCGGCGGGAGCGGCTTCAGGCGCCACCGGTGCGGCATCCGCCGGCGCGGCGGGTTCGGCAGGCGCATCTGCCACCGGAACGACCTCGGCGGGTTCATCCGCTTGAGGCGGGGAATCTGCGGGAGATTTTTTCCCGCCACTGAATGAACAACCCGCGATGAAAGCGGCGATGAGAATAAAGACAAAAACCCTGGAAATTAATGCGTTAAGTCGTACCATCTTTCCCTCCAAAGAAATTTAATTAGGTGGCATGTACAGCTCAGTAAATTTTTGTCTTTCAGGGTTTGTAGAGCAGTGGAGTACTGGCTTGCATGATTTCCCCGAAAACGGTATTCCACAACAGTGCTAAATATATTTATACAGGAAAAATGGGGAAATGCAAATTGCGTTTGGCGGGGACCAGCCCCGCCTCGACAGAATCTACCTGAGGATTTTGAATGAATATACCGAAATGGGACAGGCATTCTACTATATAATCAACTCATTCGGGGAAACTTCGTGATGAATCTGCTTCGAAAATATCCTGTCCATGTTGTCCTGTTTGGCATCTACCCTGTCCTCGCGCTGCTTTCAAGCAACATCCACGAGGTGGACCTGAGCGTATCCTTTCGCGCCATTCTGGTAAGCGGAGCAGCAGCCCTCATCCTCTTCAGTCTATGCTGGCTGGTTTTTCGGAATTCGGGAAAAGCAGGGATGATCACTTCGGTGATCCTGATCCTGTTTTTCTCCTACGGGCATGTTTACATGGCACTCCGGCAACTGGATGCAACTGGGACGGTATTCTTTGCACGCCACCGGGTGCTGGTCGTGGTTTTTGCCCTGATTTTTTTATTGATCGCCTGGCGGGTGATCCGCAGCAGGGACACACAGGCAACCACATGGATACTCAATTTGATCGGCGGCATTTTGATCCTGGCGGCGGTCATACCGATTGTAGGGTACGAGGTCAGGTTGGAGAAAGAAATTGATCAACGTGAGTTGCCTGTTCAAAATCCACTGGTGCCGCTCAAGCCACCAGCGGAGATGCCGGATATTTATTACATCATTTTGGATTCTTACAACCGGGCAGATGCATTGCGGGAAGTTTTTGGGTTGGATATCACCCCATTCCTGAACCAGATGGAAGAGTTGGGATTTTATGTTGTGGATTGCGGATGCAGCAATTATGCATTTACAGAGGTATCGATGGCATCGGCGTTTAATATGAACTATTTACCCAACCTGGATCCAGATATCCAACCCGGGAATAGCGATATTCTGCACGCGACCGCTTTGATCAAGAATAATCTACTTCAGCGCCAATTAAAGTCCGCTGGATATGAAATTGTTGCCTTTGATACCGGATACGAATGGAACCAGTGGAAGGAAGCGGATTTGTTCCTTTCGCCCACAGATAATCCATTTTTCAATGCCGGTATACAACCATTTGAACGGATGTTGCTCGATTCAACCGTTTTAAGGATCGTGACGGATTTTAAACCACAATGGCTGGAAGGGCGCAAGGCTGCCAATCGGCACAGCACCATCATCGAACGTACGCTTTTTACCCTGGATCTGCTGGATGAGTTGCCCGAACAGACCAAGCCAAGGTTCATCTATGCTCATATCAATGTGCCCCATGTGCCATTTGTGTTTGAAGCGGATGGAGGTATTCACACAGATGCTAATTATTACAATGGCGAGCGTGATTATCCATCCTCTGAGGAATACTTTATTAATGGATATCGGGAACAAATTCAGTTTTTAAACAACCGGGTCCCCAAAATCGCTGCAGAGATCATCCGCAGATCTGATGTTCCCCCGGTCATTATCATCCAGGGAGATCATGGCATCCGCGATGATATCAATTTAAAGGTACTGAATTTAATTTATCTGCCCGGCGGGAAAGATCAGTTATACCCCACGATGACCCCGGTGAATACTTTCAGGGTTGTGCTGAATACCCTGTTTGATGCGAAGGTTGCCATTCTTGAGGACCACAGTTATTTTTCCAGCAAAACCGCGCCATTTGATTTTGTGGAAGTGATGGATAGCGGTAATTGCGCACGGGACGGAAAGTAGTTAACCTCTGATCGAAAAAAAATTATGGTTTGCATGGTGAATGAGCAGGGTAAAACCACGCCTCGGCAGAATCTACCTGAGGTTTTGTTTCGGGATGGTTCTGAGCAGGTATAATTCTGCCTGATGACAGAAACCCTGCTGCACCGTTTTGACACCGCCCGGATTGGAAAATTCCACATCACGCTCATGCTGCTCACCGGCACCTGCTGGGTATGGGCTGCCTATGGTGTGACGATCGTGGGGTTTATTCTGCCCGCGTTGAAGGATGAATGGAATGTATCTGCCGCCGCATTGGGCTGGCTGGCAGGCATTGGCATGCTGGGGATGCTGACCGGGGCGGTGCTGGCGGGATCGCTCTCCGACCGGCTGGGGCGGCGCAGGGTGCTGGTGTGGATCATGATCTACCTCGCGGGAATGTTCATCCTTTCGGGGATGGCGGGTTCGTACACCATGCTGGGGATGCTGCGGTTTTTGACCGGCATGGGGTTGGGCGCCATCCTGCCGGTGGCGGGAACGCTGGTGACCGAGTTCAGCCCATCCAGGCAGCGGGGGACGATGCTGGTACTGCAAAATGCCTTCTGGGGGCTGGGCGGCACACTGGCGGCGCTGGTCGGGTACAGTATTGTGCTGAACTACGGCTGGAGACCGGCGATGTTGTTTGGCGGGTTGTCAGGCATCATGGCACCGCTCATCCACTGGATGCTGCCGGAATCATTGCGGTTCTTACTGGGCAAGGGGAAGATCGAACAGGCGGAGCATGAAGCTGCGCGAATCAGGTTAACGGAGGGGGTAACTGCACCCCTGCCAGTGCAGACAAATCAGCATGCAACCCGCAATCAGGGTAATCTCACAACGGGAATCTGGTCTGGAGGATTGCTGCGAATTACCCTTTCGCTCTGGCTGCTGTGGTTTTCATTAAATTATCTTTACCAGGGTGTCTTCATCTGGCTGCCAACCTTGCTGGCTGGCGGCGAGAGCTCCAGCAGCAGGTCATTCCTGGTTACAATGTTTATCAGCATGGGGCAGATCCCCGGCACGCTGCTGGTGGCTTATCTGGCAGACCGGTATAACCGGCGCAACCTGATTATTATTTCGGTGATTCTGCTGGGTTTATCGGCGGTGGTATTCAGCCTGATGCAGGCAAATGTGCTGGTTTTGAGTATGGGTTTCGTGCTGATGGTGTTCAACGGGATGGCGTGGGGGCTGGCGCATCCATTCTCTTCAGAGCTGTATCCCACCCGGCTGCGGGGCAGCGCGACAGGCTGGGCTACGGGGGTAGGCAGGCTGGGGGGTGTGGTGGCGCCGGTGGTGGTGGCAGCGGTGATGAGTGCGGGCGGAGGCATGCTGGCAATTTTCTCGACCATCGCGATCATCCCCATACTGGCGGCGCTGCTGCTGCTTACGATGAAGCAGGAAACCACTGGAAAATCGCTCGAAGAAATCAGCGGATAATGCGTTTTATCGGGATGTTTCCAGGAGGGTGGTATCAAAGCCATCCTGCCTGAGACGTTCGATGAGCATGTCCTGCATCCGGTCAAAGGGAAGGACCTGTGAACTGGTGCATACACCGGTCACATCATCCACATCGCCCATTTCCCATGCCATTTTGGTGGTAGAAAAATCCACGTATCGATCGCAGACAACCAGCCGGAACGCGGCAAATTGGTCAAAGGCCATGTTTTCGGGTTTGTTTTTCTTTGGGCTTTTCCAGATGACGCTGTAGATGGGACGAGCAGGATCAAGTTCGCCCGAAATGATCGATACACCTTCCATCCAATCGGGAACATCGATTCCCATGTAATCGAGAAGTGTCGGCGCAATATCGAGATTTTCGGTATTGGCGCTGATTCTGACGGCGTGTTCTCCGCCGGGGAACCAGAAGATGAGGGGAACATGCAGGTAAGCCGCACGTTTACGCGGATGGTCTGAGTAGATCACGACCACCGTATTATTTAGCCTGCCAGTGTTCTCCAGCGCGGTGAACAGGTCGCGGATGTATGTGTCGAAATCCACGATTGCATCATCATAAAAATCCACTTCAAAATCTTTTGTCTGTTCCCTGCCCTGCGAGAAAGTTGTTGAGGTGGTCTTGTAATTCGGTCCGTGTGTTCCCAGCAGGTGAACATGGATGAAGAAGGGTTGATCTCCATGGTTTACATAATCCAAGAGTTCCGGAATGCGTGAGGTGGCATCTTTTCGCCCGGTGAGGGTATTGACTTCTTTGAAGGGGTTGGGCATGATCTGGATGAAAAAGATGTGCTTCACCCGGTCGCTGATCCGCTCCATGAGCAGATCGAGGTTGTACTGGCTGTTTACCGGCAGGATTTTTCCGAGCCTGGTAATCAGGGGATTTGTACTCACATCTTTGCCATTAATCCGGTCAAAGCCGTTTCGCACATTTGCAAGCGAAGCGTTGGCGTAACGTTCATAGGTGATATCGATGCTGGTGTAGCCAACCTCTTTAAGAATGCCGGGCAAATGCTGGTAAGAGTCATCTCCGATTAATGCATCGGGCAGGTTGACCACCCGTGTGTTTGTAGGTAATTTTCCGGTAAACATGGAAATCAATGATCCCCAGCTGGAGCCGGTCTGGGCGTAATTGCTTTCAGCAACCAGCGCCCGATCGATGACGGTGGACATGAAGGGTGTGGTGTCGCGTTCGTACCCGTACATGGGCAGATGATCGGCGGTAACACCATCGGAGCCGATGAGAATGATATTGGGCGTGCGGGTGGGGTTCGGCTTTGCCCGGGTTGCTCCTTCTGCACTGCGGGTAAACATCCCTGCTGCGGTGGATACGGTTCCAACAGCAAAAAGGATGATCGTGATTAGGGATGCTGTTTTAAGGGGAATGAATGTTTTTGATAGGCGGATTTTGGTGTAAGTTTTGTTTACAAAGAGAAGGAAAGCCAGCCCATACGATGCCCGGTAGATCGAATATGAATCAACAATACCAAACCCCAGCATGATATAGGTGAAGTTGTCAAAAATCAGCAAGGCTGCAGCAGCCAGAATGAGCGCCGGGATCAGACGGAAGATCAACCACACTGCTTGATGCAGTAAAGGTGTCTTAATGAGTAAAGCTGCCAGCCAGAGAAGCAGGATCAGCACAAAAACAAAGATGCTCAAAATCCAGGCGGATTGAACCAGCACACCCAGCCGTTCAGACCAGGGCAAGGCATCCATGAAAGATTCCTTGGTTACCAGGAAGATCCATTCCTGCAGCGCCAGGACAAAAATGGACAGGTAAGCCGCCGCCAGCGCATTGAATAAACCTCCTGCCGTCATCTGAATGCGCGGGGTAGGCGTATTCGGGATTCGCGGATCAGATGCAGAAGCATGGCGAGCGCGGATGAATGCCAAAAAGGTTTCGTACAAATTATCCGGGAAGAGGTATTCAAACAGGTTATAAAGGATCAAGCTGCCGATCAACATTGATATGACAACCAGTATTCCCCGATTGATGATGGGGATCTGCGTAAACTCTTTCCCATCAAAGAGATTGGCAGTCAGCGGGTTTTTAAAAAACCAGATCGCGGCGGCGCAAACAAGTATGGCTGCCGCGATAAGGAGTTTTTGTTTTGTGATATGTTGTTTTAAGAAATTCATAATGCAATTGGCGGAACATCCTCTCCGGGATGGGTGAATTGTAACACCTAACCGGTTTGAATTTTTTCACCAATTCTATTTTGATTATCTGGGGCGATGTGTGCCATCGCAGAGCGGTTTATTACGCGATCTACCGCAATTACACAGGGTCACACGATTGCGGGTCTCCAAGGGCTGGCTATCCGACCTTTCTACGGGGATATTGCCGGTCAGCCATAACGGACCGTTGATGGGACCATCTTCGGTAATTTCGATGGTAACCGCAACCTGCGCAGGCAGATCGGGCTCAATAAGTTCAGGATCATCCCCCAGACTGTAGACGAATGATCCGGAGGGGCAGCGTTCCACCATGGCGGCAATATTCGAACGAACCTCGGTATCATCTGCATCCTGCAGCATCTCAATGACACTGCGGTAACGGGTGCCGCAGAAACCGGAGTTCATGCACAACGAGGTGTCCTGTTTGACCACAATCCCATTGCCTTCATCGAATGTCACCTGACGGTCTGCGGTCAGATCTGTATCGGCTGTTTCGGTGCCATCGAAACCATTTTTCCGGTGGGTTCCATCGCAGAACGGTTTGTTTTGAGAACCACCGCAACGGCAAAGGGCGTATCCACCCTGGGTCGGCAGCACCTCTTCCACTTTCCAGGCAATCGGCTCACCGAACTCGGTTACCACCTGAGTTTTCCTGACCAGCGGAATTCCTTCATCCACCAGGTAGGGACCATTTTCTCTCACTCTGATTTTCCGGTTATTTTCATCTGCCATTATTCACCTCCCAAAGAATCTTATATCGATTTTAGCGGATTTTTATTTTTTCGCGGAATGGATTTTTTTTATAAACAATTCATCATACTGGCATCATTCGCCGGGTACTTTCATTGTATAATTCCATCAGATTACGGAGGTTGGATGGAAATTAACTGGTACGGACATTCCTGTTTTCGGTTGTCAGAACGCGGTATGGCGAGCGTTGTGACCGATCCTTATGATTCAAAAGTTGCCGGATACGAACCGCTTAAACTGAAGGCTGACATTGTTACAGTGAGCCATGATTCACCCGGACATAATTTTATCCAGGCAGTCAAAGGGGATCCCCGGGTCATTACCGGTGCGGGAGAATATGAAATCGGTGATGTTTTTATCACCGGCATCCAAACAGATGGCGGCGGTAAGAAGAGTGTCAACGGATTACGCAACACGTTATATGTCTTTGATTATTATGGATTAACCATCGCTCATATGGGGGATGTGGGTTATGTACCCACACAGGCAGAAGTGGAAGCCCTGGGACCTGTGCATGTGGCATTGGTGCCGGTTGGCAGTGGAGGCAGTTTAAATGCCACAAAAGCTGCTGAAGTAGTCAGCCTGCTTGAGCCGAATATCGTCATCCCCATGCATTATGCCACGAAGGACAGCCTACCTCAAAATCTGGAACCATTAAACAAGTTCACCAAAGAGATGGGGCTGACCTCCATTGAAACGTTGCCCTCATTAAAAGTCACCCTGTCATCTCTGCCGCAGGAAACGCACATCTACACCCTGGAATACGACCATGGCAAAAATGGAGCCGCCTGAGCCTGCCAAACTGATCATGACCTGGGATATCGCGGAGAACAAGGAACAGGAGTACTTTGAGTTTGTTGTTCGCGATTTTATCCCCGGGATACAGGTTCTTGGATTTGAAATTCAGGAAGCCTGGGCAACGGCATATGGCGAAAGACCGCAGATTCAGGTAAGCGCAACCATGTCTGATGCTGAAAAGATAAGAAAGACGATGGATAGTGAAGAGTGGGTAAAGCTGTATGAACAGCTACTGGATGTCGTCGAAAATTTTGAACAAAAAATTGTTCCAGCACGGACAAGATTTCAGTTTTAATTCCATGTCTCACGCGCTGGCAGAAACGCTTCTTGATTGGTATTCTGCCAATAAACGCGACCTTCCCTGGCGAAAGACTACCGACCCGTATGCCATCTGGATAGCGGAGGTTATGCTGCAACAAACCCGGGTGGAGAGTGTCATTCCATATTATCAACGTTGGATGACCATGTTTCCGGATGTTTCCACGCTGGCTGCAAGTAACCAGCAGGATGTGTTAAAAGTGTGGGAAGGTCTGGGCTATTATGCGCGGGCGAGGAATATCTATAAAACCGCGCAAATCATTCAGAATGAATTGAAAGGGTACTTTCCACAAGAGTATCAGTCCATTCGAAGGGTGCCGGGGCTGGGAGCCGCCAGCGCAGCGGATATCGCTTCCATTTCGTTTGGAGAGGACGTTTGCGCAGTGGATGGAAACATCCGGCGGGTTGTTTCGCGCCTGGCTGATCTCACTGATCCGCTCGGCAGTGATCCCCTGCAGAGATCTGTTGAAGAATTTGTTGAGAGACACCTTCCGCCGGGTAAAGCGGGTGATTATAACCAGGCATGGATGGATTTAGGCGCAACTATCTGCCTGCCGGGAAAACCGCTGTGTGACCGATGTCCGCTCGTCACGTTTTGCCTTTCATTTTCGAAGAAAACCCAACTGGAGCGCCCGGTGCGAAAAGTAAAACCAGCCGTTCCGGTATATGAAGTGGCAGCCGGAATCCTGCAACGGGAAGATGGCACTGTGCTGATTACACGCCGCCCGGAAGATGGATTACTGGGCGGGATGTGGGAGTTCCCGGGTGGGAAACGGGAAGATGGAGAAGAATTATCTGCTGCGCTGCGGCGGGAATTACAGGAAGAATTGGGTATCGAGGTGGAGGTGGGGCGGATCCAAAAAACTTACCGTCACGCATATACCCATTTCAAGGTAGTATTAACAGCGTATTATTGTGTCTATGTATCCGGTGATTTTCAAACACTGGGCGTTCAGGAATTTACCTGGTGTCAGAAAGAAGATTTATCGCGATATCCCATGGGGAAGATTGACAGGATGATTTCAAGGGAGTTGTTGAAGCATGTTTGATAACGATCAGACCCGCAGCAACCGTGAAAGAATGGTGGATTGGCAAATAGGGCGCAGAGGGATTTTAAATCCGCGGGTGCTGGCTGCCATGCGGACAGTTCCCCGACACCTGTTTGTCGATGAAAATCTTCGGGATGAAGCCTATGCCGATCATCCGCTGCCGATCGGGCACGGTCAGACGATCTCGCAGCCTTATATTGTGGCATTGATGACTTCATTGTTGGATATCAAACCGGAGGACCATATTCTGGATGTGGGGACCGGCTGCGGATACCAGGCGGCTGTACTGGCAAGACTCTCACCGCATGTAACTTCCATCGAGTTGATACCAGAGCTGGTGGACCTTGCCCGAAACAACCTGGTTCGGTCTGGCACCAGCGGGGTGGAAGTTGTAACCGGAGACGGCTCGCAAGGTTATCCGCAGAGAGCGCCTTATGACGCGATTCTGGTGGCTGCCTGCGCGCCGCTGGCTCCACCCCCACTTCTGGAACAACTTGCGCCGAATGGTAGAATGGTGATTCCGGTTGAATATAATGGGGAACAGCGGTTGGAAGTGTGGCAGGTGGATGCCGCGGGAGAGGAAGCGGAATGTACCCGAGATATTGCGGTTGCATTTGTCCCCTTGCGCGGGCAGTGGGGGTATCCTGGCTAAAAAAAATCGGTGCATTCAGCACCGAATTTTTTATGATTTTCCCGTGGTACAGAATACTACAGGTTTCCTACGCGTTTCAGCGTAGATATAGGATTGAATGATACGGTTAAGTTCATTTTTATCCTTAGGTCCGCTGCGCTTGATTGTATCAACCACTTTGTTCTTGAGATTTGGAATAAAATCCGCGTTTTCTTCGAGAGAAATAAAGCCATAGGTGGTTATTTGCGGATCGCCGAGAATCTCGCCTGTGAAGCGGTCAATATTGGCATGGACTAACACCAGACCATCTTGAGCCAGTTCCTCGCGCTCATGCATAATGTCGTGATTGACATCTCCCACGCCGGAACCATCCACAAAGATTTCACCGGCGGGAACGCGTCCGCTCTGACGCATGCCTTTCTCGGAAATTTCAATGACCTGTCCATTCTGGATCACCTGAATGTTCTCTGCGGGGATTCCCACTTCCTGGGCAAGCCGGGCATGCTGGGTAAGCTGCCGTAATTCGCCGTGAATGGGAATAAAGAACTTTGGTCTGACCAGATGGAGCAACAGTTTCATCTCTTCCTGGCTGGCGTGTCCGGATACATGCACCGCGGCAATTTCTTCATAGATCACATGGGCGCCGCGTTCAATCAGGCGGTTTATCATGCGGTAGATAGGCTCTTCATTCCCGGGAATCGGATGCGAGGAGAGAACGATGGTATCGCCTTCCTTGATATCGAACTGGCGATTGGTTCCCATGGAGAGTCTGCCCAGAATGGAAGACGGTTCTCCCTGTGAGCCTGTGCACATGATCACCACATCTTTATCCTTCATTCCCAGTGCCTGATCGATGGGAACCTGTACTCCATCCGGAATATCGAGATAGCCCAGTTTGGATGCCATCTTGGCATTATCAACCATGGAAGTGCCCGCAAAAGCGAGCTTTCGATTGAATTTTGCAGCTGCATTGGCTACCTGCTGCATTCTGCTTACGAGAGAGGCAAATGACACCACGATGATCCGACCGCTAGCTTCGCGAAAAACCTTACGGAAGGCTTCATCGACCACCTTTTCAGAAGGTGTCCAACCGGGTCTTTCGGCATTGGTCGAATCAGAGAGGAGAGCCAGCACACCGCGCGAAGAAAACTCTGCCAGCTTGGCATAATCTGACGGCCAGTTATCCACAGGGGTGTGATCAAACTTATAGTCACCTGAATGGATCACCAAACCCAGCGGGGTGGTAATGCCCAGTCCGACCCCATCTGGTATGGAGTGGCAGACATGGAAAAATTCCACTTTAAACGGTCCAAGCTGGATGGAATCTCCGGCATGCACCGTGTTCAACACCGCGCGGGATGCCAATCCATTCTTGCCGATTTTTACTTCCACCAGACCACGTGTCAGCGGGGTGGCGTAGATAGGCGCATTCACTTCCTGAAGGAGATGGTGAATGGCGCCGGTATGATCTTCGTGTCCGTGGGTGATAATGATTCCACGGACCCATTCTTTATGCTGGATAAGATATTCGATATCTGGAATGATATAATCGATTCCGAGCATATCATTTGATGGAAACATCAGACCGGAATCAACAATGAGAATATTCTCCCCGTACTCATAGACGATCAAGTTCTTGCCCACTTCGCCCAATCCGCCGAGGGGGATAATTCTAAATACTTTTTCTTTCATTAATACTAACCTTTACTACTTTCTAAACATTCCAATTGGAATGCAGGATTCTAAGAAATGATGCGCAGAAGTCTTCTGCGCATCGGAATTGTATCATGCCGGTGTGTATTCGTCAAAATGCTGGAATCACGGCAATAATTCTACAATTGCATAGGAATACAGATCAGGTATCGATATGTTTACCTTTCCATCGGCTGGTGAAACCGGGATTTCTGTTTCCAATCCTGTTTCCAAATCGTAGATTTTAGCTTTAGAAATTATGTTTCCGCCGGTATCCATACTGATATCGAAAGGACCTGATGCAGTAAATTGATCGGTAGATGGGTCATAATTATAGTTCACCAGGTGTAAGATCCATTTGTTGTTATCAGCATACCTGCGGATATTAATGGTGGCTGGAGCAGTTGTTACGATTTCAAAGTTGTGTAACTGTTTCAGACTTTCTTTAAACATGATGAGAGTTGGATCATCGAGAGAGCGGTCCACAGGTTGATATGCAATAAAATCTGTATCGACCAGGTATTTCTCTCCGAGGTTGTCTGTAATTGTGAGCCATTGCCCTTCCCCCACTTTATAAATGCCATCCTGGCGATATTTTTGCAGCACATCTCGTTTTTGCAACCTTCCAAGAAGATCATGAGTGGCAAAATTACGAATGGTTATCACCTTTCCTCCAGCTTTTGCATATTCCAGGACAGCGTTCACTTCTTCGTCTGAAAGCATAAAAGCAGCGGGGAAAATCACTACTTTGTACTGGTTGAGTTTTTCAAGAGTTATCCTATCTTTGAAGAGATCTTCATCACCAGAATAGAGCATGTGGAAGGGTACATGCAAATTGAGTAGCATATCAGCCACACCCGGGACATCCAGTGATGACCAGATATCCCGTTCTTCGACAGGTATAGCCCATCCACCTCCCTTTGCAGATGCTTCAGATCTGACTAATGCAACATCCGCTGGTTCATCCAGGTTGAAGAAATCCTGATGACTCGTAGCAAAATTTACATATTTTGCCGCTTCATCAAGATCGTATTGAATGGATTCGTCGGGGGAAATATATGCCCCATTTTTATCCATTGTGAGCAATGTGTTTTCTTCCACGATCATCCTGCCACCGGATGAATAAATATCTGCAAAAACATACTTGAATAGGTTCTTTGTGTTGCGCAAATAATTGTTTTTATCCACTTTTATTTCTACGCGGACAATCCGATATGGCGCAGATCCTTCCCAGATTTTATTTCTCACCGCGGCTCTTGAAGCAGCAGAATCCCCTGAAAAGTAGAATTCTTCGCCGGTTACATAATCATCGAGGTAATCTGAGGGCAACCTTTGCCATTCGTAGTCACCAAGTCCAAACGCAAAAAAGATGTGACGATTCTGCCCCTGCCCATATTGTTTTAACTGGTTGTAGAAATCACGATAAAACTTATCGGTTTCTACGAGTTGAAATTGTTTGAACTCATAAATAAGAGGGAGAGGTGGTCGTTGTGTGTTCCAGTCTGATGGCAAATTTGTTTTTATGTATTCGACCAGATTGAAAGAATTGATGTCATCAATTTGGAATTTGGTTTGAAGCTGCTCGGTCGAGTATTTATTTCTTAAGTATTCAGGGAACCTTGTCATGGAAATTTTATCAAAAGTGCCCTCTGCCATTGGAATGACCTGGACATTAAATGTACTTTCGTCAATCAGGACACCTTCAATCCCCATGTCGATCATTTCTTTTGTCTGCTTTATCAGGAATTCCTGCCAACCGGGGTCGATTTGATTCATCCAATACTGATCGGAGGCGAAATCACCCATGCCGGGTTTCTGGACGTAGATTGGGTTGCCATTGATGTCGATGGTAGCAAAATCAGGCAGGCTGACAGGTTTATCATCCCATTGATGGACGGGTTCAGCCAGGTAACCCATGTAGCGAATTCCCCTGGATTGATTTGACTTTATCTCCTGACGTGTCGAGAATGGAACTTCTCCCCTGGAGTGCCAAACCACAATCCAACTGAAGTCGGTCGTGGGAATCTTTTCGAAAATTTCATTTCCCTTTGCCCAGGTGATGTAGATACGGGGTACTTTCAGATAATCCAATCCTTCGCCATAAGGTATATAGGATGGGTTGTTGTCGACTTTAATGCTCGGTTGCGTGGAAGATGATGGGGAAAGATTGGGAGAAGTGTTTGTTTCTGATTTCTCACACCAGGGGGGCATCATCCAGGGCCCCTGAGGAGGGCAAATTTTGAGGAAAAACATGGCTGCAATACTGATAACGCATAACAACCCCACAATGATGAGAATGATCAAACAGGTTTTGAATGATTTCTTCATCTTGGCAAACCTCCCAGACAGTGTATTTGGTTTTTTGTTCAGGAAAAAATTAAGAAATTGATAGATTCCAAGTTTCTATCAATTTTAGTATTACTGATCTTATTCAGATTTCAATAAAATCGAGATTAATTATAGAGAATAATGAGAGGGGACAAATAACTAAATGTAGGTGTGGATTAATTGTTAATCTTATAGTCAGCTTCTTCCAAAACAGGGAAAGCGATGACGATCAACCGGTGTGTATTCGTGTTCTTGGGGTGACAGGTAACAAGGGTGAGACGTTCATCCTCCGTTCGTTCAATCCATGATGCATTTTTAATCCGATCTTCCAGCGAGGCATCCCTTTCTTTCAGGATAAGTATCTCTTTGACTTCATAATAAAAGGATTTATTGCCAGATCGCATTTCAATGATATCGTTGATTTCAATATCCACCAGTTTTCCAAAAACTTTTCCAAAAACATTGTGATGCCCGTTGATTACCGTATTCCCGATCATGCCCAACGGGGCAGAATGACCCTGCCAACCTGCAGCGAAGTAATCAGGGGCAGACCATTGTTCAAACCATTGGTTCTTCAGTTCAACGGTTTTTCTTTCTGCGGTAACGACAGGCGCATCCAGAGAGATTGAATCGATGATTATCCGGTCTGGGATAAAACCATGCACCGGAGTAGGTGTACGGGTAGGCACGGGCGTATTTATGATGGCAGTTGGACTACCGGATGATCCGGTAAGTGAAGGTGATGAAGTATTGATTGGGGAAATAGCTGGCGTTATTGAAGCGGTTACAACAGGGAGCAAGTTTGCCTGGTTCTCACTTATCCTTTGACGCAGCTGGTATTCATCTATCAAGCCGGGGATATCAAAAAAAATATTCCCGATGGCAATGATCAGGATCAGGATCCCTCCCAAAATGAGAGGCAAGGCAAGTGACTTTGGATGTTTCATAATATTTCTAAAAAGAGGGCGCGGATTGGGCGCCCTCTTTGTTCCCTTACTTTATTTTACTATTCTATTCCTTTTTCTTGCCGAAGCGGATGGACAATCCATGACTTGTGAATGCCATTCCGAAGAATACCAGCCCCAGATTGAAGAAGAGAGATCCGGCTGATTGCTGCGCGAAGGGATTTCCGCTCACATCAGCGCCGGTGACCGGGATCAGGAAGGCAGCAGGATCACCGGGGTCAGGAGTCAGGGTGACGACTACCGGGGTGCTTGTCCGGCGGACCACAGTTGTGGGAGTACGGGTGCTTCCGACACTTGTGGTAGGTGTAGGTGTGGGTTCATCCACGAAGCAGGGTGAAACTGAAGTTGTAGTTTGTGATAAAGACGATTGAGATTGCCCATTGGACCAGGTAATGGTCATACGGTGATATCCGCCTGCTGTCATGAATGAAATGGAGCTGTTGGCGGGAACCGTCAGGCTTCCACTATCTATTGCCAATAGTTTGATCGGCATAGGTTTTGCAAGCTTCATAGTTGAATTGGATACTACCTGGTTGGCATCTTCAAGTTCCCAATCAAAGTCAACCGGGAAATCGTTGGTGTTGGTAACTGTCCATTCCTGTTCACCCTGAAGACAGACATATTTCAAGGAGAGATCAAAGAAAGGAACATCTGTTGGGGTAGCAGTGGGAGTCTCAGTGGGAGTTGAGGTTGGTGTTAGTGTTTCGGTGGGCGTAGCCTGCACCGTGGGTTCTCCACAGATGTAGTTATCTTCGTAATCACCAGGATTATGGAGATTGACGGTTTGACCATTTACCGATACAGAAGCACTTGTGACATTGTAATATCCAGAAGGAAGGTTGTCTGTATAGTGCCATACATTACCGGTGTTCGCTCCCGGATTGATTGTGCCGTATGTGTAAGTCAATGTCCCAGGAGTTATTCCATCCGGAACGTTTAGCAAGACAAAGTGTATTTCAACTGATCCATCGGGCAGACACTTGATGTGTGAGAGATTAAGTTGCATACTCTTCTTTACTTCAGTGCTGCCAACGGTAGGTTCTTCAGTTGGCGTGTTTGTAGCGGTTGGTTCAGGTGTGTTTGTTGATGTGCTGGTAGGAGTACTGGTTGGCGGTTCGACAGTGTTGGTGGGTGTGTTCGTTTCAGTGGGTGTCTTTGTCGGTTTGGGTGTTTTTGTAGGATTAGGTGTCTTGGTAGGATCATCATGTCCCGGAGGACTAAAACGGAATAATTCCAGTTGGTTATCCAAGGTTTCCGGACCTATCTCCGGTGTTTCTGTTTCATCCACCTGCATGACACGATTTACTAATCCTCCCGCTGCAAAGAAAGCTGAGACCGGCTGGTTTACAACTGTCAGCAAAGCTGCTGCAATCATCGATGCCATTCCCAAAATGTAGCCCAATCGAGCCAGTTTGCTGAATAGTTGGTTTAAGTTGATTTTCATAGTACCCTCCCGGTAAAATGCCCCTTTTAGTTGATTAACAGTAATTAAGAAAATCATAATTGACCCCGTATCAGGGGTCAACGACAGAACAGGATATTTTGTAGTTTGTATAAGGATATTTAAAAAACTCTAATGCAAACTTACTCAGGGTAAACGTGTAGCTTACCACCACCTAACTTTAATACATTCATCCCGATATTGTACGCCTCACTCAAAACGTCCTTATTCATTACATCCTGAGGAGATCCGGATGTTCTGATCTTTCCCTTAACCAATAGATGGGCGGAATCGGCGAAAACAGAGACTAAATCCAGATCATGTACCGCCATCAATACGGTCACTTTATCTTCGTGTGCCAGGTTCACAATCAGATTCATTAAATTTTGCTGGTAAGAAATATCCAGATGCGTGGTTGGTTCATCCAGAAGCAAGACTTTTGGTTGCTGGGCAATTGCCCGGGCAACCAGGACCCGCTGTTGTTCGCCACCTGATAATTCACCCAACTGGCGGTCTGCCAGAGCCTCGGTATCTGTTCTATGCATCGCCCGATCTACCTGCTCTTCATCTTCCTTGCTCAGGTTTCCCAGCCAATTTATGTATGGTGTGCGCCCCATCCGGATTACTTCCCTCACCAAAAAAGCTGGTGGCAGATTGCGAGCCTGTGGAATTACTGAAAGGAGACGGGCGCGTTCCTGAGTGGAAGTTTGCAACAGGTCATACCCATCGATAAATATCTTTCCCTTCCAGGCTGGCAAAATACAACTGATCGCTTTGATCAGTGTGGACTTTCCTGAACCATTCGGACCGATTAATGCCGATACTTCTCCAGGATAGACTGACAGGTTTACCCCATGGATGACCTGCTGTTTCCCATAACCGGTTTGTAGATCCTTTACATTCAGAATATGATCGACCATATAGATTTACCAGAAAGCCTGTTGTTTCGAGAGTTTGAGAACCCACAAGAAAAATGGAGCGCCAACCAAAGCCGTGATAACACCTAGTGGAATCTCTTGTGGCGCAATGGCAACCCGGGCGATGATATCTGTTGCCAGAAGTAATACCATGCCCATCCAGATCGAGAGGGGGAGTAATTTTCGATAGTCGCCTGTCCATAATATGCGGATCATGTGCGGCACGATCAATCCGATAAAACCGATAATGCCACTAAAAGCTACTGCGGCGGCAGCGGTGAGCGAGGACATTAGAATAATCAATTTCTTGATTAGATCGACATTGATCCCCAACTGCCTGGTTTGTTCTTCACCGAATTGAAGTACATTCAGCGAATAACTCAATAAGTTTAAACCAACCAGACCTATCACCGTATAAGGAAGCATGGCGATCACAGGTTTCCATCCGCTGAGGGTAGCCCCTCCCAGTAACCAGATAATGGCGCGTCTGAGCTCATTTTGTGATTGGATCATCAAGAAAGATGTGAGTGCGGTACAAAACGAGCTTACAGTTACACCTGCCAGCAATAAATTGGTCGTCGGGACAGTTTTTCCAACCCGCGCGAGCATATAAACCAGAAGAATGGTGATCAATCCGGATACGAATGCAGCTACGGGAATTGAAAACATTCCCAGCATCGTATCCGGAAAGTTGATGCTCATGGCGATCACTGCTCCCAGCCCAGCGCCAGATGCAACGCCAATGAGGTATGGATCGGCTAACGGGTTGCGGAATAGACCCTGGTAAGCGGCGCCCGATCCGGCAAGAGATGCGCCCGTGAGTGCAATTAATACCGTTCTGGGTAGCCTGATATCCAGAAGAATCGTGCGGTGAATTGCTGAAACCGGTTCGATCACCGGAATCCCCAACCACTCAGCAATAATTTTAAGGAGCGCATCTGCTGGTATCGCAACCGAACCGACTAACAGGCTCAAGATTGCAGTGATGATGACCAGAAGAATACTGATGAGGGTTGGAGATACCCGGTTTTTTTGCATGTTTTATTTACCTGCGAATGATTTCCGCGATTTGTTCCAAGCCATCCACGAGCCGGGGACCTGGACGGCTGACCAGATTGTCATCAAAGGGGAAAACACGTGAATCCTTGACGGCGCTGATGCCACTCCAACCGCTTCTTTCAGCCACCATCTCCGGTGTGATTCCATAAGCTGCATCACCCAGCAATATGACCTGCGGATCTTCTGCCAGTATTGCCTCCTGACTGATCTGCAGCCAGCCTTCGCCTGCTTTTGAACCGATGTTTTCACCGCCTGCCATGCTGAGAAGAAGATCCATGTAGGTTCCTGACCCTGGGGTCCATGGTTTGGATGGATCACTCCCATCCAATTCATAGAATACCCGTACCGGAGTGGAAGATTTTTCCAGATTAAGTACTTTTTCTACGCGTTTCTTTAATGAATCCACGAGGGACTGTGCTTCATTAACATTGCCGGTAATCTGTCCCATCAATAATAGATTGGCATACAGTCCTTCTATGTCTTCTGGATTCGACAGGTAATACACCGGCAAGTTTAATTCTTCAAATGCTTTTACCTGTTCAGGTGTATTTATCTCTGCGGCAAGGATGAGATCTGGTTCGAGGGCAGCAATCTGCTCCATGCTGTACTTGCCCATAGATCCGCCAACACTGGGGATGATTTCGACCTCAGCAGGATAGTTTGAAAATTCATCCCGCCCGACAACCTGCTTGCCTGCACCGATTGCAAAAAGGATTTCAGTATTTGACGCTGATAATGAAACAATTCGTTGCGGAATACCTGCCAGGGCAACTTCTCTACCCAGACCATCTGTGTATGTTGTGATTGCAGGAGTTGAAACCAATTTCGGTGAGCAGGCTGACAGGATACCCATCACCAGAAAAATAATAATCGTTCGAAATAATCGGGAAATACCCATTTTCATTGCAGACTCCTTAAAATGATTTTCAATGAAAAAACCTGTCGCGAGACAGGTTTTTGGGTGGTTTGGTTTTTATTCCAATAATTCCACCTCCTTTGCGCGAGGGTGTGGTACACGCAGTAGAGGCGGGCGACCTGGCTTGGAGTTAACTCCTCACAGTTGCGCGACAGCACCGGACTTCAAGAAATCTTGTCACCGGTTTCGCCATTAAGCCTTCCCATCCGGGGGTAAAGGCACCTGTACTGCCTATTCAATTATGCAATTATTCTACTTCAGAGGTGTTAGAGCGTCAAATTATTCCTCTGGTAGATTTGCTTCGTTAATCTCTTCTGAGGCAGAAGGAATGCTTTCATTTTTTTCTGACAGCATGGTGAAGTATCCAAGCATGGGAATTATGTATGATTCTTCCCAACCCAGCCTGTATTTTTCAGCCTGATCCTTTGGCAGATCTACATGATTAAGAGTCAGGAGAGTGCCATCCCCTTCAGGTTCAAAGATTACTTCAAGAGTAGAAGATGGGTCGAGAGGATGAAAATCTGTTGTTCGCCAGGATTGAACAATTCGGTGGTAGGGTTCCAATTTTAGGATAATACCAGTGATGTAGCCATCCCAGGCAGAGATATGGCCACCCTGTCGAGGATCAATCACCGCGTTACCACCTGTGAAGTTGCGATGCGACTTGCTATCCAACCAGGCGTTATAAACTACATCTGGTGGCGCAGGCAGAAGCTGGGTAAGATGAATCTCTTCCATGAAATTAATAGTCGCACAAGGTAGCTGTTTTTGTCAAGAAGTCAAAAATATCATTATTGTTTGATCAGTTTTAAGAATTCTTCTGCAATTTGAGGATCAAATAATATGCCCATATTTTCTCGGATATAAACATACACTTTTGCTTCATCCCATGATTTTCGATATGGGCGATCAGATGTCAGCGCATCCCATACATCAATTACGGTAAACACTCTGGCTGCTAATGGTATGCGATCACCAGCCAGCCCCATTGGATATCCGCTGCCGTCAAATCGTTCATGGTGAAAATGAGGAATATCCAATGCCGGTCGGAGGTAATCTATACTGCGCAACATTTCATACGCATACACTGGGTGCTTCTTCATCGTCTCCCATTCATCCGGTGTAAGGGGACCGGGTTTCAGGAGAATGTTGTCGGGGATGCCCATTTTACCGATGTCGTGAAGGAGAGCTCCCCTGCGGACATGAATCAAGTCTTCATCGGGGATTCCCATCCGACCTGCCAGTTCGAGGGTAAGTCTGGTTACCCGTTGCGAATGTCCTTCTGTTGCGCCATCTCTCAATTCGAGGGCGCGTGCCCAACCTTCTATGGTTGCATCATATGCGAGGGTAAGATCTAGATTTGCCCGTTGCAGATCCTGAAAGAGGGTAGTGTTATCCAGCGCAATAGCTGCCTGGCTCGACATCGCTTCAAGGAAATCCATCCATACACTGTCTTTGGGTAGCGGCGATCGATTGTAAATCTCAAGAACGCCTTTGACTGATCCTTTGGATATCAATGGCGCACCGATGTAATTCACAAAACCTTCCGCTTCCATAAAGGCCGTATCTATTCCATCATCCGCTGGATTGAACTGATCCATGATGACCAGGTCACGTGATCTGATAGCATTCCACGCAAAGCTATTATTTCCCTGCAATTTCTCGCTTCCGCGCAGGTAAAGCGTGCGGAAGCCACGATCAGCCATCCGGTCAAGGGTGCGTGAATAAGGATTCAATAAAAGAATGCTACATGCATCAATATTTAATTTGGATGAAATCTGATCCAACAAAATATTTAAAGTCAAAGGAAGATCCATACTTGCATTAATCGCAACGCCTACTGCTCTTAAGGCTGATAAGTTTTCAAGCTGCTGGTTGAGTTGGGTTTCAGCTATTTGTTTTTGCTGTAATTCCTGATTGAGTTCTGCGGTTTTGGAATTGACCTGTAAACGTAAAGCGCTATTCCAAAAGAGTACCAAACCGAAGAAAACTGTCATGATGACTAAGATCCAAAAAATGACCAGCCATACTGATGGTCCAAATTGATTATCATAATCATCGATTGTTATCCATCGATTATAAATTTCGTCTCTCTCAATTTCTGATATCGTATCCAGACCCTTTTCCATTATTGTGAGCAGAATCGGTTCATCCGAGCGTACCGCAATGGAAAGTGGGTTATCCTTGCCTGAATCTCCCGCAATCCGCAGATTGGCAATTCCGTGCTGTTGGATCAGTGTTGTGGCGATCGCCAGATTTATAATTGCGGCATCTGCGCGCTCAAAGGACACATTTTGCAATGCTTCAAGGTCATTGGCTACAGGTTGAATCGTAATATATGGGTAATTACGGTGGATATATTCTTCGGGAGCATATCCTTTTGTAATGGCAATTGTCCATCCCTGCATGTTTTCCAGGTTTAGAGTTCCCAAATAGTCGCGCCGGGTGATAATCACATTTGGAATATTTAAAAATGGCTGCGAGAAACTCAGGTAACTGGATCTTTCAACTGATGGCTGCGCTGCGGTAATTCCATCGATTTCACGGTTTTTTGCCGCATCGAGTACATCCTGCCATGTATCATATTGGACAATTTCAATGGGTATTTTTAATCTTTTTTGGATCAAAGTAAAATATTCAGATGTTAAACCCTGGTAATTTCCACTTTCATCAAAGTATTCTATCGGAGGAAAATCTGGATCTGGAGCAAAACGCAGAACCGCATGTTCTTTCAGCCAATCCCGTTCTTCCAGACTAAGGTATTCCCGTAAGTTGCTTAAAAATAAAATATAGCCGAGAGAGGTTAAAGCGATGATAAGGGTACCCAGAATAATCCAGGGTATCCAGCGATATTTCTCGAGCATGGTTGTTAGTTTTCTAATTGGCATTATTTACTTTAAGCACCACTTAATATCTTACTACAGTGATAAAAATTCCAAAATTCATTTAGTCTAATAAATTATGCATGGAAGCATTAATGTTTATTATCGGCAGCTTGTGCAGATTCTTCTATAAAACTGAGATAAATTATGGATTGAAGGAAAAATATCTGGTAAGTATCTTGCACGTTTCTCTGTAAAGAATAAGATGGGAGAATGTGATGAAGAAAATCCTATTCATTTTCGTTATTTTGAGCATACTGTTGAGTGGATGCCATGTCATTTCTGAAGCAGAGGGGATTGTATCCAAACAATCCGCTCCTAAAATCGTACCGGGCGTTGTTACAGTTGAAGGAACATTGATTAAGAGTGATGAAGAGCCAGCTGCTAAAATGCCTGTCCATTTTGCCCTGGTATATAGAGATAAAGGGAAGGCTGCATTTGTTTTTGATGCTGGCGCAAGCCCTTCTGCTGTGACTGACAAAAATGGATATTTTACAATTTCAGATATGGAATCCGGCGAATATGTCATGATTGTGGGCGATCCCATGGTGAGCTATGAAATTATTAAAGATGATAACGGTGAGCCCACGGTATTTGTTGCCCAGGGAGGCGAATCCCTTAAATTAGGCAATGTGAACCTGAAATGAGTACAAATTAATTTTGGTAGTAAACCTTCCGCTAGCGGAAGGTTTTTTTATGTGAATTTTCGATGATTGGGTTGTACCTTCGGTTATAATTCAAAAATTATGGCTTCAGTCACTACTGTTTTCATTGCAATTGGTTTGGCTATGGATGCATTTGCTGTTTCGCTGGGGGTGGGAACATCCAGACGTGCAACTGACAACCGCTCTATTTTCAGATTGGCATTTCATTTTGGTTTTTTCCAGGGTTTTATGACTTTTCTCGGTTGGCTTGCGGGATCAACAATCAGCCGCTGGATCAGCCAGTATGATCACTGGGTCGCTTTAGTACTCCTTGCATTTGTTGGAATAAACATGATCCGGTCTGGAATGGATAATGAAACAAAAAGTTATGACCAGAATCCATCCAAAGGTGGGTACCTGATGATTCTGTGCATCGCCACGAGTATTGATGCATTGGCTGTTGGTTTGAGTATGGCTTTCATTAATATCGAGATCCTTCAGCCTGTGATCATCATAGGGATAATCACTCTGGTATTGTCTTTGATCGGTTTAGGAATTGGGAATAAACTGGGGAAAAACTTTGGCAAGCGGATGGAGATTGTTGGGGGGATGATCTTGATTGGGATCGGTCTGCGGATTGTACTGAGCCATCTAGCTATTTTATGAGATAAATAATAATAAAAATACTTCCCTTCTTGAGGAAGTATTTTATATATTTTGAAACCCAAAATACTGTGAAATTATGGAGCCAATAATATGGGGATGGCGTTATACGCTTCTCCTCGGAATATACCCTTGGATGGATTTGAATGGACCCAAACAACCGCCATCAAATTACTACCGGCAGGGGCTTCAATAAGAGCAGATCCACCCGATGTGCCATCTGAATAGTAACCAAACTCCGCACCCGCACTTCCAATTTTGCTGGCATTGGATTCTATCCTGGCACCATTTGCCATTGATCCCAGAGAATGGGTACCGACCAGTTTACCGTTTTTATCAAAATACTTAACTTTAACTGCGCCACTCGCCAGGCTGGAGCCCAGGTTTTGGATGTAAATGATTGAGCGTTGGCGCAAGCCATTAGAGTAGTTTGCGCTTGAATACAATGCATAGGGTACGGCAAGGATATTTGATCCGACGGTCTGGCCTGAAAATGAGGCTGACATACCTGTGTTTTTGATATGGCTCCAGGCGATGATGTTTGTTGTATTGCTGGTAATAGTCGCCCATCCGTTGTAGCCAGACACCGTACCACTTGGCATACAGGCATGATACCAGGTACCATAATTTGGAGTTAAGGTAAGCGTGCCTTTCTTGCCACTATTATAGGTTACTGTGACTGTCGTGCTTTCGGTGCTACTTGTATTGTAAACAAAGTAAGAGGTTGAGAAATTATTAATCGCATTACACATAGCAACAGGCATAAATATTTTCTTACCTGTTTGTGAAATGCTCTCTGTCGCATAAGCAGTTTCACCATCTCCGGTGCGGTTCATCTGAAGACCAGCAATGTTTCCGATATTTGTAGAGCCAGTTTTTGTCGCCACCACATTCACGTTATAACTTCCCGGTGAAAGTTCATTCATGGTATCCAGGTCGAAAAATGCGGCAGATCCGGCGGCAACATTATTTTTATTTATAACGACTGATCCACCAGATGCGGTGAAAGTAAGTTTTAAATTGACGGCTGTCTTTTCGAGATTTTGAATAGAGATTACAGACCCCGGTGAGCCTTTATTTGCAAAGAGAAACCAGATTTCACCACTTCCCTGGATAAAACCGGCAGCCATCGGGCGGCTTTTAATGCTGGTGCTGGAAGGAATCTGAGTCATAGTGACCGCGAGCTGCATATCTGACTTGACAACAGCAGAGCCCTTAAATCCGCTCCCAAGGCTTCCTACAGAGACGGTAGCGCTCGCACCTTTTGGTAAATCTGGGCGAGAGATGCTTATAGGTGAGGATGAACCTTCAGGATAGAATAGCAGGGTGATATGGGCTGTATCGCTTCCAATATTTTGATAAGTGATTGTAGTTGAATATGCCACTTGTGTCGTCTGAGCCTGGACGGAGTATGGGAGGAAAGCCAGGAATAATACCAGTAGTAATCCCAGACTTCTCTTGATCGAATTTTGCATTTTTCTCTCCTCTCATCGATTGAACGATTGTTGAGTAGGTTGCCAGAAATATGCCAGAAAATCCGAATATTTTTGATGAGAAATATGGGTTTGTATATTCATCTGTAGAATTCTTTAGCTGTTTTTTATTGTCGCGTTAACCGGTTTGAGTGATAATGAGAGATAATCGGTTAGGTAACAGATAGGTTGACTTGGCGGTCGGATGACCATAAAACAAAAATCTCTTCTCATCATTTCACTGTCTCTCATACTGGTGATTGTGACTTTATACGCAGTCTCGTATAGCATTCTTGTAAATAGTTATCAGGATATTGAAAATGATTTTACCCGGGCGGCAATGAACCGGGTAAAAGAAACAATCGAGACTACAACGAAGTACCTAAAAAATACATCTGCAGACTGGGGATATTGGGATGATACATATTTTTATGCGTTAGGGGTAAATGAGAACTATCCCGAAGATAACTTAACGCTTGAGTCACTCTCGAATATAAACCTATCTTTGATTGCAATATTCGATCGCAATAACCAACTGGTTGGCTATCGTACCTTAGATCCATTATCAGGTGAAGATATAGATCTGTTATTACCTGTAAATAACTTACCATCGGAGGAACCCGGTTTATTCTCACGAGAAGACATCCTTGAAAAGAAGTCAGGAATTAGCGATCTTCCTGAAGATCCAATGATCATTGTCGGATCATCCATTCTTAGAAGTAATCAAACCGGCATTCCGGCAGGGACAATCGTGATTGGTCGATTCCTGGATGATGAAATGATTTCGGGCATTGCTCAACAAACAAATACGAAAATTGATACTTTTTCATTAGGAAATGCCAGAAATTACGATGAATTTAATGAGATATTTAGCAAATTTAAAACTGGGGAAGAGATACCGGTAAAGATCATTGATTCAAGCACAATTTCAGCCTATTCTTATCTGTATGATTCTGATGGCGAACCTTCGCACATTCTTAAAATTAGCTTGCCGCGGACAATCTACCAGCAAGGTGTTAATACTCTCCGCTTTTTATTATTTGTTCTGATTTCGTTTGCAATTATCGCAACTATCGCGACCTATCTACTGATTGATAAAATCCTGTTGAGCCGTGTCAGCGTATTAACAGAAGAGCTGGCAAAAATCATGAGAATCAGAAAATCATCTGCCCGCTTAGGGGGTGATGCGGGAACAGATGAGATTTCTACACTTTCCCAATCCATCAATAACCTTCTGGATACGATGGAAGAAATCCAGATGAACTATAAAATCCTTGTTGAGAACCAGGAAGAAGGCCTGGTGATCGTGGATGAGGATGAGAATGTATTGTATGCAAACCCGGCGGCGGATAATATATTTGGTGTTATCGCCGGAGGTTTAACAGGGAAAAATGTTAATTCGTATCTTAATACATCTGATCAGGCTCTGGTAAAAACCGAAACAGCGAAACGAAAGCTTGGTGAAAAAGGCAGCTATGAAGTAACCATCCATCCAGAAACCGGAGTTGATAAAGTCGTACACATCTCTGCTGTGCCCCGGTACGATGAAAATCAAAATTTCACTGCTGCATATGTAGTCATACGGGATATCACCCAGGTTAAGAAAGCTCAAGAAGAGCTTGAAGCGAGTGAAAGAAAATTCCGAAGCATCGTTGAACAATCCAGATTGGGAATCTTCCTTCTGGATGGTTCAGGTCGAATTATTGAATGGAATAACACGCTCGAAAAGGTTACCGGTTTACAGAAAACGGAAGTGTTTAATCAGAAGTTTCTTGATGTATCTGCCAGGGTATCTGTCAGCCAGACTGATTCTGTTGATTATCGTGAAAAAATGCTTCAGCTTTTCCATAGTTTTCGTGAAAACAATTTAAGTGAATATTTTTATAAGGCAATTGAAATTACTTATCGACAGCCGAACGGGAAGGTAATCATTACTGAACTGAGCCTCTTCCCGATTCATTCGGAAGGCAGAATGCAGATTGGTGGGATTGTTGATAACATCACCGAGAAGAAGCAGATTGAGCAAAATGAGAGGGATCAACGGGTCTTCCTGGAAGCGTTAAGAGATACTTCGGAGGCTCTCAATAGTGATTTGGATTTTGAAAGCCTTCTGGAGCGAATTCTCATTAATGCAGAACGCGTCATCCATAGTGACACAGGTGCAATTTTGATGATGGAAAAGGGTTTATTAAGAGTTGTTCGCACTCGTGGATACGCTGATCGTGGACTCAAAGACTTAACACATCATGAACCATTCTCGATTGAAAAAATGCAGAATATGGCATGGATGGCTGATACTGGATTGCCAATTGCCATTTCTGATACAAGTAAATATTCAGCATGGAATCCGCTGCCGGAAAACGAATGGGTAAAATCATATATAGGCATGCCGTTGAGGGTTCGCCAGAGGACGATTGGTTTTCTGAGTCTTTTCAGCGCGACTCCAGGCTATTACACCGAAGAGCACGCTCAACGACTAAAAGCATTTGCCAGCCAAACAGCAACTGCGATTGAAAATGCCCGATTGTATGCAGAAGTACAACAAAAAGCCGATACGGATGAGCTAACCGGATTACGCAATCGCCGTTCGTTGTTCGAATTGGGCGCGCGCGAGGTGGAAAGGGCTATCAGGTTTAATCATCCCCTTTCCATTTTGATGATCGATCTGGATTATTTTAAGCAGGTGAATGATCATTTTGGACATCCGGTAGGAGATCGTCTTTTGACAGCTCTGGCAGATCAGTTTAGAAGTAATTTGCGAAATGTTGATTTAATTGCCAGGTACGGCGGAGATGAATTTGTCATATTATTACCTGAGAACTCGAGTGAACAGGCAATAGAAATAGCACATAGAATACAAAAAGCAATTAGAAACACGTATATCGAAACTGCACAAGGAAAAGCCAGTGTAGATGCAAGCATTGGTATTGCTGAATTAAATTCTCGAATTACAACGCTAGCTGAACTAATCGAAATTGCAGACAGGGCTCTTTATTCGGCAAAACAAGAAGGACGTTCGAGAGTAGTTGCATCACCACAATAAGATTAAACAAATATTAGCAAGAAACCTGCTTTACTATTGACATAATCAATCGTCTGCTTATAATAAACTGTCAAGTACAAATTATGATAGCTTCATACGGTATCCTTATTGCTTTTATTATTATGTGGGCCTACATTATGTATATGTGGAGCCCTCGAGGCATTTGGATGGCAGGAGTGAAGGAATTATCATAACAAAATAAAAACATTTCCGAGACAAACACAGAAGCCACCCAAATAGAAGTAAAGGGTGGCATTTTTTTATATGCTACACGGAAGGAAAACGAAAGAAGGAGGAGGTGGTTGTCATCGAAGATTTTCTTCATCCAGATTCAACCTTGAAGTCTTGTAAAAACAATAACAAACAAATTAGAGGAGAAGTGAAAATGAAATCGTTTAAAGTATTATTTACCCTGATCATGGTGGCAGCATTTTTAGTCAGCTGCGCCCCAGCTGCTGCCCCCGCCGCTCCAGCTGAACCTGCCGCTCCAGCTGAACCAGCTGCGCCAGCCGAACCTGCTGCTCCTGCTCCTGCCGGTGCTCCAGAAGTCTGTGCCACTGATGCCAAGGGCTGCGCAAAGATTGAACCCGGTCAGACTGTAAAGATCGGTATGGGCGCGCCCATGACTGGTGGTGATGCATCCTTTGGTATCGATATTTCTCAAGGTGCCAAGATTGCTGTGCAGGATGCCGGTGAATTTGAAGGTTTCAAATTCGAATTAGTCGCTGAAGATGATGGCGGTACCCCTGAAGGTGGTGCTGCAGTTGCCAATAAGTTTGTTGCTGATCAGACCGTGGTTGCTATTGCCGGTCATATCTTCTCTGGCGCTACCGCTTCTGCCATGCCCATCTATGAAGATGCCGGCTATCCAATGCTCTCCCCCTCCGCTACCAACCCCGCTTTGACAGAAAAGGGTTCAACCGTCTTCAACCGGATCCCCTTCACTGATGCGATGCAGGGTAAGTTCGCAGCTGAGTATATCTATAATGTCCTCGGTAAGAAGAAAATTGCTGTTCTTCATGACGGACAGGATTACGGTAAGGGTTTAGCTGAAATCGTGCAGAAGACCTTCACCGAACTGGGTGGCGAAGTTGTTGCCTTCGAAGGTATTACCTCCAAAGAAGCTGACTATAGCCCCGTGCTGACCACCGTTGCTGCAAAAGCACCAGAAGTACTGTATTTTGGTGGTTATACTCAGGATGCCGCGGTTCTTGCCAACCAGATGAAATCCACCGGTCTTGAAAACGCGTTATTCTTCGGATGCGATGGCACATTCGGTGAAGATTTCCTCACCCGAACTGGTCCTAATGGCGAAGGTGCGTATGCAGCTACTCCACGTACACCTCCCGCTTCACCCGAGAAAGCCGCTTTCGATGCAGCCTACGAAGCCGCATTTGGTAAGAAACCTGGTGAGCTCTCACCCTTCACCTGGAACGGTTATGATGTAACCGCTGCGTTGGTCAAAGCTGTGAAGTCTGTTGCCGTAAAGGGCGGAGATGGCGCACTCTATGTTCCCCGTGGCGCACTGGTACAGGCGGTTCGTACGCTCACTGATTACAAAGGTATCGGCGGTACTTACTCTTGTAACGAAATTGGTGAATGCAACACAGAAGGTCCACAATTCCAGGTCGTGAAAGACGGCGCTTGGGTTCCACTCGACTAATCAAAGTCAAAATAATAGTGCAGGGAAAGGGAAATCCTTTCCCTGCACGCTAAAAATCCAAAGTCATTGAACCTCCCGGGGATTGACCATGAATTCTACTGAACTGCCTGCGTCACACATACGTCAACGGAATTACTCAAAAATTATCAGACAAGTATTCGGTTTATTAGTAATTGCATTTCTTCTATGGCGTTTTTATCTCGTTTTTGTCGTTCAAGCTGAATATGGACCGGATACCTGGACCCGTCTTCTTATTGCCGGGTTAATTATTGGTGGTGTGTATTCGCTCATTGCGATTGGATACACGCTGGTTTACGGTATCCTGTTTATGATTAACTTCGCCCATGGCGAAGTTATGATGATAGGAGCTTTTTCGGGGTTTTTTGTTCTGGAAGTGCTCAAGAATATTAAACTGCCAACGGCAGATGACCCTGCTATGAATTTCACCAATGCGCATCCATACCTCTCTGTATTGATCACATTCATTGTGGGTATGACGATCGCAGCCGCGACGGGATTTTTCCTGGAAAAGATTGCGTATCGCCCCTTGAGAAAAGCACCTCGTCTGGTGCCTCTAATCAGCGCGATTGGCGCATCCTTCTTCCTGCAAAATGCCGCCCAGCTGATGTTCAGTCCGCAAGTGCGTGACTTCACCAACCCAGAAATCCTCCGTCGCGGGCTAGGGTGGAAAGTACTGATCAATGGATCAACAGTAACGATACCATATACAGGTGTCTTTACCTTTGTGCTTTCCATTCTCCTGCTGATTGGTCTTTACACTGTCGTTCAAAGGACTCGGTTGGGTAAAGCCATGCGGGCTGTTGCCCAGGATAAGAAGACGGCGGCATTGATGGGGATCGATGTTGATGGCATCATCAGCAGAACCTTTATCATCAGTGGAGCCCTTGCCGGTGCGGCTGGTGTAATGTGGGGATTACATAACGGATTGGTATATTACTTTGTCGGATTTATCCCTGGTATCAAAGCGTTTACTGCTGCCGTGCTGGGTGGTATAGGTAACCTCCCGGGCGCGATGCTTGGAGGTATGCTGCTCGGTGTTATTGAATCCATCGGACCCACCGCTCTTGGTATCAATTACCAGCTCAAGGATGTTATTGCTTTTGTGATTCTGATCGTCATCTTAATCTTCAGACCCTCCGGATTGCTGGGCGAGGTGCTGGCGGAGGAAAAAGTATGAACCGCATCCAGGTACGTTCAAGTTATCAACGGGGAATTACTTTCGCCATCATCATCATCTTTATGGTGCTGATCGCCTTTAATGTGATGGCTGCATCCATAATCAGCAAATTGTTGGGAACCCCTGTAGCAAGAGGTGTTACACCAGGTGTAACCTCATTGGTCGTTCTATTAGCATTGATCGGGCTCTGGAATGGCTCATCCGCAAGCAAGAAATATGATCCACCAAAGGTAAGGATATTGGCGGGTCTGATTGCTGGAATTGCATGCAGCGTACTGGTTGTGGTGTTTGCCTATATTTTGTATCAGCTCGAAATTACCAAAACGGATCCAAGGTATTACTTGAGTGCTCTATCACTCGAAAATATCCGTTTCTTCCTGCTGGGCGCTGGACCGATGGCGTTCCTCTTCCATCCTTTGATCTATATCCTCTCTGGTGTATTTGGCGCTGCGCTGGCTGTTTTCTTCAACTCTGATACATTGAAAACGGGATGGGCAAATTTCAGGCAGAGTTTCAAATCTACCCTTGAGAAAATTAGGGAAAAAACTCCCCTGTTCCTCTGGAAATACGGGAAATACATTTTGTACCTGATACTCGCGGTTGTTGTGATTGTAATGCCAGTGAGATGGGGATCGTATTGGAATTACGTATTTGGAACTGTAGGTCTGTACGTGATTGCCGGTTTGGGTTTGAACATCATCGTGGGTCTTTCAGGGCAGCTCGTTCTGGGTTATGCTGCTTTCTTTGCCATTGGCGCTTACGCGGTAGCTCTCTTAAATTCGCCCTTCCCGCATAATGTGATGATGGGTTTCTGGACACCACTCTTAATTGGTGTGTTGGCTGCGGTTGTGGGTGGAATACTTCTCGGTTTACCCCTGATGCGGTTGCGTGGCGACTACCTGGCAATTGTTACTCTGGGATTTGGTGAAATAATTAGAATCTTGCTGAAGAGCGATTTGTTAACAGATTTCACCGGCGGACCACGTGGTATCCAGGATATTAAGGGTCCATCTTTATTTGGTAAGCCATTGACCAGCGATTCTGATTATATGTATTTGATCATTATCGCAGTCGTTCTTGCCATCTTCCTGTATAACCGGATCCAGAACTCGCGAACCGGTCGTGCGTGGCTGGCAATTAATAATGATGAGATAGCCGCCCGGGCAAACGGTGTAAATACACAAACTTACAAACTGCTTGCTCTCTGTCTCGGTGCCGCATTTGCCGGTCTGGCTGGAGGTATTTTTGCCGCGCGCAACCAATTCACCGGACCAGACGATCATTCATTCATGGTTTCCATTAATGTGCTCAGCCTGGTCATTGTAGGTGGTATGAACAGCGTACCTGGAATCATTCTGGGTTCATTTACCCTCAAAGGGTTACCAGAAATCTTGCGCGAGGTTGAAACATACCGCTTGCTGGTATTTGGTGCGCTGCTGGTGGTAATGATGATCATGCGCCCGGAAGGTTTATGGCCAAGCTCACGACCAAACCTGGAAAACGCGCTATCGAAAAAGAAAGAACCTGATGACGGAAAAAAGGAAGGAGGCGGGAATGTCTGAAATCATCATTGAAGCAAAAGCTGTCTCCAAATTCTTCGGAGGTCTAACCGCGGTAAACCAGGTAGAGTTGCAGGTGCCGTATAAATATATCTACTCTATCATCGGTCCAAATGGAGCGGGGAAAACTACCCTTTTTAACTGCATTTCCGGTTTTTACAAACCAGAAAAAGGGGAAATACTTTTCCTTAGCGATCCAATTCAAGGGTACTCGACAGATTTTATTGCCAGCCAGGGAATTTCTCGAACATACCAGAATATTCGCTTGTTTGGAAATATGACTGCAATCGAAAATATCCTGGTAGGTCATCACCCGAAATTGAAATCTGGCTGGATGGATGCGATTATCCATACACCCAGGTTCCGTAAAGAGGATATCAGCTCCAAAGAAGAAGCCATCCGGTTATTGGATTATGTAGGCTTAAAGGGATTTGGTGATTTTCTGGCGGTGAACCTTCCGTATGGCGCGCAAAGACGGCTGGAAATCGCCCGTGCGCTGGCAAATCATCCACGGTTGCTGCTGCTGGATGAACCCACCGCAGGGATGAACCCTCAGGAAACACATGAGATGACCAATTTCATCAAACGACTGCGAGATGACCTGGGAATTACTATCATTCTCATTGAACATGATATGCAGGTCGTCATGGGGATTTCTGATCGGATCAGCGTTCTGGATTATGGAACCAAGATTGCAGAAGGAACTGCTGCGGAAATCCAGGCGAATCCCAAAGTAATTGAAGCATACCTTGGACCGGGCGGGGCTGCCCTTGCCGAGAAATACAAGAAACAGAGGCATCACGATGCTTAAAGTTACTGATATCAACGTTTACTATGGAGCAATACATGCCTTGCAGGGCATCAGTTTTGAACTCACTGACGGCGAAATTGTTGCCCTCATCGGCGCAAATGGTGCCGGAAAATCCACATCGCTGAATACCGTTTCAGGTTTATTGCACCCAACAAAAGGAACGGTGGAATATCTTGGAGAGGATATATCCAACACGCCACCTCAGGAGATTGTCCGTAAAGGGATCATTCAGGTGCCCGAAGGAAGAAAAATTTTTCCCAAGATGAGTGTTTGGGAAAACCTTGAAATGGGTGCATATACCATCAATGACCGCAAGGAAATCCTGACCAAAATCGATGAGATGTTCCAGAGATTTCCCCGGTTAAAAGAACGAAAGAATCAGCCAGGTGGAACGCTTTCGGGTGGTGAACAGCAAATGCTTGCGATTGCCCGTGGTCTGATGTCAAACCCCAGGCTATTACTGCTCGATGAGCCATCGATGGGTCTCTCTCCCATTCTGGTTGAGCAAATATTTGATATCATCCGTGATATCAATGATCAGGGTACAAGTGTTCTTCTGGTTGAACAGAACGCACAAATGGCGCTATCCATCGCTGATCGAGGGTATGTTCTGGAAACCGGTAATGTTGTGATGAGTGGAGAAGCGCATGCTCTCCTCGAAGATGAGCGGGTTATCAAAGCGTATCTTGGCGGGTAACCGGGAATTTGTTTTCTAAGGTAAAAAAATGGCTGATCTGTCTGCTGCTGGCGTGATTCGTTTTCAAGCGACTTTAACACGCCAGCCGGATAGTTCAGCTACTTTTATCATGATCCCATTTGATGTTCAGGAAAAATGGGGTATGCGCGCCAGAGTTCCGGTGAAGGGAACGATTAATGGGCATCCATTTAGGGGAAGCATCGTACCCTATGGTGGAATTCATTACCTGGGGGTTAACCGCGATCTCAGAGAAGCTGCTGAGGTTAAAGCCGGGGATGTAATTCAGGTGGAATTAGAAGTGGATAATGAACCGAGAACAGTCATGATGCCACCCGATTTACAATCAGCCTTAGATACGAATCCGGCAGCGAAAATTAGATGGCAAAAACTATCTTTCACGCATCAGCGCGAATATATCCAAGCTCTGGATGAAGCCAAAAAACCTGAAACCCGTGCAAAACGTTTAGCTAACACCATCGATAAACTGCAGGGCAAATTAAAGTAGGCATCTGCAGTATATTTCGGCAGGAACTCCGGGAGGTTCCTCAGAAGGACATCCATTCACAAATGGATGTCCTATCTATTATTTCAGACTACAATTATGATCAGTAAAAGGTTATAGAGGTGCCATGATGTCAGACATTATCCAGTTGTTTACCATTCTCCCCATAAAACCTGAAGAGGCATACCGCGCCTGGCTGGATTCAAAAAACCATTCCGCTTTTTCAAATTCCAAAGCAGAAATTGACCCCAAAGTGGGTGGATCTTTCTCTGCATGGGATGGATACATCACCGGGAGTATTGCCATTTTGGAACCTGAGTATCATATTGTGCAGAGATTCAGAACGACTGATTTTGACCCTGAAGACGAGGATTCAATACTTGATTTATACTTTATTCCTGAAGGAGATGGCTGTAGATTGGTTCTCACCCATTCCAGATAACCCGAAGGACGGGAAGAAGAATTTGAATTAGGATGGGAGGATCATTACCTCTCCCCCATGACGGCTTACTTTCACGGAAGGACAGGAAAAGTATGAAGGATGATATGCAACAGCAGTCACGTGATGATCAGCCATATCTATTTATGAGCAATCTTGGCAAAAATGAATGGTACCGGTATCTCATTACCGTGCTGATTGTTCTGATTTTCTGGCAGGTTATTGGCGGGATCCCATATATTGCTCTTTATGCATTAGGAAATACATCCAACCAACTGGCTGCCTTCCTGGCGCTTAATTTCACCTTTATTGCATTGCTTTTTGGTTTATGGCTTTGCATGAAAGGAATTCATCAGCGCCCATTTATCACCCTGATTACTTCAAAAAAGAGTATCAGATGGGATCGAATTTTCCTGGCAGCTGCCATCTGGTTGGCGATAACCACATTAATTACTTTTATTGATGCCTGGATGCATCCAGGGAGTTATAAAATTACCTTTGACTGGCAGAAATGGCTCCCGTTCAGTCTGCTTGCCCTTATATTTACATCCATACAAACTTCTGCAGAAGAAATCCTTTTCCGGGGTTATTTTTTACAGGGTGTAGGATGTCTTGTCCAGAACACCTGGGTCTTGAGCATATTATCAGGGGTGTTCTTTGCAATTCCACATTTCCTTAACCCCGAGATGGAAATTAATTTTGGGCTTCTGGCGTTATTCTATTTCAGTTTTGGCTTCTTCCTGGGATGGATCACACTCCGCTCCCAATCCCTTGAACTGGCGTTGGGTGTGCATGCAGCCAATAATTTATTCACAGTAATCATTGCCAATTATCAAGGATCCGCCCTTCCATCTCCATCCATATTTACTGCTATCAATCTTGACCCTGTATTTTCCCTGATCAGTTTTCTGGCAGGTGCGGGAGTATTTATTTTGATTCTCTTTTTCCTGTTCCCTGAGATGATAAAACCGGCTGATATACAGCCGGTGATTGAAAGAGAAGAGGTTTAAGCAGAGCAGTGTTCTTATACTGTTTCGAGTGTACCGCGCATGCGAGCCTGTGTTTCAAACCAGCGGAAAAGCAGATAGCCAGCCAGCAAATACCCACAACCGATTAAAAATTCTCCCAGCAGTAGTGAATTAACCGATGAGAATGGCTGCCCGCTGATCAGCGCCCGGGCGGATGCAATTCCGCGGGTTAGCGGCAGAACATTCGATACAGCGATCATCCAGCCCGGCATGGTATCAAGGGGAACATTTGCTCCGGAGAAAAGCAGAAGCAGAAAATATACGGTGTTGTTTACAAACATCACATTGGCGGTAATCAGGCTGACACAGCCCATGAGCAACCCCAAACCGGCTGTGCTGAATGTGGTGATGAGGATGGTAAGCATCAACCCACCCAGGTGAGTCTGCGAGTAGTCCACACCGAGGAGGATCCAACCCCAGGCAAGACCGATGAATACGCCGAGAAAACCATCAATGATGTGCATGAAAGCCCGTCCGAAAAACAACATAAGACGGTTCGCGGGTGTTCCAAACAGGTAAGGCAGCGTACCTTCCCACCGATCGCCGCCAATACTCATAGTCACACCAAAGATACCTGATACTGCTGCCAGCTGGACGGCATTGCCGATTATGTAAAACGAAGCGTTCCCGGGTCCGCTGGCGTATGAGCCGAGGAAGGTGAAAAAGAGGATCTGCGCAAGCGGCATGACCACCTTGGATGCCAGATAGGTGATTGGTCGCAACCAACGAAAGAGGGCAATGTACGAAAGGATCGTCCCCTGCCAGAATAACCGTAAATTCATCGTAATTGTGTTCATAGCTTATTCCAAACTCAGTGAAGCATCTTTACGGGCTTTTACCAACACTTTCTGGAAGAGAAGGTTGGCGCCCACCAGGTAGATGATGGAGAATAGCACCAGCATTACCCAATAAAATAAAATTTGTTCGAAAGTGGCGTTGCCTGATGATGTACCATGCAGGGCTTCTGCTGCCCAATAGGTAGGCAGCAGGTAACTGATGGGAGTTGTCCAGCCGGGCAACATGATGATCGGGAAGAGGAATCCGCTGAGGATATAGACCGGGAATTCCATGGCATTCTGAAAACGTTGCACTCCGGGGCTGACCAGAAAGATGGGTGAAAGAATTAACCCGAAGCAGATAAAGGCGAAAACAGTAAAAACAAGGGAGATAAAGAAGAGCAGCGGGTTGTTCAGGTGCAGCGGGTAATTGAACGCTATTGAGATGAATAGATAAGAAACAATCATCGAAAGCAGCGATTGAACTACATTGGCAATATTTTTACCGAAGATGATTAAAGGAAGGGGCGTTGGAACCGCAATCAGAGATTCCAGTGTACCTTCCCAGCGCTCATCATTGATGCTGTTGCCACCCACGAACAACAGAGTGGACCACAAACCCGTCATACCGCTGCCAACCACTACAAAAATAGCGGCATCTGCACCCTTGCCCTGCAGCATCCACATCGCCAGAAGGGCAATAATCATCGGCTGAACGATAATGCCAAAAAGGATAAAGGTATCCATCACCTGCAGACGAAAGGTGGTGTCAGCCACTTTGAGCATGGTTCGCCAGTATTTAATCACCTGTTTGATCATGACCATCTCCTCCAACCAGGCGGACATATGCATCTTCCAGAGTTGGTTCCCTGACCTGTACCCTGCCAACCTTGATGTTGTTCAGGTGATGTAGCAGGTCAGGTACAGCCTCGGCACCGAGTTTGGTTTGCACCATCATGGATTGGCGCTGATCACGGTCTTCGATTTGAACTGTATCTACAAAGGGGAGCTGACGCACTGTATCGACAATATCTGAATTTGCGCCAAATAACTCCACCTCGATTACAGATAAATCTGACACATGATGTTTCAAGTTGGCTGGTGTATCGAGTGCAACCATTTTCCCCTGATTGATCACCCCGATGCGCTGGCAAAGTTCATCTGCTTCGAACATGTAGTGAGTGGTCAGCAGAATGGTTTTCTTCTCACTCTGTAATGAACGAATCACCTGGCGGAATTCACGCGCACCTACCGGGTCCAACCCGATGGTTGGTTCATCCAGAAAAAGGATCTGGGGATCGTGCAATAATGTACGGGCTACATGCAGACGTTGTTTCATACCACGAGAATAACCTTCAACCCGCTCGTTACCTCGATCCTTTAATCCGACCAGTTCAAGCAAATATGGGATACGTTTATTACTTACCGATGGATCTACATGGTAGAGGCTGGCGAAGTACTTCAGGTTATCAATACCCGAGAGACGCCAGTACAAGCCGCGTTCGCCACCAAAGATGAAGCCGATCATTTTGCGGACATCGTTGGCGCTTTTAACAACATCATAGCCATGCACCAGGGCGTATCCGCCGGTGGGGATGAGCAAGGTGGTGAGCATTTTAATGGTGGTGGTTTTTCCGGCACCATTTGGACCGACTAATCCGAATAACTCTCCCTGACCAACCTCAAAGGATACATCTTGAACGGCGAGTACTTCTTTGACGGTTTGACGAAACACACCAGTTTTTGGACGATAAATACGACGTAGATGGACAACTTCTATAGCGTTCATGGTTCCTCAACTAAAAGGGTTTTGAAATGTAACGAGTACCACTTACAGAATACGGATAAAAAGGGGAGATGGTTGCGGATGAGTACACCATTAACCAATTACAGATGATACCACATTATTTAATTATTGCAACATATGTTCTAAATAATGTGTTGTCTCAAACTGATGTATATCAAATAGATTTACCAGGTTGCTGAAACACATATAATTCATTTAGTATGATAAATATCCAAAAGGCATTCAGAGGATTTTTTCAGATACTTCTCGCGGTTGGAATTACTGCACTCGCTGCAGTTATTCTAACTCTGATGCGAAGTGCCTTTTCCAATTCTGTGGTGGCTCTATTATTCCTGATCCCAGTGGTGATCAGTGTATCATTATTTGGGAGAGCGGCAGGAATTACCACATCCATCCTCTCATTCATCATATTCAATTATTTCTTCATTTCACCGTATTACACTTTAAGGGTCAACCATGCCCAGGATCTGCTTGTTTTATTTGTATTCCTGGTTGTTGCTCTGGTTATCGGAAGTCTGATTGCACAGAGCCAGCAAAACCTGAAAAGGGTTCAGGCCCGCGAACAACAAGCGAGGCAACTATATGAATTAAGTGAAGAGCTGGCTGGCAAGGTGGAAGTTCGTGAGATTGCGGAGGTCCTGGCTCAAAAATTAACCGGGTTATTCCCAGACAAGATCGTTGAAGTGGAGACCCGTGAAGATGAGAAGCTAAACTCTTACTACCTTCCAGAAACTGGTACCCCCCAGAGAGAAGAGTATCAAATGCGAATATTTACCCTTGAAACTGCAAACAGGGATCACGGCAATATTCGAATCTGGTTTAAAGGGGAAAAACTCAACCTGGAGGAAGAGCGGCTCATTCAAACTGTTGCCCGGCAAGGCTCTCTGGCTCTTGATAGATCAATTTTGACTGCCAGGCAAACACAGGCAAGGGTTATTGATGAAAGTGACCGCCTGAAGACCGCCATCTTATCCTCTGTATCGCATGAGTTAAGAACTCCACTTGCTTCCATCCAGGCAGCTGCTACTGGTTTATTTGATCCAAACGTCAATCTGGGTGAGGATGCGCGTGAAGAATTACAATCACTGCTGCTTGAAGAGACCGAAACCATGGCTCAACTGGTGGGGAATTTGCTGAATATGTCGCGCCTTGAAGCCGGGGCGTTGAAATTGCAGCGCCAATGGAATTCGATGGCGGAGATTGTGGATACCGGATTACGACGATTACATAGAATGAGTGGAGACCATCCCATTCGGGTGAATGTGCCAGACGATCTGCCTTTAATCTCAGTCGATGCTGTGCTACTCGAACAGGTGATCATTAACCTGGTCAGGAACAGCATCCGGCATACACCGGCACAGACAGAAATTTCAATCCTTGCCGAGAAATCAGGAGAGGTTATGCGGGTGACCGTAAGCAACCAGGGACCCAATATCATGAGTGATATGTTGGAGCACGTTTTTGAGAAGTTCTATCCAATTAAAGGTAGAGAAAGCTCACAGGGAACTGGTTTGGGACTTTCTATTTGCAGGGGAATTGTTGAGGCGCATGGTGGCAGGATTTGGGCAGAAAATCTGCCCGTGGGAGTGGCTTTTCATTTTGAGCTGCCGCTGAGCTGGAATGGGGAAGAACCCATTCTGCCGAATGGAGAGGATTAAAAATGTCGAGCTCACCCCATATTCTGGTTATTGATGATGAGCAGCAGATACTGAGGGCGTTGAAAACGATATTAGGGCAGCAGAGCTATAAATTGACCACAGCCGGCACTGGAGATACCGGTATCGCGCTTGCGGCTGCCAGCCAACCCGATTTAATAATTTTGGACCTCGGATTACCTGATATGAGCGGAGTGGAGGTCTGCAGGAAAGTCAGGGAGTGGACGGATATCCCTATCATCATCTTATCCGCGCATGATAATGAAGCAGAGAAGGTGGCAGCATTGGATGCTGGCGCGGATGATTACCTGACTAAACCATTTGGCGTAGATGAATTGCTGGCTCGCATCCGTGTTGCGCAGCGACACCACGCCCGGATGAAAAGTATCAGGAGTGACGTGGTTACGGCAGGTACCCTTACGATAGATTTGACCAGGCAGTTGGTTACCCGGGATGGAGAGCATATTAAACTTTCCGTAACAGAATACAAATTGCTGGCTTACCTTGCCGGTAACGCGGGCAGAGTTCTGACGCATAAATCAATTATCGACCATGTTTGGGGATACAGTGACGGCAGTCAAATGGAATATCTGCGGGTATACATCCGCCAACTTCGTCAGAAAATTGAAATAGATCCGCATGATCCGCAACTGGTTATCACAGAATCGGGAATCGGTTACCGGTTTATTGCCTGAAAATTTATATATTTCATTTATACTTTTTGGGAATTCATTTATAGCCTCTTAACGGCTGTATCCACACATATCATTAGAATTTACAAGTCTGATTTTTTCAGGCTTGTATTTAGTTTAATGGTTACCGCGATATAGCGGAAAGATGGAATTTACAAATGATAAATGAATCACCCTTCGGGTCAACAGTCATCAGCCAGGAGGTAACAACAAAACCTAAGCGGACCTGGCGAAATTGGTTTATAGGCAACCCCCTGCAAACAGCAGATGCACCTCACCAGACTATTGGAAAAGCAATAGGTTTGGCGGTATTTGCTTCTGACGCGCTTTCTTCAACCGCATACGCAAGCCAGGAAATTATGATCATCCTCGCGGTTGCCGGTAGCGGCGCACTTGGGTATGTTTTTCCCATATCCATAGCCATTGTGACCCTCATGATTATTGTGACAATATCTTACGAGCAAACCATTCATGCCTACCCGGGTGGTGGTGGAGCTTATATTGTCGCGCGTGACAACCTGGGTGAACTGCCCGCACAGACTGCGGGTGCAGCTCTGCTAACTGATTACATTCTAACAGTGGCTGTTTCCATCTCATCTGGTGTTGCACAGATCACATCCGCATTCCCTGGCCTGTTTCCATACCGGGTTCACATTGGTGTAGTGTTGGTCATGCTGATTATGTTGATCAACCTGAGAGGGGTAAAAGAATCAGGAACCACATTTGCTACTCCAACCTACTTCTTCGTCCTTATTATGTATATAACAGTTGGAATTGGTTTTTTCAAACTCTTTTCAGGTTCGCTAGGTGTTGTACAAAATCCACCAATTTTTGAAATGGAGGGGTTAATCCAGACCGTGACGCCCTTCCTAATTTTGCATGCATTTTCAAGTGGCACAGCTGCATTGACGGGTATTGAAGCCATCTCAAATGGAATTACGGCTTTTAAGGAGCCACGCAGCCGCAATGCGGGGATCACACTCATTGTTATGGCCAGCATACTAGCATCGCTATTTCTAGGAATTTCTTATCTTTCAGGGAAAATAGGGACAGTACCTTCTGAAGCGGAAACGATTATTTCACAACTTGCTAGAACAGTTTTTGGTAATCAAGGTTTCTTTTACCTGGCATTAATTGCTGGAACTGCGGTAATTCTTGTTATGGCAGCTAATACTGCTTTTGCTGACTTTCCCCGTCTGGCTGCGCTTCATGCTGGAGATGGTTTTTTACCCCGACAGATGACCTTCAGAGGCAGCCGACTTGTATTTTCAAAAGGTATTATCGCCCTGGCATTTTTCTCATCGCTTTTAATAATTCTTTTTCAGGCAAGCGTAACAAGATTGATTCCGCTTTATGCAATTGGAGTCTTCCTATCTTTTACATTGTCGCAGGCTGGCATGGCAAAACGATGGTGGAAATCAGGACACTTAAAAATAGGCGAAATGGTCAAGGAACCGGGATCAATTTTGGAGTACGACCGACAATGGAAGTATAAGATGAGTCTCAATGGTTTTGGGGCATTTTGTACATTTATTGTGATGTTAACCTTTGCCATAACCAAATTTCAGGATGGAGCATGGATTATCATCATCATTGTTCCCCTCATGGTTAGTATCTTTTTTGGAATCCATCACCATTACAAACGCTTAGCTGCAAAACTTTCGTTGGACAATTACAAAGATACCATACGCATGTCACGCCATCGTGTCATAGTCTTGATGGCTGGGGTTCACCGGGGCTCACTGAGCGCGTTGAAATATGCCAGGAGTCTTTCAGATGATGTAACATCGGTCCACATTTCCATTGATCCGATGGAATCTCAGAAAGTACGGGAGAAATGGGATCAGTATGGTGAAGGCAGCCGGTTGGTCATCCTCGATTCTCCATACCGGTTAATGATTGAACCGCTTTTAGAGTATGTTGAAAGTCTTCTTAAGGTGCGGATGCCCCATGAAATGCTTACAATTGTTGTTCCGCAGTTTGTCCCTTCTCACTGGTGGGAGAACCTCTTGCATAACCAAACGGCGTTACTACTCCGGTTTGCTTTACTGTTCAAACCCGGTATTGTAATTATCGAAGTTCCTTATCAGGTATAAGCAATTAAATATTTTTGCTGATATAACCTTTCAAATAGAAATGTGTTAACGGCACCCATTGCCAGGTGAATTTTCATTCTGGCTATGGTGTATTTAAGTTGAGAATGACGAATTAGATAATGAAAACCGGGTCTTTTTGTTGCTGAATATTGTTTGATCTTCACCAGTCATTTCACGAAGATAAAGACGCTTGACTTTATCTGAATTTCGGTATAATGGATGACAGAGGGAAATATTAGCATCAATTTCTCTCATCCATAATTTGATCCAGAACTATTAATTGCAGATGAAAGAGGAAGATATGGAACAACCTGTACCCCCCAATTGTCCTATCTGTGGAAAACAAACTGAGCCGCTTTGGAAGTCATGTCCGTTCTGTGGATTCAGCTTTCAGAAAAGCCAGGCACAGAAAGTGGAGCCACCCAAATTCTCACCAAAAGTATCCAACCAGGCTGTAATAAAACCTGAACAAAAGGGAATGCCAATCTGGGGTTGGTTGTTGATCATTCTGGGCGGCGGAGGGTGCATTATCACCATCCTGGTGTTACTGGCGGGCACAGGAGTATTCCTTCTCAATCGCGGATCTACTTCAAATTCTGAAAATATCCCTACCGAGGCTGTAACGATCTATCATGAACCATCACCAAACGATCACGTCCCGGAAAATTCCCCACCTGTGTTTAATGGAGCAGATCCTTCTATGGGGATGATTACCGTTGTACCCGATCAGGATGTAAGGGAAGTCGAGATTGTGGATAAGTGGTTTGTCGAAGACTCTTCAGGTTCCCGGATTATGACTTTTGGTTGCATTATCAAGAATCCAAACCCTGATATAGCACTCACAAATTTGGAACTTCAAGCAGTTGCGTATGACGCGGGTGGAGGTATATTAGCCACCGGGAACACCTATATCTATGTGTTATTACCGGATGACGAAGTTGCGGTTGGAAGCACTTTTGGAATGACTATTCCAGAAGGAAATACTGTTGACCATATAGAATTTAAAGTGACCGATCAAGGTAGCGCCGCAACTTTCCCTTTCAGTAATAATCCCTTTAGCTTTAGCGATATTGTGTTTTATGAAGATGAAAACAATCCAATTGTGACAGGTTTCGTACAGAACCAAATGGATCTTTCTTTTGGTGGAGTTATGATAAATGCAATTGCTTTAGATTCGGCGGGAAAAGTGATCGGAGGTAGTTCTAACTACAACGATACTTATGTACCGGCAAAAGGGAGAATCCCAATAACACTTGATATGAGTACAAAAGGGGAAGTGGCAAATGTAAAATTGTATGCCACTTTCAATGTCGGTATGGAAGTTTATGAGGATGCTGAATCTGAACTGCCAATAATGGTGGCTTCAGGGGTAAGTGTGGATGATTATGGAACTGTTCGTTACACTGCTATTATTGAGAACCCAAGCATAGAACAGATCTATCAATACTTGCCGGGAAGAATAGTTTTCTTTGATACAACCGGTAAAGTCATTGGAAGTACGTACGCCCAGATAGATACCATCTTTCCGGGTGACCGGATCGCTATAAGCAGCTCAACCATGTTGCCGCATATGCAGGGGAAATATCAAATTGGTAAAATCGAGTTTTATCCCAACAGACCAACATCAAATTATGAGATGGACCGATTGGTAAATGCCGGAATCACGGAAAATCCGCTCAGTATAGATCAAGTTCAATCTTTCACTGGAGAGTATGAGACAAAAATCACTGCGATGTTGAAGAACTCTTACGAGAAGAGTATCCAGGGGAAAGTGGTAGCTGTTCTGTATGATTCAAGTGGAAAAATCATTGGTGGGGGCGAAGGATACCCGCCGGTTGTTCCCGGGAATGATGAGGTTGCGGTTGAGATATCCATTTATCAACCTTTGAGTCCAGCTAAACTGGAAGTGTACGCATCCATGTCTGGTTTTCCGCAAGACTAAACCAAACTGGGCGGAGAGCACAGAAAATATTAGTATTATCGTAGAATGCCCGGACCATCATATTGGGCATTTATTTACTACATTCAATAAATACAAAATCAAAGTAGAAATTTTGGTGGAGGTTGATATGTGTGATTGGGTAGATGAGTATCCCGGAATGATTTCGGTTTGTGATACAGAAGGTAAGATCCTGATGATGAATCAAAAAATTGCGGATTACTTTGCATCTTCAGGCGGAAAAAAGCTCATCGGCACCAACCTGTTCGATTGCCATCGTGAAATCGCAGGTGGGCAGATTAGAGATTTAATGGAAGTACAGAAAACCGATGTGTATATAGCCGAAGAAAATGGCGAGCGCGAACTGGTTATCCACGCACCCTGGTATAAGCAAGGCACTTTTGCCGGCATTGTTGAAATTTCAGTCCCGCTGACTGGTGAAATTCGGGTAATTAAACGGGATGAATAAGGGATATTATTATGCTAGAAAAACTGGATTTTTATCAGAAATCTGTGTATGTACCGGAATCTCACCAGGTTCAGATGCAAAAAGCAATTGCAGATAGCGGTGCCGGTCAGATCGAACATTACGACTCATGCGCAGCGGTATATCCGGTGAGAGGATACTGGCGACCTCTTTCCGGCGCCAATCCGACCATTGGTGAAACAGATAAATTATCGAGTGAGCCAGAGATGAAGATAGAGGTTATTTGCCAGCGAGAATGGGTCGGCACAGTGCTGAAGGAAATTCGAAGTGTACACCCTTATGAGGTTCCAGTAATCCTGGTATTGCCTCTGGTAAACCAATGGTTTGAAGAAGGAGATGATGAGTAAAATCATTCGAATCACATATTCATTTCAGGAAGGCAGTGTACCTCCCCCACATTATTATGAGTATGAAATTTGTCTGGAAAAGCAGAAAGGATTAATCAGTTACATACCTGATTATTCAGCGGATGATGTGCCGGTCTGGCAGAAACTATTCTCTGTAAAGCCTGGCGTGTGGCTGCAAATATGTGAAGTTTTTGATGCACTTCTTGAAACTCCGTGGAAGCAAGATGTTTCCCCTTGCATTGGGGGCGCACTGGAATGGGTTATTGTTGAAACAATCGATGGGCAGGAAAAAATCCCCACCCACCTTATTCAGTACCAGAAAGAACTGGCAGCCGAAGGTTACCAGCAGCTACGGCTCATTGTTCCTCAGATAATTTGGGAAGATCTGGATTTACGGCGCGCAAGATACTGGAAAGAAAACCTTAAGGATTGAGCTCTCCGCGCATAACTTTAGCACGGTGCTGGATTAATTCTGCACAGATACTGACAGCGATTTCTTCCGGTGATTCGGCATCTATTGGCAGTCCGATAGGTGATGCCACTCTGCTCAATTCATCCTTGTGAAAACCTTCATTCAAAATTTCTTTGTAAACTGCATCCCGTTTCCGAATACTACCAATCATGCCAATATAAACCGCCTTAGTCTTAAGGGATTGTGAAAGAACTGTGCGGTCGTGAAGGTGACCACGGGTGACGATAACCAGATAACTCTGTGGATCCAAGTGGAAGGACTTGAATGCGTTATCAAAGTGATCAATTTTTATAAGCTCATCCGCTTCCGGGAATCTTTCAGGGGAGATAAATTCGTCACGGTCATCCAGAATGACAGTACGGAAACCCACCAGGTGGGTCAATTGGGCGAGTTTTTGTGAAACATGACCGCCTCCAAATATATAAACAGTACCGTAAATATCAATCGGGTCAATAACATACCTCTGACCATTTTTTAGGTAGAGTGTGGGTTCGTGCACGCTGACCAGATCAATTATCTCTCCCTGTAAATCCAATAACGGGGTTGACTGTTCGAGGAATGGGTGTAAATCCGGTGCTTCCTTGGGTTCGAGGGAAACACATAAAGAAAACTCTCCGCAGCACTTCATTTCTCCGTTTTGATTGATAAATCCATGAGCTACCTGTTTCACCTGGTCCTTTGGATGGGGAATCCGGGTCAGCCACCACGCTTGTTTACGATTTTGGATTGAATCTTTGATGTCTGCCAGGATGGATATTAAATTCTGGTCTTCAGGATCACAAAATTCAATGAGTACTTCCTGATTTCCGCCACAGATCATATCGCTGGTAGCAGCATCTTTACCGGTAAGCTCAAATTCTTTCACCTGCGCAAATCTATTTTGATGTATTTCCAGAGCAGATTTGATGGTAACCGCCTCGAGTAGTCCGCCTCCGATGGTTCCTTCAATGCTTCCATCAGAATAAACCAACATCTGAGCGCCTGCAGTCCGCGGTGCGGAGCCATTACGGGTGAGGATAGTTGCAAGGGCTGCTGCACGCTTGTTTTGCAGATCTTCAAATAAAGTAATAAATATATTTTTCATCGTTTTCCTACCGTTGCACCATAAATTACCATTCTGTCTTCACCATCACTACCGAAAATTTGATTAAGTTCCGCATCTGAAAAGGAACCGATTGGGCAGATACCGCAGCCCAACGCTTCAGCAACAAGGTAGAGATTCTGACAAATATGACCCACATCCATCATAATGTAGCGATATCCGCGTGTGCGGTAGCGCCAGATGGTGCGCATGACATTCGCCTCCCACCAAAATGACACCGGGCAATTCCTTACATGGTTCTGGTTATGAGATGCCATCCAAACCCGATCCGCCAGGTCAGCAGATTGGTCAAGGAAGGCCAGTTTATGCTGGAGAGCGATATACCGGTATAAACCTGGCTCGAGGCCAGTGATGTTGGTGACCACCAGATATGTTTCAAAAGGGTGGCGCGCGCCGGCAGAAGGCACTATCCGTTCGGTGGCTGGCCGGGTATTGATGGATTTCACGCCCTGCGTAAACCAGAGCATCGTTGTTAGCTCATCCAGTGTAAGAGGTGTATCCTGGTATTTTCTGAGAGTCTTGCGTTTTGAGAGAATTTCCCAAAAATCTATTTGGGGGAGTATGAAATTATCAGGAGATTCCAATGAAATCAGTGGGTAGTTTTTACCTATCGGGAGTTCGAGGGGAGACTGGGGAATACCTGCATCTTGTGGAGATTTTTCTGGAGCATCATCACGTGAAGCTTCCATGAATTTAATTCCTGCTTTCGTGGGCATATCAATCTCCTTTCTACTACCCTCATTTTACCTTTAATGGAAAATTTTCATCTGATGGCTGGAGGCACGAGAGGGTGAGGATTGTCTTAATTTTGTAATATTCAAAATTAAAAACTAATCTAATTCTAATTCTTCCTGTATAATTAATCTTGTATTAATCTTGGTGTTACGCGACGACTTATTTACATTATGGAGAAGTGATCCATGACGGGAAAAACCCAAAACATACTTAAGATTGGATTGCTGATCGGGCTGATGTTAATTCTGGCCAGTTTCGCGGTCATGAGTGGGCAGACAACAAAAGAAGTTTCTGCAGCGCCCATCAGCTCACAATCAGACCAACCAATATCCATGGACAATGCTACCTGTCTGAGCTGTCACAGTAAACCTGATTCAACGGCGAGCATCGGAGATACCACAGTCAGCATTACGATTGATCCCGAGAAATTTGGCGCATCAGTTCATGGAGCCAAAGGGATGTCGTGTACGACCTGTCATACTGATATTAGTGGTTTCCCTCATCCTCCGGTTGGAGAAGCAACGTACCGTGATTACATGGTATCTGGATCCCAAAACTGCCAGCAATGCCATGCTGATCAGTTTACAGAATTAAAAGACAGCATCCATAAATCCATTGCTGAGGGGGGGAGTGACCAGGCACCGGTCTGTACGGATTGCCATAACCCCCATACACAAACACAATTAAAAGACCTCACCTCGGGTAAGGCTATGGAAGAAGAGCGGGTAAACATTCCGCTCACATGTGCGAAATGTCACAATGCTATTTATGGTGAGTATCTTGATTCTGTTCATGGTGAAGGTTTACTCGTGGATGGCAACCTTGACTCGCCTACCTGCACAGATTGCCATGGGGTTCATTCCATTCAATCCATAGATAACGCGTTCCGGCTGCGCTCTCCACAAGTATGCGCCGATTGCCATACAAATGAAGAGATGATGAAAAAATATGGCCTTTCCACTGCGGTAATGGATACTTATGTCGCAGATTTTCATGGCACTACGGTAACCATATTTGAACGGACAGCGCCAGACCAGGAAACAAACACACCTGTTTGTGTAGATTGTCACGGTTTCCATGATATCAAAAGCACTTCGGATCCAGAGAAAGGGATACAGGTAAAAGAAAACCTGGTGAAGACATGCCAGAAGTGTCACCCGGATGCAGATGAAAGTTTCTCTGCATCATGGTTGAGCCACTATATTCCAAGCCCGACCAAGGCGCCCCTGGTATATTATGTCAATCTCTTTTACAAGATCCTCATCCCGACAGTTATCGGCGGAATGATTCTTTACGTGATCAGTGATATTGTCAGACGACAGATAGAAAAACGCAAAGGAGTCAAGAACTCATGAGCGATCAAAAATATTACACCCGGTTTAGTCTCGCTCAGCGAATTGAGCATCTTCTCCTCTTCCTGTCATTTACCCTGCTGGGGATCACCGGACTGATCCAGAAATTTATTAATGCAGATATATCCCTCTGGTTGATCCAGGTCATGGGAGGGCTGGTTGCAGTGAGGGTTATTCACCGCGTGGCGGCTGTTGTTTTCCTTCTTGAAACCATTTATCACATCGTGATCCTTGGATATTTTGTTTATGTAAAGAAAGCAGAAATGACCATGCTGCCAGGCATCCAGGATGCCAAAGATGGGATCAAATCTGTTGGATACAATCTTGGATTATCCAAAACCCGTCCTAAGATGGGTCGCTACACTTTTGATGAGAAACTTGAATATTGGGCTATGATCTGGGGTGGATTGGTGATGGCGCTCACCGGGTTTATGCTCTGGAATCCGATTGTTACTGCACGTATCCTGCCCGGTGTCATCATTCCGGCAGCAAAGGCAGCGCATGGTGCGGAAGCTGTTCTTGCGGTTCTGGCAATATTGATCTGGCATACCTACCATGTGCACTTCAAGCTGTTTAACAAAAGTATGATCAACGGTAAGCTGGAAATGCATCACATGGAAGAAGACCATCCCCTGGAACTGGAAAAATTCCTTGCAGCTGAAGAGAAACCAGTCGATCCTAAGATGAAGAAAAGAAAGATGATATTCTTCCCGGTTGCAACTGTGTTCTCTATCGCCATGCTTGGTGGAGTTTATTACTTTGTAACTGCTGAAACAACTGCAATTGAGACATTACCTCCCGGAGAGCGTGTACCTGTGATTGAGGTGATCGAACCAACCGCTCTACCAACCCGAGAGCCTGCAGAGGCAATGCCAGCTGAATCTGAACCTGTTTCTACTGCGCTGGCATGGGAAGGGCAGGCGGGTGCCATTATCAAAGAAAAATGCGGTCTCTGTCATGGCACCGCGGGGGGATATTCGGTTGCTGATTACACCTCAACCATCAAGGGCGGGAAGACCGGTCCGGGAATTACACCTGGAGACCCTGATGCGAGTCAGATGGTTACCATCCAGGTGGCTGGAGGTCATCCAGGGCAGTTTTCGACTGAAGAACTGGCGATCATCGAAGAATGGATTAAAGCCGGGGCGCCGGAAAAATAGAATCAGTTTCCACCGGGCGGGGAATTTCCCCGCCCTTTTTCTATATCTACATCCTGCGGTAAAATGATAAATTATTGTATTGGGTTGAATTGATGAAAACACAGGCAAATCAATGGGCTTTAATTACTGGCGGATCCAGCGGGATTGGACTTGCAATAGCCAGACTTCTGGTTGAGGAAGGCTTGCATGTATCTTTGCTGGCCAGGCGGCAGGAATTACTGGATGAAGCGAAAAATGAACTAAATTCCAGAAAAATATCTCCCAGCCAGGTAATCCATACTATCGCAGCGGATGTATCGAAACGAGATAAGTTAATACCGCAGCTCGAGTTATTTCAGGAAGAGTTCGGTACTCCAGATTATCTGTTTAATTCAGCAGGAATTACTTATCCGGGAAAATTTCATACACTTTCATATGATATTATTGAATCTCTCATGGCTGTGAATTACCTCGGGACGGTATATACCACGCGCGCTTTGATATCGGGAATGCTGACCCGAGGCAGCGGACATGTAGTTAATATTTCCTCTGTGGCTGGATTTATCGGAACCTATGGCTATTCGGCATATGGCGCAAGCAAGTATGCGGTACGCGGATTTTCAGATGCGATCAGATCTGAATACCGACCGCGCGGCATCAAGGTATCTGTGGTATTCCCGCCAGATACTTTGACCCCGCAATTGGAATTTGAAAAGGACCTAAAACCGGCCATCACCAGGGAGCTTTCAGATACCGCAGGTTTAATGAAGGCAGATGATGTGGCAAGAATCATCTGGAAAGATGTGAAACGGGGTAAGTTTGTCATCTTACCAGGCTCTAACAGTAAAATGCTGTATGCCCTGGTAAATCTGCTTGGTAATTTCACCTATCCGGTGATGGATGTCATGGTTAATAATGCGATTCGTTCAATTACGAAGCGCTGGAAGTAGCAATTATCCTTTATCAGGAGTTTTTCATGGATATTTTTGAACGTTGTTATTCGTTTTTAGATGTCAAACAAGCAAAAGAGACTGGCATCTATCCGTATTTCATCCCACTGACTGAGAACGAAGGAAGTGAGGCATCATTTCATGGTCATCGCCTGATCATGTGTGGCTCCAATAACTACTTGGGATTAACCACGCATCCTAAGGTGAAAGAAGCAGCCATTGAGGCGATCAAGCGTTATGGTACATCCTGTACCGGTTCCCGCTTTCTGAATGGCACGTTGGAACTCCATGAACAGCTGGAACATGAGCTTGCTGAATGGGTGGGCAAGCCATCGGCACTTTGCTTTTCCACTGGTATGCAGGTAAACCTGGGGACGGTAAGCGCTTTAATTCAGCGAGGTGATGTTGTTATTCTGGATAAGGATGATCATGCCAGTATTGTTGATGGCGCCCGACTGGGTTATGGAAAACTGGAACGCTATATTCACAACGATATGGATCATTTGGAGAAGACTCTGCAATCCATACCTGATACGGCGGGTGAACTGATTGTTGTTGATGGACTTTTTAGCATGGAAGGCGATCTGGCACCCCTACCCGAAATTATTCCCCTTGCAAAAAAATATGGAGCTCGTCTCATGGTGGATGATGCACATGGTATGGGAGTGATGGGTGGAGGACGAGGTACGGCAGCTCATTACGGTGTGACCGAAGATGTTGATCTAATCATGTCAACTTTCAGCAAGGCTTTTGCTTCACTCGGTGGTTTCATCGCCGGTGATGAGGATGTGATATCTTATATTAAGCACCATGCTCGCGCATTAATCTTTTCTGCGAGCATTACTCCAGCAAGTGCAGCAGCAGCCCTTGCCGCTTTGCATGTGATGAAAGATGAGCCAGACCGTCCAGCAAGGGTATTAAGGAATGCGGATAAAATGCGTGCAGGGTTAAAGGCACTCGGATATGATATTGGTGCTTCCGTTACACCCGTAGTACCGATAATCATTGGCGACAATCAAATGACCTTTATGATGTGGAAGACTCTTTTTGATGAAGGTGTATTTGTCAATCCGGTGATTTCGCCGGCGGTTGCTCCAGGTCATCAATTACTCAGAACATCTTATATGGCGACTCATACAGAAGAACAACTGGATGAGGTGTTAACGATATTTGAAAAAGTCGGTAAGACACTGGGTGTAATTTCATAAAAAAATAGCAAACGCCCCCGGAAATTTCCGGGGGCGTAGTTTACTCAATATTCTGCAATCAGGGTTTTCGTAATTTTGCTCCACAAACCCTGCAGTAAACATCTCCTTTTACAGCCCGCTGACCACATTCATGGCAATATACCCGATCAGATTCCTGATTGAAAGAGGGCAGGGATGCCCTGTGGCGGTGAGTTTTCATCTTTTGCCTGGGAGAGGATTTCCATACCCATAACCACCAGGTAAATGCTCCAAAGGCAAGTGCGATAACGATTCCGATTAACCAGGGTGCCAACTCTCTTAACGTTGTCCGACCTTCCGTGTTCTCATTGAGCGGCGCAGCGGGGACCACCGGTAATTGAGATTTACTCAGGCTATCATCTTCTTTATTGTACTGAATGCCTATTGAGAATTGGGTGCCAGGAGTTATTTTGCCAATCTGGGAATAATAAAAAGTGATACCCTGCTGGTCGGTTTTGGGTAACCCGAGGCTGGGGGTTATTATCATATTTGTTGCATCAACAGGTTGTTCAATATAGACCGATAAATTTTCAATCGAATAATCACCCAGCCAGTTAAATTGGTAGTTGAGTTGATTTCCATTGCGTAGCAGTGCCGGATCGTGATATTCGAAATTGATTTCTCTGGTAGTGGCGACAAATGTAACGATTACCCATTCACCTTCTTGCCTGGTTGAATACTGCAGGGAATTGAGACCACCATCGAGGGGATCTACCGCCTGAACAGAAGAAGGTCTGGCTACTGCAGCTGGTATTCGAATTTCTACGGTGGCTGGAAGCTTCTCATCCATCGACAGGACCATGTGGTAGATTACCAGCACATCAGGCTGGTCAAAATGAGGACGTAGATCCAATTCCAGGATGGAAAATTTATTTTCTAAAGGTTGAATTTCTGTCTGTGCTGATACAGTTTGCCAGGACGAAATACAGATTATTAAGATGATTATCGAGAAGAGCAATTTTTTCATGGGCATGTCTCAATGATACACTGAGAATCCAGATTCGTGGAATAGATGGTCAGAGAGATTATCAAAAATCTGACAGAAATATTTGCCCAAAATGGACTTAATCGGAGATTGATTTTATTACACGCATCGCCACATCCCTCACAGACCAGGGTACCAATAAGTGATCGTGATGATAGGCAGAGATGACATTGAGCGGTATTTTTGCCTCAGCCAGACGGTGGGAAATTTCTGCCAAAAACCCCACCGCTTCAAGAGAGGAATATACCATCAGTGAAATGCACGCCCAGGATTGCTGGGTAGGAATTTCCGCGATATCCGCATCTACTTTACGGGCAAAGACAGTCCACCCTTCCTTTTCTTTAAACATGCCTAATGGTTCAAACGATAAATGCGGTATCTCCTGTTCAGCCAGCGTAAAAATTACATATTGCTCGTCGTGAAGTAATGGCTGCATGGAGTTAAGTAATACTCTGAGGTCTGATTGCGGATCCATAGGGTAATTATACGATTAGATTTTTGCGAATTGAAAATAGGGTTACCCGGTGAAGGGCAACCCTATTTCATTGGTTGCAAAGTGAATTACAAGCCGGCAGCGGCTTTTAGATCAGCGACTTTGTTGGTCTTTTCCCAGGTGAATTCTTCTTCTTCACGTCCAAAGTGACCATAAGCTGCGGTTTTACGGTAGATGGGGCGGCGTAGATTCAGATCACGAAGGATGGCTCCCGGACGGAGATCAAATACATCTCGGACGATTCGAGCGATTTTCTCGTCTTCAATTTTGCCGGTGCCAAATGTTTCTACATTAATAGAGAGCGGATGGGCAACACCGATGGCGTAAGCTACTTGAATTTCACAGCGGTCTGCGAGACCGGCGGCAACGATGTTTTTGGCTGCCCAGCGGGCTGCGTATGCACCAGAGCGATCCACTTTTGTGGGATCTTTCCCTGAGAATGCACCACCACCATGGCGACCCATACCACCATAGGTGTCAACAATAATTTTCCGACCTGTTACACCTGCATCACCCATTGGACCACCCGTAACAAAGCGCCCGGTAGGATTGACATAGACCTTGAGGTTTTCATCTACAAGGCTGCCAGGGAGAACGGGGTTGATGATGTATTCACGGACTGCTTCTGAAATATCCGCATGCGAAATCTCAGGGGCGTGCTGGGTGCTGATAAGCACGGTGTCAATCCGTTTGACTTTGCCGTATTCGTACTGTACGGTCACCTGGCTCTTACCATCGGGTCGAAGCCAGGGTAACGTACCTGATTTACGGGTAATGGCAAGCTGCTGGGTAAGTTTGTGAGAATAATAGATGGGAGCAGGCATGAGTACCGGAGTCTCATTACAGGCGTATCCAAACATCATCCCTTGATCGCCTGCACCGATTGCTTCGATCTCTTTCTCGGTCATATCGCCAGATTTTGCTTCGAGCGCTTTATCAACGCCTAAAGCGATATCGTGGCTCTGTTCTGCAATGGCGACCTGGACTGCGCAGGTATTTCCATCGAAGCCTTTATTCGTGTTGTCGTAACCGATATCCAGAACAACATCGCGGATTAACCGGTCGAAATTGATATCGGCATGCGTGGTGATTTCTCCCAAAACCATGATAAATCCGGTTTTTGTCGCTGCTTCGCAGGCTACCCGACTGAAGTTATCTTCTGCCAGGCAGGCATCGAGAACTGCATCGCTGACCTGATCGCAAATTTTGTCTGGGTGTCCCTCAGTAACCGATTCGGAGGTGAAAAGGTAATTGGGAGAAGTCATAAAAGTAGTTGACATATAGAGTAGGTCTCCTTTGATAAAAAAAGTTTGCCCCTGCGGATATTCTTGAGGGGCAAACGGTTATTCACGTTCGGCTGCCCTCTCATCTCTCAGATACAGTTCTGCCGGAATTGGCACCTACGAATTTTAATTCGCGGTTGTCGAGGTATCATCGGGCCGGTCCCTCCACCTCTCTGGATAAGAGTGCCGCTAAGGGCTATTTAATTGCACAAATTATATCATAATAACAAAAACCTAGAATGTAAACATCATATATCAACTAATTTGAAAGCCACCTGTTAGGTTAGTTTTTCGTCAGGTAATGATATAATCTACCTACTGGATTGCACGATCCTAAGCCGACCTGGATTCAAGGATGAAAAACCTGGCAGGGGATAATAATGCTCACCCAAATAACGCCATATCCTGGAAGCGACATTTCTTTCCAGTATTCCTGTTTGTAGTTTCCTATCTCCTCGTTGAATTAATTTATCTTACTGTAACCGGCGTGGATAACCTGCGTGCCTGGTATCCAAGCGCAGGAATTGCGTACGCTTTTGGACTCATCTATCCGCCCATTGGATTTCTGGTAATCGCGGTCTGCGATTTCTTTTCCCGAACTGTCTGGCAGGGGATCCCGGTAACCAATATAAGTGTTTTCTACTCTTTGTTAGTGGGGGCACTCTACAGCTTTATACCTTACATCCTCAGAAAAATATTCAAATTTGATTTCAGGGTGATTACGCTGGTCAATACCGGCACTTTATTACTGACCGGTATGTTCATTTCCATTCTACTGGCTGGTTTGAAATACCTTACGCAACCCATACCTCAATACCTGCAACCAGATTTTCCGATCAATTCGATCATTTATTTTTCACTGCAATATTGTATCGGAATGATTACTGTTGGAATGTTTTGTCTTGCGATTTACGAAATTATCCTCAGACATCCGGTGCGCACAACGATTCGCAGTATGGCGAAATCCGTTGGGAAAGTAATCAGCGAAAATCCTACAATAAAAAGAAGGGTAACCTGGATCAAGTTGATTCTCGTTACTGGGGTATCATTTTTATTGATCTTTTTACTGGATCTTTTACCCGGTACTGAGAACATGCTCCTGTTGGCATTTTTTACTATTCCGATTTATTATGCATCGATTAGTTTTGAAAGACGCAGAACATCCATCATTATCCTTGTAATTTATGCTTCACAGATAATTTTTGGTTTAAACAAGCACATTTACCTGGCAGAAGCCATCGAACATCAGCTCTTTTCCATTGCTGTTCTGGTAATTGCCTACCTGATCAATGCTTTTATCAATGAAAGACGGCAATTATTCCTGGATTTTTCACAATCGGAGAAACGATTTCAGACTGCATCTGATTTATCTCCCATCGGCTTATGCATGGTTGATGCGTCTGGTTGGATCAGATATTCGAATAAGATGTTCCAGAGCATCGTAAATAAAAATGAAAAGGAATTGAAATCAGAGAATCTAATAAATCTCATTCACAAAGATGATGCCCCGGAACTGGTTCCCATGTTGGAAGAGGTGTACCGGTATGATGCCCAACAAGAGTTGAAGCTCAGGTTACTAAAACAGGATAATGGATATGCCTGGATGCAGGCTGTAATTTCACCACTGCACATCGATGAAGGCAGTATGCCGACTTTTATCATCGCATTAACTGATATCAGCAGTATGGTACAGCGAGAGGAAAGTGCGATATCCAGTGCGAAGATTTTATCCAGTTTTATTAATTCGCTGCCTGATCCGGCATGGATGAAAGATCTTGATGGGCGTTATATTGCTTTGAATCAAGAACTTATTCGAAGGTTTAACTACAATTCAAATTCCACCATCGGAATGACGGATGATGACCTGATCTCCCCTGAGAGAGCGCGGTTCTTTGATGATACAGACCGGATGGTGATTCAAACAGAGAAACCCCTGCGGTTTGAAATGCAGGAGCGGGATGACAACCATCTCGACTGGTTTGAGACCATTAAAACACCCTGGTATGAAGATGGAAAAGTGATGGGTACTGTGGGTATTTCACGCGATATTACTGAACATCGCTTGATTCAGAATGCGCTGAAAGAAAGCGAATTCAGGCTTAAAAGCCTGCTCAATAATATCCCCGATATTGTATGGATGAAGGATCATGAAAAAAAGTTTATTGCTGTCAACCATACTTTTTGCAAACGGTACGGGATCCATGAAGATGAAGTAATCGGCAAGACAGGTATGGATTTGTTTGACGAAACTTATGCGGTAAATTCGGATCTGGATGAAGAAATGATCATGCAAACCCGGAAAACGCATACAGCGGAAGAATCTTACATTGACCCTGATGGCAATACATTCTGGTATGAAGTCATAAAAGTGCCTGTTATTGATCAAAATGATGCGATTATCGGGATTACTGGCGTAGCCAGGGATATTACCCATCGTAAGAATTACGAAGAATCTATTCAAAAACGATTATTAATGGAAAGTATTGTCTCTGGAATTGCTACCCGCCTTAATCAAACATTACAAAAAGACGCACTGGAAGAAATTAAGGGTGTTCTCGAACAGATAGGCGACTTTTTACAGGCAGACAGAAGCGCTTTCATTTTGTTCCCGGTTGAAGATGGAAAAGAGATGTCAGTTTTTGAATGGCGGGCGAGAATGTTTACCGGGAGTGACTTTAACCTTATCGATGAATTTTCTGAGACTATTCCCTCTACCTGGCAATTTATTCAAACCGGTAAAACGATTTATACACGACAGGGTGAAGATCAGACGGACAGGAGAATTATCGAGGAGTTGAATTTGCTTACGAATCAGCCCGCACCTTCTATCTATTGTTTGCCATTAAGAATTCCGGGTTCCAACAATCTGGGTGCGATTTGGGTTGAATCATGGGAGGATGATTATTACTGGCAGGAGGATAACTGGCAGTTACTGAGGTTGTGCGGTGAGATGTTGGCGATCACCTACGCCAGACTTGATGGAGAAGAAAAATTAAGACAGGCAGAAGCCAAATACAGGGATCTGATTGAACAACTGGCAGCCATTGTTTATATTGATAATTTGGATGAAGTTTCTTCAGGTATCTATATCAGCCCACGCATATTTGAATTAACCGGGTATACATCAGAGGAAATTTTATCCACACCTGATTTTTTCCTCAGTTTGATCCATCCGGATGATCAAGCTGAAGTGCAAAAAGAGAATGACCGAACAAATAAGAGCGAAGAACCTTTCAGAATGGAATACCGGTTGGTAACCAAAGATGGAAGGATTGTATGGGTTTTAGACCACGCTACTGTCAACCGCGATATTACCGGTAAACCAGTCTGGTACGGGGTTCTGTATGATATTACCGAAGAGAAGCGCATCAGAGAAGAATTATTCATCAGCCAGACGCGATATCATGACCTCTTTGACCACACCCCGATATCGTTATGGGAAGTCGATCTTTCACAGGTAAAAAAGCGGCTGAACGGTTTAGCAGGGAAAGGTGTTCTAGATATCCAGAAATACCTGATCACCCATCCGAAAGAAGTTAACCGCCTGCGAAATCTCATGCGAATCATAGATATCAATCAGGCTACTTTAGATTTGTTCAATATCTCCGATAAAACCGAAATCATTGAGCAGTATGCTCAGACTCAGCAATTTAAACCAGACGATTTGTTTATTCAGGAAATGACGAAGGTGGCTGCCGGTGAAACCCATTTCACCATCGAAGGCGCTAATGATATTCATGACGGGGTAGTCAGATATCACAATCTACACCTTCTGGTGGTTCCAGGTTTTGAAGGAACATTTGAACGAGCAATTCTGGCAATTACGGATATAACCGATAGAAAAATAACAGAAGAGCAGCTAATTTTCCTGAGTGCCCATGATAATCTTACCGGATTATTCTCGCGTAGTTATTTCCAGGCTGAAATGGAGAGATTGCAGAACAGCCGCCAATTCCCGATCAGCATTTTGATTGCAGATGCAGACTATCTGAAAGAAACGAATGACCAATTTGGGCATGCTGCCGGTGATACCCTGTTGCAAAGGGCAGCGCAGGTGCTGCGGATGACTTTTAGACCCGAGGATGTTGTCGCCAGGATAGGTGGTGATGAGTTCGCGGTTCTTCTCCCGAAAACAGATTCTGAGACAGGTCAAAAATTGACTTTAAGACTGCAATCCATGATCCAACTGGATAACAAACGCAATACCGATTCGGTGATTTTGGATCTATCTATCGGGGTAGCAACTGCCCATCAAAGTGATAAATTAGAAGAAATCTTAAAACTTGCAGACAGCAGGATGTATAAAAATAAATTGGATCATCATGAAAGAAGAAATAAATAAACTGTCCGATGGATTGTTCCACCGGACAGTTTTTATTATGTAGCAATTATCTATCTAATCACAATTGATTTTGATTTCTATCCTATCTGCTTTTACAGAGAAAGGTGATTCAATGCGGAATCGCAGGAAGCCATTTGTATCACTGGTGATATCAATTGTTTGTGTGAATGTCTTAGAGCCGGCTTCTGTGAATTTTTCTTTTCCACCTCCAATGGTCATTCCGAAATCAGATACCCAGTTGTATTCGACTTCTGTGGGGCGGTCTACAGTAACTGTACCTTTGAGTGTCAGTTTTTTAGGGCATACACCATTATAAGTAGTAGGTGATACCGAACTGCTGACAGTGATTGTTGGTTTATCGGGTGTGGGTGTTGGTGGTGTTTGAATTATGGGCAGACTGTCTGTCTTTCCTTCGACAATGGTAGTATCTGTCCATACCCAGCAGGTTTTGCTTGCCTGTTTGGGATCTTGAATCAACCACCATGTGCCAGAGATACTCTTCCCTTTGACCGGCACTTTATCACCAACCAACAATGCGCTGATGACAGCCCATTGTGCTCCGGGTCCTTCACGGCAATTTGTATTCTTGGTTGCTGAAATCATGGGTACAGAATATGTGATGGTTGGTTCAATGGTTGCGGTTGCTTCGGGTAAAGGTGTGGATGTAGGTTCTTCCACGATTGCGGGCGTGGATGAAGGTTCAAGCTGTTGTGCCTGCTGCGTTGTCAATACGTTCAGCATCGCCCCAAGGGTCATTGTCGCTTCTATGGTCTGGGCTGCCTGTGTATAGATTGGTCCTGGGTCTTGATTGGTTGATCCAACACCGGGGAGACAGGCAGTCAGAATCATCGTGAATATGGTTACCCAGATCAACAGGGTAGTTGTTTTTTTCATGATAACCTCCTTTACACACAATATCTGTTCTCAGATAATGCATCAATTCTCTTGATTATTCATTTAAATAAAAGAGATCCGAGGTAGCCCTCGAACCTCCTAAGAGCAAGCAAAATATTACTTTTTGCAATCGACTGTAAATTTATAGGTATTGGATACCATTCGTACAGGTGAGTATGTCCAGAGGCGAACCCACTGGTCACCATCGCCGTTTACCGTAAACGACCACATCAGAGTAGCCTGCCCATCTGCGGGAATGTTTACCCAGCCTTTATCCGTTTTATTCTTGCCCTTCTTGATCCATTCATACCTTACATAACCACCCGTGTTACTTTTGATGATGGCTCCAAATTTCACTTTAAGTGGACATTTGCCTTCTACATGAGTTGGACCCGTGACGATTTGAACACTCATTTTGGGTGTACCCGGGGTAGGAGTCCAGGGAGCACGATACACCGGGACCATGGATATATCGCCAACCACTTCAGATGTATTTTTATTGACCCAGCAGTGGTAGCCGGGATAGGTGGGATTATCCACCCACCACCATGAACGTCCTTCGTTCACACCCCGAACCGGTAAAGACAAATCGGTGGTGATATACCCTTCCACCCGGTACATTAAGCTGGGACCTGCCCGACAATTTGTATTCACAACCACATTGAGCATCGGTGTATCCGGCGTAGGTGTTGGTTCCGGAGTCTCTGTAGCAAGTTCGATTATCTCAATGGTGGGCTCAATCATCTCCACTTCGATAGTCGGAGTAGGTTCGGGTGTGTCTGTGGGAGGGATCATAGTTGCGGTTGGCTGATTTTGCAAGACACTGAGTGCCGCCAGAGTTTGATCTACACTCATGGTCATTGCTGCCTGGGTAAAAAAGACTGCAGGATCCTGAACTTCTGGAGTGTTCCCGCCAATTAATCCACAACTGGATAAGAAGAGGGATGCAATAATTATCAGAATTGTAAAACGCATCATCTGTGCTTTCATCTTAACCTCCCCGCAGGGTTTATCTTTATCATTATACCAACCAGGTCAATGCCCTTGCCCAATTTAACTAATTATAGCCTCTCAATATGTTAATTGTATGGAGAAATTCAAAAAGTAAAGCAGAAATCAGGAACAAAAAAGCACCTCTTTCTATTAAGAAAGAGGTGCTATCAAGTCAAAAAAACCTCTACGGACAATCCAAAGTAAATTTGATCTTGCCTGTCCGTTCAGTTACAGGATTAGACACCTTCATTTGGACCCATTTGGTAATATCTTTGCTGTAACTTTTTGTAATGGTAATAGTTTTTGTCCCATCATCCAGGAAGCTGAGAATACCACTTTTCAGGATTGCACCTGTCTCATCTACAATACTATATGTGAAATCACCCAGACGATCGGTTTTTAAAGTTGCGGTGATTGTGAAAGTTTGTGGACAGGTGTTGGATGTTTCTGGATCAACACTCAGACTTAAGTTCACGATTGGTTTGGAAACGTAAGGAGTAGCCACAAACATTTCTTGAACGTAATTTATGTTTCCTTCCACTTCAGTGGTTTCTCCCCAGACCCAGCAATACTTGGGATCATCATCCTGAGGATTTTCAATATACCACCATCCACCCCCGCGGAGTTTACCAACGACTCGAGATTTTTCGCCTTCTTCAAACGCGGCTACCACATCAAATTTTGGATCTGGACCCTGGCGGCAGTTTGTGCTTAACCTGGCTCTGATTACAGGGAGGGTATCGCCGCTCACCGGAATCCACATGGTGGGAGAAGGTTGCATAACAGCTTCCACCGGCATTGCTGTGGGTAATTCCACAGCGGGCATTTCCGTGGGCGCTTCTGTTAATGTCGGCTCGGGGAGGGGTGTGGCAGTTGCCATGAGGGCTGCGTTGCGGGTGCCTTCCACTGCGATGGTCGCCGCAGCTGATGTATAGATGGGTGCGATATCAATTGTGGCTGTCGCAGGAGTTTGGGTCGGCAAAGCTACTGGTGTGCATGCTGTTAATCCAATGACCAGGACCAGAAGCATGCTGAATATTCGTAGTGTGGTTTTCATATATAAAACCTCCTTTACTTTGCGCAATTATGACACACTTTTTTATATTTGTGGGATCGGGATTTTTTCTTCATGGTGTTCAATTTTGCGGTAAAATACGATTACTGCCCCAGTGGCTCAAATGGATAGAGCGAGGCACTCCTAACGCCTAGGTTGGGGGTTCGAGTCCCTCCTGGGGCATATAAGTTTTAATAATTCTGTTAACTATTTCTAATGAAAATAACTTGACAGTGCGGGTAGATATGATAAACTAAGGATAACAAACGTTTGGGTGCCCCCTCACCCAGGCGTTTGTTGCTTAATTAACTAATTAACCGGAGGATTGAACCTCCGGCTTTTTCTTAAGCTTCGTCAAATCCACTATCATCATAATCAATATCCGGAGGAGTAACTTCTTCCTCACCGGTATGCTCACTGCGCAACCACATCAGCAAAACCTGACCTTCTTCTGCTGCGACCGAACGGATGGCAACAATAGGTTTAGTTTGCGTAATGCCTAATTCATCGCGATATTCCAGCAACATTCCCCCCTGGCTTTTCCAGGCTCGATAGCAACGTTCAACCAATGCCTGCCCGTTGTATGTCCGCAAGCGGGTAAAAACCAGATCGTGCTGACCTGGTCCTTCATAAATACCCATTGCCCAGGCATCTGGCGCCTGATCAAATGCAGGGGTTGGTCCTTCAATAATGGTAATCTTGTCATCCATGAGCATATCTTACCATATTCGATGGCAAATTACGATTGTCTGATCATTCATCCGGAAGGTGCAGACTGGCTGTCCCCATGCGATATCCATATCCACGTAACGTTTTCACTATCTCAGGGTGAGTGGGATCTTTTTCCACTTTCTGACGGAGCAGGAATATGTATCTTCTGACCGTGCTTGATTCTTCTTCACGAGAATTTCCCCAGATAGCTTTTGCCAGTTCATCTTCAGGAATGGCTCTTTCCTGGTGGCGGGCAAGATATTCAAGCAGACGAAATTCTGTGGGGGTAAGGATGATCTCCTCATTTCCGCGATGGACACTGCGTTTATCAAGATGGATGGTAAGGTCACGGATTTGGAGGATAGATGGATCTGGATTTTGGGCGGAACTAATTCTGACAAGCACAGCTCGGATACGGGCAGCTACTTCTGCAAAGCTGAACGGTTTGGTTACATAATCATCGGCACCTAATTTAAAGCCGCGCAGTTTATCGGATTCACTGGTTTTTCCGGTCACCAGGATGACAGGAATGGATGACATTTCACGAATCCTGGCGCAGACCTCCCAGCCATCCATGCCCGGCATCATCACATCCAGAACCACCAGGTCTGGGTGATGTTGAAAGGCAGCTCGTAGAGCTTCGGAGCCATTCCGTGCGGAGATGACTTCGTATCCTTCTCCGGTGAGATATTCACCAAAAAAGCGTAACAGCGTGGGGTCATCATCTACAAGCAGGATTCGTTTAGGCATGGTTTGCTTCCATTACCGGCAGTGTTATAGTAAACTGGGCTCCTCCGGTATCCAGATTGTTTGCAGATATTGTGCCATGCATCGCTTCTACCAGACGTTGTGCCATATACAAGCCCAAACCGCGACCATAGACTTCGCGTGAGTCACTGTTATCTGCCCGGACAAATTTATCAAAGATGAGGGATAGCATATCCTCCGGTATTCCAGGTCCATGATCTGAAACAAAAATCATTACCCGGTTTGGGTCAGATTTTCCAGTTATTAAAATATCACTATCTGGAGCATATTTATGTGAGTTATCAATGAGATATGCAAACACACTGCCCAACACCTGTGGATCAGCAACGAAAACAGTATTATCATCGGGTAAGCAATAAACCAACCCGTCCTTGATAATACTCCGGGCGGATTCTTCAATGATACTTTTTAGATTCTGCCAGCGAATTGGTTCTGGATAAATGGGCATCCTGCCCGCATCCAGGGCAGAAAGATCCAGAATATTCTCCACTATACGAGTCAAACGGGTAATTTCATTCTGGACGAGTTTGAGAGAGTTCCGGCTCTCAAGATCCAGGCGTTTACCGCCAGATAAGAGCAATTCAATCCCTCCACTGATGTTTGTAAGCGGTGCGCGGAGTTCATGGGATACCATGGACACAAAATCGGATTTCAATCGATCCAGATCCTGCAGCATCCGGTTTTGTTCTTCCAATTGTAAATAGGCAGAACTGAGTGAACTGGTTTTTTCCGCCACACGGGTTTCCAGTTCGTTATTGAGAATTTCAAGCTCCCCTTTAATTTGGCTAACATGATCCAGTGCATCGCGCAGGGCATCTTGTTGTTGTTTCTGCGCTGTAAGGTCGTGAATCACACCGGCAATGACTTTTCTTCGCAGCCAACCCAGTTGAACTGTTTTAATAACCATCTCAATGGGCAATGAGATGCCATTTTGTGTTCTCAGAATTAGCTCGACCGGTTTGTCTGTTTGATCGTTTCGCCCGGGAAGATTGGGAAGGAAACGGAATAACTTCTCTCCGAGTAATTGGTCTTCCCCATCTACCTGGCAGGTATGAACCATGGCGTTATTGACAAGGATCATCTTGTAATCAGATGTACACAAAAAGGAGGGTTCGGCAGACTGATTAAACAACAATGAGTATTGCTGAAGTTCAAATTCTCCCGCTGCCACTCCCTGTCTTGCAATCAGTAAAAGCCAGACCATGGCGCTGAATACCAGGATTGTTTGCGGAATATCGCGTTCCATCCGCCAGAAATCAAATAGATAGCCAATTAATACCAGAGAGAGCGCTACCGCTAAGACTGACTGAATCCTTTCACCAAGGGTCTGGTCAGCAGAACGGATGACTGATACCGGATTCTGATGAAGATGTACCTGAAATACGAGAGAAATGCCAATCAGCGAATAACCCAGTAAGTAACCGAGATCGAGAGAAGAGAATGGCTGCAAAGTGCGCAGGGGGTTAAAGCTTATCGAGATATCGGCAATAGTCAGGAAGAATACACCCACAAGAAAAATAATCATCTGCCGCTGCCGGGAGCGATCCAGGGCAATGAGCGTCAGATTGAGAAGAATGGCAAAGAGACCGATATCAATCAGAATTAATGTATAGGTAAAGGTATCGAAGGGGGCAGATGACCCTGCCAGTGATGGTTGAATAAAAAGCAACCAGGCTAATACTGATATTGCTCCGGTGGATATTGCCATATCCAGAAGCAGTTTGACGCGAATAAAATCTCGCCGGCGAAGGATGGGCTGAATAATCCAGAACAAAACCAGGAGCAAAGCTCCCGCCAGACTTAACCAGAGGATGACAGATCGTGTTTGTGTCGTAGGGGATGGGATGAATACCATCAATAAATCAACAATAGCAGTGATGAGAATGCCTGAAACGAGGAGGAAAGTCAGCTTTGGTTGACCTCTGAAACTACTCAGTGCCGCACCTGTCAATGCAGCCAGTGCCGGGATTATTAAAAAACCGATTGCGTAGCTAAAATGGAATACTACAGGAAAGGGATGGATATATGCGTACAGTGTATATACAACCAGCCAGGCTGTAATACCAAGTAAGAATAGACTCTGCCATGAGAAAATCCGCTCGTTTCCACGCATAAGAGAATTGTATAACAAAATACCGGAGTGGCTCATCGCCACTCCGGCAGGTTTTGGTTAGCAGTCCGATCCGCATCCACGCGGTGTGTAAGTGTAGGTAGGCGTGGGTGTCCTGGTGGGTGTATTGGTGGGCGCCTGAGTTGGTGTAGGTGAGCGTGTTGGCGTGGGGGTGCGTGTTGGCGTCCTGGATGCCGTCGGAGTTGGAGACCGGGTGGGAGTTAATGTCCTGGTAGGTGTCCTCGATGGAGTATAGGTGATGGTGGGTGTCCGGGACGGGGTGCGGGTAAAGGTGGGCGTGCGGGTGTTTGTCCGGGACGGCGTGTAGGTGATGGTTGGTGTCCGAGTGATGGTTGGCGTCCGCGTGATGGTGGGTGTGGTGCTGGCAGTGAATGTGCGGGTTGGTGTGCGGGTATTGGTGGCTGTGGCAGCGGTACGTGTATAAGTAGCAGAGAGCGGGCAGCGACCATTATCGAGCCAGACATTTACTGTGAATGTGCCATCCAGCCCACGGGTATCCAGGCCGGTAAAATAAATCCTCAGGTAGTGATAGGCGCCACCACCAGAAAGCATCATTTCGGGTGAAATACTGCCTGAAGTAGGTGGTGTATAGTCATTGACGCTGTAGAATCTTGTTCCATCCATGGTCATTCTATACAAGCGTTCGGTCGAAATCTGGTCTGGCCAGTAAACAGTAGTACTGCCAAATCCGATGGGGACGGGATTATTGTTGCGAATGGTTGCCCTCAGGTTGTATACACTGGTCCCATCCATACCCAGGGTCATCGAAAGGCTGCCACAACTGATTGTAGGTGTCAGGGAGGGGGTCAATGTTTGCGTGGGTGTACGGGATGGCGTGAGCGTGTAGGTTGCCGTGTTCGTAGCTGAAGGTGTAAATGTTGTTGTGGGTGTTGATGTATTGCTGGGCGTGTAGGACGGTGTGGGGGTAAATGTACTCGTGGGTGTATTGGTAAACGTACTGGTAGGGCTGGGGGTAATGGATGGGGTGAAGGACGCCGTGGGTGTGGGCATGGAGATAGGAGGTGCCACATTAATAGTCTTGGCAGAGCGGAAGTTTTCGATGATGCCTTCACGAACGGTGGTGAGATGCACATATGGCCAGACGCTCATCAGGAAGGGGGTAATCAATGGATGGTTGAAATCGACACCGATGGCAACCCGATCACTTGGTCCGCCCGGATCTTCGTTGGGAGTTACTCCCCAATACACATTATTGGCAGGATCAGAGAAGGTTACAGAACCGCCGTTGGCGATTAACCTGGATGAGTACACTACCACGTTGAAATACCCAAGTTCGTGTTCATCATGTACTGTGGGATCCATTGCGATGGCAAAGGCATCTTTCTCGGTGATGTCGTGGATGGAGTGCAAACGGGCATAATCCTGCAAAGCGGCGGTCATATTTTGAATTGATTCTGATAAAGCCAATTGCTGCGCGTTCCCGGTCATACTACTGAATGGAGATCTACCACGCAAATCTGATTGAAAATCATTTGGAATTCTGCAGTCCTGCGGATCACCGCCATAAGTGTCTGCATAAGCAGGGTCAACGGCAGAGACGATATTATTAGTCTCGTACTTGGTAAATGCGTCATCGCCGATCAAAGCGGCTGCAGCGTCATCACAGTATCCAAAATCGTAGTTACCGGTAACTGCGTAACGAACCGCAAAACGGGCGCTGTTTTGAACAGAGAGCCACGCCTGGAAGAGGCGTCCAAATTCAATAATGCCAAATATCAGCGCAAGTAGAACCGGAAGAACAAGAGCAAACTCTACCATAGACTGGGCGGATAAATTTTTCTTAAGGAGAGGTACTTCAAATTTTGGTGTTTTCCACATAATTCCGCTCGCTTCCTACTTGGCTAACCGAGTAAATACTCTGGATGCGATTTGATTGAAGACTGCATCCAAACCTGAACCTGATGATGAGAAGTAATAATTTCCGCATGAATAGCCGCTTGCATTGATTGGCACACCGGCGCATGGATCTGTACTTGGATCTCCATCATCACCGACTGCGCCGGCATATCTTAGAAATGCGTCACCATAAGGCACACCATTATCATCACTAAAAGAAGTTTTTGGAGGCGTGAAATCATTTACCACAGTCCTACCCATTCCAATCGCAAACATAATTGCGCCTTGCCCCGCCTGTGAACAACCCGCTTTTGGTGTGGTTGGATCGCAACTGACCAGATCTGCCATATCCCGGGCAAAGTCATCTGCATCATATTCTGAGTTGGTTGAGGTATGCCGGGTGGTTACAAGACGATCGCGGCAGCCATTATCGATATGAATATCTCCGGTCGTCGGGCAGAACCCGATTGGCAGTGATAACTTGATTTCCTGTAATACGTTATGACCGGCATCCAGGTATTCCGGATCAGATTGATGTGAGACTTCCGTAGCGTTGGCAGCGCCATCGGTGAGGAGGATCACCAACCAGAGGGCATCTTTACGCATATCCAGACCGAACAGGGATGCACCCAGTTTCAAACCACCACCGATATTGGTGGTCTGACAGGTTGATCCGTCTGCAATGTTCGGATATGGGTTAACCTGCATGAAAGGACATTGATTGGCGATGTAATCAGTGGGGTTAGGTCCGGAATATTCGGAACATGCTCCTGTGTAATCGGCATCCATCCAGGGCACAGGGCAGGTTCCGCGCTCATACACCTGCAAATTGGTGATCAGGTCATACGCTTCGTTGTAATCGCTCATCCAGGGGCTGTTGGTACACAGGCCATTGCTATCGCGTGCTCCATCCGGGCACACAATACCTGTTCCCTTATTGGGAATCTTGTTGCTATAGGTGTAGCCTGCTTCCCATCCGTTTGAAAAAACCACTACAGAAAGACGATCTTCTTCTTCTGTAACCGGTTTGTTCAATACCCAATTGGCAAAGGAAGCAGCGGCAGCGGTTTTTACTTCTTCGAAGGGGTGACATTCACCGGGTATTTTATGCACTCCGGGGTCTAATGCTCCGGTAGGGTCTTCAGCATTGCAATTTTGTGGATCTCGTAAATAATCTGGTGTGCTCTCATCTGCCATGGATTCGGAGATGTCTATGACAAGGACGACATCCATGGAAGCCGCTTCGGCGATTGCTTTTGCGGTAATCTCGGTTTCATAAAATCCAATGACCGGGAGGAAAGAAAACTTCACTGGAACAGAAGCGGTGACCCTTACCAGTTTGCGTTTGTCGGTGGGGCATAATTCCAGATCGGGATTCAATGGATCACAGGTAGCCACATCCACAGTAGTCGGATCAGCATCCACATTATTGAGACGCAGGAACTGCGCAGCGGAATCGGTCAGTTGGGCGATCGTGTAGTTTTCGCGCATCTGGGTGGCTGCAGCGAGTGCCGCATTATCCACAGCGCGGCGGAGATTGCCATAGGAAATAAATAAAACACCCATATCCACGGTCAAACCTATAAAAGCAAGCAAGCCGACAAAAACCAGAGCAATTAATACAATGGATTGACCTTTTTCAGATTTACGAACAATTTTCTCAATCATTTTCTTCATATCATATACTCTTATGGAGATGGGGTGGGTTCAGGAGGTGCAGCTGCGGGCAATGGTGCAACCGCAAACATGTGCAAGGTGATTGGATCAGGTACAAATATGGTAATCCATGGTAATGCCAGTACCTGTTTGTAGTTATAGAACATCTCCACGCAAACCGCACCGGATTTGGGAGCGGTACCGATCAGTTTGGTGGATATTTGCGCATCGGTTAAGCGGGTGGCGTATTTGTTGTAAAGGCTGAAGTACCCGGGTGTTGAGGTAACACCAGCATCATCCGGATAGCGGCGATAGATGGCGCCATCTTTGATGGATACGACGGTAATTAAGACATCATCCTTGGTGGGATCGAGTACATAGGGAACAATAGCCTGTTGGACGATCTGAGCAATGCCCGGGTGGTTGGGATCTAAATTTGAGTAAAACTTGATATCATCATCGTCTGTAGGTTCGAGGAAAGGTGAGATATCCACACCAAACCTGGCACCCTCGCGGGGTCCATCCATCAGATTCAGGTACTGGTTGAGTAAAAACCCGAATTCGAGCAATCCCGATAACATCAGGAGAATAATTGGAAAAAACAAAGCTAATTCAACCAGGCTCTGCCCACGGGAAGGTATTTTTTTCCAGGTGTTCTTAATTTTCGTAAACATAGTCACTCATCCAATTAAATAAGCACAGGCGTGAATCTTTGACACCTGCATATACTATACAAATCCAGAGAGAATGCGTCAATAAAATGAAGGTAAATGCAAGGTTTTTGTCATGTAGAGAAAACAATTTTGTAACAGAATTGTAACATTTAACCAATTTGATCTTAAATCTAAGAGGAGACCGGATACCCGGTCTCCTCTTAGAGGAACGCGATAAATGAACTTACCCTTTCTCGTAGGGTTCACCATCTGCAGCGGGCATTTGCCCTTTCCCTACTACTCCTGCCAGAACAATCATGGTGGCTATATAGGGAAGCATAGCCATGAACTGCGGTGGGATATTACTGCCAATGAGCGAAACCTTCGAAGCCATTGAATCAGCAAAACCAAAGAGAAATCCTGCACCGGTTGCGCCGATGGGAGTCCAGTTGCCGAAGATCATGGCAGCCAAACCGATAAAGCCTTTCCCGGCAGTCATCTCTTCATCAAAGCGGCCGACGGATGCCAGGGTGTAGAAAGCGCCTGCAAAGCCTGCCATCGCTCCGCTCAAGAGTACTGCGGCATAGCGGGTTTTAAGCACATTGATACCCAGGGTATCGGCGGCTTTTGGATGTTCACCCACTGCGCGCATTCGCAAACCCCATTTGGTCCGGAAGTATGAAATCTGGAGCACAATGAGGAAAATGAACATGGCGTAAACAAACAGGTTTGTGTTGAAGAACAGCGGTCCGACAAGCGGAATATCCGCCAGAACTGGAATGGGAATACGGGTAAACATGGGAGGTGCGTTCAGAAATTCATACGGCTGCATGAACTTCTGTGACAAGAAGGATGTCATACCGGTGGAAAAGATGTTAATCACTGTACCGGAGACAATCTGATTGATGCGGTATCTAATGGAAAGGATACCGTGCAACCAGGCAAGGAGCACGGCTGAGAGGATGGCGGCAAATAAACCCAACCAGGAGCTCTTGGTGACGCTGCCCACCAGCGCGCCAACCATGGCACCCATTAGCATCATCCCTTCAATGGCGATGTTCACCACACCGGAGCGTTCTGAGATAACACCTGAGAAAGCAGCCAAAACGATTGGTACTGAAAGGAGAACCGCACTGCTCAGCATTCCGGCTAGGTTAAGTTGTTTATCTGCAGCAGACCATGCCAGGAAACAGAAGACAAATCCAGCGACCACCAGACCGAGAACCAGATTCGTCCAACCAGCAAATCCACGAGCGATCTGGTAAATACCAGCCAGCAGGCTGACACCCATGAGAATGTAAAGCGCTGTTTGCGTTGGAAAGAGCCAATCACCCATCACTCCCCGGTCAATACCACCTGGAGTCATCACGAATTTTGTAACTGCGGTTGGGGAAATCTGAGTGGCAAACAGGAGATAAATCAGTAAACCGACCAGAATGAAGAATCCCCCCATGACATATTGGCGGGTATGAGATTTTGATTGGAACTTGCGATAAACGAGTATATTGGAGGTAGCCATTATTTATTCCCTCCCCAGCCACTGAGTGAAATCGCTCCTCCGGTGTCTTTTACCTTGATGCGGTAAATTGCCCGGATGATCGCAGGAGCAGCGACAAACATTAGGATAAGGGCTTGAACGATTGAGACGATATCAATAGGAACGGCAGCCACCACCATCATCCGGGTAGCGCCATTACGAAGGATGCCAAACAGCAGGGAGGCAAAAATAACTCCCGCGGGATGGCTGTTTCCAATAAGAGCCAGGGCGATGCTGTCAAAGCCGTACCCTGATGAAAGACCAATCGCCATGGAGCGGTTCACCGCAAGAATCTGGTTTGCACCAGCCATACCAGCCAGTGCACCGGAGAGTGCCATCGCAACCATCGTGTTCGCAGCCAGATTCATCCCGGCGTACTGACCGGCTTTGGGGTTTGCCCCTACCGTACGCATGGTAAATCCCCATTTGGTTTTGAAAAGTAAAACATATACCAGATAAGCAACCACCAGCGCAATGAAAAACCCGAGATGGAAGCGGATTGGATTCTGAAAGAATTGGGGGATCTGCGCCGTAGGTTCGATGATAGGGCTGATAGGCATTCCGCCAGCCCCGGGACGATTCATCGGACCCGAGAGCAGCCATTCAGTTAAACGGAAGGCAATCCAGTTCAGCATGATCGAGTTGATCACCTCATGCGCCCCGGTTTTTGCTTTAAGGAAACCGGCAATAAACGCCCAAAATGCACCACCTGCCATTCCAGCCAGAAAAGCGAGAGGCATATGAATGTAAGCTGGAACGCCTTTTAATGAATAACCAACAAAGACAGCGCAGGCAGCACCAATAAATATCTGACCTTCCACCCCGATATTGAACAAGCCAGCACGAAAACCGAGTGCAACAGCCAGACCGGCAAAGATATAGGGTGTTGTTACCACCAGGCTTTCCAGGAAGGGATTGACTGCCTGGCGGATTGTCAGTGGATCTCCACTCTGGAGAGCATTAAAGATGCGCACAGGATCGCCAAGCGAACCCTGCAATAAAGCGCCGTACGCTGTGCCAATCTCATTAAACATCGTGCTGATTCCGAAACCAAAAGATTGTCTGAAAGCAGCATAAACCGACTCACTGGTGGCGACAATCAGAATGGCGCCGATGATCATACCGGAAATTACTGCCAGAGCAGGAACGGTTAGTACTTCACCCAGACGTTTCCACCCCTTTGATTCTGATGGGTGTTCGGTCAGTTCCTGTAGGACAACCTTGCCGATATCAGTCTTTTTCTCTTCTTCCGGATTCAAGGCTGCACCTCCTTTAGAATGTTGCTTCAATGGCGCCACGTTTGACCGGTTTTTCCAGCTGGTCCGGTTTAACGCCTGCCATCAGCAAACCAATGTATTCTTTGGTAGCTTCTTCGGCAGGTACCATGGCGATAATTTTGCCGCGATACATGACCGCAATAGTATCTGCCAATTCCATGATCTCATCTAATTCAGGAGAGACCAGCATTACTGCGCAACCTTCATCGCGTTTTTCGACAATACGTTTATGAATGTATTCAATTGAACCCACATCCAAACCACGGGTTGGTTGTGATGCGACAAGGAATTTGATGGGTCTGGACAATTCGCGGGCTATGATCACTTTTTGCTGATTACCACCGGATAATGAACCAACAGCAGTAAGTGCATTGGGAGTACGGATATCAAATTTTTCAATCAGATCTTTACTGTCTGCAAGGATTTTTGGATAGTTTAGCATCACGCCGTTGGCAAAAGGTGGACGGTAGTAGGTGTTCAGTACCAGGTTCTCTGCAACCGGGAAGGGAAGCACCAGTCCGACACGTTGCCTGTCTTCAGGGATATGTGCTGAAGATAGTTCAGTAATTTCCCGAGGTGTTGCATTGCTTATATCCTCACCAAGTAGAGAGATACTTCCGCTTACCGGGCTGACCATACCGGTTATTGCATCCACCAATTCCGTTTGCCCATTTCCCTGTACTCCGGCGACGCCCAGGATTTCACCCGCATGGATTTCGAATGATACTTCATCAACACTCACCTGAAGTTTGGGATCGGTAACCACCAGGTTCTCAACTTTCAAAACCACGTCGCCCATCTGGGGCGGAGTCTTTTCAACCTCGAGGTTAACCGCACGACCCACCATCATCGCTGCCAGTGTGTTCTTTTCGGCTTCTGCAGGTGTGGTTGCTCCGACAACTTTACCGCGCCGAATGACTAAGATACGGTCAGAAATATCCAGCACCTCACGCAACTTGTGGGTGATAAAGATAATGGATTTTCCCTGTTTGGTGAGTTCGCGCATGATCACGAACAATTCATCCGCTTCCTGAGGGGTCAAAACCGCAGTGGGTTCGTCAAAGATGAGTATTTCGGCTTCCCGATAGAGCAGTTTGATAATTTCTACACGCTGTTGTACACCCACGGGTAAGTCTTTTATGTAGGCGGAGGGGTCAACTTCCAGTTTATATTGCGTGGATATCTGAAGGACTTTTTCTGCCACTTTATCACGATCGAGGAATCCCCCCGGTTTTGTGGCTTCTTCACCTAACATCACATTTTCGCTCACTGTAAAAACAGGAATAAGCATAAAATGCTGATGAACCATACCAATACCAGCTTTGATGGCATCTGTGGGCGAATTGATCTGAAGTTTTTCTCCATTGACCCGAATTTCGCCTTCGTCCGGCTGATATAAGCCGTAAAGAATATTCATGAGAGTGGATTTACCCGCTCCATTTTCTCCCAGTAATGCCAATATTTCACCCTTGTTAAGGGTGAGATCGATGTGATCATTTGCCAGCACGCCGGGAAATTGCTTTGTGATACCAGATAGTTCCAGGATTGGAGGCATTCTTTCTCCTAATCTGAAGGTTTGGATGCTGATATTGTATCATAGGGAGGTCATTTTTCTTAAGGCGTGATGTGGAAAGAAAAAAGAGGAGCTGATTCAGCTCCTCTTTTTTTGTGCGTAATCAAAGATTATTTAAGTGTGATCGACCCGTCGATGATGCCAGCCTTCAGGGCTTCAACTTCGGCTTTCAGATCTGCGGGGACGGAAGCATCGAGGTCATGGTAGGGGGCCAGACCAACACCACCGTTGGCAAGGTTACCAACAGTTACGCCACCGGCGAAGGTGCCATCCATTGCGGCTTTGATGGTGTTCTTGGTGGTGACATCCATGAGTTTCATCACGGAAGTGAGGGTGATTCCGGCGTAATCGGGGGCGGTCAGGAACCAGTCTGAGTCCACGCCGATAATGAGACCATTACCACGTTCCTTGACTGCTGCGGCAGCGCCCAAACCAACAGGACCGGCTACGGGCATGATGATGTCAGCGCCTTCATCCATCAGGGAGATGGCGAGTTCTTTGCCTTTTGCCTGATCATCAAAGGACATGGAGAACAGACCCTTGGTTTCATCAGCCAGGTCATAACCCAGAACTTCCACTGCGGTGCCCTTCTGCGCATTGTAGTAATCGACGCCCTCAACGAAACCCTTCATGAAGATAGTCACGGTGGGGATCGGGAGACCGCCGAAGGTACCTACTTTGCCGGTTTTGGTCATGCCAGCGGCGAGGTAGCCAGCCATGAATGCAGCTTCGTCAGTTTCGAAGACCTGACCCACAACATTGGCGATGGCGGGATCATAGGCGTAGTCCACGATAGAGAACTTGACATTGGGGTTGGCTTCAGCGGCAGCCTTGGTGGCGTCACCCAGAAGGAAACCAATGGAGATAATGATGTCGCACTTTTCTTCGACGAAGGCGTTCAGGTTCTTCTCGAAGTCGGCAACTTCTTTAGACTCCAGATATTTCGCTTCGATGCCAAATTCCGTCGCGGCATCCTGGGCGCCTTTCCAGGCTGTGGCGTTGAAGGATTTGTCATCCACACCACCGGTGTCGGTCACCTGGCAGGCTTTGAATTTCTTCTCAGCGGGTGCCGGGGCGGCTGCTGGAGCGCATGCTGCAAGCAACACGGAGACCAGGACGATAATTGAAATCAAAACGGTCAACTTCTTAGTCATTTGGGATTCTCCTCCAAAATAAATTGGGTTTGTTTTTGGGGCAACTTATACGAAGAGGTAAATCATCACCTCCCTATTCCCCATTGACATTTAGTATACTACGCAACAATACCCCTTGCAAGCAAGCATTTTATGCCTTTTTTGCCTCTCCACTTTTGACGCCCAGCATGAGGATAAGCGCAATTATGAAGAAAATTGGTGATGCCACCATGACTGCATTGTAGTTGTTGTTTGCCGCGCTCACCACCCATCCCATCAGGTTGGGTCCGGCGATGGCAGCCAGGGTGGAGAATAAATAATAAAGACCCGTAAATGTGCCGATACGGACAGGTTCGGTCATATCAACTACCATGGGTAAGGAGTTGATGTTTATCAGAGCCCAGGCTATACCGGCAAGCATTAAGATGACACCTAAAACCGGGATGACGCCCAACACTGGGAGTTTTGTTAATTCGGTTGTCAGAACGGATGACGGTACCAGGAAGATGGAAATGACACAGAGTGAGATCAATATTAAGCCAATAGAGATTGTTTTTCGTCTTCCGATGGTTGCACCTAACTTACCGGCTGGAATGGCAAGCAGAACGAAGAAGAGAGAAAGCTGGCTTAATAACCTTGCCCCCTCTGCTTCTTCCAATCCAAGATACTTATTTACATACAGGCTGAAAAATGCTTCGATGGCATTGTATCCGATGAACCAGAAGAAGATGGCAAAAAGAATGCGAAGCGCACTTGAATCAGGGTTGCGGATGATCTCTTTCAAGCTGCCGAACATGGATGGCTGCTCTTCCTGTGCCTGATATTCTTTCGGTTCCCTTATAAAGATGAACAACAGAATAACAGCCAGAATTACCAGCGCTGATCCCAGCCAGAATGGGAAAGCCGGGTTCTGTTTATAGAGCATTGAGCCTACAAGGAAGGCAATGATAGAACCAACACCACCCATGAAATTGATGATGCCATTTGCCTGTGACCGAAATGGTGAAGGAGTCAGGTCTGGCATAAGAGCCACTACTGGAGTGCGCCAGAGTGCCATGCTCAGCAGCAAGGTGGAAGTGCATGCGACGAAAACTGGCAGAGCCGCCGCGAGAGGAATGATGCCAAATACAACCGCGCCGATGGGCGCGCCGATGAGAATGAATGGCATACGGCGTCCAATGCGGGTGCGGATACGGTCAGACCAGGCTCCCACGGGTGGTTGAATGAGGAGCGCGGCAATATTATCTAATGTCATGAAAAAACCTATCCAAATGGGCGAAAGGTTGAATTTATTTGCGAGGAAAAGGGGAACGAAAGCATTGTAAATTCCCCAGATGACACTCACACCAAAAAAACCAAAACCGAGAAGGAAAATCTTGCCGTAGTTGAATTTCATTCCGCCGCTCCTGTTTTCTCAATGACCACTGCTGTTCCATAAGCTAATACTTCAGTAACACCGTCCATTACATCATTTGCATCATACCTCATGCCTACAACAGCATTTGCTCCCATCTCGCGGGCGTGTTCCATTAATAGCTGGAACGCTTCCTGTCGGGCGTGCTCGCATAGTTCGGTATAAACAGTGATATTACCGCCGACCAGCGTTTGCAGGCTTCCCACGAAGTTTCCAACCACGCTTCGCGAACGCACTGTAACACCGCGAACCAACCCGAGATAGCGGGTTATTTTATACCCTTCAAAACCAAAAGTTGTTGTTACCCAAATTGGATTAGCCATGCTCATCTCCTTCTGTATTATTTTTATCGAGTAATGCACCTTGCTCTTTTATATATTCTGCCAAGAATTTTCTGTCTTCTTTACTTAACTGCGCTCCATTCAGCATATCAGGGCGTTGCAGATATGTTCGGATGATGGATTGCTGGCGACGCCATTTTTCAATCTGGGCGTGGTTGCCAGAAAGGAGGATTTCTGGGACTGTCCATCCACGAAAATCTGGTGGACGAGTGTAATGAGGATACTCCAGCAATCCGCTTGCATGCGAGTCGTCCCATGCGCCTTCAGGATCACCCAAAACGCCGGGTAGCAACCTGCTGATGGCATCAATCATCGTAAGAGCAGGTAATTCACCGCCTGTGACCACGAAATCTCCCAGTGATATTTGATCTGTCACCAGGTGTTTACGAATTCGCTCATCGATTCCTTCGTAGCGACCACAGAGGAATGCCAGATGCGGCATTTGGGAAAGTTCAATCGCGATTTGCTGATTGAATACCCTGCCCTGCGGGGTTAAGAAGATCACTGGGCATGATGGGGGAGACCCAAGTACAGCTTCGACTGTAGTGAAAACTGGTTCGGGTTTCATGACCATCCCGCCACCTCCGCCATAGGGAGTATCATCAGTGACATGATGGCGGTCAGTAGTATAGCTGCGAATATCATGCACCGATACTTCGATAAGCTGCTTTTCCCGTGCCCGGGCAAGAATACTGGCGGAAAGATAAGGTTCAAAAATATCTGGTAATAATGTAAAGATGTCGAATTTCATAGATTTATTTTACATGCTTCATCCCTGAAAAAGGGGAGAAAATCATCATTCTTTCTAACCTGACCCTAATATCTCTAATCTTGACTAGAGATGACCGAAACGGTAAGATAATTTGGCTATGTATTTAAAGGGAAGTAAATGGAGCATGTTACGCCGGCGGAAGCCTGTGCCGCTTGGCAGAATTCTATTTCTGCTGGCGTTAATCGGTGGTGCGGTTTATGTGAATCAAGTAATTGTTCCACAAACTCCTCCGCTATTTATTCCCACTGCTACACCCACAAGATCACCGGAATCATATACGACTGATGCAGAACGGTTTGCATCAGAAGGGAAGTACATTCAATCGGTAGAAATGTACCGGGAGGCGATTTCCGCTGATCCTGATAACGTTAATAACTTCATCTCCCTCTCCCGTGTTCAGATTTTTTCACAACAATACAAAGAAGCGCAAACCAGCGCAGAGAACGCATTGCTTTTAAATAACAATAATGCGGTTGCCCATGCACTGCGCGGGTGGGCATTACTACTTCAGGAAGAGTATCTGCCAGCAGAAGCCAGCATCAAACGTGCCCTGGAACTGGATGCAAATAATGGTATGGCACATGCGTTTTATGCAGAATTGTTGATCAGGATGAGTGAGAACGGTTTGGGTGGAATTGGCACTGTTGAAAAAGCTATCGAAGAATCAAGACTTGCTGTGAGCCTGGCTTCAGATACGATGGAAGCACACCGGGCGCGTGGAATTGTCTTGCAGAGCACCAGTAATTATGAAGAAGCTATCCAGGAATACCAACGGGCAATTCAACTCAATCCGAATATTCCCGATGTTCATCTCTTTCTGGGAAATACCTATCGCTCCCTTGAAGTTCCAGAGTTGGATAAGGCAGTGGAACAGTACACCATCGCGAATGCGCTGAATCCATCAGATCCATTACCGGATACTTATATTGCCAGAACTTACGCCAATATTGGAGAATTCCGCAAGGCAGCACAATATGCTGAGCAGGCGGTGAATGATTCACCTGAAGATCCATTTATGTGGGGCACGTTGGGGACCATGCATTACCGGTTGGGTGAATTCGGCAGTGCCATTCAAGCGCTCCGGTTGGCTGTCAGGGGAGGAACAACCCCGAGCGGAGCTGTTGTGAAAGGTCTGCCCCTGGATTATGGTCGGATTCTTGAATATTATTATCTTTATGGTCTGGCTCTTGCAAAAGCAGGACAATGCAACGAAGCCGTTGAAATTTCACAGCTGATCATACAGGGCGCCAGTGATGATGAGATAGCTGTTTATAATGCTGAAGCCATGGTAACAATCTGTCAGGGAGGTGTTGTCGGAACCCCGACTGCGGAAGGTGAACCTGCCATGGGTGAGGAAATGACCCCGACAACCACTGAGTAGAATGAATCTTAACGGCAAGCAGATCTCTTTCCATCGTAAAGCTCCCACCCATTTTCATCCCGCCAGAATATTGTTTTTGCTCGGGATCATATTTGTTTTGGTTTTCGTTGCGCGGGCTTTCGATTCAGGTGCCATCCGAAGACCTTTTGATCCAACACCCACTCCCACCAGAACAAATCAGTCATTCATTCTGGAGGCAGAAACACATTTCCGCTCGGGCAACCTGCCGGCTGCTATTGCAGCATACCAGGAAGCTATTCTAATCAATCCAAATGACGCAACGCTATATGCCGAGCTTGCCAGGATTCAGGTCTATTCTTCTGCGATGCTGGCATCGGACGACTTAAAGAAGGTCCGCCTGCAGGAAGCATTGGAAAATATCACGAAGGCGGTGGAGCTTGCTCCAGAGAACTCAAATGTGCATGCAATTATGGCGTTTGTGCTGGACTGGAACTCAAACCCTGTGATATCTGGTGATGAAACCAAACCTCTGATCACCCGCGCCGAGCAGGAAGCCGTCCGTGCATTACAGCTGGATGCCGGTAACACGATGGCACTCGCATATTATGCTGAGATTTTGATCGATGCACAAAAATATGCGCAGGCAGAACAATATATTGAACAGGCTTTGCAACGTGATCCCGGTCTGATGGATGTTCACCGGATACGTGGGTTATTGTGGGAAATCAACGGTCAGTATCTGCGCGCGATTGAATCATACAAGAAGGCAACCGAGATTATGCCCAACCTGACATTTCTATATCTCTATATCGGGCTTAATTACCGGGTGCTTGCAGCCAATGATCCCACCAGCCCGTATTATGAAGATTCGCTGGAGTATTTTGCCAAAGCAGCCAATATTAATGAAACATTGGGGATCACTGATCCGCTGCCATTTCTGGCGATTGCTAAAACTTACTCACAGATGGGAGAGTTTTTCATCGCATCATTGAATGCGCGAAAAGCCCTGGCGATGGACCCGACCAACCCGGATTTATATGGTCAACTTGGAATCATCTACTTTAAAGGGAAGAACTATGAAAGTGCCATCCCGGCGCTCAAGTGTGCCATCCGCGGATGCACTCCAGTGGAAAGCTGCCAGGCTCGAGATTGCGATGAAGGAACAGATCCGGAGATTGCCATTGAAGGAATGCCGCTATCAAATACGACAGTGGTTTATTACTATACCTACGGCTCAGTGCTTGCCGGTTTGAGCCTGCCTCAAAAAAATTATTGCGATGAAGCGCTACAGGTTTTTTCAGAAGTCCGAGCACAGTACAGCGGTGACCGGGATATCATGAATATTCTGGCTTCGGGTGAACAGATTTGTTCTCTGGTGAATTCTTCAAGCGCGAGTCAGTAAACTAATCTTTTTCCTGGTTTGATGTAAGAATAAAGTAATAGCTTCTACGCCAGTTAAAATTTGCCCCTTCAATTAATGATCCGCTCTCAATGGTTACCGGATCAGGAACAACAGTATTCGTTGAGAACCCGTCAATCGATCCGATTTTGATCAAAATTGGCAAACCTTCCACCACGATGTAAGCTTGCTGCCAGTGAGCATACGAATTTCCGGGAATAAGTTCCACTGGCTCTGGAAAATAATAAAACTGGACACCTTTTTCAGCAGGTAAGATGGCTGATGTTGGAATTTCCAATTTGCTGATCACTCTCAAACCAGCTTCCTCTTGATCAAGGATCAATAGAAATACCTCTTGGGGAAGCTCCACGCCTTTTAAGGGGGCAATTTTCAGGTAGGCAACCCCTGAAAGCTGGTTAGATTCTGGCTTCCAGGTATAGGCAGGTCCACCCTGCATGATCAAACTTTTTTTGTAGTCGACAAAAGATTCTTTGAAGGAAAAAACTACTCCATCGCGTTGGATATGTAACTGCCATGCAGGCGTAACGTTCAGGATAAATTGAATCGCGCCAATGATCAGAAGGTTATAAATAAGAATGATGAGAAGAATAGGGAAGGCTGCTTCTTTTAGTCTCGGTTTATTTTGCCGGGAAAGCCATGATTTGTTCATGCGATAAGTATTATCTCATTCAGTGTAATCCACCTAATTTGAAGGAGAGAAGATCACATTCAGGTAGTAATCTCTCCTGCCAGAAAAACTTTCGAGAGATACAAGGTTTCCCGGTTGAACATCCATCCATTCGAAACCTGCCTGCCCCATCGTTTTTCCCTCAATTGAAGTTGAATCTGTATTGAGGGGTATCTGTCCGGTGGGACAATCAACAGGATGCCAGTGCCCATATACATCACCTTTCCTGACTTTTATGGGTTCTGGAAAATTATAAATATCGATACTCTCTGAGGAAGGCGGCTGGTCATCGGGTGGTATTTTGATGAGATGGGTAATTCTTAATCCGCCTGGTTCGGGGTGCAGTATCACAAAGTAGGTGCTCTCAGGGATTTCAAGGGTGAGCGGTTCTTTATCTTGAACAGTTCTTATTCCGTAGAGGTAGCCGTCTTCGTCAAATGGATATTGATGAATGAACAGGTGACCTGCGGCAGCCTGATCTCCGCTCAGAAGTTCAGGATTCCTTAATGAAAAATCGAAACCAACGTATGTGTTTTTGTGAAAAATATTCCTTGCACCATTCAATGAGAGGTTACAAAACACCGCCAGCAGACAACACAGATTCACCAACAGTATTAAAGCGAGGAGAATGGTTCCGAGGATGTTGATTTCAGGCAGGCGAATTCGATATTCTTTCATATGCATAACTATCCTAATCCATGTTCATATTATGCATCGAAACAAAATAATCACAAAACTTTCCCTGGGTTAACAGAAATATATTCAAATGTCAGAATTGTATAAGAATTTATAAATTTCTCTTGACTCGAATTTCAAACACAGGTAATATTAGCGAGGTTTTAGCACTCATTCAATAAGAGTGCTAAAATGACACCCTACAGTTTATAAGCACTCTTTCATTGGAGGAAAATATGGCAATAAATCTGAAACCTTTGGGTAATCGACTGGTGGTAGAACCACTCGAGCAGGAAGATATCACCCCCGGTGGCATCATTCTCCCCGAAACCGCCAAAGAAAAACCGCAAAAGGGCAATGTCCTTTCCACCGGTCCTGGAGATCGTGATGAGCAGGGCAAACGCATCCCCATGGATGTCAAAGTTGGTGATGTTGTACTTTTTGCAAAATACAGCGGCACAGAGATCAAACTGGATAGTAAAAAACTGCTGATCCTACGCGAATCTGATATTCTCGCAATTGTTGAATCCAAATAATTCGGTCATCTGATAAGGAGATCCATATGGGAGCTAAACAACTTGTTTTCGGTGAAGATGCCCGCCGACGTTTGAAGAACGGCATCGATATTGTTGCCAATGCAGTAGCCACAACTCTGGGTCCGAAAGGACGCAATGTTGCACTCGACCGTAAATTCGGTTCCCCAACCATCACCCATGATGGTGTAACCGTTGCAAAAGAAATTGAATTAGAAGATCCATTTGAGAATATGGGTGCCCAGCTTCTCAAGGAAGCCGCAACCAAAACAAATGACATCGCCGGTGATGGTACCACCACCTCCACCGTTCTGGCTCACGCCATCGTTTCTGAAGGCTTGAAAAACCTGGCAGCAGGTGCCAACCCCATGCTGCTCAAGGGTGGTATTGAAGCTGCTTCCAAATCTGTTGCATCAAAGATTAAAGAACAATCCATTGAAATCACCACCAAAGACGAAATTGCCAATGTTGCCACCATCTCAGCACAGGACCGCAATATCGGATCCCTGATTGCCGACGTGATGGATAAAGTTGGTAAAGACGGTGTTATCACTGTTGAAGAATCCAAAGGTCTGGAATTTGAGACCGAATATGTGGAAGGTATGCAGTTCGACCGCGGTTATATCTCTCCCTACTTCGTAACTGATCCAGAGCACATGAAATCTGTTATTCCAGAACCCTACATCCTGATCTACGACAAGAAGATCTCTGCTGCAACTGATATCGTTCCCCTGCTGGAGAAAATGGTTCAGATTGGCAAACGTGACCTCTTGATTATTGCCGAGGATATTGACGGAGAAGCACTGGCTACCCTGGTTTTGAATAAACTACGCGGTATGCTCAATGTTCTGGCAGTCAAAGCCCCCGGTTTCGGTGACCGCCGCAAAGCCATGCTGGGCGATATTGCCACCCTGACCGGCGCCACCGTCATTTCTGAAGAAACCGGTCGCAAACTGGAAAGCGCCACTGTTGCCGATCTCGGTCGTGCTGAAAAAGTGGAAGCTGACAAAGACAATACCACTGTTGTGGGCGGTAAAGGCGATAGTGCTGCCATAAAGGGCCGCATCGACCAGATCCGTGTCGAAATTGAAAACACCACCAGCGATTACGATCGTGAAAAACTGCAAGAACGCCTGGCGAAACTCTCCGGCGGTGTTGCGATCATCCGTGTGGGTGCAGCAACCGAGACTGAACTTAAAGAAAAGAAACATCGTGTTGAAGATGCCCTCTCCGCTACCCGCGCGGCAGTTGAAGAAGGTATTGTGCCTGGTGGCGGTGTCGCTCTGATTAACGCCATCACTGCTCTTGACAGCCTGAAGATGGAAAATGAAGATGCCAAGATCGGTGTTGCCATCGTCCGCAAGGCTCTCGAAGTTCCCATGCGAAAGATCGCTGAGAATGCTGGTAAAGACGGCTCAGTAGTTGTGGAAAGCGTCCGCCAGCAGCAGAAGAAAGCCAAGAACATGAATGTCGGTTATGATGTTTTACGGGAAGACTTCATGGATATGGTTAAAGGTGGCGTGATTGATCCTGCCAAGGTAACCCGCGGCGCGCTCGAGAACGCAGCATCCATTGCCGCCATGATCCTCACCACCGAAGCATTGATCACCGATGTTCCGGAAAAGGAAAAACCCGCTGCTCCTCCGATGCCTGAATACTAAATAGAAGAGCAATGTAAATCATCGATAAAACAAGAGCAGGAAGTGAACAACTTCCTGCTCTTGTTGAATCCGCGTATGTACCTCAATAAACTGATTGTTTTTCTATCTTGGGTTGATGTTCTTTTCGGGAAAGCATCAGGTAGAGAATGGGAGAGATGATACCGATCATAAAGCCGCCAAGCCAGATATTTCGCGGTCCGAAATGGTCATTCACAAACCCGCCAAAAGCAGGTCCGGTACCCATGGCAACCCCGGAGGATAAGTTGTAAATGCTCATGTAACGTCCACGCATATCGGGAGGGGCAAGGTTGGCGACGAAGGTGGTGGTGGTCGGGATTAAAACCAGCTCACCGATTGTGAGAATGACCATGCTGGTCCAGAAACCCCAGAAGCCGTTAGCAAAAAATACACTGCCCACACCTACCGCGTAGAATAATGCACCGGCTGCCATGACCATTACAGGCGGGAACTTCAATGTAAAGCGGGTGACGGCGATTTGAAATAGAACCACCATGATCGCATTCGTGGCCGGGATGAAACCGTACAGGTTTTCCTGGATACCAAAGTTGTTTTTCAGGTAAACAGATAGAAGCACCCAGAGAACAGCCGACCCGGTCATGCAAAATGTAAACGCACCAATGGTGGTAACGAACTTTTTATCCCTGAATATTTCTCCATATCCGGCTAGTCTTTGTTTTTGAACCTGCACACCTGTTTTGATGGATTTTTCAGGCAGGGTCTCTCGCGCACCAACGGCGAGAATGAGCGAGTATGCCAGCATGCAGGCTGATGCGATATAAAAAATGGTGCTATACGATTGAGAGGCTACAAATCCGCCGATGGTTGGGCCAATTGCCACGCCCAGATTATTGCTCATCCGCAGCAGCGAATAGGCATCTGCCCGTTTCTCCTGGGGAATCAAGTCTGCCATCATGGCATCGGAGGCTACACGGTACATGGGGTTGAATGCACCAGCCAGACTGAGCGCCAGTGCGAATCCGGCGAATGTGTTTGCCTGGTTCTGTAACATATATACAACCGCGTTCCCGGCCAGCGCAATGACTAAAACCCATTTTCGCCCCACTTTGTCTGTCACCGGACCGGCAATAAAGTTCATCACCAGACCGACCGCCGCGTTCATGCTGATGAGGGTAGAGGCGACGCCAAGCGGCTGGTTGAGTTTTCCGCTGACATACACCATCAAGAATGGCCAGATCATACTGGAGCCGATGGTGCTGATCAGCATGCCAAAAAACATCAGCCAGAATTGGCGGGGATATTCATGCCATCCATTTTTTATCGTGGTTAACATAAGACTTTATTTTAACCGAAAAGGGATGCTTCGATCAGAAGCATCCCTTAATTCCAGATAAAGATTTGGCTATACTTGATCGACTAATTCAGGTTTCTTCTGTAAGCGATTGATGATGTAGTAAGCTGCTGCTCCCAAACCGAAAGCTGTAACGACCAGGGCTAACACTCCACCGAAGAAGGGAATTGCTCTGAGCAGAGTGTAGATAACAACACCGAGCAAAAGGGAAGCGTATGGGTTCACCGGTTGATCTTTGACGAATTGTGACAGGATCCACTTTCCAACGAGGAAGGAGACAATCACCTTGCTGCCCAAAGCAACCATCATTCCAAATACGATCAGGTAGGTAAGAATGACTGCTGTGCCAGACCAGAAGAATAAACCGGATAAACCACCCAGGGTGATGAATGCCAGCAGAACTGTAATCGAAATAACCACCAATACTGCCAGTCCAACTGCAATCCAGGTAAGGATGTATGTCAGAATACCGATGCCTGCTGATTGCCAGGGTTTGGTCTTCAGTGTTTGCACAAAGCTAGTGAACAGACCAGGGATCAGCCATAAGGCGAGTGCACCCAGAATGGACAGGGATACAAAATTCTTACCCATGTCTTTGATCGTTTTACCGATCTGAACCAGAATGCGGTTGCTGGTCTGCGGTTTTTCACTTACTTTTTCGGGTTTATCCGCTTTGTCGGGGACTGGCGTCATGTAAATGACAGAACCGGATGGAGTGCTCTTGATGGCAGAATCCTGAGGGACGATGCTGGTGTAGGATAAATTCCCGCCAATTTCAGCATCTTCTGCAATGTGCAGACCCGGATTGAGCGTCATGGGTATATTCTGTTGGGGAATATAAGGCGCTGAGGAGGTGCCATCAGATGGTTCCGCGACAACCGCAGATACATTCCGCCCGATTCGACCATTGATTTTCAAGGCACCTACATCCGCGTTTAGATCCCGATTGATATTGCCGGAGACAATCACCTGATACCCGCCTGCAGCGACATCTTTATTCACTTCGGCGCCCTGTAAAATCTCCAGGCTATACCCGCCGAAATATACATTCCGGCTGACTAGGGCTGGATTCTTGAAAGTTGTAGCCATACTGCCGGAGAAAACGCTTCCTTCTACTTTGCCAGACACAACTACAGTTTGTGCGCCCGTGAATAGATTTCCCTGAATGACAGCGCCTTCACCGATTGTCACGTTCTGCCCAAAAATGAAAGCGTCGCCGTTTACAGTACCATTGATGATTACATTCTGTGCAGATGCCAGGAGTAATCCATTAATGGTCCCTTCCATGATGACATTTTCTTGCGCAAGGATCAGGTCATCATTGATGACTTCACCTTCATCCACCCGACCATCGGTGTCAATTTCATATGCCTGGACTGGTTGAACTGCAACGAAAGAGATGCTTAAGACCAGCAAGGCAAGCAATACATATGAATGCCAATTCTTTTTCATATTAATAACTCCTTATACTCCAATTACGAATTCAATTGGGAAAAGTTGTGCATTCGCAAAGGTTTGCTTACCTGTTTTTGAAAAGTAATCCTTTTTGTGGAGAAAAGAAGTAAGCCAGAATAAAAAATAGTGTAGCGCTGAGAACAATAGCCGCTCCGGATGCAATATTCAGGTAATAACTGGCGAACAGCCCGATCAGGCTGGATAGGGCGCCAATGATCGCTGCGATTGCCATCATTGTTGGAAGTCTGCGGGTCAGCAGGTAGGCAGTTGCCCCTGGAGTTACCAGCATCGCGGCGACCAATCCAACGCCAACTGTCTGGGTCGAAACCACTACCGTGAGCGCCAGGAGGATCATTAGAAGAGTGCGTAAAAAACTTACCGGAAGGCGCAGTGTTGCAGCCAGTATTGGATCAAAAGACACAACCAGGAAGTATTTGTACAGGGCAAAGATAATTACCAGAATGAATAGTGCCAACAATCCGGTCAAAAGCAGATCGTTCCCGGATACCCCGAGCACATTTCCAAAGAGGATGTGGGATAGATCAACAGCATAAGTACGTATCGAACTGATTAATGCCACGCCCAGTGAGAGAGCAGCCGCAAAAAATATACCTATGGCGGTATCTTCTTTAATCGTACCTTCACGCGAAAAGTAGCTGATGCCAAGAGCCACCAGAATGGCAGCCACTAATGCGCCAATTAACAGATTTCCCTGAAGTAGATAAGCAACCGCAATACCCGGGAGGATGGCATGTGCCATTGCATCACCGAGGAATGCCATCCCCTTAAGAACCACATAACACCCGATCACCGCACACAAGATTCCGACAATTAGACCGGCAGCCAGCCCGCGCTGCATAAAAGTATATGTAAAAGGCGCTAATATCCAGGTAATCATTTTGATACCTCACTGTGATGGTCGTGCCCACAACATTGATCAACCACAATGGCTCCATCCAGCATCATCACCTGTGTATTGAAAGCTTTTTGGATGATTTCGGTGGTAAATACCTCGGCGGGTGGTCCAAACGCTATCATTTTCCGGTTGAGAAGCAGGACCAGTTCAAAACGTTCGCTGGCTAGGTTAAGGTCGTGGGTAGAGACAATGACAGTAACTTTTTCTTTTTTTAAATCATCGAGTAATTGGAGGGTGGCTTCCTGGGTGGAGAAATCAACCCCATTGAATGGTTCATCCATTAAGAGAATATGTGGATCCTGGGCGAGAGCTCGGGCAAGGAAAACCCGTTGTTGTTGACCACCCGATAGTTGATTGATGGACCGGTCAGCGAGATCGTAAACATCCATCATGGAGAGGCTCTTTCTTACCGATTGATGGTCTTTCTGTCCGGGTGGTTGAAACCAGCGGATCTTTCCAAAGCGTCCCATCATAACTACATCGCGGACAGTAACGGGAAATCGCCAATCCACTTCCTCTCTTTGAGGAATATAGGCAACACAATCCATGTGATGACCAAGAGGTTTTCCGTGAATAAAAATTTCGCCATTATTAATTGGCAGCAATCCTACCATTGCTTTAAACAGGGTAGATTTTCCGGCTCCGTTGGGTCCGACCACTGCGACACGGGCTCCATGGGGGACCTGGAAGGTAATATCTTCCAATATTGTTTGGTCACCAAAACTTACAGAGACGTTATGGAAATCTAACATTGCCGGTGAGTGAAGTAGATCGTTTTCTGTATTCATTATTTTTACCTGAGCGCATCAACAATGAGGCGGGTATTCCAGCGCATCATCTGGAGATATGACGGTGCATTACCATTTTCATCCGTTAATGAATGGGTATAAAGGTTCTCAACCACTTTCACCCCTGTCTCGCTTGCTAATTGGTTAGCGAGTTGAGGATTTGAGCCAACTTCCAGGAAGACTGCTTTTGCATTTTTCTCCCGGATTTTATTGACCAGTTCAGTCAGCTGCTGCGGTGATGGCGAAGATCCGGTAGTGACGCTGGGAATAATTGTTCCAAGAACTTTAAAACCATAACGATCGGCAAAATATCCAAAAGATTCATGATTGGTAATTAATACCCGGTTTTCCGGCTGAATTTGGTTAACCTCGCTGTGAATCCAGATATCCAACTCTTTTAGCTGCTCGATATAAGCGGCGGCATTTTGTGTATATTGTTCTTCTCCGGGTGGATCAAGCTGACTTAACCCATTACGGATATTTTCTACATAGCGAATCACATTGTATGGATCCAGCCAAAAGTGAGGGTCACCTTCTTCGTGAACATGACCATCTGCTTCAACCAGATGCGATTCTGCGTTGGCGGTATTTTGAAACTCATTGTGTGAATCACGGGTTTCCAACCCTTCAGATGCTACGATGATGATCTGATTATTCAGATTGGGTTCATAATTTTTTTCCAACCAGGCTTCAAAACCAGCACCATTAATAATAATTGCTTTGCTATCTGTCATCCTGACAATATCTTTCGGTGAGGGTTCAAAAGTGTGGGGATCGATGCCGGCGGGAATCAGAACTTGCACTGTTAATCGATCTCCGGCAACCTGCTGGGCGATATCAGCAAGGAATGATTCTATTGCCAATACCTGAAATTCGTCTTCTGACTTTTGGGGAGCAGGAGATACACAGGCACTTACTACGAGTATGAAGAGAAAACCAAGGAAAAATATTTTTTTCATAATTGTTTTTGCTTTCTGCATGACGCACAATGTCCAAATAGTTGTAACCAATGCTCTGAAATGGCATAACCTTTGTCTTTCCCTATTCTGGTAAACCAGGCTTCCAGATCATCTCCACTGAAGTATTCGATCCTTCCACAATCCAGGCATAACAACAGATGCTGATGCCCTGAAGGCGCAGGCGCAAATGACTGGCACCCTTTTGGCTGATGTACTCGTTGAACCAGGCTGGCATCTTCCAGCTTTTCCAGTGTGCGATATATTGTCATCAGACCGATTTCAGGTAATTCTTGTCTTGCTTGTAGAAAAATTTCCCGTGCATCCATAACCCGGATGCTGTCTGTCATGATTCTGACGACTGCGGTAAGCGGAGGCGTGATTCGGTAACCTTTCTCGCGCAAGATATCCATCCAGTTATCACGATCTCTATCTGGCATGCTCGACCTTTCTTATTGATAACGATTATCATTATCAATAATACCATACGCTACGATGGTTCACAATAAGAGAATTTTCTTGTATAGTGTTTTGGATTACTCTGGATTAATGACTGGAGAATGGATTGAAATTTGTGTGTGTGTCGAAGTAATCTTCATTTTCTACACGTTTCAACCAGTTCACAGCCCGGTAGGTTAGTGGTGTGAAAACAATTTCTATGCCCACTTTGAATACAAAATTTGAAATCAGCACTGCGAGCAATAAAGCTGGTGGCAATACACCCCAGAAAGCAATCGCTAGGAAAAGGAATGTGTCAATTGATTCGCCAACAAGGGTGGATCCTATCGTTCTCAACCACAGCAGCTTCCCTTTTGTCAAGATTTTTATTTTAGCGAGCGTAAAGCTATTGCTGAATTCACCGGCAAAATAAGCTATCAGTGAGGCGACAACGATTCGCGGGGTTTGACCGAGGATCACATGAAAGCTATCCTGCAACTCCCAACCATCTGCAGGTGGAAGAATATCCACGATGGTGAATATTCCAGCCGCAGCTAGTATCCAGAAAAAACCGGTCCAGATTACCCTTCTGGATCTGCGGTATCCATACACTTCTGTGAGGATGTCTCCGAAAATGTATGCAAGCGGGAACAGAATGGTTCCGCCATCAAATGAGAAGGGACCTAATTGCAGGATTTTTGTCGATGCAATATTGGAAATCAATAAAACTGCAACAAATGCCGCAGTGACTAAATCTATCCAGCGATAATGTTGTTCTGATGAAGTGCTTTGTTGTTGACCTTTTATCTGATTTCCGTTCATTGTTTCATTTTTCCTCCTTTGTAAATCATACAACGAAAAGCCGCCCTGATGGGCGGCTAATTTGGTTGTATGAAAAAAATTATGGAGTAGCAGTGCCCGTTGGAATGATTGCAGTGGCGGGTAGGGTACCGGTTGGTGTACTGGTATTTGCCTGTGTTGGCACTGGTGTCACGATATTTACCGGGATATCCAGTAGTTGACCCAGGAAAATATTATTTGGATCAGTGAGTTTATTCTGTTTGAGAATTGCATCAACGGTACTGTTAAATTTCTCTGCAATCGTTGAGAGGATTTCTCCCTGCTGAACAGCATACCCGCGGAAGATGTAACCCCTTACCAATTGGGTTAGATCAACGGGTGTGGGTGTGGGCAGTTCAGCACCCGGAGGTGGAATCAGAACTTTGGCGCCTACGGAAATCAGGCAGTTAGGACCATATTGCGGTTCATTTAATTTAATCAAAACTGCCAGGTTGGTATTGTACCTTTCTGCCAGGTCATAACAAGTGTCATTTTCCTGCACAACTACTTCAAATGGACCTGATGCTGTGGGTGTCAGTGTGATGGTAGGCGTGGGGGTCTCAGTGGGTGTCTCTGTGGGCGTGTTGGTCGGCGTGACGGGTGTGGGCGTAGCAGTGTTGGTCGGTGTTGGGGTTTTACTGGCGAGGAATGGTAACAATGGTTTACTCTGATCGCCTGTCAGCCAGAAAACCACCACAAAAACGCCGACTACAACCAGCAAAACAGCAAGCGCCCCAAAAACGAAAGGACCCCATTGCTGTTTCTTTTTATAATTCTCAATCACTTCCTGTGCAGATTCTTTTTTGTTCATAGGTTTCCCTGAATTTTCTTTTTGGTTGATTTTCCTTATTCTACCTCAAAAAAAGACTCAATTATCTATACAAATTTACCATACTCCAACAACGATTACAGTGTCAGGTATGATGACCGCAGCAAATGGATTGTGAGTAGGCTATAATGTCGAAGTATTCATATTCGAGGTGTGCTTTGACTCAAAATGTAATTGTGATGCCTTATGGAAGGTGGGTTTCAAAACTTACGACCGCCTGGATGGGTAGCGGGATTGGATTGAGTGATCCAGAATGGAGTGCAGACAAGCTGATCTGGCTGGAGAAACGCGCTGACCGGTCTGCGCTGGTAAGTTATGACCTGATCGAAGGCTATCGCGACTTAACTTTTGCGCAAAAAATCAGAGGCGGATTGTTCTATGGCGGCGGGGATTTCCACGTTCGCAATAACCGAATTGTATTTATTGATAAAGATGGCCAGTTGTTCTTAACTCATGTATCGGGTGGGACGCCTGAGCTCATTTCAACACCGTCAGGTACATCTGCCTCTCCGGTTATCTCTCCTGATGGCAATTTTGTAATATTTGTAAACTCATCCGATGATATCGATCGCTTGATGATCGTTGACCTTCGCGCATCCAACACCTCCACCCACACCCTTGTAGAAGGGGCAGATTTTTACATGCAGCCGGTATGGCATCCGGATGGTAAGATGATTGCCTGGGTGGAATGGTCACATCCACAGATGCCCTGGCAGGGTGCCCGGCTTGTCGCAGCACGGTTTGATGAAAACCAAAGGTGTGTTACAGATAAGGTTCAAATTTCAGGGGATGAGAAGATTCCAGTATTCCAACCCGAATTTTCAGCAGATGGCAAATGGATTGCCTGGCTTGAAAATCGGAGCGAATGGGATAGTTTGATGATTGCTTCCGTTGATGGCTGGCAGAAGAAAGAGATACTGGGGGATAAATCTATGTTGATCCCCGCCTGGCTGCAGGGAATGCGGGTAATCTCCTGGTCTCCGGATTCTAAATTTGTTTATGTTATTGGTAACGAAAATGGTTTTAGTGCGCTCTGGAAGGTTGATATTCAATCCGGAGAGTTTAACCCGATCGATACAGGTCCATATACATATCTCGCCCAGATATCTGTTAATCCACGGGATGGCAGGATAGCTCTGCAGGCATCCTCTCCGAAATATACTCCAAGGTTGATTGTTCTTGGCGATGACCGGATTACCATCCTTCGTACCGGAATGCCGGAAATGATCACTCCTGCAGAATTACCCCAATCTCAGTCAGTATCCTGGATGAGTAATTCCGGAAGAATCCACGGGATATTTTATTCACCCACCAACCCAAATTATGCGGGGGAGGGATTGCCCCCGGTGATATTGCATGTGCATAGCGGACCCACCTCGCAAGTTCAGGCGAATTTTTCTGCTGACACAGCATTTTTTACCAGCCGGGGTTTTGCATATCTTTCTGTGAATTATCGTGGTTCCACCGGTTTTGGGCGCAGCTATCGTGAAGCACTGGATTACAACTGGGGAATATGTGATGTTGAAGATACTCTTTCTGCTGTCGAATTTCTGCGAAAGAGCGGGCTGGTTGATCCACAACGGATTATTCTAAAGGGCAGCAGCGCGGGAGGTTTTACCGTACTCAATACGCTGATCCAATACCCGGGAAAATTTCGGGCAGCAATCTGCGCTTATGGAGTCGCTAACCTGAGTTCGATCGTGGATGAAACCTTTAAGTTTGAGAGTCATTACTATGATTCATTGATCGGTCCATTGCAGGAGAGCGTTGAAATCATGCGTGAAAGGTCTCCTATTTATAAGGCGGAAGGAATCCGTGATCCCATTTTGCTGTTTCATGGAACTGATGATCCGGTCGTACCCATTTCGCAAACTGAGGAAATAGTTGAGAAACTAAAACAGAATGGCACCCCGTATCAGTACGTCAGATTTGAAGGAGAGGGACACGGCTGGCGACATGGGGAGACAATGGAAGTGTATTACCGGACGATTGAGGATTTTTTAAATACTTACATATAGGATCAAGAACTCATGCAGCACATCCTAAACCGTTTTAAGTCATCTGTTTCATTATCGCAGGTTTCCAGAGCGGCATTGCTGCTTCTGGTCTTCTTTGCGATTGATAAAGTACTGGCTATTCTACGACAGGTATTAACTGCCAGAGTATTCGGCCTGTCGGAAGAACTGGATGCTTTCAACGCCGCCAACAATCTTCCAGATTTATTATTTGCACTCATCTCCGGTGGAGCGCTGGCAATAGCCTTGATACCGGTATTAAGTGAGGTGTTAACCCAGACAGGCAGACAGGCTTTCTGGCGTCTCTTTTCACAGATAGCGAACCTGGCATTCCTGGTAACAGCAATTTTGGCGGTCATTATTGGGTTATTTGCTGAGTCGCTAGTAGGATGGCGGCTGGGTATCGCGCCTGGATTCCACTCTGATCAGCAACAGTTGGTAGCGGAATTGATGCGGTTGAATCTCATTGCTACATTGATTTTCTCAATCAGTGGCTTGGTCATGGCTGGATTGCAGGCAAACCAGCACTTTCTTTATCCGGCAATCGCACCTTTGTTATACAATGCCGGACAAATATTTGGCGCAGCTATCCTTGCCCCTGCCAGGGGATTGGTGATAGCCGGTATCCAGTTGCCAGCATTTGGCATGGGAATCCATGGGCTGGTGCTGGGGGTGATTATTGGGGCGGTACTGCACCTGGTGATCCAAATACCTGGATTGTTGAAATACAAATTCATCTGGTTTTCCAGCCTGGGCTTGGATTCAGTAGAAGTACTGAAAGTGCTGCGCCTGCTCGGTCCCAGATTGGTTACGATGTTGTTTATTCAATTGATCTTTATTGCCAGAGACAATCTGGCATCTGATCTGGGAACGGGAGCGGTCTCAGCATTAACTTATGGCTGGATGCTGATGCAAGTGCCAGAGACACTCATTGGAACTGCGCTGGGTACGGCATTATTACCGACTCTGGCGGAATTCGCTGCCCGGAAAGACTGGCAAGCCTTTGGTAACGCTATTCAAAAATGTACCTCATATCTGCTTGCTCTGACCGTGCCTGTGGCATTCATTCTCTCTCTGGGCTTAGCACCCCTCGTTAAGCTGGCATTTGGTTTTGATGATTCCGGTACTGCGCTGGTGATGCTGGCTGCACAGGGATACCTGGCGGGTTTACTGGCACATTCTGTAATTGAAGTAGGCGCTCGAGCATTTTATGCACGGCAAAACGCAATTATTCCATTGATCGCTTCAGCTGTTACCGGGGTTGTATTTATTGCAGCAGGTATTCCCCTTGCGCGGACAGGGAATGCAGAAGGGATTGCCTGGGCTACATCGATTGCCTTTACGGTTGAGATGCTGCTGCTCTTTTATTTATTATGGAAAAAGTATGGCGTGAAAATATCCGCTGGTAGCACAATATTCCGGACGATCCTGGCAAGTATTATTTGTGGTGGAATCGTTTGGGGAATGGAAAGAATATTGCCTATGTCAGGATGGCTGGCATCTATTATCGCTATGGGGACAGCAGGTTTATTCATGCTGGTTGTAGTCTGGAAGGATATACGGGAAGTCTTGCGGATTTAACATAGAATTAGATTTCCTCAACCCTCCCGATCTAATTTATCAGGGATAGTAACATCCAAACCACTGAGCCACTGAATGTCTAATTTCCATTGAAACTGGCTGCGATATTCAAATAGTTCAAATGCTTCACGAATATAAGCGTCAACCTGACTCGGTGTCCAAAGGTTGATGCGCATAATATGGCGGCGGGCAAGGTCTTCCCAACCCATTTCGCGGGCAAGTGCCATATGTTTAGCCCGATGACATTCCCTGCAAAGAGCGACAAGCCCATCCAGTTTTTGCGTATAGGTGACTTCATCATATACCCAGATCTCATGACATTCGAGAGATCTACCACCATTTAGAGACCCACAGATTTCACAACGCCCACCCGCTTCATAGATGCGCCACTGGCGCAGCTTTTCCCAGTCTTTTTTGCTCAAATTGGAGCGTAGATTGGAAAAGAAACATGTACGGGGAACCATTTCGATTACAAGGGGAAAATCTGCCATAAAATTTATCCAATTATTAGAACTATTCGCTGATATCCTCAAGATCCCAGGGTGTGACGGTTCCGGGCACATCCCGGAACAGAGAAGAAAGGATCTGCTCGCGGTAATTGGGCAGCAAATCCGCTGCCGCGCGGAGCATGCCAAAGCAGCCGGTGATCATCATGTCTCCAAAAGGTGCAGGGAAATAGCTGCGGAATTTGGAAGCGTGGATCATATTTCTTCGTGGTCCTGTAACAACCAGGTCAAACTCACCTTTCCCCCATGTCAGCGGAGAATGATCATACATCAGTGAACCATGACCATGATCATCGAACACTTCAGATCTGTCCAGCGTGCCTGTAAACAATGCCTCTATGTAATGGTCCAGTTTCTGCGTGGATAATAGACCGGTATGGTGTTCGAATAAACCTTCTATGGTTTCCTGGCTCAGTCTAAATGCCAGGGTGTGAAAATTACCAATATTTACAATCACCTTGTGAACAAGATTTTGGACACGATGATCAAGTAATGCGCCTGCAATGGCAGCTGGCGCGGAATCCATAAGGATGAGTTCCCCCGGGGTGTCTTTGGCAGAATGTGAAACTGCTTGCAAGCGAGACATAATCGGTGGGATCTGGTCTCGGGTAAAGGCAAATGTACTTAATGAATTCTTTTGGAGAATTCTTTCATTTAAGTAATCAAACCTGAACTGCCGGTCAGATATCTCTGGCGGGGCATCGCCATGATCGAATACAGATAATGCTACACCTGCGATCCCTTCGAGGGAAATTCCATATGCCGAAAATGTTTGAGTAATTGCCCTGTAATTGAAATCAGCCAGTTCTACACGTTGAACATCTTGTGGAAGGGCAGCCAATTCATCTTCAGATACCAGTGTAACGCCTGTTTCCGCCACTTTCTCCAGGTCATCATTGATTGTGCGGGCTGCCTCTGCTGTAGCATAAACACGACCACCGGAACGCAGAACCGCTTCTGCTCCCCAGGTGGATGGTCCTCCCCCCATCATTACACCATGCAAGGCTACCGATAATTTCTGTCGGGCTGCCTGCCTGAGTTTCTTGAAGACCATCATGGTTGGTGACGGCAAAATGAGCTTATACCCATTTTCCAGATCCAGCCGGGAATCAAAAAGAAAAATATCCTGAGTGCCTGTACCAATATCAATACAGAGAAATTGCATCAGATTGATTTACTCTATTGGATTGCTGCGATGCAAACCGTATGCAGCTTCCACAGGGAGAACGGCCATGACACCATTGTTGGGTGAGTTCAAATCTCCGAGAATATCCTGGGTTGCATTTACAACCTTTTCCACGGTCTCTTTACCATCGATAATGGTAAAGAGAGTCCGGTTGAGTTCCTCATCCTCTTCAAAAATCGAATCCATTAAAGGCATGAGAGGCATATCTTCCCGGAGAGCCCGTTTTTTATCCAGGCTGGCTAATCCCAAACTGGGCAGGATAGTCGCGCCACACACGCCTGCGTCACGCCAACCGGAAATTACATCTTCCAGTTTTTCAATATCATGTATGACCAAGATAACCAGATATTTCATGCTTCCTCCGCTTCTTTTTGAGTGGAAAGTTCTGGTTCAACTGCTTTAGGTTTTTGAAATAATGCCCGCAGGAAAGGTGGTGTGACGATGGTAGTGATTACCACCATTCCTACGACGGCAGAAAACTCATTGGTATTCACAAGACCTTCGCGAATGCCTACCGAAGCTACGATCAGTCCTACTTCTCCGCGGGAGATCATTCCCGCGCCCAATTGAAGAGCCTCGCGATTTGTGAACCCGGCAAATTTTGCACCTAATCCAGAGCCCAGCAGTTTGCCCAGAATGCCAAACAGGCTGATAGCCAGAAGCAGCCACAGGGCATCCAGCTTCAGCTCGCGCAGATCAAGTGATAATCCGATGCTGATGAAAAATATTGGAATGAAGAAGCTGTATCCGATTGCCCGCAGACCAGTTTCGAGACGTTGTTTTTCAGGGCTCCGGGAAAACATCAATCCGGCAATGAATGTTCCAGTGATGGCTGCCATTCCTCCAATTACCTCTGCGCCCAGACCATAAATCAGCATAATCACCAGTGAAAGGGTGAGAATACCCTGGCTGATAGGACGTTGGTGTACTGCGTGGGCAAGTTTGGGTAATACCCAGATGCCTATGGCAAGAGATAATAGTAGGAAGAGCAGGATTTTTCCAAAGATTAATAGAATGGCAAGAACTGACCCACCGCCTGAAATGAGGGCGAGAAAAACCGAAAGCAGGATGATGACTAACACATCATCAAAAACAGCAGCGCCGAGTAATCCCAACCCTACTCTGGAACGGAGCATTTTCAACTCCATCAGAGTTTGAACTGAAATTGAAACGCTGGTTGCGCCCATAGTTAACCCCAGAAATAAACTTCCACCCAAATCCATACCAAAAGCTGTACCAATGCCCCAACCCATCAGGACAGGGAAAATTACACCTAATATCCCTGCTAGAGCGGATACTTTAAATTGCTGCTTTAAATCATTGATATGCAGTTCCATCCCTGCCAGAAACATCAAGAGTAATACACCAAATTCACCAAATTCATGGACAATTTCTGGAAGGTGTACATCAGAGATAAAAGATAAATGGGTTACATCCAACAAAGAAGGACCAAGAATAAGTCCGATGATCAACTCACCAAGTACTGATGGTTGTCCAATTCTGGTTGCAAGATAACCCGCCAGTTTTGCTGCAAGTAGTATCACAACAATAACGGCTGCAAGTTGTAAGAATGGCGACATGTTGTTTACCTGTTTTTGGGTTGGACTTAGTTTACCATATCCAATCATCATTTCTGCACCAGATGGAGAAGGCAAGAGAAATAAATGGGGGAATTCCCATTTTTACGTAACATTGCAAACCATTCAGTTGCAACCGTATAATAATTTCGGTCAAAAATTCCTGTTTATCTGGAGCCTGTGATGAAAAATGCCCAGAGAATTATTATCTTTGCAATGATTTTTATTTTTGTCATCTCGTGCACAGTCACCTCTGTGCAAAAAGACGATGATATAGTGCCAACGAATGGCAAACCAGCCATGACACCAACAAAAGTCTTTATACCTGAAGCAACCATCGCTCCGGTTGAATCCACCGCCACACCAGAAAAAAAACCCGTAACCGAGCTCAACCAGAATGGTCCCTATATATTATTTTCTGCTGTTTCGGGCATCTGGATAAGCAATCCGGATGGTAGTGTGATGACAAAACTGACCGATCTCTCTGCGGAAATGGCAGACCTGCACGCAATTGTTTCACCTGCTGGTGACAGGATTGTGTTTGTGTCACAAGATCAAGATGGTCTCAACCTGGTGGAAGTTTTGATCCCATCCGGGGAAACCAGGATTTTAACCAGACTACTGGATGTAACCCAGGATGAGCTGGTATCAGATCCCACCGGTAAAAAGGCTCTGGCATACTATGCAATTTTTAATTATCCCTCTGTTGCATGGAATCCGGGAAATGCCAGTTTGCTGGCTTTTACTGGAGCAATAGATGGAGATACATCAGATTTGTATCTGTATGATATTTCGACTGATGAAATTTTCCGTTTGACCGATGGGAAATCCCAGGCGATCTTCCCCAACTGGTCACCGGATGGCAGATTTGTTATTCATTACGGGGTAAGCTGGGTTCCTCCATTTGGCGGGGCAATTGTGGGTTACAACCGGCTGGATGGTATCTGGGCAGTAGATGTCACCACGAAAAAAGTCATCCAGCAACCAAAACCGCAAGGAAAGGATCTCATAAACCTTGGATGGAAAGATCCGCAGAACTACTATTCTTATGACAGTGTGGATATCTGTGGCAGTCAGAACTTGCGACTGGTAAATGCAGAGACGGGGAAATCGGAAAAAGTGATGCAGGAAAGTTTTTACGTGATCGCAGCCCATCCAGATACCGGGCAGCTGTTGTATTCCGCTTCAGCGGATTGTAAGAACACACCCGGGCAGGGCATCTTCCTTTTTTCCCCTGAAGATGGCAGTATCAAGCAACTGGCTGAAGAAAAGGCATACGAGATTTCCTGGCTGCCAGAAAGCCGTGTCTTTTTCGCTTATCCGGTTGGTCTATTTGATGATAACGGAACCCGCTTTGAACCGCCAGTAAAAGAAAATTCATTCCATCCTGCGATATCCACGAAAGGATACCAGGCATGGGAAGTTATCGAAAACCGGCAGGGCAGGGTTGTGATCTCGACAGACGGTCATGAATGGATGACTCAGCAGGTCGGATTAATGGATAGCCTTTTGTGGGATCCGGTAAACGGAGATACCCTGTTTATCGCCCTAAATAATGGAACGATTTATACCGCGATATACCCAGAGTTTATTCCAAAAATCACCGGGAACATTCCCGGTAGAATCAGACAGATGATCTGGCTGCCCTGAGATTAAACATCCTGACAGGGTGGATTATGTGCAAGCGTGCCGTTTTCCTTTAAATATTTTTGTAAATATTTACCGGTATAGCTCCTTGGGTTTTGGCAGATATTCTCCGGGGTACCGGTAGCAATAACCTCACCACCCATATTTCCACCTTCTGGACCCAGATCGATGACGTGATCTGCAACCTTGATAATATCGAGGTTGTGTTCAATGATCAGCACACTATTCCCAGAATCTACCAGCCGTTGAAGCACTTCGATAAGTTTATGCACATCTGCAGCGTGTAATCCGACAGAAGGTTCATCCAGCACATAAAAAGTGCGCCCTGTTGCTCTACGGGAAAGCTCTTTTGCCAATTTAACGCGCTGCGCTTCGCCACCAGATAGTGTAGTGCCCGATTGACCGATTTTTATATAACCGAGACCGACATCCTGTAATAATTTCAGTTTGTTGGCTATGGCAGGGAATGCGGAGAAGACTTCCAGACCGCTATCGACCGTGGTGTCCAGAATATCTGCAATCGAAAGTCCCTTGAATTTCACCTGGAGAGTTTCACGGTTGAAGCGGGCTCCGTGGCAGACATCGCAGGGAACATATACATCCGGCAGGAATTGCATTTCGATACGCAGTTGACCCTGTCCCTGGCAGGCTTCACACCTTCCTCCGTGAACATTGAAAGAAAATCTTCCAGCTTTATACCCTCGCATCTTACTTTCTGGTAATTCTGTAAATAAGGATCGGATTTCATCGAACATTCCCGTATAAGTACCCGGGTTGGAACGGGGTGTTCTCCCGATAGGCGACTGGTCGATATTAATAATCTTATCCAGATGCTCCAATCCTTCGATCCGGTCATGCTCGCCAGGCTGGGTGTGGGCACCATTCAAATCTCGGGCAAGAGCCGCATATAAAACATCAACCATCAAAGTCGATTTTCCTGAACCGGAAACACCCGTGATGCAAACCAGCTTACCCAATGGTATTTCCACATCTACATTTCGAAGATTGTTTGCCCGGGCACCCCGTATTGTCAGATGTTTGCCATTTCCGGTTCGGCGGTTTTCCGGCATTGGCACATGCATCCTGCCGGAAAGATATGCCCCGGTGAGTGATTTAGGGTGTGCCAGAATCGTATGAATGTCACCCTCGGCAACAATATGACCTCCATGAACACCTGCCGCCGGTCCCAGATCAATGATCCAGTCGGCAGACCGGATGGTCTCATCATCATGTTCCACCACCAGCACCGTATTGCCCAGGTCACGCAAACCTTTTAATGTATCCAGCAAACGGCAGTTGTCACGCGGATGTAAGCCAATGGATGGCTCATCCAGTACATATAGAACGCCCATCAAGCGCGAGCCAATCTGGGTTGCCAGCCGGATGCGCTGCGCTTCTCCGCCCGAAAGCGATCCTGCCGGACGGCGAAGGGTTAAATAGTTCAAGCCAACGTTAACCAGAAAACCCAGACGCGCTTCAATCTCTTTAAGGATGCGTTCTGAAATGATCTTCTGGCGGGATGTCAGGATAGATCCTTCGTGCATCAGGCTGTGGATCCAATTCAACGCCTGATTGATCGACCATTCCGTCACCTGAAGTATGTTAATATCACCAATCGTAACAGCCAGGGCTTCAGGGCGTAAGCGGGTACCGTTACATACCGGACAGGGTTTATTGCTCATAAATTCGGATATCTTATTGCGGATATATTCCGATTGGGTATCGCGGTAGCGGCGCATAAAATTACCCACGATCCCTTCAAAGGTGGTGCGGTAATTTGCCGAGCGGTCTTCCCGCTGGAAGTGCATATTGATTTCCTGATCGCCTGTGCCATACAGAAGAACATGGCGCTGCTCTTCTGAAAGCTGGTTAACTGGTTTATTCATATCAATGTGATAATGCTTTGCCACTGCTTCCAGCATCTGCCAGTAATACTTACCTTCTTCGCGAGCGTTATTCCATTCCATCGCAGCGATGGCGCCTTCATTTAATGACTTTTCACCATCCGGAATGAGCAGGTCAGGATCGATCTCCAGTTTACTGCCCAATCCCTGGCATTCGGGGCAGGCGCCATGCGGGGTATTAAATGAAAAGGTGCGCGGCTCTATTTCGGGGATGGATACCCCATGTTCAGGGCAGGCAAGATGTTCTGAAAATGGATGATCTACCGGATTATCAGTAGTAACATCCTGGATTGTCACGTAACCTTCGCCCACTTTTAATGCTGTTTCTATAGAATCAGTCAACCGACTGCGGGATGCTTTCTTCTCTTCATCCTCACCGTTATTATGTATGACCAATCGGTCTACCACCGCTTCAATCGTGTGAATTTTATACCGGTCAAGGTTGATTTCTTCTTCAAGTGAGTAGACTGTCCCATCCACTCTGACACGGGTAAACCCGGCTTTTCGAATTTCTTCGAATATATTCTGGTAAGTACCTTTGCGTCCCCGAACGACAGGCGCTAGAATGAGCAGTTTACTGCCTTCGGGCATGTTTTCCACGTTATCGACAATCTCCTGAGCAGATTGCTTAACCACTTCGCGTCCGCATACAGGACAATGGGGAATCCCAACCCTGGCAAATAATAGACGCAGGTAATCATATATTTCGGTTACTGTTCCAACGGTGGAGCGGGGATTGTGTGATGTGGCTTTTTGGTCAATGGATACGGCGGGGGATAAACCATCGATGTAATCTACATCCGGTTTATCCATTTGCCCCAGGAATTGGCGGGCGTAAGCAGAAAGCGATTCCACGTAGCGGCGTTGTCCTTCGGCAAAAATGGTATCAAATGCCAGAGAAGATTTCCCTGAGCCCGACAAACCCGTAATGACCACCAGCTTATCGCGGGGAATCTCAACTGTGATATTTTTTAAGTTGTGTTCACGCGCGCCTACAACGCGAATCATGTTTTGTGTCATATTAACCGCCTGAAAATGGAAAAATTCGCAATTTATTATTATAACGCTGACATAATTATCATGTTCAGGTTATATATAGAACAATTGTACTATTATTTATATATAAATCAAGAAAGTAAAGGCTGAAAAGATTTCCTTCGGGCTTAATTATTATTAAATTTCAAACCCAGATCATTGGTTTTCTGGATGTAATTCCAGAATGCTTTTTGAACCGCACCAAAATGTTGCAGCCGGTGACGACAAATAAAGATCTCTTGCACCATCTCTAAACCTTGAATATTTACAGTAGAAATCTTAGAGTGTTCCATATGCTCAAATACTTTATTGGAGACAAAGCCCACCCCCAGCCCCTGGGCAACTGCTATTGCAATCGCCTCTGAATTCCCGAGTGTAAGGATGATTTTTAAATCGTGTATGTTCATTCCAGCGGAAACCAGAGCATTTCGAACTACTTTGTATGTTCCAGAGTTCTCTTCACGCATGATGAACTTGTCATTTAATAATTCCGCGGGTTTTATCTCTTGCACCTTTGCCCATCGATGTGACAAAGGAACAATCAGACGAACTGGATCGATGATAAACCTGCTGAATTCAATTTGTTCGTCAAGTTCATCCAGGCTGCTTGAAAATGCAAAATGGACTTTGCCAGCCCTCAACATGTCTAGTGCGTAATCGCGGGGAGTCACATGACATGTAGCCCTCACCTGCGGGTATTGTTTCATAAATTCAGAAAGAATTACCGGCAATACATATTTTCCCGGACTTGTACTGCAGCCGATATCCAGCTCGCCTGCGAGATCCATCTCTTCAGAACCGACAACAGACTCAGCATGCAATGAAAGTTCTACCAGCTGCCGAGCCATTGGCAGTAATGCACTCCCCGCTTCTGAGATGATGAGCCTTTTCCCGATCCTTGTGAAGAGCGGTTTTCCGATGGTGGCTTCCAATTGTTGAATATTCTGTGAAACAGAAGGCTGGCTCATATGAAGCAGGCGAGCTGCCTGGGAAAAATTTAAACATTCTGCCGCGGTAATAAATACGCGTAATTGGTGTAAATCAAGCATATTGCTCCTATATAAGTAAATATTATTATAAATCATAAGTGAATCAAATTATTGTTTATGATATCTGGCACTATATTAAAATATGGTTAATAGTATTAAATATAAGCAGTCTCATCCTATATAGATAAAAAGGATAGGAAACATTGAAAAGACAGATACTCACTACCCTAATGATCGCTATTGTTTTCATCAGCGGGTGTGCTGCTCCAAAACCAGCACCTACAGCTGAGCCGACTGAACCAGTAGTTCCAGTGGTTGAATCAGAGGCTGTAACAGAGGCAGCTTCACAGGTTGAAACCGAAAAAGTGGACTACTGTATCACATGCCACACGGATAAGGATGCACTGATTGCCAACGCAAAACCTGTTGAGGAAGTGGTTGAAGAAAATGAAGGTGTTGGCTGAGGTGGTGATGTGGCTCCGTTGGAGCCTTGGGAAAAAGTACTGATTACTGAGGCATATTTGAAGGATCCTCACAGCGGCACCTCCTGTATTGCGTGTCATGGCGGACAACAAGCGGAAGATAAACTCACTGCGCATACTGGTCTGGTACGAAATCCGACCGAAGACGCCGAAAAATACTGCGGAAGCTGCCATGAAGAAGTCGTAGGTCAATATGCCACCAGCTTGCACAATACCCTCAATGGGTACGATGTAGCGACATTCAGCCGATCTGTGCCAGAGAATCATCCAGTGCTTGAAGAAGCTATGAATAACCACTGTTCATCATGCCATACCACCTGTGCAGACTGCCATATCAGCCAACCTAATTCTGTTGGTGGTGGCTTCCTTGACGGTCATGCATTTGAAAAGACCCCACCCATGACCCGTACTTGCACAGCCTGCCATGGCAGCCGTGTGGGAAACGAATATCTGGGCAAAAATAGTGAAGAAATACCGGGTGATGTTCACTTCCGAAATGCACGGATGAATTGTGTCTCATGCCACAGTGGGGACAATGTTCACTCTACACCTGAAAATGCGGTATTCAATCGGTATGCGGGTGCAGAGGAGCCTTCCTGCCGGACCTGCCACAGTGATGTCGGGGCTGCAGGTGATCCTATTTCGCAGCATACTATTCACGGTGAGAAGGTTCAATGCCAGGTGTGCCACTCTATTGAGTACACGAGCTGTGATAGTTGTCATGTAGCCATCAGTGAAGAAACGGGTAATCCGTTCTTCAAGACCGATGCACACTACCTTGGTTTTTATATTGGAAAAAATCCCAGGCAAGATGAAAACCGCCCATATGAATATTCCGTATTGCGGCATGTTCCTATTGATCCGGATAATTACTCATATTATGGCGATAATCTGCTTCCCAATTTTGATCTGGTGAGCACCTGGATGTATGCCACACCGCACAATATCCAACGCAAGACACCCCAAAATCAATCCTGTAATGCCTGTCACGGTAATTCCGATCTATTCCTGACGGCTGATAAAGTAAAACCAGAAGAGCTTACAGCCAACCAGGGTGTGATCGTGGATCAAGTTCCATCTCCCGTAGGTGGAAATTAATTAAACAAAAAGAAAAGGAACCCATATGCAGAAGAAAGTCTCTTTCATCCTTGTTTTATTCATGCTTCTCGGAATCGTGCTGAGCGCTTGCGCTCCAGCCGCACCTGCAGCGCCGGCAGTTGAACCAGAAGCGCCCGTTGTTGAAGAAACTCCTGTAGCAGAAGAAGTTGAAGTTGTAGAAGCACCTGATTTTCAGGCTCTCTTCTCTGATATTGTCGCCAGTATTCCTGCAGACAAAGGCTATGGGACAGTTAAACCTGATGTTCTGAACACTGAATTAGCAGATAAAGCCCCCTTCCTTCTGGATGTGCGTGAAGCAGCAGAAGTTGAAGCAGATGGTTATATCGCGGGTGCAGTGAACATCCCGATCCGGGACTTAGCAAAGAATCTGGATAAACTTCCGGGGTTGGATGAACCCATTGTGGTTTACTGCCTCTCTGGTCACCGTGGCGGTTTTGCCATGGGCGCTTTGAAGTTATTGGGCTATACAAATGTCCGCAACCTGGCTGGCGGAATCGCTGCCTGGAAGAAGGCTGAATTCCCGGTTGCCACCGGTGCTCCCGCTGCGCCTGCGGCTGGCAATCCTGTAATCATTGAAAATCAGGCACTATTTGAAGCCGTAGATGGTTTCTTAAGCAATTTACCTGACGGTTTCTATTCAACCAAGGCAGATAAACTCAACGCTGATCTGGCAGAAAAAGCACCCTACCTGTTGGATGTCCGAACCGCTGATGAATATGCCAAGAATGGCTATATCGCCGGCGCAGTGAATGTTCCCCTTGAAGAATTATTCGCCAATCTGGATAAATTGCCTGCTAAAGACACAAAGATGGTTGTATATTGTGTTTCCGGGCATCGCGCATCCATTGTCACAATGGGTCTTCACATGCTGGGCTACAACAATGTAATTAACCTGGGTGGCGGTTTCAATGCATGGAAAGCTGCAAAATTCCCGGTTGAAGGTGTTGTAGATTGGAGTGCTGTTTGGGGTGAATATCTCACCAACCTGCCCGAAGGTTTCTATTCGATCTCTGCCACCGCGTTGAACACTGCGTTAGCAGAAACTGCGCCATTTGTGGTGGATGTACGCGAAGCTGCCGATTATGCAACTGACCATATCGCTGGTGCTGTAAATCTCCCCATCCGAGATCTCCTCAAGAATCTGGATAAACTTCCTGCTCAGGATCAACCAATTGTGATCTACTGCGCATCCGGCCACCGAGGTGCTTACGGAATGGCAGCCCTGCAGCTTCTGGGCTACACTGATGTAAAGAATCTAGCTGGTGGTATTGGCGCCTGGAAGAAAGCTGAACTGCCTGTCTCAACCGAGGCAACAGAAGCTGTTGCGGGAACCGCACCCAGTGTGGATCCGATCCGTTTTGAAGCACTGGATGGCTTCCTGTCCTCTTTGCCGGAAGGATTCAGGGCTATCTCTGCTGCCAATCTCAACACCCTATTGGCAGAAAAAGCGCCCTTCATTCTGGATGTTCGCACTGCTGAAGAAGTTACAGCTGATGGCAAGATCGAGGGTGCTGTACAAATTCCCGTAGTGGAACTTTGGACTCGCCTTTCTGAACTTCCACAGGATAAAGCTACTCCGATGGTTGTCTACTGCAAATCCGGTCATCGCGGCGCACTTGCTCAGATGGCTCTCATCATGAATGGTTACACCGATGTTCTGAACCTGGGTGGTGGTCTTAACGCCTGGATCGCAGCAGAATTACCGGTCGTAAAATAATATCTACTTTGTGTTTGACAAAAGCATCCGCTGAACTTCAGCGGATGCTTTTTTATGGTATACTTCGAGCGCCTGGCACGTAGTACCCTTCGTGTCAGAGTATCTTTACCGAAAGGGCTTGATGTCATGAAAGTATTACTTCTCAAAGACGTCTACAAATTAGGTCGCGCAGGCGACGTCAAGAAGGTAGCTGATGGTTATGGACGCAACTACCTTTTACCCAAGCATCTTGCAGTTCTGGCTACTCCCGGTGCCTTAAAGCAGGCTGAGTACATCCGTGATCAGGCAACTGTTCGCCGTGCAGCTCTCAACGAAGAGATGGGTAGTGTTGCTGAAGTCCTCTCCAAGTTGACTCTGGCATTTCCTTCCAAGGCTGGAGAAACCGGAAAATTATACGGTTCCATCACCTCTCAGATGATCGTGGATGCAATCAAGGAAAAATCTGGTGTGGTTGTAGAGAGACATCAGATTGAAATTGAACCGATCCGCACCCTGGGTGAAAAGAAAGCTCTGATCAGGCTGACAGTTGACCTGGTTCCCGAGGTAAAAATCATCGTACATCGTGAAGGTGAATCAATTGCAGAAGTTGTAGAGGTTGCCGCTCCAGTTGTAGAAGAAGTCGTTGAAACTGTTGAGGTGGTTGAAGCAGTTGAGGTTTCTGAAGAGAATCCTGAAACTGAAGAAACCGCTTAGTGCTTTTTCGTATTAAACTTTACTCCGGTCTGACAGGGGAAGATCCAGGTCAGGCCGGAGTTTTTATTAAGCAGCCGTGATACAATTTTCCCTGTATGGAATCAATAGGAAATTTATTACAACAAGCACGGATAGAGAAAAAACAATCTCTGGCAAAAATTGCCCAGATAATTCATATTCGAGAAAATTATCTGGATGCATTGGAAAGAGATGCGCTGGAGGAATTACCTTCTCCTGTGCAAGCGCGCGGATTTTTGCGATTGTACTGGTCATATCTGGGTTTGGATGAAGATATACTGCAGCAATATCTCAAAACCGAAGAGCCTGTTGTAAAACAGACCTTCGATTCGATAAAACTGACTGAAACCAGACAGACCACCCCAAAAAAGTCTGCGATTTTTTCAGCGGTACGTGCAGAAAAAAAACCTGCCAATGCGGGTAATGAACCAAATTCTGGTAATCCACAGTCATCTGCAGAGCCCCTTTTTCTTCAGATTGGCCGAAAACTGAGGGAACAGCGTGATCGCCTCAGCTTAACCGTAGACAACATTGCTACATATACCCATATCTCTGCCCAATACATCCGTGCCATGGAAGCGGGCAGGATGGATGAACTGCCATCTCCGGTGCAGGCAAGGGGGATGATTCAGAACTATGCGACATTTTTAGATATGGATACAGACAGCCTTCTGCTTCAATATGCAGAGGCTTTGCAAATCAGACGGGAAGAAACCCAGCAAGCCCTGGATGCGCAGCGTGGAAACCGGAAACCTTTTAAGATTTCACAAATAAATCATTGGCGCAGTTTTATTTCTCTTGATACGATCCTGGTTGGAATATTGATTGTCGGAGCCTTGATTGCACTGGTCTGGGGTGGAAGCAGTATTATGGCTTATCGGCAGGAGGCAAACAGAACCCAAACCGCAATCCCAATCTCTGAGCTGATCATCCTCACCTCAACAGCGACATTGTCTGAAGAAGAGTTGAGCCTGTCTTCTACACCAGAACCTTCTCAAACACTGGCTGTTACTGCTTTTCTGCCACCAGATGAATCGACCACACCGGGAATTACCGGCACAATCCCAACCCAGGGCATCTACCCGGTTCAGGTTTTTATTGTTGCGCTTCAGCAGGCATACCTTCAAGTAACAGTCGATGAGACGGTTGTCTTTAATGGTCGGGTTGTACCGGGTAATCCTTATGATTTCAGTGCCAGAAGACAGATTGAAGTTGTAAGCGGGAATGCTGCTGCGCTACAGATTGTCTATAATAACCGCAACCTGGGTTCACTTGGAGCAACTGGTGCTGTTGTTCGCCTGGTTTTTGGCGAAGATGATTTTGGCACCCCGACATATACACCTACGGCGACCTACACCAATACCCCCATCCCCAGCCGGACACCCCGTCCGAGTAATACATATCCGCCCACCCGGACGCCCACAAACACCCGGACCCCAACTGCAACCAGGACTTCTACACCTCCACCTGGCTGAACCACATCTCAGATCGATGAATAAAGGTATATCAATGAAATCAGATAGTTTTTGTGTTGTCTCACTTGGATGTGCAAAGAACACCGTTGATTCACAATCCATGGCCCAATTAATGGAAGCTCGGGGTTTCCGATTTGAGGAGAATCCCTCACAGGCAGAGGTTGTCATTGTCAATACGTGTGGATTTATTGGAGATGCTCGCGAAGAATCCTACCAGGTACTGGCAGATCTTGCAGGGAAAAAGAAAAAACGTCAGCTTCTGATTGCAGCCGGCTGTCTGACCCAACGTTATCGGGAAGCCGTAGTACGGGAAATACCTGGCATCGATGGTTTAATAGGCACGCGGCATTGGATGGATATTGTCTCTTTCGTGGATGCAATTCGTAATCGTAAAACACCGGTACCCATGTATCACATTCCCGATGTGCCATCCCTTGATGATGGCGAAAATGTTTTGCGTGTTGCCGATCAGGGAGCCAGTGCCTATGTGAAAATTGCGGATGGCTGCCGCAGACCATGTGCTTTCTGTGCAATACCCTTGATCAAGGGTACCCAGATCAGCAGACCGATGGACAATATTCTGCGGGATATCCGGAGCCTGGCTGAAGCCGGGAAGAAAGAAGTGATCCTGATTGCGCAAGATACCACCGATTATGGCAGTGACATTGGATTGCAGGATGGATTAAGTCATTTATTGGATGCCATCACTAAAGAAAAATATGATATTCCATGGTTGCGGGTGATGTATGCCTATCCCGGTTATGTTACGGATCGGCTCATTGACCTCATGGCGACCCGTCCGCAAATATTGCACTACCTTGATATTCCTCTGCAACATGCTCATCCAGAAACGCTGAAACGGATGAAACGTCCGCATAATATGGAATGGGTCAGGAAAACCATCGATAAGATGCGTAATGCCATGCCTGATCTTGCGATTCGCACCACCTTCATTGTCGGATATCCGGGGGAGACTGAGGAAGAATTCAATACTCTGCTCGAATTCCTGGAAGAAATGCAATTTGACCGGGCAGGTGCATTCACTTTTTCGTTCGAGCCTGGAACTGCCAGTGAGTCGTTAGGGGATCCGATTCCGCAGGAAGTGAAAGAAGAACGCCTTGGTAGATTGATGATGCTTCAGGAAGAGATATCTCTGAAAAAAAACCAGGCCATGATAGGTACTACCTTAGAGGTTCTGGTAGAAGGCAGTGGAGACGGCATAAGCCTGGGACGCACATACCGGGACGCCCCGGAGATCGATGGGATGGTGGTCCTGCAAGGAGAGGTTCCAACAGGGGAACTGGTGAAGGCAAAAATTGATGGTGCCATGATCCACGACCTGACCGGTGTTGTTATAGAATAAACTTTCATAAGAAATGAAATAACAGCCCCCTGGAAAACTCAGGGGGTTGTTGTCATCTATCCTCCACCCCCACCTTCGGTGGTGGGTGTTTCTGTGGGTACTTCTTCTGTAGGAGGAGCTTCAGTTGGAATATTCGGATCGATGGTGGGCGTTGCCGTTGGCAAAGATTCGATACATTTACGACTGGCTTTACCGTATTCAGGTATATCCTTGGGATTTGTTCCCATTGCCAGAGACTGATCATAATATGATACTGCTTTACAATACTTATTATCTTTATAAAGCAGATCACCATATCGATAAAGAACTTCGCGGTAACGATCCGCCACACTGCGTCCGGAAGAATCGATCATGGATGGATAAGTCTGGTACATCTCGCCGAGAGTCCCGAGTGCTTTTTCCCAGTCCCATCCGAAGTACCGGGCAGCATTGAGGTACATCTTCGCAATCGCTTCGGCATCATTTGCTTCCTTATCGGTGGGGCCGAATAATCTGGCCATAGCAATGTTGTAAATGCCCTGTTCGAGCTCACCTTTTTGAATGATAAAAGTGATACCCCGACCACGATAAGCGCGATAATACATACCATCGATTTCCAATGGTTTAAAGGTCGGGTTCTGTTTGCGGATTGAATCGAGCGTGGTGATGGTGTTGTCAAAATCTTGGGCAGCCAGAAATTGTTTTGCCTGTGCAAGCATTGCTTCCACACCGCTCAAATCGAGAGTTGGTGCTGGGGTAAAGGTGGGCAAGACTACGGGTGTAGCGGTGGCATTCATGATGATCGTCAATTTAGCCATGTTTTCGAGGACACCCGGAAAAGCGGGATCCACCTGGATGACGTATTCAAAGCGTTGTTTGGCAAATTCATATCTGCCCGCTTCCATATCTGCCATACCAAGTTGGAACTGGGTTGTGGCAGCAAGCGTCCGTTGCCCTTGTTCAATCGCCTTCCGGTTCGCTATGCCAGCATAATAACCAGCTAATGCACCCAAACTGCCAATGATGATCATGGCGAGAATGCCGCCAACGATCCATTGCCAGGTACGGGATTTTGTTTTTTTCTCTCCACTCGGGGGCGTATCCTGCTTTTTGTCTTCAGCAGGGGGTACTGCTGCAGGTTGTGTTTGATCTAAATTTTGGTCACTCATGGTGCGTATTATACCTTAATCGAAAATATGCTTTATTAAGCGTGGATTATAGGTTCTTTCAAGTTCAAGAGGCGAAGAGCATTGGCAACGACAATCAAGGTGCTGCCCTCATGCAAGATTACTGCAGTGCCAATACTGGTTATTCCTGCCAGGGCAGACCCCACCAGAAACAAGATAACCAATCCGGCGATCCAGATATTCTGATGGATGATCCGGCGGGTTTTTCGGCTGAGGCTGGCAGCAAAGACTAGGCGGCTTAGATCATTTCCCAGCAAAACAATATCTGCTGTCTCAAGGGCTACATCTGTACCCGCGCCACCCATGGCTATGCCTATCGTTGCACGGGCAAGTGCAGGAGCATCATTCACACCATCTCCAACCATGGCAATTTTTCTACCTGAAGCAAGGTTGCTTTCAATGATCTCTAGCTTTTCCTGCGGTAATAGCCCGGCATGGATTTCGTCAATACCCGCTTGAGCGGCAATCAAGTTCGCGACAGGAGCTTGATCTCCTGTTAACATCATTACCTTATCCATGCCCATGTTCTTTAACGTCTGTACAGCCTGTTTTGTTTCCGAACGGATAGTATCTGCAATAGTTGCCACGCCAATCAATGAGTCATCTTTACTGAGGAAAATAACGCTATAGCCTTTTTCTTCCAGATTGTGGATTGATTCACGAACATTCCCATCAATATTGATTCCGGAGTTTTCCATCATTGTTAAATTACCGGCTTGATAGACCGCCCCGGCAATTTTGCCATGAATCCCCAATCCCGTTATGGATTGAATATCCTTGGGTTGAGGAATATGGAGAGATTTCGCAATGGCAGAAGATACAATTGCCGCTGCCAGCGGGTGGGCGGACCTGCTTTCAAGCGCAGCCAGATTGGCAAGTATTTCATCGGGTGAGCTGGTGCTGAATGAGATTACATCAACGAGGTGCGGTTTACCATTGGTGAGCGTGCCGGTTTTATCAAAAGCAATCGTGTTTGCCATGCCAAGGTTTTCCAGGTGGATACCGCCTTTCACCAGGACTCCCCCCTTTGCTGCGCGTGCAATTCCAGCCAGTGTTGCAGCCGGAGCACCCAGCGCGAGCGCACAGGGAGAGGCGGCGACCAGCAGGATCATTGCGCGCATAAAACTTTCGCGTGGGGTGAGACCAAAGAAGGGGGGAATAATCACGACAAGAAGCACAAGGATCAGGAGTGCAGGGACAAATTTTTCTGAAAAACTGTCCAGTGCATCCTGGGTTTTGGATTTCTTTGACTGGGCTTCCTCAACCAGGGTAATTACCCTGGATAATGTCGTATCACGGGCTAAGCGTGTAACGGACGCTTCTAGTGAACCCGCGCCGTTGATTGTACCGGCAAAAACAACAGCACCCGGTTTTTTCTCTACATGGATGGATTCGCCAGTGATGGGCGATTGATCCACAGTACTGCTGCCTGTTGTAATCACTCCATCTACCGGAATTCGCTGTCCGGGTTTGATAATGACAATAGATCCTATTGAAATCTCATCTACCGGACGTTTGATTTCCATGCCATTCTCACGGACCAAGGCAGTTTTTGGATGGATTTGCGCCAGAGATTTGATTGCCATTCTTGCTTTGTCCAGTGCACGTTCCTCCAAAGCATGACCCAGACTGAAGAGGAAGAGAAGTAAACCACCTTCTGCGAATTCGCCTAATACAGCAGCGCCCAGGGCAGCCAAAACCATCAGGATATCCGTATCAAATCTTTTTTCGCGTATGGCTGACCATGCATGCCGGCTTACGTTCCAGCCACCGGCTATGTATGCCAACATAAAGAGGAGCATGGCAATCCAGCCCGGCTGGGAGGAATTTATCTCGAGCAGCCAGCCCAAAGCGGTGAAGGCTCCTGCCAGAAGGCTGAAGATGAGTTCAATATTTTGCTCCATCCATTTCTGTCTGGCACCTGGAGTGATCCTGTATCCGAGCTGCCTGACCTTTTTTTGAATGGCGGGCATACTTATGTGCTGAGAATCGTATTCAATATGGATGGTCTGTTGAGCGTATTGAATCGATGCAGCCAGAACACCATCAAGACATTTCAATCCCTGTTCAAGTACAACAATACAATCTGAGGTGTCCATTCCCTCGATGACAAGTTGCTTGTGACGGTATCGTGTAGTGATTACAGAACCAAATGTGCGTACCAGACTGCGAACATGGTCAGTGTGGATCTGTTGAGAATCATAATGGAGGCAGAGAGTACCCGGGTTTTCATCTGGGATATGTACTTTGAGTATCCCATTTTGATGGGTTAACGATTCAATCAGACGCGAAATACAACTATTGCATTTCACCTGTTCGTTTGTTAATAAATGTTGGAGTTCGAGATGAAGCGTGGATTCTATCATTTTATTCCCATGAGTTTGTTGTTTTCTCTCGAGCCAAATGTTTAACGTGAGCGAAGCTACGCTGGAAGAGATCTACCACATGCTGGTCATCCAGGGCATAGTAGATCTGCCTGCCATCTCTCCTGAACCGAACAAGATGAAGTGCGCGTAACAACCCTAATTGGTGGGAAACCGCGGACTGAGTCATACCAACCTGTTCGGTGATCTGCTGGACATTTTGTTCTCCATCCATCAAGATGGCGATGATGCGTATTCGCGTCGGGTCACTCAAGGCTTTGAAAAGCTGGCTCATGCTATCAATATAATCCGGTGAGATCGTCATCATTTTCTCCTAAATATGAATACATGCTCATATATAAATATTATAACAAAGAACTGAAAATTTTTAACAATGTTATTTTTATGATTTTTAAGAAGCAAAATTGACTATCCAGAGAGCCAAATTGGTGTTTAATTCAGATAGGGACTCATTATTATTTTTAAGGAGTAATTATGGAAGCGGTGAATGAACAGATCAGGAAAAAAGCAATTTGGGCATGGACAATGTATGACTGGGCGAACTCCGCCTTTGTCACCACCATCATGGCGGCTGTGCTGCCGGTATATTATTCGTCAGTTGCTGCGGCGACACTACCTGCTAATGTGGCAACGGCATATTGGGGATATACAACCAGCCTGGCAGCGTTACTGGCTGCAGTCATTTCGCCCATCCTCGGGGCAATGGCGGATTTTCGCGGCAGCAAGAAAAGCTTTCTAACCATTTTTATGGTTATTGGCGTAACCGCAACCGCTTTGATGTACTTCATTGGCACCGGAGATTGGCTATTAGCGTCCCTGCTCTTTATCTTTGGGCAAATCGGTTTTGCCGGTTCACTGGTGTATTATGACGCTTTATTGCCGCACGTAGCTACAGATAAAGAAATAGATATGGTCAGCAGTCGCGGATATGCCATGGGATACATTGGCGGTGGAATCCTGCTGGCTGTAAATCTGGCAATGATCATGCTCGCTCCTGAAAATCTCACCGGTTTGATGACCAGGTTGAGTTTTCTGACTGTGGCTGTCTGGTGGTTCATCTTTACCCTGCCATTATTGAAATTCGTATCTGAACCCAAACGCAGAATCCTTGCCGGTGAAGAGAATTTCAAGCCTTTACAGGCTGCTTTATCGCGTCTTTCGAGCACATTCAAGGAGATTCGAAAATATAAGGAGCTTTCAAAATTTCTTCTGGCATTTTGGGTCTATTCCAATGGAATTGGAACCATTATCCTGATGGCAACCATCTACGGTGCTGAAATTGGAATCGGGCAAACCACATTAATCGGCACTTTGTTAATGGTCCAGTTCCTCGCTGCACCATTTGCCATTTTCTTTGGCTGGCTTCCCAAGAAAATTGGTACCAAACCATCAATTTATATTTCCCTGGGAATTTACTGTATTATCGCTATCGCAGGGTATTTTTTGCAGCACGAATGGCAGTTCTGGGCATTGGGTGCAGGTGTCGCAACGGTGCAAGGCGGTTCTCAAGCGCTCAGCCGGTCCCTATTTGGCAGGATGATGCCAAAGAGTAAAAGTGCTGAATTCTATTCTTTCTTCAGTGTATTTGAAAAATTCTCCACCATTCTGGGACCGGCGTTATTTGGGGTAGTTTCTCAGATTATGGGAGAAAGCCGCTTGAGTATCGTTTCGCTGGTGGTTTTTTTCGTGGTGGGAATACTAATATTGAGAACAGTCAATGTTGAAAAAGGAATTTCCATTGCTGAGGCAGAAGAGCAAGCCATGAAAACGGTATAACCAGACCAAAAATAAAACTGGAGCGGTGATTATCACCGCTCCAGTTTTTTATTATTTTGTTACTTCATACAATTCCAAAAGCACACCCCCCGTAGCTTTGGGGTGTACAAAAGCCATCTTTCGACCGGGTTCTTCGATGGGTGTTTCATTGATCAGCCTGAATCCTTTGGCTTTTAGATCGGCTAACATTGCTTCAATATCATCTGTTTCCAGGCAGAGGTGATGAATTCCCTGACCTTTATCTGTTAAAAACTTAGCCATAGTGGAATCTTCCGCAGTGGGAGCGACCAGTTCGACATCACTTTCACCAACAGGCAAAAAAGCCACTTTGGATTTTTGACGGGCAACTTCCTCAATATGATGAAGCTTCATACCCAATCCTTCAGTCCAGAATGGAAGAGCTTCTTCAATATTGTTGACAGCGATACCGATGTGGTTAATCTTGGTTAGTTTTGCCATCTTTCCTCCGGTATGATATTCCGAAATGAGGTTCTAGCTGAATGACTTAGCGGGAGCAGGATTAGCCCCAACTGGGTGCATGATATTCACCCCAGACCTGGCGTAAAACACCGGTGATCTCACCCAGAGTGATATCGTTAGCGACACATTCAATAAAAAGCGGCATCATGCTGTCACTGCCATGAGCAGCTTTTTCAAGCTGGGTTAGCAGTTCACTCACTTTAGACGAATCTCGGTTGGCTCGCAGGTCGGCAAGACGCTTTTTCTGATTGGCTTCTATGCTGGGATCCACTTTGAGACGGTCCATTTCGAGCTTTTCGTTTACCTGGAATGCGTTCACGCCAACCAGAGTGGCATCTTTAGTTTCAAGCGCTCGTTGATACTGGTAAGCTGCTTCTTGAATTTCATTCTGCATGTAACCGGCTTCGATGGCTGATAAAGCACCACCCATATCATCAATCTTGGCGATATACTCGGTTGCGCGTTTTTCAATTTCATCCGTCAAGTATTCAATCATGTATGAACCCGCAAGAGGATCTACGGTATCGGCTACACCGGATTCATAGGCAATAATCTGTTGTGTGCGTAAAGCTACGCGGACAGATTTTTCGGTGGGTAGCCATAAGGCTTCATCCATGCTGTTTGTATGCAAGGATTGTGTGCCTCCCAGAACGGCAGCCAGTGCCTGGAGAGTCACGCGAACCACGTTGTTTTCTGGCTGCTGGGCAGTGAGGGTAGATCCTGCTGTCTGGGTGTGGAAACGAAGCTGCCAGCTTTTGGCATCTTTCGCCCCAAAGCGTTCTCGCATAATCCTTGCCCACATCCGCCGGGCGGCACGGAACTTGGCAATCTCTTCCAGGAAATTATTGTGAGCGTTGAAGAAGAAGGATAGCTGTGATGCAAAACTATCAATTTCCATCCCGGCTTTTAATGCAGCCTGCACGTAGGCAATTCCGTTTGCGAGGGTGAATGCTACTTCCTGCACAGCTGTTGATCCAGCCTCCCGGATATGATAACCGGAAATACTGATGGTGTTCCACTTGGGTACTTCTCGGGTACAAAATTCAAATACATCCGTGATCAGGCGCATTGAAGGTGCTGGTGGGAAGATGTAAGTTCCGCGCGCTACATACTCTTTTAGAATGTCGTTCTGGATGGTTCCCCGTAACTCGTTGGATGCAACTCCCTGCTTGCGGGCAACCGCTATATACATCGCGAGCAATATGGATGCAGGGGAATTGATCGTCATACTGGTCGAAACTTTATCCAGAGGGATCTCGTTAAAGAGTAATTCCATATCCTTCATGGATGAGATGGATACGCCGACTTTACCTACTTCACCAAGAGCCATGGGATGATCTGCATCGTAACCAATTTGGGTTGGCAGATCAAAGGCAACAGATAAGCCAGTTTGTCCCTGCTGGAGAAGGTAGCGGTACCGTTTATTTGATTCTTCGGCAGATGCGTAACCGGCATATTGGCGCATCGTCCAGAAACGACCGCGATACATATTCGGCTGAACTCCGCGGGTGAATGGAAATTCGCCCGGAAAGCCTAACTGTTCTTCATAATCAGTTGATTGGGGGATTTGCACATCTGGTACGGGAATACCGGATGGTGTGGAAAATTCTTTTTTCCGTTCTGCATTTTTCGTAACCGCAGGTTTCAATACGGATTCTTCCCACCTTTTCAATTCGCTCTCAACGCTCATACACACCTCATTTTAATGAAAGTATTGGAATGTGCGACATATCAAGTATACACGAGATGCAAATTCATTGGTAAGAATTGCACTTATTAGCAAGATATTATTCCGAAACGGCAAATTCAAAAATTAATATGAATGATGGGTAACCCGCCTCCGGTCTATGAACTACCTTGACAAAGAGCAAAGGAAATCATAAAATTCCATTAATAAACCGACTGACGGTTTATTAATGGAGTGAAATGGCTCGAAAACTCAATGAGACCGAATATGGTCAGAAACGGAACGAGATTCTGGATGCCGCCCTGAAAAGGGTATATACCGTTGGTTATGAAAATATGTCTATCCAGGATATTCTGGATGATCTGGGGATATCCAAAGGTGCTTTCTACCATTACTTTAATTCCAAGCCAGATCTTTTGCATGGGATTGTTTCGAGAATGATCGATGAGATATTTCTTGTTCTCACGCCAATTCTTGAGAATAACGAGATGGATGCCATCGAAAAACTTCGCCGCTATTTCTCCGCGGCATCCATGTGGAAGAGCGAGCGTCTTTCGCAAATGTTACCGATTATTAAGGTCTGGTATGCAGATGAGAATGTGCTGGTAAGAGAAAAAATCTACTCTGCTTCCGAGAAAATCATCATCCCCATTCTCTCAGGGATCATCCAGCAGGGCGTTCAAGAAGGAAGTATTCACACGCATCTACCGGATGAATCTGCAAAGATTATTTATGGCATGATGTTTTCCATGGGAGATACGTTGAGCCGGCAGCTTCTCCGTCCACCGCCGGAGGGTATTGATCGGAACCGATTACTTTCGCTGCTGGATGAATATACCCGGGTTATGGAAATAGCTCTGGGTATGAAGGCGGGTTCAATAGTGGTTTTCAGCAAAGACACCATCCAAACTTGGATCGATACCATTGTCCCATACATGCAGCAAGCATAACTTTACCTGATAATCTCTTTCAATGGATAAACAGGTTTCAAGATAGCATATATGAATCAGGAGTAGTTCAAATGGCTTTATTCTTACGTCTAGCCTGGCGGAATATCTGGCGTCACCGGCGGCGGACCATTATTCTCATATCATCCGTTGCAGTAACGCTGGGGATGATGATGATGTTTGATGGTTTGATCGAAGGTTTTCAAGATGCCATATATACAAACGCCATCCGTGTGCTGGGCGGAAACATCCAGGTACACGCAGAAGGATATAGTGAAAAGGTGGAACAGATGCCCCTGATCCCGCTTGAAGGAGAGGATCAGGTAATACAGGCTGCCATGAAAGAGCCTGAAGTAGTGGCTGCAGTAAGAAGGATCACAACGGGAGGAATGGCTACCAACCACGAAGGTGCTTTTGCTGTGACAATTTTGGGCATCGAACCGGAAAATGAAATGGATTTCAGCCTGGTTCCCGGAAAAACCAACGAAGGTCGTTTTATCAAAGCTGATGATGGAGATTCAATCGTGATTGGTAAGGGTCTGGCGATAGCCATGGATGTCAAACCGGGTGATCAAATTACCCTGGTTGGGAAAGGTGCCCATGAGCAGATGCGGAAACGCACCATGACCATTGTTGGAACATACGATTTAGGGATGCGGGATATAGAGAAACAGACGGTTTATATCTCACTGCCTGAAGCTCAGGATCTGTACGGATTAACTGGTCAGATTACAGAAGTTGCGATTGCCATCAAGCAAATTGGCTCTGAGCAAGCGGTCATTTCCCGCCTGCAGCAAAATATTCATGGCATGGAAATTAATTCCTGGCAGACAAACTATCCTGATCTAAACTCAGCCATCACGACAAAAACCGGTGTGATGAACATTTTCAGTATCATCCTGCTGGTTATCGCGGGGATCGGTATCATGAACCTGCTTTTAATGGCGATTTTTGAGCGAACTCGTGAAATTGGTGTTCTTGGCGCCTTGGGATTAAAGCCACGGCAGATCTCTGTTCTGTTCCTCCTTGAAGGAGCAATGATGGGGCTGGTTGGTGCTGCTGTTGGTGTTGTATTTGGCTTGATTGTCAATTCAATACTTGGAACGGTAGGTTTTGATTACAGCCAGTTTACTTCTTTAACCGAGTACACGGCATTAATTAGTGGCAGGGTGTATTCCAGTCTGGGTTTACAGCAGTTACCCGGTCACCTCGTTACCGTGTTAATCATTTCCATTCTGGCATCCTTCTACCCTGCCTACGAGGCATCGCTGAATGATCCAGCTGTTTCTTTGCATACGGTGTGAGGTGTAAGATGATTCAACTTTTTAAAATGGCGGTACGTGATCTCACCCGGAATGTACGCAGAACGCTCCTTTCAGCACTAGCATTGGGTCTGGGATTGGGATTGTTATTACTGATGGCTGCAGTTGTACGGGGTGAGATTCGTGATTCAATCGAAAAGTCGATCAAACTTCAGAGTGGTCATATGCAAATCCGGGCGGTATCGTATGATCAGGATAAAACCAGCCTTGTCTGGAAAGACCTGATCGAAGCACCCGATGCATTGGCTGCCAGTGTAGCAAAATTACCCAATGTAAAAGTAGCCACCCCGAGACTGGTAGCCTCCGGGATTATCAGCGCTGGAGATGTCTCGCGCGGAATTCAAATTCTGGGAACAGATCCTTCTTCTGAAGCGAATGCTCCTTACCGGGATGGCATCGTTGAGGGTTCTTATATCACCGCTGATGACAGGGATGGTTTGTTGATTGGTCAGCCTCTGGCAGATAAGCTTTCATTATCAACTGGAGATACTGTTTTACTTCTTGCCAATACGTCTGATGGAGATGTTATTGAACAAAACTTCACTATTAAAGGTATATATACCACGCATACACCTTCTCTCGATGAAGGAACGGTTTTGCTGCCGCTGACAAAAGCGCAAGCAATTACCAATACCGATGGTCATGCGAGTAATATCTTTATTCTCCTGCAGGATCGGGAAAAAGCACAAGATGTGATCAACTTAATGCAGACGGAGAAATATAAAATCGAGACTTGGGTTGATATGAATCCGCTGATTGTGCAGATGGAATCGTTCTCTGGTGCGTATATGATTTTGCTGTATCTGATCGTGCTCGGCGTTACCGCTACTGTGGTTGTAAATGCCTTGATTATGGCCGTGTTTGAGAGAACCCGGGAAATCGGAATCCTTTCTGCGATTGGCATGCGCAGCCGCAAGATCATGGCTATGTTTCTGACTGAATCTGCTGTTCTGGCGGTTCTTGGAATAATTATTGGATTGATTCTGGGTGCTTTGTTTGTCACCTATTCAATCAAAGTTGGTTTTTATATCGGAGATATGGGCGTATCCGGGTTGGCGCTCCCTGAACGGTTATACGGATATGTAGTCCCAGGAGATGTGATCTCACTAACAATTACAGCGCTGGTTGTAACGCTGTTGGCATCTTTATACCCGGCGATCCTGGCTGCTCAGATGCAGCCCGTGGAAGCTTTACGGGGCGGCAAGCAGTCTTAAGGAGATGAGGAAATGGAAGTAACAAAAATTGAAAAGGTAACTAAAGTTTATAGTGTCGGAAAGATGGAAACCCATGCCCTGCAGGGAATAGATCTCTCTATTGAAAAAGGAGAATTCACTGCGCTGGTGGGACCATCCGGGTCCGGGAAAACGACACTTCTTCAATTAATCGGATGCCTTGATACACCAACCAGCGGGAAGATCTATGTTAATGGCAAGGATGTATCCACGTTGAACAGGGATGAGCGGGCTGATATCCGGCGGGGACAAATTGGGTTTGTATTCCAGTTTTTTGCCTTGATACCCACACTTACTGCGTATGAGAATGTAGAAATGCCTTTACTGCTCAATAATGTGGAACCTGTTGCAAGGAAAAACAGGGTCGTAGAATTATTGCAACTAGTCGGATTGGTAGAAAAAGGTCACCATCGTCCAGATCAATTAAGTGGTGGGGAGCAGCAGCGAATTGCTGTTGCGCGTGCACTTGCTTCCAATCCTTTGTTGATCCTTGCAGATGAACCGACTGCCAATCTGGATACAGAGAATGGCAAGCAGGTGATGGAAACCATGCTAAGGTTAAACGAACAGACGGGTGTTACATTTGTTTTTGCAACACATGATCCAAGAGTGATTCATTACGCACGGCGGGTGGTTACCCTGAGGGATGGCTTGATTGACTCGAACGGCGCTGCGAAGTGAAAAGATTGGAGTGAAAAATGCGGATTATTGCATTCTTAGTGATCCCGGTGATGCTTCTAACCGGGTGCGCAGGAGGAGGTTCCTCCCCAACGGCAGTCCCCACCCTGAACCTGGATCAAGTCTCACCTGTGTCTGAAGCATCATCTGAAACAGTGCAAGCTGTCGCTGGTGTTACTGCCAGTGGGATTCTTGTTCCAATTCGGGAATCGAGAATTGGCAGCAATACCATAAATCAGGTTGATGCTGTACTTGTTTCCCTGGGAGATCACGTAAAACAGGGGGAGGTTCTGGCTACTCTTGGAGGTAGAGAAGTTGCAGAAGCCGCGTTGGCTGCCGCAGAAGCAGCAGCCATCTCTACCCAGCGTGATTTTGATAACTGGGTCCAGGAAGCGCCCATCCGGTATGCCCAGTTTGAGAAGGATATCGTGATCGCCCAGGAAGCTTACAACGAAGCGATGCGCTTAGATAAAAGCCTGAAATATCAGCGCTGGTTGTTTACAACGAAAACCGAAAAACAAATTCAGCGAATCGAAAAGGAACAGGAGACAAAATTTGGAAATCCAACAAATGAAGCTCTCGAAAAAGCTGAAGTCGATTTGAAATTAAAAGAAGCTGAACTTGTTGAGTTAAAACGAAAATTAGCCACATTTGTAGATGGGATTGATCCCATTGAGTTATCTCAGCGGAAAGTCGCTCTGGAGAGTATGCAAAAACAAGTTTCAGGGGCGCGGGAGCAACTGGCAGCCCTGGATGTGAAGTCTCCTTTCGATGGGGTTGTAAGCCAGGTGAATATCCATGCTGGTGATATGGTTAATCCGGGGCAGGTTTTGTTTATCGTAACAGATGTAACAACTTTGCGAGCGGAAACGACTGACCTCAGCGAAAGAGATACCCCACGGGTAAAAACCGGAATGACAGTCTCTGTGCGGGTCAAACCATTGGGAGTTTCCGTAGCGGGAACCGTAAAGGCAATTTCTGCCAGGGCAGAAAGTATTGGTGGAGATGTCGTTTACACTGCAGTAATAGAGTTGGAGGAAATACCAGAAAACGCCCGGGCGGGTATGACCGTGGAAGTGACTTTCTAACTATTTTTCAAAGATGAGGAGCTTATTCGCTCCTCATCGTTTTAACTTCACCAGCTTCATCTTTTCGGAAAGTCGGGCATTGTATTTATCCCAATCGATAATGAACCGTTCGTGTTCACCTTCCGCTATCTTCTCAGATTCGTCCCAGGCTTCTACTTTGAATCTTAAACGGCGGCGGTCAACTTCGAGCAATTTACTCTTGAACTTCACCTTCATACCCACTGGAGTTGCAGCCAGATGACGGACATTAACCAGAATCCCCACCGTGCTCTGACCTTCAGGCAGCAAATCAACTACGGCGATATGGCAGGATCTTTCGAGATACATGATCATGCGGGGTGAGCTCAATACAGGGGGGAGGGTTTCTCCACCATATTTACGCGCAGTTTCATTTTCATCTACTAAAATTTCAATTTCACCAATTAATCCGGGTTCAATTTGCATAATTTCCTCGCCAGTTTTTCAATATTATACAATCAGTCAGGGAAGGATGTGGAATTACAGATTCCCTGATGAAAATTTTCAAACAATCGACAGTGAAAATTCATTTTCATTTATAATGATATTTCATTATTTGAACATAAAGAGGTAGAGATGGATCCTGAAATGAGCGAGCTCGAACGAACCCGGCTGGAGAAAGTGCAACGGTTACGCGATTCTGGAATCGAACCATATCCAACACGGGCAGATGTAACCCATACAACTACTGATGCGGTACAACTTTTCATTGATACAGAAGCATCCGGTCAGGATCCGGTTGATGTAAAGGTCAAGGTCGCTGGCAGACTGCGTTCCACCCGACCTATGGGAAAGATTATCTTTGCACATATCGAGGATGGTTCAGGCAAGTTGCAGTTGTTTTTAAGGGTGAATGAACTGGGCAAAGAAACGATGGATTTCTTCGTTAAAGAACTGGATCTTGGCGATTTTATCCAGGCGGAAGGAAAATTATTCCGTACCCGAACCGGTGAAATTACTCTGCAGGTGAGTAGCTATACACTGCTGGCAAAATCATTGCTGCCCATACCTGCAGCGAAGGATGAAGTGGTAGATGGGCAGGTAATTAGGCATGCGACCTTGAATGACCCAGAAGTAAGATTCAGACAGCGATATGCTGATCTGGCGGTAAACCCGGAGGTAAGGGAAATTTTCCGCATTCGGGCAAAGACAGTCAAGGCACTGCGTGATTACCTGGATCATCGTGGTTTCCTTGAGGTTGAAACCCCTATCCTGCAACCCATATATGGTGGCGCGGCTGCCCGTCCATTTGTCACCCATCATAATCAACTCAAACAAGATTTATTCCTGCGTATCTCTTTTGAGTTGTATCTGAAACGGATTATCGTTGGTGGCATTGACCGGGTATATGAAATTGGTCGTGATTTTCGTAACGAAGGAGTATCCTACAAGCACAATCCAGAATTCACACAACTTGAATTTTATCAAGCATATTCCGATTATCTGGATATTATGAAAACCACTGAAGAGATGGTAGCGTACACTGCGGAGCAAGCGCTTGGAACAACATTAGTTAATTTTGATGGAAAAGAAATCAATCTGGCGCCACCCTGGCGGCGGCTTGAATTACGGCAGGGTATTCTAGAAGCGACCGGGATCGATATAATGGAATACCGGGAAGATCAACAACTTCGGGATGCGATGGCTGCCAAAGGTTTAAAATTCAACCCCAATGCCACCCGGGGTAAATTGATAGACGGGATGATCGGCGATTATCTGGAACCCAACTGCATTCAACCAACCTTTATTTACAATTACCCACGCGATATCTCACCACTGGCTAAATCGATGCCCGGTGACCCGCAGACAGTGGAAAGGTTTGAAGGTTTTGTCGGAGGCATGGAGTTGTGTAATGCCTTCACCGAGTTGAACGATCCGCTCGACCAGGAAGCACGCTTCTTGGAAATGGGACGCGCTTACACGGATGATGACGAAGAAAAGAATCCGCTGGATGAAGATTACCTGCGAGCAATGTCATATGGCATGCCGCCCATGGGCGGGTTCGGGATGGGTATTGATCGCCTGGTAATGCTGCTTACTGGCTACCGCTCCATCCGCGAAGTGATCCTCTTCCCGCATTTACGTAAATCTGAAGAAGAATAAGGTAATCAGAATACTATTAGAAAATCCGGCAGTTCTAATTGCCGGATTTTTTGTCATAGGAAAATATAGATTTTACATTGTAATTTTGGATTAATTCAATAGAATTAAGTTAACCCTTATCCCCCCATAGGGGATACTGCATAACAATTGATTTCTTCCCTGAAAGGATTCGGTTAGATGGATAATCGCTCTGACTGCAAAGGACAAAAATTATCGCTATTCACGCGTTATCGAGAATTCCTCCTGTCATATGAAACACTGATGACTTTTGCCAATGGTATTTTATTGGCTCTGGGTTTTGTGTTTTCATTTTTCTTGATGCAGCCTGATACGGGAAAATGGTTGTACCTGGTTTCAGCATTGGTCGGGGGGATTCCCCTTTTTGTTTTTGCGGCAAAACAAGTTTTTATCAAGCATGATATTACAGCGGGAGTGATGGCATCTGTAGCCATGATTGCGGCAATTATTGTCGGAGAATACAGTGCAGCAGCGCTGGTTGTGTTCATGATGTCTCTCGGTGAATGGTTGGAAAATTTTACGATTGCACGCGCTGATAATGCACTCAAAGATTTAGCAAAATTAATTCCCGCTACTGTTACCATCAAACGTGGGAGTGAAGAAATCCTTGTTCCGGTAGAACAGGTGAATCCCCGAGATATTATCTTGGTCAGGGCGGGTGAGCGTATCGGTGTGGATGGTATTGTTGATAAAGGCACCGGTTGTATAAACCAGGCTGCAATAACCGGTGAGTCTGTGCCAGTGGATAAGCGACCAGGAGATGAAGTGTTCGCCGGCACATTTAATGATATGGGAGTACTGGAAATAAAGGCAACCAAGGTTGGAGAAAATACTACTCTTGGACAAATTGTTCGCCTTGTGAAAGACGCTCAGAAATCTCAGGCACCGGTACAACGAATTGCCAACCGCTACGCAAGAATCCTGGTGCCTGCAACATTTGGGATCGCATTTCTGGTATATGTTCTTACCGGAGATATTATGCGTTCGATTACAGTACTGGTGGTGGTATGCCCATGTGCTTTGGTACTGGCTACGCCCACAGCAGTTGTTGCTGCTATTGGAAATGCGGCAAAAAAAGGAATTCTGGTTAAAACGGGAGCAACCATAGAAAATATGGGAAAAGTGGATATTGTAGCTCTTGATAAAACCGGAACACTCACAATTGGAAAACCGAGTGTGCAAAAGGTCATCAGCCTGAACGGGAAAAGCAAGAAAAGAATTTTAGAGCTCGCAGCGTCTGCAGAATGGTTCAGCGAACATCCCATCAGCCGGGCGATTGTGGAAGCTGCCCGGGCTCAGGAAGTCCCTATGCTTGAAACGGAAAGTTTTACTGCCTTCCCCGGATTCGGGGTGAAAGCGAAGGTGGAAGGAGAGCAGGTGGTTTTAGGAACGAAATCTCTCCTGACTGAAGAGGATGTAGCGTGGAGCGATGAAAATTCCAACCACCTGGAAACCCTGGAACTGGAAGGATATACCGTCATACCTGTAGGAGTAGACTCAAAACTGGAAGCCTATATTGCCATACAGGATACTCCTCGCGTTGAGGCAAAGAAGGTTGTTTCTGATCTAAAGCAAATTGGAATCCACGAAGTGATCATGATCACCGGGGATAATCCCTTTGCTGCTGGAAAAATCGCATCAGAACTGGGTATCGATAAGGTGTTTGCCCAGGTATTACCTCATGAAAAGCTCAAAATTATTCAAGATTTACAAAAGGGTGGACATAAAGTGATGTTTGCGGGGGATGGTGTAAATGATGCCCCTGCTCTTGCAGCAGCGGATATGGGAGTTGCAATGGGGATGAGTGGAACCGATGTAGCCCTTGAAACCGCGCAAGTAGGATTGATGTCAGATGAAATTGAAAAATTGCCGGAACTGATCCGGCTTTCACGCGAGACCCTAAAAGTCATCAGGACGAATGTAATTTTTTCCATGAGCATAAATGTGCTGGCCGTTATTCTGGGATCATTTGGCATAATTGGTCCTGTTATAGGTGCGCTCATCCACGAAGGCTCATCTATTCCAGTTCTGGCAAATTCCGCCAGACTGGCAGGGTGGAAAACAAACATCGAATAATCTTTATACCTCAGGTGCTTTGCGATTATCTTCCGTAGTAATATATAAATAACTCTAACAAAAGTGGCGGTTTTGAGCATCACTAAGCTTTAAGTCAATATTCTCATAATTTCATAGAGTTTAAGGGAGAACCAAGATGATCAGAAAAATTGGTGCTATTTCATTTGTGATAATCCTGTTATCCAGCATGATTGCCGGGTGTGCTGCTCCTGCGCCTGCTCCGCTAGAACCTGCTGAACCACAAATCATTACCCAGATCGTTCCTCAAGAATTGGTTGTGACTGCGACGCCGGTCCCGACGCAGGAAGGTGGCAAAATTGTCATTCGGGTGGGGACGGGAGATAGTGGAGAAGGTCTGAACCCGCATCAGGAAATTATTGCTGCATTTGAACAGGCAAATCCGGATATTATTGTGCAACTCGAAGCAGTAGCCGGAAGTGATTACTATACCCGCCTTTTGACTCAAATTGCATCCGGAGATGCGCCAGACATCATGCAGATCGGTGATGATGCTGTTCCTAATTTTGTTTCTAAAGGAGCTTTCTTACCACTGGATGACTTCATCAATGGACCTTATCCGCTGGATACAAGTATTTATCTGCCAGGCGTGATGGATCCCGGTAAATATATGGGAAAGACGTATTTCCTGCCAAAAGATTTTTCCACGTTAGCCGTCTATTACAATAAAGCAATTTTTGATAAATATGGCGTGGAATATCCCCAAGATGGCTGGACATGGGAACAATTCTTGGAGACTGCCCAGAAGTTAACAATCGATGAAAACCAGGATGGAATCCCTGAAATATGGGGTGTTCAGCTAACCGCGAACTGGACTACGGGATTTGAATACTGGGTGGCAGCTGCAGGAGGCAGCCTGATCAGTGAAGATGGAAAGAGTTTCACAGGCTATATGGATTCGCCTGAAACCATAGCGGCCGTGCAATTTTTTGCAGATCTCTATAATAAATACAAAGTTGCTCCTCCCCCCGCAGATTTTAACCAATGGGCTGGAGGTAACCCGGAATTTGAAAATGGAACAGCAGCGATGCGGTTGTTTGGACGCTGGCCGCAGGCTGGTTTACGTAGCAATGAAAAAGTCGATCTGGGTGTCGTAACCGTCCCCGTGGGTAAACAGGCAGCGAATGTCCTTTTCTGGGGTGGCTTTGGTATCTTCAGTGGCACCAAACACCCGGAGGCGGTTTGGCGATTCCTCCGGTTCTATGTTGGCGAAGAGGGATCCAGGATCTGGGCTCAGCATGGAATACCTCCGGTAGCCAGCGCGGCTGAAGAGGTGGGCATGTACACTGATCCGATTGAAAGCGTCTGGATCAAAGGGTTGGATAATGTGAAACCCAGAGCTTATGTTTATACGGATTTCTGGGGTTCTACAGCAGACCCGGCGCTCAATAAAGCCCTCCAGACAGTCTTGACTGACCCAGAAGCCGATGTTGCTGTAGTCATGGCAAATGCTGCAAAAGAAGCGCAAGCAGCTCTCGACGAGAAAATGAAATAAACATTTTAACAACAGAAGGGAGCGTAAGTATTTATCGCTCCCTTCTGTTATGCTTTACTCAAATAAGCGAATCCATGCAAAACATAACTCCCACCCGAGCAAGGTTTTGGAACTTGCGGCGTAAAGAAACGCTCGCATTTTACCTGTGCATTTCGCCCTGGATTCTTGGTTTCATTTTTTTCTATATCGGTCCTATTCTTACTTCTTTTTACTACAGCCTGACAAAATGGGATCTGCTTACCCCTCCTGAATGGGTGGGCATGGAGAACTACATTCGGATATTTTCCCGGGACAAGCTCTTCCTGCAATCGTTGAAAGTGACTTTTTTATACACAATTGCATATGTTCCGTTGGATTTAATCCTGGGATTGGGAATCGCGCTTTTATTAAACCGACCAATAAAAGGAATTGGCATTTTTCGTACGATTTTTTACCTGCCATCCGTGCTGACAGGAGTTGCATATGTCGTTATGTGGATGTGGATCTTTAATCCACAGGTGGGTTTGATTAACACAACCCTCAAATTGATTGGAATTACCGGCCCACGATGGCTTCTGGACCCCAAATTTGCCTTATGGGCAATCGTAATTATGTCTGTCTTTCAGGTTGGCAGATCAATGTTAATCTATCTGGCAGGGTTAAAAGACATTCCCCGTGAATTATCTGAAGCGGCATCCATGGATGGTGCTGGTATCTGGCAGCGTTTCTGGAAGATTACCCTGCCCATGTTAACGCCTTCCATTCTTTTCAACCTGATTTTTGGAATGATTATGACCTTCCAGTCTTTTACCAATGTCTATGTAGCAACCAACGGTGGACCACTGGATTCCACTTTGTTCTATGTATTGTATCTTTACCAGAAGGCGTTTAATTTTCTTGAAATGGGATATGCATCTGCATTGGCGTGGATTTTATTCTTGATTGTGTTGTTACTAACCATATTAATCTTCGCGACAAGCAGCAAGTGGGTTTTTTATCGGGGAACGGCAGAGTAAAGATGGATCAATCCACCATATCTGGCAATTTCTGGAGAAAAAAGATTTTTTGGGATGTGGTTGTCTATGCTATGCTCACCATTGGATCTTTGATGTTCCTTTTTCCGATCTTATTTGCCATCTCCTCATCATTTAAATCTGACGCGCAGATACTTGAAATTCCTCCACGCTGGATACCGGATCCTTTCCGCTGGCAAAATTATCCCGAAGCTGTGACATACGTGCCTTTCGGGCGTTTCACCCTTAATACTTTGATCATTGCTCTCGGTGCAATTATTGGCAACCTGCTCTCATGTACGGTAGTCGCCTATGGATTTGCCCGGCTGCGGGCACCCGGAAAGAATTTCTTATTCTTATTGATGTTATCAACCATGATGCTGGTGGAACCTGTACGGATCATACCCATCTACATCATCTTTAATAAACTTGGCTGGGTTGATTCGTTTTTGCCACTCATTATTCCAGCTTTTTTTGGCAGTCCATTTTATATATTTCTGCTTCGCCAATTTTTTCTTGGTATTCCCCGGGAGTTGGAAGATGCCGCGCTGATCGATGGAGCGAACAGGTTGCAAATTTTGTGGCGGGTTATTTTACCCAATGCCAAACCGGCACTGGCTGCAGTCGCTATCTTCAATTTTCAGGGTGTCTGGAATGATTTTCTTTACCCTCTGGTATTTCTGCACAAGCAAACCAATTACACAATTGCGTTAGGGCTGAGTTTTTATCGCAGTATGTATTCGGTACACTGGGGGTATCTGATGGCGGCATCGGTTGTTGCTTTATTACCTATGGTTGTAATCTTTTTTATTGCACAAAAGACTTTTATTGAGGGAATCAGCTTCTCGGGAATTAAGGGTTGATCCTAAAATACTAAATTCATACTCAATGTCCGGTTTGATATCCGCTTAACTTTCATAAATCCATAAATCAAGATAAACTTATCTGGAAAATCCAATCTTTCTTTGTGTAATTTTTGAATTTGATTTTCATCGGAGGATCACTATGGATTCTCAAGATCATACCAGTTCATCCCATCGCAGCCATGAGCATCGCAAGGCTGTATTAGACCGGCTTGCACGGATAGAAGGCCATGTGAGGGCTGTTAAGCGCATGGTGGAAGAGGACGTGGAATGCCCTGATGTTTTAGTCCAGATTGCGGCAGTGCGGTCTGCTTTGAACAGTGTAGGAAGGGTAATCCTTGAAGATCATGTTAAAAGCTGCTTAATGAATGCCGCAGAAGAAGGCGAATTCGATAAAGCATTCAAAGACTTAAAAAACTCACTCGATAGATTTATCGGTTAATCTTATTACAGGAGAGAATACATGGGTAACGATTCGGATTACAGGCAATTATTTGTAGGTATGGATGTTCAGGTTCCGCTACTCAATGGTCAGAAAAGAAAATATATAAATTTTGATAACGCTGCATCAACCCCTCCCATGCTGCCGGTGAAGGAGAAGGTAGATCAGTTTATGGTTTACTATTCCAGTGTGCATCGCGGCACTGGTTTTAAGAGCCAGATATCCACCCACCTGTATGAAGAATCACGAATGAAGGTGCTTCAGTTTGTCGGTGCAGACCCGCAAACGCATGTTTGCATCTTTGGTAAGAACACTACTGAGGCAATCAACAAACTTGCTCACCGGTTTCCATTTACCCCAGAAAAGAATATTGTTCTTGTCAGTACACAGGAACATCACTCCAATGATCTTCCTTGGCGTAAAGTAGCCCAGGTGATCCATATTGGATTAACACCCCAGGGTGCATTAGATGAAGCTGATTATGATCGATTGCTGTGGGAGTACAAAGGCAGAGTTGCCATCGTTTCTATTACCGGTGCCAGCAATGTGACCGGATTTATTAATCCGGTTCATCGGATGGCAGAGAAGGCGCATGCTGCAGGTGCGCTGATTTGTGTGGATTGTGCGCAACTGGCACCGCATCGGAAAATTGACATGCATCCGGTGGATTCACCCGACCACCTGGATTTTGTTACTATTTCTGCCCATAAAATGTATGCTCCTTTCGGAACAGGTGCTCTAATAGGCAGACGGGATTTTTTTGCAACTGGTGATCCAGATATGGTCGGGGGAGGTGAAGTAGAAATTGTAACGCTGGATTCAGTGGAATGGTCTGAACCCCCGGATAGAGACGAGGCTGGAAGTCCGAATACCATCGGCGCAATCGCCCTGGCAGCATCCATCACCACGCTTGAAAGAATTGGTATGCAGGCAGTGGCAGATCATGAAGCTGAACTCACCACGCATATCTTGTCCCGGTTGACTGATATGCCATATATGACAGTTCTGGGTGATCGAAACCCCGAGAATGCAGCCAACCGGCTGGGTGTTATTCCGTTAAATATGAACGGAATCTCCCATTATCTTTTAGCGGCTATTTTAGGGTATGAATATGGAATTGGTGTGCGAAATGGATGTTTCTGCGCACATCCATATTTATTGAAACTGATGAATATTGACGAAATTGCTTCTGCAAAAGTTCGCGCGTCCATTATGGCAAAGGATAAACGGGATGTACCCGGTTTGGTTCGGATTTCGTTCGGCTTATACAATACTGCGAATGAAATTGACACCTTGTTGCAAGCACTTGAAGAGATCCATGCTGGCAAGTATCAGGGAAAATATCATCAGGATCCGCCATCGGGCGCATACCTGCCGGATGGTGTAAACGTGGATTTCAACGAGTATTGTTCACTGGAAAATTGAACGTAAAGTATCAAATCCAGAACCTTGGTTCTTTCTGGATTATTTCTCAAAAATAAGTAAAGGATACCTGTGGAACAAGATTTTGCATCGCGTTTGTTGCGGGCGATTGCTTTTGCCGCAGAAAAGCATACCCATCAACGCCGAAAGAATTCAGATCAATCGCCTTACATCGAGCATCCCATTCAGGTTGCTTTGTATTTATGGGAAGTCGGAGGCGTAACCGATGCGGATGTGATTATCGCTGCGATTTTGCACGATACTATTGAAGACACAAATACAACCTTTGAAGAAATTTCTCGTGAGTTTGGTGAGCGGGCGGCAGGGATAGTTATGGAAGTTACAGATGATAAAAGCCTGCCCAAGGAAGTCAGAAAACAATTGCAAATTGAACATGTGCCTTCGCTTTCCAGAGGGGCAAAGCTGGTAAAACTTTCTGATAAGATCAGTAATATCAGAGATGTTGTTACGGATCCTCCATTAAATTGGGACATTCAACGCAGGGCAGAATACCTGAGGTGGGCAAAAGCAGTTGTTGCTGGGTTATGCGGAGTCAATCAAACCATGGAAAAAGAATTTGATGATATTGTTTCGGTTGGGTTGCAAAAACTTTCGCACTGATTTTTTCATAAACGACACATAAAGATTAACTTTTACTTTTGTAATTTATCGATAATCCCCTATAATAGTTAAGTACAATAAATCAGAGGAGGATAGATATGCCATCAATTATTGACGTTGAAGGAATTGGTGAAAAGTACAAAGTAAAGCTGCAGGAAGCCGGTATTCGAACTACCGAAAAACTTCTTGAAGTTGCTGGCACCCCAAAAGGTCGGAAAGAAGTTGCTGAAAAAACCGGAATCGCTGATAAGTTAATCCTTGAATGGGTGAATTTGTCAGATTTATTCAGGATCAAGGGCGTAGGCAGCGAGTATTCAGATTTGCTGGAAGAAGCTGGTGTGGATACTGTGGTAGAGCTGGCGAATCGCAATCCTGCAAATCTCTTCAAAATGCTTGATGAAGCAAATGCCAAGAAGAAACTGGTCCGCAAGATGCCAACCGAAGATATGGTTAAAGATTGGGTAGATCAGGCTAAGAAGCTTCCAAGACTTGTATCTTATTAATATTCCCAAAAGAAAATAACTGGAGTTTTATCCGCCCTGTTCGATTCTGAGCAGGGCAGATTATTCTTATTGTTACGAGGATTCTCATGAGTGAAATAAATGTGGTGAACCCCTTCAACCTGGCGGATTCAGTGCAGGTGCAATCAGGTTCTGTGGTAAGCAAAACATTGATCAACAAACCCAGCGGAACAGTTACACTTTTTGCCTTTGATGAAGGACAGGCATTATCAGAACACACTGCGCCATATGACGCATTGGCTATTATTTTGGATGGTGAAGCGGAAATTAGTATCTCCAGTACCTGGTATCACCTGCGCGCTGGAGAGTCAATCATTATGCCGGCAAATGCTCCCCATGCATTAAAAGCAGCCAAACCATATAAAATGGCTCTCATCATGATCAAGAGTTAAAATCAAAAAAAACCTGTCCCCGGACAGGCTTTTTTGTCATCATTTACTCGCCAATAATTTTTACCAGTACACGTTTTTTTCTTCCCCCATCGAACTCGCCATAGAAAATCTGCTCCCAGGTTCCAAAGTCTAACTTCCCATTGGTTATGGCAACCACGACCTCGCGACCCATCACCTGGCGTTTCATATGGGCATCAGCATTATCCTCACCGGTGCGGTTATGAAGGTAACCGGAAACCGGTTCATGAGGCGCCAGTTTCTCCAGCCACTGGTCATAATCTTGATGCAGACCGTGTTCGTCATCGTTAATAAACACGGATGCGGTGATGTGCATGGCGTTTACAAGCACCAAACCTTCCTGTATACCACTTTCGCGGATACAGGAAGCGACATCGGGAGTGATATTGACAAATCCACGCCGACCGGGGACAAGCATCCATATTTCCTTGCGGTAGGTTTTCAAATCAATGATTCCCTCTCTGTGCGACAAAGATCTTTCTACCTTCAACATCAGGAAAAATGGCTGGTTTAAAGCCACCTGATCGAATGGTCGTGAGCCATTGTGCAGTTGGAAAAATACCCAGCGTGTGAGTTTCTGAGTAAGAATGGGCTGTTCCATCTGCTTCGCGAATGAGATAGGCAAAATCAGTTCGATAAGATGTTTCACCATCACCCGGTGCATGAATCCACTCGAGGTAACGCATCCCTTTACCATCCGGATCATCCACACCTCCATGATTGGTGCCGGGATAGAATTCATCCAAAGTCCAATCAGGAGCGATCACTGCTAATCCGCCGGGGTTGAGATGAGCCCGGCAGGTTTTTATCGTGGCGGTAAGGTCGTCTGCTGTAGTGATATACATGATGGCATCTTCAATTAACACAACATCAAAGTATTCATCCAGCCTGAAGGAGCGCATATCCCCTTCCAGATGTCTGCATTCCGGATTGATGGTCTGGGATATTGCCAGCATTTCAGGTGAAAGGTCCACAAGTGTCATTTTGAATTTTTGTTTGAGGTGGCTGGCAAGGTTCCCGCCACCAGATCCCAGTTCAAGAATTGTCCTCGCGTGGGGATTCCGCAAGTGGATCAGTTTGGTGATTAATTCTGACTCCTCAGCGTATTCTGTCGGGGGAGTGAGAAGGTGGAACCAGGGAGCCAGTTCATGGTACATCAGGTAGGTTTGAGGTGTCATATGCTTATTATATAAAATTTCTGACAGATAAAAAATAAACGCCCTCTTATGGAAGGCGTTGTTCTTGTTGGCTTGGTATTAATCTCTTCTTCTACCCATCAACAGGAAACCGTAATAGAGAATGGTGGAAATAGCCTGAATGGCTGCCGCAACATAAGTCCAAGCGGCTGCATCGAGTACCTTACTGACCCCATCCATCTCACCGGTATGGATTACACCTGAATTGGTCAGCCAGGCTTTTGCCCGTCGAGAGGCATCCAACTCCACAGGCAGCGTAATCAGGGCAAAAACTGCGGTTGCCGCGAAAAGGAGCAGCCCAATCCATGCCATGGTGGTTCCTGTCTGACCTGCCATGAATAAACCGATCATGAAGATGATCGGACCCAGCCAGCTGCCGATCTGAACTGTAGGCACCATGAGATTGCGAAATTGCAGAGGGGCATAACTTTCAGCGTGTTGAATAGCATGACCCGCTTCGTGAGCTGCAATCCCTGCGGCTGCAATGGAAGGTGAGTTATGTACGCCATGACTGAGGCGTAATACTTTGTGTCGTGGATCGTAATGGTCACTTAGGTTTCCGCCTACTTCTTCTATTTTTACCTGGTGTAAACCAGCCTGATCCAGCATATAGCGGGCAACCTGGGCTCCACTGAAATTTCCATAGGTTCTTTTTTGTGAGTATTTATTAAACGAGCTCTTCACCTTTGCCTGCGCCCATAAGCCAAGCAGGAGTGCCGGGAGAGAGAAGAGCAGATAAATCAAATATCCGCCACCAAATCCATATGTGTATCCCATAAAATATTCCTTTCAATACCTCAAAGAAAACAATGTATCATTCTAAATTGTAACAATTTTATGTGATGGATGTGAAAATAGTATTAAACAAATACAAGATAATTATTAACAAGATTACGCAACCATTTTTCTGTAAATTCGAGTCATAAATACCCATCGGTTTTTTAAAAATTTCCTGAAATGACCAAACAATAATGTTTTCCGATTTGCCACTCCTCACTGATCTATTAACAAATTGACATCCATAAATAATGATATTCGGATCTTATTTTATGAATTCATTTCTGAAACTTGACAGGTAAAATATCGTATGATTATTTAATAACAAAATCAGATTTTCTTTGGTAATTATTATGTGAGGGTATTATGAAACGTTGGATGGGCTATCTGGGAATATTTCTTGTTGCGCTGGGTCTAGTCACATTAGTAGAAAATATCTGGCATCTGAATATCTGGGCATACTTATGGCCGGTAATTCTAATAGCCTTTGGTGTATGGTTGCTAGTCAGACCTCCTGGTCGCCCTTTCTGGATTTGGTGGGCGGAGGATCCCTCTTTTACAGGTGAATGGTTAGTTGAAGGCAATCACAAGGACCATCACATATTTGCTGGAGAAACAACCCTTGATTTATCTAATGAAGATATTCCAGTTGAAGGTGCAAAATATCGGTTTAACGGGTTTGCAGGCGAAGTTAGAATCTACGTACCGGAAGGTGTAGGAGTCAAAGTGCGGGCGAATTACTTTGCCGGAAGTATTAACATGTTCGGTGAAGAAATGACCGGAGTCATGGCACCTGTAGAAGAAGTTACTCCAAATTTCGAGTCGGCTCCCCGAAAAGCATTTATTGAAGTAAACTATTTTGCCGGTGAAACAAAAATCATTAGATTGCATGAACGATCATGAATACTGAAGCGCTAATCTGCCCTTTTTGTTTTTCACAATATCAAGAAAACACTTATGCCGAAGAGATTCCCATCTGTCGTGAATGCCGCGGATATGGAAGGTCAATCTTACTGGAATCAAGAAGCGAGTTTATTCAATCTGTAAATCCTGCCCAGATCCTCGGAATAAAACAGACCTGGCAAAATCGAGTTGATTTCATGGAAGTAGAGAGGCAGATGGTGCTTACCAACCTCGATCGTTTGCTGAATGAATTAAATGAACCCTAGAATATTCATAAAGATTCAATGATTTCAACATCCATCAGCTGGAAACACCTGACTTTCGGAATACTCCTCATAATCACTACGGCTTGCAATACAACCGTAGAAAGTCCAACGGCTAGCTTTATTAAAAATACAAATTCAGTAAATACCCAGTCCGATAGTTGTGTAACAAGTTTGCCGTATCAAGAAGCGAAAGTGATTGAGGTTATTGATGGAGATACTATTACCGTTCTGTTAGACGGGGTAACTCAAACTGTGCGTTACCTCGGGGTGGATGCACCCGAAATGAAGGCGAAGAATCCGGAGCCGGGCAGACAAGCCAGAAAATGGAATCTGGAACAAGTAGGCGGAAAGACCGTACAGCTTTACACTGGGAACCGTGACCGGGATGATTTTGACCGGCTGCTCCGGCTGGTGATTGTGGATGACCTTTTTGTTAATAGTGCCATGATCCGGGAGGGACTGGCTACCAGTTTCAACCGCCCGCATGATGATACTTGTGCCGCACTTTTTACCGGAGATATGCTATTTGCATTCCAGAACAAGCTGGGGATCTGGCAGGATGTACAAGATTTCTCAGATTTACCTGAAGGAAGCTCATGTCCTGATGGATGTATCTTCCCGCCAACCGGTTGTGGTATCAAAGGTAATATTAACTATTCTGATGACTATATCTTCCATCTGCCCGGAAGCAAAGATTACGCAGATGTAAAAATCGAAGCGGAACGTGGAGAAAGGTGGTTCTGTACCATCGAAGAGGCGATCCGTAACGGCTGGCGTCCACCCCGCCAGGAATGAGTATAATCAGTCTATGACGTTTTTTCTCTCAAAACTGTTACCTTTATTTGTATATCCTGCAGGTTTATCCTGTATTCTTCTTATAGCTGCACTCATCTGGTGGAAAAAGCGCAGGTTTTCGCGCTGGATGGTATTTATATCCCTGTTGATTATTTTCATTGCCGGCAATCGCTGGATAAGTATGGCTTTGGTACGTTCCCTGGAGAGTCAATATCCGGCAGATGAGCAACGCTTACAGGCAGATGTGATTGTCGTACTGGGGGGAGGTACCGATCCCTGGCTGGCGCCACGTCAGATGGTGGAAGTCAATGGCGCTGGTGACCGGGTGATCTACGCCCTGAAACTTTACAAAGAGGGTGTTGCCGATAAAATCCTGCTTTCAGGTGGAACTATTGAATGGCAGAATTCCGACCCCACTTCTCCGGCAGAAGACATGGCTGAATTGCTTAAGTTGATGGGTGCCCCTCAGGAAGCCCTGATTGAACAGGGTAAATCACTCAATACAGCAGAGGATGCCCGCTTTTCTGCGGAGATTATCCGGCAGAATGGCTGGAAGCGGGTGATTTTAGTGACCAGTGCCATGCATATGCCCAGGTCTGTAAGGTTGTTTGAATCAGAAGGGATTGAAGTCATCCCTGCACCCGTTGATTTCACCATGTCTGACCGGGAGTGGAAAGACCTTTATTCCTGGCGAATGGAAAATGTACTCATCAATATCCTGCCTACTTCATCTAATATGAAATCAACAACGAGCGCCATGAAAGAATATATCGGCATGCTTGTCAATACCATTTCAACTGTGGAATAATATTTTTATTCAGGTTCATTGCATAAAGAGAGGGATCAATGAAAGAATCTACTCAAGCATTCCTGACTTATTTGGATGAGTGGCAGTCAGATTTGACATCTCCCATGTTGAATGAAATTGTTCCCGATCCTGATCGGGGAGCGATTATCTCGGTCGATTTAATTAATGGGTTTTGCACCGAGGGTGTGTTATCCAGCCCACGCGTACAGGCGATTGTGAAACCGGTGACCCGGTTGATGACAAATGCCTGGAGCCAGGGTATGAGGAATTTTGTCTTGACTCAGGATACGCATGAACCGGATGCCGTCGAGTTTGCAGCTTTTGCCCCGCATTGTGTACGCGGAACATCTGAAGCCGAAACAGTACCCGAGATTAAGGAATTACCTTTTTTTGAGAAAATTACGGTTATTGAAAAAAACTCAATCCATTCCGGGTTGGATACAGGTCTTGAAGATTGGATTGCGGAACATCCACAGGTTGATACATTTATTGTAGTGGGAGACTGCACCGATTTGTGCACATATCAACTTGCAATGTACCTTCAGTTGGATGCAAACGCCCGCCAGTTGAAGCGTAAAGTAATCATCCCGGCTGATTGTGTTGCAACGTATGATCTTCCGGTTGCAGCGGCGAAACAAATTGGTGTTTTCCCGCACAATGGAGATTTGTTCCATCAGGTATTCTTGTATCATATGGCATTAAACGGTATTCAGGTGTATTCATCCATAAAGTAAAACAAGGAGAGGTGATGAGCATCTTTAACAGGCAACGCTTAGATAACTCAACTTTCAAACTTGATATTGAACGAATGCGCAAGGGATGGTATTCGGATAAATATTTTACGAATATTGCTCATATGCTGACCGTGATGACTGAGAATGGATATACATACCAGGGGCAATCTGACCGGTTGCCGGAGGAGATGACAAAATCGCCCATTTTCCCCGGAAATTTAGAGGTAGAGATGCAGTTCTTTACCCGGCGACCCGGGAAAACGGTTACCGTTGGATTGGATAAGGCTCTGACGATGCTTCGCCACTGTACAGGGCATTGGAATGGGGACGAGTTTGTAGATACCTCATCCAACTTGCAAGTGTGGGCGGTACATGATGGATCCATCGTGGAAGGGAATGGTGATCCATTGACTGTGCAACCGGTAATGCGGGTGCGTGGAAGGTATCGCGATTTTGCGAACCTCGAAACCCCTATGCTGGGGATCCTCACACGAGCGAGCCGGGTGGCTACGAATGTTTATAATACATTGATTGCAGCCAAAGGAAAACCGGTTTTGTTTTTTCCTGCCCGGTTCGATGTCCATGAAGTTCAGGCTGCCGATGGATACGCATATCAAATAGCAGTTCAACGCTTTAACCTGGATTATGCCGGTAAGCTTCCACCCTTTGTTTCAACGGATGCACAGGGAGACTGGTGGGGTGGTGAAGGGGGTGGAACAGTTGCACATGCCGCCATTGCCTGTTTCTTTGGAGACACCGCTGAAGCGATGCTTGCTTTTTCCACTGTGCTCCCGGTGAGTATTCCCCGAATTGCTCTGGTTGATTTTAATAATGATAGTGTGAAAGATTCCCTACTTACATTAAAAGCATTATTTAACAAATACAGGGAATGTATAGAACAGGGAAATATTGAAGAAGCTGATCGATATAAATTATACGGGGTTAGACTGGATACCAGTGGAAGCCTGCGCGATGTATCTGTCCAACCGGTAGGTGACCCATCCCTTGATCTGGGTGTGAACCCACGATTGGTTTTCATTGTTCGCCAGGCGTTAGATCTCGCCTGGGAAAGTTGGGATCTTCCTGCTGATTGGTGCCAGCGGGCACAGGATTACTGCCGCGGGGTGAAAATTGTGGTGTCAGGAGGATTTGGACCGGAAAAAATTCACCGGTTTGAAAAATTGCAGGTTCCAGTCGATATCTATGCCGTTGGTTCAGCTCTCTATGATAACCATGGTAGCTCAATTACAGATTACACAGCAGATGTGGTTCGTGTGAAGGTACAGGATACCTGGATTGATCTGGCGAAGGTAGGGAGAAAATCATTAGATAATCTCGAATTGGAGCGGGTCTGGTGATTTATTTTTGTAAATATTGGTCTTTTTGTTGCACCGATTTCCATATTGTTCATTAATCGGTTAAGATTACATTTCAGAAAATAAACCTGTTTTGGGCATGGTACGATTGTCCGGGAAATTGAGAAAAAGATGAAAGAATCTATTGTTATTGAAAGAACACCTAATTTTAGTCTGCCACGTAGAATTAACCGGCTCAGCGCCCTCCCATACAACCTGTGGTGGATGTGGAATCCAGATGCTACCCGGGTTTTCGCACTTATTGATAAAGCATTGTGGGAAAAGGTATATCACAACCCCATATTCTTCATGCGCAAAGTGGAAAGATCACGGCTGAATGCCGTTACTAATGACCGGTATTACCTGGATGTTTACGACAGGGTAATTCAAAACTTTGATGCTTATCTCAAAGGTGATCAGACCTGGTACAAAAAAACATATCCAAAGAATGGCAATGGGGCAATCGCTTACTTTTCTTTTGAATATGGATTGCATGAATCGCTTCCCGTTTATGCTGGCGGGCTCGGAGTATTATCGGGTGACCATCTAAAAGAAGCCAGTGATTTAGGGCTGCCCCTCTTTGGGATTGGTTTTCTCTATACACAGGGCTATTTCTCACAGAAGATCACTGAAGATGGATGGCAGGAAGCCCGCAATAATCCATTGCAGTTTGAAAATATGCCGGTTTTACCCATCAAAAACAAAGATGGGTCGAATGTGATGATCAGTGTGGATTTACCGGGTAGAACTGTCTGGGCTCGGATATGGCTGGTTCAGGTGGGGCGGGTGCCCCTGTATTTGCTGGATACCAACGTGGATGCCAATAATCCCAATGACCGGCTTTTGACTGCCCGTTTATACAGTAATGATGTTGATTTACGCATTTCACAAGAAATGATTTTGGGAATTGGGGGAGTGCGAACCATTCGTGCGTTGGGTCTGCAACCAAATGTCTGGCACATGAATGAAGGACATTCTGCCTTTCTCACACTTGAACGGGTGCGGGAATATATGGCTGAAGGAAAAACTTACGAACAGGCGGCTGAACTGGTCAGTAAAAGCAGCGTTTTTACCACCCATACTCCAGTACCTGCAGGTAATGATGAATTCCCGCTCTGGTTAATTGACAAGTATTTCCCTCTCTTCTGGCAGGAGCTGGGTATGACCAGAGATCAATTCATTGATATTGCCAGAAATACCAAGACATGGGGTGGAGATACTTACTCCATGCCCATTCTTGCCATTCACCATGCCCACTTACGGAATGCGGTATCGGAATTACATGAAAGCGTCAGCCGCAGAATGTGGAACCATCTCTGGCCAGAGCGCAATGAGGAAAATGTTCCCATCACTCACGTAACCAATGGAGTTCACACTGGAACCTGGCTAGCCCGTCGAATGCGTAATCTCTTTGATCGCTATCTGGGTTCTGATTGGCTGGAACGGGTGGATGACCCGGAGGTGTGGGAAGGCATTGAAAATATTCCGGATTACGAATTCTGGGTGGTCCGGCGGCATCTTAAACGCAAACTGGTCGCTTACATGATGGAACGTTCCCGCCAGAATTGGTTGACTACGACCGTGCATCCAGTCCAGATTATCGCCGGTGGTGTATTGCTTGATCCTTACGCACTCACCATTGGCTTTGCCAGAAGATTTGCCACATATAAACGCGCGAACCTCATCTTACGGGATCCTGACCGCCTGATAAAACTACTCAATCAACCTAACCGGCCTTTACAGATCATCTTTGCAGGGAAAGCTCATCCAGCGGATGAGCCAGGAAAATTATTAATTCAGGAAGTGTACCGCGCAGTAAAAGATGCCCGCCATGGCGGAAGGCTTGTATTCCTGGAAGATTATGACATGAATATTGCCCGTTATCTCGTGCAGGGTGTTGATATCTGGTTGAACACCCCGCGGCGTCCAAATGAAGCGTCTGGAACATCTGGAGAAAAAGCAGCATTGAATGGAGTGCTGAACTTCTCGGTATTGGATGGCTGGTGGCGCGAAGGATACAACGGAAATAATGGTTGGGCAATTGGCGATGATACAGATTACACTGATCCAAATCAACAGGATGATGCGGATGCCAATTCCCTGTACGATACACTGGAAAACGAAATTATCCCGATGTATTACGATGAACGTTCCGCAGATAATCTCCCTGTAGAATGGATATCCCGGGAAAAAGAATGTATCCGTACACTGGTTCCCCAGTTCTGTACCCGCAGAATGGTTAAGGAATACATGTCCGATCTCTACATCCCCTCACTTTCCTCAACCGAGGTTACCTCAGGGAAGGGCGGACGTAAAAAACCGGCAGTAGAGAAAGATAACGAATGATCCAGCAATGGTTTGCCGACCCCATGCTCTGGCTGGCTTCCCCTGCCGCATGGCTAAACATGCTTCTAATCTTCTTTCTGCGTGTTATAGATATGGGTTGCGATACCCTGCGAATGCTTTTTGTTGTACGTGGAAAGAAAAAGCTGGCCTGGGGTTTGGGATTCATCCAGTCGGTTGTATTTGTTATGGCAATCAGTTCTGTATTAACCAATCTGGATAATCCGTTGCTTGTGATCGGATATGCCTGTGGATTTGCTACCGGGAATGTGGTTGGCATGTTAATTGAAGAAAAGCTGGCGATTGGTTACAGCTCGATCAGGGTTGTCAGTTCACGCCGCGGCACACTGGTGGCAGAAAAACTCCGAGATGCAGGATTTGCTGTAACAGAAATACCAGCCCGCGGCAGGGATGGTATGGTGACGGTTCTGAACATCTCGGTACATCGTAAAAATGTAGATAAAGTCGATACCATCGTACTGGAAACTGATCCCGAGGCGTTTATTACGCTTGAGGATGTCAGGCCTTTGCGGCGAGGTTTCTGGCGCGCTTAGATAGACCATTAAGTTAATAAAAAGGGTCCTGCCAATACAATGTTGGCAGGATTTTTCCTTTCGTATAGATATGTAGAATTGGCTTTATTGGTCTGTATCTTGCACCAAAGTTGCCTGATAAGGAGTCTTCTTATGCAAAAGCCCTCACCCTTCCGATTTCTGCTTGTTATTTTGCCAGTAATTTTGATTGTGATTATTGCCTTTTTTGTCCGCCGAGAGATGGCGAGAATTGCTGGTATCGAAACCATAGCACCTGAAGCTGTCGGTGGTGAAATTGCTGAAACGCCAGCTTTTGATGAAGAAGGAATCCAAAAAGCTTTGGATGAAGCAATAGCCAGATTGAAGGCATCTGATGAAGGCTTTTTACTCTATACTGTCAAGATTGACAATATAGAGTATTCAGAAGACGGCGAGACAGCTATGGTATGGCTGGCTGCCCTGGAGCCAGACACCGGTGAGGTGATTGCCCGAGAACCGGAAATTGCCATCGCGAAAAGGACTCCATCTGATCAAAAAGGGGTAGAAGACACTTGGACAATTACGCTTCCAAACGAAGCTGAATATGAAAAAGTAATTGAAGGGATGCCCAAAGGATTATTGGGCGAAGATTTCGAACAACGTTTTCAGACAAAATACCCTGAGCCAAAGGTGGCGGCGAAGTTTGGTGGATATTACCTACCCTGGGGTGGGGGACAGACCAAACGCGTAACCTGGAGTATTTCACATACTTCCTGCTCGGGTAAAGATTGTTATTATGCTTTTGACTTTGCTGATGGAACTATGTTCCCCATATTGGCTGCTAAAGGCGGTACTGTTTTTGCTGCCAGGTGGGATTGCAATAATGGATCAACTTCCTGCACCAATTACATCATTCTGAAAGATAACAGCACTACTCCCACTTCTTATCAAATATATTACCACCTTGCGAAAGACAGCATTCCAACCAAACTTCGCACCAAGGGTGCAACCGTAAACCAGGGTACATTCATCGGGAATGTGGATGATACCGGCGCGAGCACCGCGCATCACCTTCATTTTATGGTTCATACAGCTTCCTATGGATACTGGGGACCCAGTGTTGATATCACATTTAAAGATGTGTCGATCAATTATGACTCTGTAACCAAAGGTGGCAGACCCCGAACTCTCGCTGAGGCAAGTAAATATGGTGGGCAGGGACAAACCAGTTATAAATCTGGGAATAAAGCCGCCAAAGGTCCTACCGGGTCAATATCGGCACCTGCGTTGGGTAGCTCACTGACATCCAGAAACCTGACAATCTCAGGAACAGGAACTGATGATAAAGGGATCACCAAAGTACAATTGCTGGGGTATATCAACAATGCCTGGAAAGAAATAGGTAGCCCGGTTACAAAGGTTCCTTTCAATATCAACCTGGATCTATGCGCTGCAGGCTCAGAAATTCCAGATGGTCCTCTTAGCTTTGCACTTCTATTATGGGATGTTGAGGGAAACCAGTCTGTTGGTTTGCAGGGGTTGACCCATGTGGTTAAGAATTTCTCTTGCAGCAACAACACGCCGCCACCTCCTTGTGTTCCGGCAGCCAGTGAAGTCGCACTTTACAGCGGAAAAGATTTTACGGGAGTTTGTAAGGTTTATCCAACGGGTGATTACAAAAATGCCACAGCAATGAACGGGTTCGCTGCTAATGATGCCGAATCCATCATGGTAGGCAGCAGCGCCCAGGTGACCGTATGGGCAAAATCTGATTATGCTGGTAGGGCAGAGACTCTGGTCACTACAGATCCAGATCTATCTGACAATATTATCAATCTGAACCAGGTGAATTCATTCAAGGTTAAGGCAGCATCCACTGCAGTCGCAGCTCCTGGCTTTGTATCACCTGCCGCGTCTGCCAGCTTTGCAACCGATGAGAGTATTGCGCTGGTCTGGTCCAATGCCGGCTGGGCGAATGAGTTCCAGGTGGAGTTGAGTGGAAATAATGGGTTTGTAACCCGTACATCTGAATGGAAATCCACCCTTTCATATAATGCTGGCAGTCTGCCTGTGGGAAGTTATACATGGAAAGTACGCGCAAGAAATACCGCCAATAATCAGACTTCAGCATGGGTTAGCCGTTCATTTACAGTTAAAGCTGCTGCAGCGCCCGCTCCGGCGGTTCTTACTGCCCCGTGGACAGATAAAATGGAATCCGGTGTGAATGGATGGATCGCAACCGGGTTATGGAAACGGACTACATCGCTTTATTCCAGTGCATCAAATTCCTGGTTGTTCGGTGAGACCGTAAATAACGTCAAGCAGTACAGCAGTATGCCGTCTGGTTCGTTAACTTCACCTGCTATCACAATACCAGCTCCTGGATATTATCTGCGATTTATTTATCGATACAACACTGAGGGCAGTTCTTACCAATGGGATCAAAGGGTAGTTCAAATCTCTGTAGATGGCGGTCCATTCACCAATGTGGCTCAGCTTTACTGGGATCCAGAGAACACCTGGCTGCAAAGCTCAGTCATTGATCTATCAGCGTATGCCAACAAGAGTATTCGCATCCGTTTCTACTTTAACACCATGGATGACATACAGAACGTGGGAGATGGCTGGTATATCGACGATGTTCAAATCAACCAGGTAGGACCAGCTACATCCTGTAACGAACCGATTGCAAATAATTCTCTTGATACCGCTGGGATCATCTCCACCACTCAACCGGCGGTTGGAGATATCTGCCCGGCAGGTGACGTGGACTATTATATATTTAGCGGAAAAGCCGGTGATCGGATCACTTTTGATGTTGATGCAAAAACCATTGGATCTACGCTCGATTCAGTTGTAACCATTTACAGCCCCGATGGACGCACGGTACTGGCTGAGAACGATGACGAAATCTATATCCAGAGGAAAGACTCCCTGCTGTATTATGTCCTTCCAAAAGATGGAGAATACAAATTAAAAGTTCAGGCATGGAATCATCCCATGGTGGGCGGATCGGATTACTTCTACATTCTGCGCATGTACAACGACAGGGCAATTCCAACCGTCCGGTTTGTTTACCCGACCAGTGGCACCCTGGTGCCGAATGCCCAGTTCAACATTTCCGTAACCGGTACTGATGAAGATGGGAGCGGTATTGGACATGTTGTTTTCTATTATCACAACCATGACTGGGAGAATGGTGTCTGGCAAAAGATTGGTGAAGATTGGAACCCAGAGGATGGATGGAACATTCTGTTTGATCCGACCAAAGAAGCTAAGGGTAGTCAGGCAGCCATCTACGCCCAGGTGTTTGATAATTCCGGTAACTGGGGCGGCACAGCAAGTTGGAATATTAAGACGGATCCAACACAGGCTCCACCACCAGTACCCACCTCAGCGATGGTTCCTTTGCCTTCGGTATCGAATCTGAATACGGTTTTATTGCAATGGACGGCGAACAATGTGGGATCTGGCATTTCAAAGATTGAAATTCAGGTAAAGGAAAATGGTGGTACCTGGCAGAACTGGCAGCCACCAGAAGGAATCAAAATCACAGACCGGTATGCCTGGTTCATTGGTCAGGTGGGCAGCACTTACGGTTTCCGGATGCGGGTCATTGATAATACCGGAAAGGCGGAAGCCTGGTCAGACACACCCGAAACAACGGTTCAGATGACAGGTTGCACTGCAGGTGTGGATGCCAGTGAAGCAGATAACAGCTTATCTGCCGCCAGAAGTTTTACCGTTGATAGTGACCGGGTTAAGAAAACATACTGTGGACAAAATGATGAAGACTGGTTCAAATTTGAAGCAGTGGCTGGCGAGGTGTACTTTATCAACGCAGTTCCTCTTACACGGGCAGTAGGTACTGTATTAACTGTATATACTGCCAGTGGTAGTCCGGTTGCAGAAGTATTCCCGAGCCAGTTGGGATCTTCATCCAATATTCGATGGTTGGCACCGGTGAGTGGAACTTATTATGTCAAAGCCCGCAACTTCAATCCATTGATTGCAGGTGACGGAGCCACCTATCAATTCTGGGTGGATCAGGGAATGCAGACATTCGTTCCCATGATCACACAGTAGGTAATTTTTTCCAGCAGATGGAGCAGTCTCATTCAGGCTGCTCCATTTTTGTATCTTGAATAGTGTTTTAGTGCTAAAATTGCGCATTCATCTAATCCAGAGCCTATCAATGCCTTCAAAATATTTTTTTCATAAGAATTTGCCTTACTTTGCCCTGGCAACAGCTATCATCTCTCAGACACTTTCGCCTTTTTTCGTCCGTTGGGGTGGTGCAGAGGTTCCAGGTTCAGTATTCGCTTTTTATCGCCTGGCTATTGGCGGGTTACTGATTACAATCCCATTTCTTTTTTCAAAACCTGATTTTGCTAAGTGGACAAAAACTGATTTGCTCTTTCCGATTCTTGGCGGGCTTTGCACTGCCCTTGATCTTTCGATGTGGAATGAAAGCCTGCAAATTACGTCGATTGCGAACGCTACGCTAATGAGCAATACTGCTCCAGTATGGGTGGTGATTTTTTCAATTGTCTTGTTCAGAGAAAGACTGAAAAAAGCATTTTGGCTGGGTCTGGTACTGACCATGACCGGTGCAGCCGTTGTGATGAGTTATGATTTCTTCCTGCGTCCACACTTAAGTCAGGGTGATATTCTGGCGCTTGTTTCAGCGATCTTCTATGGGGGTTATTATCTGAGCACCCAGCAAGGGCGGAAAAGGTTATCGGTCATCCATTATCTCTGGGTCATGTCTATCGCGGCATCCATTTTTCTACTTTTTTTCTGTATCATATTAGGTCATCCGTTGACTGGTTATGGAACCAGAGCCGTATTATCGTTCATCGGTGCCGGAGTTGTTGTTCAATGTATTGCTTATGTGGCGGTAGCTTATGCGCTAGGACATTTACCCGCGTCGATTGTGTCGCCAACCATTATCTTGCAGCCTGTTCTTTCTACTTTATTGGCTATACCCGTCTTTGGAGAATCTTTCATTCCCGTACAATGGATCGGCATGACATTGGTTTTGGTAGGGATCTACCTGATCCACAGAACAAGAGATACGCAAAAGATGGAAATCCAGACTAATCCGATTTAATCACGATTATGATGCGGCATATCATCAGGGATAATAAAAGAAAACTCCACTAATCCGGCAACTTCACCATTCTGGAAGAAGGGGGTTTGGTGGATTATCTTTTTTACACCCTTCTTGCTGATGGTATATGAATTGGATTTACCAGTATTCATCAGTTCTTGGATGATTTGAACTGAAGCGGGAGAATGACAATCAAACAGAGATTGACCGATTAATTCGTCATTCCCTTCCGAAAAAGTATCCTTACTTCTCTGATTCATATAAATGATGACACCATTCCGATCGCAAACGGTAACTGCTCCCGGAATCGAATCAATCCATGGATACTCGTTCATATTCACCTGTTATTTATAAGAATTTTGTATTTCTCTTTTTTGCATCTTTGCTGAGTACATCTTGGTGTCTGCTTTTTGCAGCGCATCTACAAGAGACTCGCCCCTGATGCTGGTTTCATAACCAATTGATAAGCTGACCATGAATTGTGGGTTCATGGTGTTATGTGTGGCGATCTTTTCTTCAATTCGGGCAATAATTTTCTGTGAAGTATTTTCATCTGTACCCGGGAGTAAAGCTGCAAATTCATCACCCCCAATGCGTGCGACAACATCTTCTGCCCTGAAGCTGGAGCGCAAGATACCCGCAATCAGTTTGAGGAGTTCATCTCCCCGGGCATGCCCTTTTGTATCATTCATCTCTTTAAGGTTGTCAACATCTGTCATAATCGTGCTGATGGGGAATACACGCCCACGTTCCAACCTTGACATTTCCTCTTCAAAGTACAGGCGATTATATAAACCTGTTAATTGATCATGAATGGAGAGAAATCGCAGTTTTTCTTCTGTTTCTTTTAATGTTGTTATATCCTGACCAACATGTAAGACAAGTTTCGGTTTTTCGTCACGGTTCCGCTGGAAGATAATGGAACGCCAACCAACCCAGCGCCAGGCTCCCGCATGATTTACAATGCGAAAATCACATTCAATAACTGAATCATCCTCAGTCTTAAGAATTCTCTGTTCATGGTCTGCGAAAATATTCCTGTCATTCGGGTAGATCCTTCCTCTAAAAAAGGTTGGACCAAAATGGATCAATTCATCACTACTCATCCCGAAAAATTCGCAGAATTCGCGGTTGAGATAATTAAACTGGTCAATTTCTGTATTCATCAGGCAGAGCATATTCGGAGTTGTGTCTAAAACTTCCTGAACCAGTCGGGAACCTTCCTCTACAAGTCGGGTTCGTTCGGTTACCCTTGCTTCTGTTTCGTCATAAGATGCCTTAAGGCTGGCAGACATGGTATTAAAAGCCGCTGTTAACGCCTGTAGCTCTGCGCCATCTGGTAGAGGGATCTGCGTCCCCAGAACCTCTTCGCTTTCTGCAATTTCAAGTGCTTTCTCGCGGATTTGTTTGAGAGGTCTATCTATGAATCGGCGATATAAAATGGATCCTACCAAAGAGATTAATAGGATTGCGCTGATGACCAGGATCGCCAATTGAATGATGAGAGATTGAATTTCTGCTCTCTCGGGTAGATATTCCCTGATCCGTAAATACATCAAAAGCAAGGTGATAAAGGTAACAATAAAACTACCAATACCAAGGGTTATAACCAGCATAGTGCTGGCTTTGATTGGTTTGCCGTGTTGAGAATTTTGTTGAGTACCCAATATTTATAGTTATCCTTGTAATTGGCAAGGTTAATTACTAATTTATTGTAGATGGAAATGGGATATTTGGAAGTAAATTTGAGCTTAATTAAACATCCAGACGATAACCAACCCCACGAATGGTTTTAATAAATCTGGGGTGTCTGGGGTCGGTTTCGATGATACGGCGTAACCAGCTGATATGTACATCCAGTGTACGCGTATCCGCTGTATATTCTGTTTCCCATACCTCGCGGAAGAGTTTTTCCCTTTCTACAACTTCGCCGGGATGATCCATCAGTAATCTCAGTAATCTCATGAGGTGGGGTGTTAACTTCCCGGATTGATTCATGCACCGAACTTTTTGATGCTCGATATCAAGGCGGATTGGGCCTTCATTGATCACTTGCCTGCCTTCAACCGGCAGAAGAGGTTTAATGCGATTGATTAATTTCTGCAGCGTAAATGGAAGGGTTAAGATCAATTCTTTTTCGAGCCGGTTCACTGGTTTTTTCTTTTCTGGCTCTTCGCCATTGGGAGAGACAACCACAATGATCGGTATATCACCCAGGGCAAGGCGAAGATCACGGCAAATCCTTTTACCTGAAGTGCGTAAAGAAGCGGCATCAATGATTACAATATCCGGGTCGATCGAACCTATTTGCTTTAAGGCTGTATTCCCGTTGGGGGCTGTATCTACCTGGTAACCTCGTTTAATCAGACCGTCTCTGAAAGATGGATGGTCTGATCGGTTACCTTCAACCAACAGGATTTTTTCATTCAATGGCAGTTAACCTTAAAAATCTGAATTTTAATTATTTTTATTGCCGAACTTCTTTATTGCCATACTTACTCCCACCTCTGGCATCAAGACCATTGAGATATTGCCTCTACCATATTTTGATTTTAAATCATCGATAGGGTGGGTATGTTTCAAGGGTCGTTGTATTATAACCCCGTTTTTTAAGAATCGACAAGGAAAATTGAATGTTAAAAAATCTCTTTCTTAACATTCTCGGATCCATGATACAAAACATCTTACCAGGCATTTGTAATCCATCCAAGCCTGCGATAGAATAAGTTTGGAGGAAAATATGGGTAAGCTGGTGGAAGTGGTAATCGATAGTTTACGGGTGAGCCTGACTAACCAGCAGCGGGTGGTTGTGCTGCATGAGAAGGAAACTAATAATTATCTTCCGATTTGGATTGGCCCTTACGAAGCAGAAGCAATTACCATTGCTTTACAGGATGTGGAAGTCTCACGTCCTTTAACCCATGACCTTCTTAAGAATGTATTTACACGTCTTAAAGGGAAGCTGTTACGGATCGAAATTGCTGCCCTGAAAGATGATGTGTTTTATGCAAAGATAATGGTTGAACAGAATGATGAGATCCTTGAAATCGATTCAAGACCATCTGATGCAATCGCAATTTCGGTTCGTGCTCATATTCCAATCTTTGTGGATAGCGAAGTGATGGATCAGGCGGGTATCCACCCTGAAACCGAACTACCCGAAAAAGAAGGATCTGCTCCTGAACCTGCAGAAGCTACTGAAACAGGGGGGGAACAGCGCCTGTCTGTTTTTGAAGATTTTTTGAAGAAATTTGATCTGGATGATCAGGAGACTGACAGCGGGGATAGCAAAGATTCACCAGACCAACCTTCTGATGCTTAGACTTATTAAGTTACAATAAATAACATCTTTCTCCACCCGGGAGTAATTTATGGACGAGTTGCCGCCAGCGGAAGAATTATCAGCGTCACCCGAATCATTATCCATTCCACATAACCGTGAAGCGGAAGAATCTTTGCTTGGATCGATTTTAATCAATCCAGAAGCATACTATGATGTTGCCCAATTTCTTCAGGCAGAAGATTTTTACATTCATCGAAACCGCTGGATCTGGGAAGGGATAGTTCGCCTATACGAGAAACGCATCCCGGTGGATTTGTTGACATTAACCGAAGATCTAAACCAGCACAATCTGCTTCTGGAAATTGGTGGATCAAGTTATATCACCGGGCTACTTAGCAGGGTTCCGAGTGCTTTAAATGCTGAAGCATACGGGCATATTATTGAAGAGCATGCCATCCGCAGACGGCTACTTTCTGCAGCAAATGATGTTGCGCGATTGGCTTATAACCACGAAAAACAGCTGGATACTGTTATCGATGAGTCTGAGAAAGCAGTATTTGAAATCAGTGAGAGAAGGGTAAGACACGACCTTCAACCTATCCGCACTGTTCTGAGTGAATATTATGATCATGTGGATGAACTGGCACGGCGGAGTGATGAATTTTATGGTGTTCCCAGTGGATTAATCGATCTCGATAAGTTGCTGGGAGGTATGCAAAAATCAGATTTGATTATTGTCGCCGGGCGACCGGGAATGGGAAAAACCGGGTTTTTGCTGGGAGCTGCAAAAAATGCAGCCTTGAACAATCAAAAACATGTTGCCATGTTCTCTCTGGAAATGTCAAATGAACAGCTGGTTCAACGTCTGATATCACAGCAGACCGGAATTGAATCACAAAAATTACGGGCGGGTAAACTGGAGGATGATGAATGGGCGCTCTTTGTGCAAGCAGTCGATATGATGAGCGGCACAACCATCTTCCTGGATGATACCCCGGCTATCACGCCATTACAAATGCGCACCAAGTGCCGCAGGTTACATCTGGAGTATCATCTCGATCTCATCATTGTTGATTATCTGCAATTGATGAGCGGCGATTCACGGAATGATAACCGCGTTCAGGAGGTTTCATACATTTCCCGTTACCTAAAGGTTCTGGCGCGCGAATTAAATGTGCCTGTACTGGCAGCAGCGCAGCTTTCACGTGCTGTTGAACAGCGAGCAGATAAGAGACCGCAGCTATCAGATTTACGTGAATCCGGTTCATTGGAGCAGGACGCAGATATCGTTATCTTCATCCATCGTCCGGAAGCTCTTGATAAAGGTTCCACCCGGCAAAATGTTGCAGAATTGATTGTTGCAAAGCATCGAAATGGTCCTACACATCCGGGTATAGAAGTGATCTTCATGCCACAACTGGCAAAATTCGAGAATGCTGCCCAGCTTAGGGGGTAATGCGAGATTATGAGCAGGCATAAAGTATTCCCTGGTTTTCCATCTGGAAAAGTAAGTTTCACATCTGTTCCCGATGTGTTCTTTACAGATTTACTTCCCCTTATTAACGACCTGATTGAGATAAAAATCATCCTTTATCTGATCTGGCTTCTGGATCACCGGGGTGGCAATATCAGGTTTGTGAGACACAGTGAAATATTGCAAGACCAGGGATTTATGAAGAGTCTTGACCCAGATCCAACCGAAGCCAATATCAGGTTAAGCGCGGGGATGCAAAAAGCTGAATCACAGGGAGCGATTATAACGATCTACCCTGAAGGCGAGGACAATCCCTGTTATTTCCTGAATACAAGCCGCTCGCAGGCTGTTGTGGAATCTTTTCACGCTGGAAAATGGCATCCAGCGGATACTCATTTCAGTCCCGCCGGATTGGATGTGGTAAAACCCAATATCTTTAAACTTTACGAGCAGAATATCGGTCCGCTGACGCCAATGATTGCTGACCTGTTAAAATCTGCAGAGGAAGATTATCCGCCCGAATGGATTGATGAAGCCTTTAGAATTGCTGTAGTGAACAACGTTCGGAAATGGAATTACATCCAGGCAATTCTTCGATCATGGCAGGAAAGAGGTAGAGATGACGAAAATCGACGAGACCCTCAAAAAGATTACCGCCGGTATCTCGAGGGAGAATACGCCCGATTCATTGAACACTGAAGAGCGGGCAACGATTGGCGATCCGAATTGCCCCATCTGCCAGGGACTGGGATTTTTCCGCCAGGACGTTCCGGTAGGTCATCCGGATTTTGGGAGGATACATATCTGTACCTGCCGACAGCAAGAGGTTGTTCAGCAGGTGCACCAACGGTTGACCCGGTTTGCCAACCTTGAGGCAGTTCATCAATTTGCCTTCGATACTTTCCAATCCGAAGGACGACCGGGGACGCTGACACCAACGCAGGCAATCTCTCTACGTACTGCTTATAAAACATGCCAGAGCTACGCCGGGAATCTGGATGGATGGTTGTTGTTGATGGGTCCATTCGGTTGTGGCAAGACTCATCTTGCAGCCGCTATTGCAAATCAGTCTGTTTCGCTGGGGGTACCAACATTATTTCTTACGGTTCCTGACCTGTTAGACTGGCTGCGTTTCGCCTACCAGGATAAAGAAACTACCTTTGAAACCCGATTTGAAGAAATTCGGAATATCCAATTACTGGTAATGGATGATTTCGGTACAGAAAACGCGACCCCATGGGCGCAGGAAAAACTCTTTCAGATTATTAATCACCGATATCTGAACCGGTTACCACTGGTAATTACAACCAACCAGCCGATGGATACCATTGAAGAGCGGATTCGTTCCAGGCTGCAAGATCCATCCCTGGTGCAGAGGCTGCATATTAACGTGCCGGATTTTCGCCATCCATCAGCAGCAGGGGATCACCCTGACCTTTCGACACTTAATTTGCATTACAAACAGACCTTTGAAAGTATCGATTCACGGCAGACAGAAGGACTTAAACCGGCTGAAACCGGGAGCCTGGAGAAAGCGGTGAAAGCGGCGAAAAAATTTGCTGATGATCCGCGCGGATGGTTGGTTTTTCTGGGTGAATATAGCACAGGAAAAACACATCTTGCAGCCGCTATAGGGAATTACCGGGCGAGCCTGGGGCAACCACCCCTGCTGGTAAGTGTCCCTGATTTACTGGATCACCTCAGGGCTAGTTTTCATCCGGATAGCCGCGAATCATACGACAGACGTTTTGAAGATATTCGCACCTGTTCCTTGTTGATCCTGGATGATCTGGGTGCGCATTCTTCCACTCCCTGGGCGAAGGAAAAGCTGTATCAACTTTTTAACTATCGCTACGATGCAGAATTACCGACTGTAATCACATCATCACAGAGTCTTGAGTCACTTGATCCGCGATTGCGTATGAAGTTGATTGATGACCGGTTATGTAAAATCTATATGCTTGGCATCCCGCCATATATTGGCAGGCAGCAGGGTGCTTCAGCTCGATCCCGGCGCAATTGATCTTTTTCAGGGCGAAACAGCAGAATACACCTTATTATCGAAAGCCATGAAAACCACTTTTGCGGGGTTAACCGTGAATGCGGTCGGCTTTCTCTTTAATAACTGCTGGGGATCACCCGCCTGAACAGAGAGCTGTTTCATCATGGCAAGTTTGACACTGAAGTGGTAGATAGAAACCCCTTCGCTATCCAGTAGGTAAATGGATGGATCAGGCGGAGCAGAGTATTGAATCTGCTTGAAAGCAGTTTCTGGAATGATCACCGGTTTATTTTTTACACCTGGACGTTCGATTGAAAATGGTGCCGGGTCTTTACACTTTGTCGCTGTCCCCGAAATCGCACCATATGTGCAGGTAGTTAAGTGCCCATCTTCATGGAGCATATACAGGTCGTTTACATTGATGGAAAAATCGACCACATCGCCCAATGCTGGAATATCTTTATTAAAGAATAGATCCGGGCTTTCACTGAATGTACCGCCAGAGCCAACATATACCCAGATGGCATTCGAGTTCTTATCCATTACATATAGACGCCCGGAATCGATAGCAATTGTATCGATGGATCCCCAGCCAGTATCTGGTGGCATTAAGGTCATGGAGGTTGCGTTCGTACCTGATCCACAATAAACGATGTTGCCGTTTTTATCTAATGCCGCTATGGCTGCTCCAAGAGAATTACCTTTAGGCATGATTGCAAAATCTACAAATGGTTCAACAACATACGACCCATATGGTCCGGGAGCACATTTAAAACTGGTATCCAATTCAAAACCGCGCCCGGTCAGAAGTGCACGCAAAACCTTGCCGTCAGAAGAATCAAGCATGAATAGATCTGTCGTAGTTGCACGCAATCGGCTGATTTTCGTTCCGGTAGGGAGATTCTCTGGCAGCGCAGGCGCAAAATCCAGACGCCCGATCCCTTCGACATCATCCAGCACATCCTGTGCCTGCTGCCGTAAAGTTTTCGATTTTTCATTCTTACCGTATTTTTCAGCCTGGTCCAGAAGGGCAAGCGCCTGCTCCCAGGAGTCTCTCACATCATCCGGGTCTTTCTGAGTACTTGCCTGCGCAGCAAGAGCTTCAGCCTGGTTATAGTATTGAGTGAATTGAGTGGATCTTCCACGTTGGAAGTAAATCGTGGAACCTGCAGCCACCATCACCAGAGGAATGACTACAGAAATTAAAACCAGCGCTTTAATTGAAATTTGTGGAAGGCGGAAACCACCTTCGGGGGTAATGTATTCAACTGCGCCACCGACCACACCGCCCATTGTTGCAGCGGTTTTTTGTAAAGTTCTTCCGGTAATATCTGCTGCAACAGAAGCGCCTTTTTCCAATTTTACAAATGACCTGCGTAAAGGTTCTGTATTTATTGGGATTCTAGGCGGATGGATAGAATTTTCTGGAATTTCTCCATCTGAAGGGAATGACTTTTTTAACCGGGTTGAGAATTTTCCTATTCGGTTGCCCAATATCTTTGATTTTTCTACAGCCTCTTTAATCAGTGCCTTAATCCCTTCGAGAAAACCCGGCTCTACTTCATCATCCAGATCATCAACAGATGGTAAGGGTAATGGTTTAATCACTGTTTTCTGACCGGCAACCGGACTGACACCATCCGGTTTGGGTGAAGTTTTAGGTTCCAGCGGAACCGGTCGTGTAGATGGCACAGCCATTGAGGGCATCTGACGCCCGTCTTTTGAAGCACTCGTTGACTGAGCAGGTGGGTTAACGCTACCATTGGCTGCCTGGGGGACAAAAAAACCTGATTTACTGGATAGGGGCGCCTGCAGAACAACTCTTCCCGGACCATCGATTGCCTGGATCAATAATGCGCGGATATTGGGAGAGACCTGATTTAAGAGTCTCCGCCGCAGGTAATCCAGCGCGACCGATGGACTGCCTGCCAGATTCGCCGGTGTCCAGGTAGCTAACGGTTCTGGGCTGAAGAGGATGTATTCGTCTGAAGAAATTTCTGAGAGAAAGAATCGCAGAGTTGCCGTGCGGCTTAATCCAATCCCGCGACCAGAGGTTTCTGGATCGAAGAAGTGTTCCGTTTTGTTTTTATTGAGTACGAAGCTATGCGTATAGCCTGAGTGAGCGATGTAAGCACGATTTTCCCGAATAACGGCGATGTTCAACATACAACTTTGTTGATGCCCGCCGGTGCTTTCTTTGAGATTATATTCAAGCAGGGTGTCGTTCAAAATTTCTGCGCAACGTTTCAAGCCTGCAGTTACTGTTCCACTGGATTTATAATACTCCGCTGCTGCTTTATCGAGCGCTTCGCGTAACCGATCTTGTGGAATAACCAGTTCATTTATAGCTGTAATGAGCAAGATGAACTGGTCACCCTGACGGGAACGCACAGCATATTTGGGAGAAACAGAAAAATGCAAACCGGGTAAATAGGCTTGCTCAACACTATCTTTGATATGGAGAGGGTAAAGGTTTAGGTCCAACACAGCAAATAAGTTCCAATAATTGATTAGAATAATGAATTGACGATCATCATCAAAAATGATGCAAGTTGTTTACCAATCGATTTGTATTCTATCATCTCCTGCACATCCACTTGACTGGTGTTACAATTTTAGACATGTTGAATTATCAAATCGTCTCTGATGTCCCTGCATGGGATCAATTGAAAACAGAATGGAATTTATTACTTGAGAGCAGCCAGACTCATGTACCTTTTTTACGGCATGAGTTTTTACGTGAATGGTGGGATACCTGTGGCGGAGGTGAGTGGGAACAGAGCGACCTTCTCGTTATCACCGCGCGGGATGGTGACCGGTTAGTTGGAATTGCTCCTCTCTTCTTGAATCATTGTAAAACCGGCAAGCTGTCTCTCATGTTTATTGGCAGTTTTGAAATTGTCGATTATCTCGATTTTATTGTTCTACCGGAATATCTGGATCTTTTTCTCAAGGGGTTGTTATCATTTCTCACAACCCCCGAAATCCCTTCATGGCATCAATTGGACCTGTACAATATCCTGAACGAAAGCCCCTCCCTTGCAGCTTTGGAAAAAGCCTGTTCAGAAATTGGATGGAATTATCAATCTGAAGTGCTTCAAAAATCCCCGCATATCTTGCTTCCCGGGGATTGGGAGCAATACCTCGCCGGAATAGATAAGAAGCAGCGGCATGAAATCCGCAGGAAGATGCGTCGCGCCGAGAGCAGTCCGGTTCCGGTAACCTGGTATGTATTATCAGATCCATCCCAGCTTGACGAAGATACCCTGAGTTTTCTCGATCTGATGGCGCAGGATGAAGAAAAAGCACGCTTTCTTACACCCCGTATGCGAGAGCAGATGACCAATACCATTCGATGTGCATATGATACTGGTTGTCTCCATCTAGCATTTTTAGAAGTTGATGGTGTAAAAGCAGCGGGTTATATGAGCTTTGATTACATTAACCGTTTGTGGGTATATAACTCCGGTATCAACAAAGCCCTGATGGAATACTCTCCAGGCTGGGTGCTTCTCGGTTATTTGCTTAAATGGGCAAATGAAAACGGATATACGGAATTTGATTTCATGCGGGGGGATGAAGAGTACAAGTATCGCTTTGGCGCTGTCGATCGTTTCGTTTGCAAAGCATTGATCGTTAAGCCTTAAACTTATTCATCTGGCTGGAATTTTTCCTTCAACGACTTGCGGTAATCTGCCAGATCGATTTTTAATCTGGCTACTCCACTTTTGATAGCAGCTTCAGCCACGGCAGGTGCCTCCCAGATACACACCCGTGGATCTAATGGTTTGGGCACGATATAATCACGGCTAAATTCCAGATGATCCACGCCATATGCCTGTAGTACAGATTGAGGAACAGACTCTCGCGCAAGGTCAGCCAGTGCATTAGATGCGGCAAGTTTCATCTCATCGTTAATTGCGCTTGCATTCACATCCAGCGCCCCCCGAAAAATATAAGGAAAACCAAGCACATTATTGATCTGGTTTGGATAATCGGACCTGCCTGTTGCAACAATCGCATCTGGTCGGGTAATTCTCGCAAGGTCGTAGGCAATTTCTGGATCTGGGTTTGCCATCGCAAAGATGATTGGGTTGGCAGTCATTCGGGTGATCATTTCGGGTGAAAGAATATCGGCTACAGAAACGCCAATGAACACATCTGCACCATCCAGAACCTCAGCTAAAGCAGCAGGTAGTTCTCCCTGTGCAAATTCATCTTTTTCTGGAAACATGAGTTCTTTCCTGCCGTGATACACCAATCCGTGAATATCGCACATCCAGATATGCTCTTGGGGCACGCCGAGTTTAACCAGATGTCTGGCACATGAGATTCCAGCAGCACCGGCACCAGAGAACACTATCTTTACCTGGTCCAGCTTCTTGTTGGCAAGCTCAAGAGCGTTCGTTAAAGCTGCACCCAGAATGATCGCTGTTCCGTGCTGGTCGTCATGAAACACCGGGATATCCAGAAGTTCAATCAAACGCTTTTCCACTTCAAAGCATTCGGGAGATTTGATGTCTTCGAGGTTTATTCCGCCAAAGGTGGGGGCTATCCCTCGCACAATTGTGATTAATTCCTCAGTATCATGGGTATCAACTTCAATATCAAATACATCAATTCCGGCAAATTTCTTAAAAAGAACAGCTTTTCCTTCCATTACCGGTTTGGAAGCCAACGCTCCGCGATCTCCTAAACCGAGTATGGCTGTTCCATTGGAAATCACAGCCACCAGATTAGCTTTTGCGGTGTATTGGTATGCAGCTTGAGGATCCTTTTCGATCTCCAGCACAGGGATGGCTACTCCTGGAGTATATGCAATGGAAAGATCATGCTGCGAATCTAATGGTTTTGAAGGCTCAACTGAAAGCTTGCCGCCTGTGTGATAAGCAAGGATTTCTTCGGATGTGATTTTTATCATGCGGCTTTGCTCCTCAAAGGTCAGATCTTGTTGTAGCGCACCAGGTTGATACCGCTATGATTCAGCAATTTAAAAAATTGCTTACGTTCAAGAGATTTTCTCTCCAGATCCCGTTCTTCGGCATAATGGCTTACCTGCCGTAGATAATCATCTACATAAGCAGGATGACACATAATCTCAGCAGTCCCGACAGGTAAGTTGCTGATTGTTTTTTCGAGTAAATCCTGATTTTCAGAAATTGCCGGCAGAAAATTCTCGATAAAATAATCAGGGAAACGAACCCCCGCGTATTGTATGATCTTAAGATCTTCCACGAGCATTTCATCAGAGATGCGGGAACCCAAACCTCTAAAATCCCCCAGCTCATCCACTTCGGGGATAAGATCTGGGGTTATTGGCATTCTCACCGGAATTTGAAGCTCTCCAGCCAGGGTAATAAATAAAGAAAATATACGTGGCAGTAAGTGGACATGATGGTGACTGTCCAGATGATCTGGTCGACCGAATTTTATGACAAAGCTAATGATTTGGGCACGCCATTCTTTTTCAATTTGCATCAGGTTGTAAGTCGAAGTATTCTCGAAAATTTCTTCTACCTGAGAGAAATTTCCATCTGTATCGACCAGGGTAGAGGTATCTTCAGGAGGCAGGATAGGGGCACCAGATGTCAGGTTGAGATGGATTCCCAATCCAATTAATTCAGGTAAATTATCAGGCACCTTTAAGTTTTGATGCATTAAATGATTTACCATCACGCTGGTACTGGTCACATGTCCCTTACTACTGAGTTCCAGAATAGCCTGATTAACCCCATCCGTCAGGCCAAAATCATCTGCATTTACAATCAACTGCCGAAGGCTCAAATCTAATCAGACCTTTCTGTGTTTTCAACTACAATAGATACATTCATTATAATGGTCATTATTTCACTGTAGAAAGGTATTTCTTCATGGAGCAATATTTTGTTCGTGATTATACAGGCGGTGAGTTTGTTTTATTTGGTGCATGGCATCTTGGTTTTATCATTTTATTTATATTATTCAACCTATCTTTTATTTTTCTTCGCAAGAATAATGATCCAGTTTTTCGAAAGCGATTCAGATATGGATTGGCAATTTCGTCCATTACCGTCGAACTTTCCTGGCATATCTGGAGTGCCGTGGTTGGATTGTGGAATATTCAAGAATATCTTCCGCTTCATTTATGTTCAGTATTCGTCATTCTCAACAGCATTATGTTGTTCACGCGCAGTTATCGAATCTATGAATTCAGCTACTTCCTGGGAATTGCCGGAGCTTTACAGGCATTTCTGACCCCTGATGCCGGGATTTATGGTCTGCCGCATTTCAGGGCAGTACAAACCTTGCTGGCACATGGATTGATCATCAGTGAAGGAATTTATATGACGGTTGTAGAAGGCTTCCGCCCGACACTTGGTTCCATCAAACGTGTATTCATCTGGGCGAATGTCTATATGGCTTTTATTTATGTCCTCAACATGGTTCTGGGCAGTAATTATATGTTTGTTGCCCATAAACCTCCAACCGCCTCCTTGCTTGATTTCCTGGGTCCGCATCCATGGTATATCCTCAGTCTGGAGTTGGTCGGTTTTGTGATGTGTCTGATTCTGTATATTCCATTTTTCATAAAGGACGGTCTCGCAAAGAGACGCTTACAAACCAGTTAGAGCTCAGGGATGCCTGAAAATTTCCCCCCTTATCAAGTGCGGGTGAGTAACCGCACGCGCAGCATCGGGTTGAGAGTCACTCATGAAGAGGGACTGGTGGTCACCATACCCCGCGGTTTTGATATCCGGCAATTGCCATCTATCTTAATAAATAAACGTGCATGGATCGATAAGGCGATGAAAAAACTGGCCGATACACCTCCTCCTCAGGCAGTGTTTCCTGACCAGATTGAACTTCGGTCAGTGCAAGAATCCTGGAAAGTGGTTTACACTTTCAAAAATAAGAAAACAACCCGCCTTACCGAAAAACCACATCATGTGTTGGTGATCTCCGGGAATACACGCTCCAAATTGGCGGTAAAAAGATTGATCAAGTTGTGGATTCGAAAACGCGCAATTCAGGTTTTACCTGGCTGGTTGGATAGTATCAGTCAACGGATAGGAATATTTGCGAACGGTTTAACGGTTCGTGATCAACGTACTCGCTGGGGGAGTTGTTCAGCTCAAAACACGATCAGTTTAAATCAGAAATTAATCTTACTCCCCCCAGAATTGGTTGAATACATCATGGTACATGAGCTCTGCCATACCCAGGTGCACTCCCATTCAAAAAATTTCTGGAAACGCGTGGAATACTTTATTCCAGATTATTTGTTGCGGCGGAAACATCTCAGAGAATTGGAAAAACAAATCCCCTGGTAAAAAATACTGCTACATGGGGAAAGGGTATTTAAAATCTTCAGGAGGCAGATTCATAAATACCACAAAGTAATAGAAAACATCTATCGCCATAATTGCAATAAGCAAGAAAATGGACATCTTCTTCCAATTGTGTTCCCACACCCAGTTGAGGCTCAACCCAACCAGCCAGCAGATAACCGGGATGACAACTACATAATGGGAACAACTATTGGGAACACCCAACAGAAATCCCCCGAAGAATGTGGTCAGAGCTACCCACATTAATGGGATGTAGTTCCTTTGATAAAAGGCCAGAAGGATTCCTGCCAGAAATAAGACAGCCGCCGGACCAAATAATAATGGAATACCCGGGTTGTAGAAACCGGTTGGATCAGGGTAGATGGTATAAGTACCCAGGGATAGAGTAAGCTGTCTCCAGAAGAATTTCCAGTAGTTGAGTTCACCATTTAGAAGAATGAGGATGGCATCGTTCCGCCAGCCAAATACCTGGTTCGTCCGCTCAAAGAAGACATCAGGCACCCGTAATGCGTACATGAATATCGGACCGGCAACACACAAAGCCACGGCGCCCATCCGGGCAAGGAAGCCGACCTTCCATTTCAGGTCCGGTTCCTGTTTCCATAACAGGAAGATAACAAATGGAAGCAGGAATAATGCCATCTTGCTGCCGTTGTAAAAGTACTGGCTCATGCCCAGGGCAAAACCTGCAAATACTGCACCGCCATACCATTTTTCTTTCCACCCCTTATAGAGTGTATAAACACACAAAGGGATCCAAAACACATCCCAGATATTATTTAGACCAATTCGAGACCAATGCATGGCGAAGTGATAAGTAACCATCATGGCGGCAGAAAATAGAGCTATCCGCTTGTTTGAAATGGCTTTGATCATTAAATAGGTAAATACAACCCCAAATGCGCCAGCCACAACAGAAGAAATCCGTAATCCGAAAATGGTAAAACCAAAAATATCCATTGTGATCCGTAAAATATAATGATGCAGGGTGGGCATGGATGCCGGGCCTACAATGAATGGATTGAGCTGATTTTTTGGATCACTAAAGATGGTGTTCTTTGCAAATTCCGCTACGCCCGCTTCATCCAGATGGAACAAGCCAGGTATGGATTCAAGGAAAACAACGCGGATCAGCATTGCTGAAACAAATAAACCGAGGAGAATCCAGTAATTTGTGTGCAGACGGACTACGGGTTTTTCATACAGTATAAAAAGAATCACAATAACACAACACAACCAGGACCAAAACTGCCACCCATTAATCCCCGGTACATCGGCATATACATAACCTACCCAGCAGGTGAATAGACATAAGATGATAGAGATAATTACTTTAAATTGATTATCTTTATTTGAGATAACCGATTCATTCCAGATTGTTTTTGTTTGTAAGAATAAATTTTGGAGAAACAGCTTTAGGTCTAATTTCATAAGTTCTCCTGCGAAAAATATCACACATGCTTGTTGCAATAAAAACACCAGTATTTTTATTGTAGCAAAACATTTATCATGCTAATGGTGTCAATTGGCATATTTCATGTATAATATTCCTGTAATATCTTAATATTCTGCCTGAGGAGTTATACCTCGGCTGTGCTATGAGTATTATCTGGATAGTTGGACCTAAACCCTCGGAAGGTTTAGAGATGAAAAAATTGCCGGTTTCGGAGTGTGTTATTTGATCGTTCGTATTTGTTTCTGGGATGGTAGCAAACATCAATTATTGGATTCTCAGAACGATAGAATGCGTATTGATTTAATAGTTGATCCTATGACAGGATGATTCCGTTTCGGTAGTTTTCTGGCGATTAATATCGCCATGCCCAGCTTTATCATTGATATTCATACGCAGCCACCTCCGGTTAGGCAGGGTGGCGTTTTTGATTAACAATGGCAGGAACAATAACCGCAATCTCGGTTCAAAAGAAGAATCCAAACCGGCTGAATGTTGAGATTGAGTACGAATTTGCATTTGGTGTTGACCGGTTGGTGGGTGCCTGGCTCCATGTTGGACAGGTATTAACGGATGAACAAATAAATGAGATTGTCGCCAAAGATACGGCTGAGTCGGCTTACCTTACCGCGATTCGATTTTTATCTTACCGGCTCAGATCAAAGAAAGAAGTTGTTGACCGCCTGATTCAAAAGGGCTTTACCTCCGATCAGATTGATCGGGTGATTGAACGTTTAGAAGAAGAAAGAATGGTGGATGACCAGCGATTTGCCGCATCGTGGGCAGAATCGCGCAAAGTCTTTCGCCCGCGGAGTAAAAGCTGGATCTCACGGGAACTACGGACGAAGGGGATCCCATCTCCGCAAATTGAGAAAGCTTTGTCAGAAATCGGTTCTGATGCTCAGTTGGCGCTCTTAGCAGCCCAAAAAGCGCATCGCAGGTGGAAAGATAATTCTTACGATGATTTCCGCCAACACTGTACCGCATTTCTGGCAAGGCGAGGTTTTACATATGAATCCATCCGAGAAGTACTCCCGCAGATCTGGGCGGTCATTGAGGATGAGAATCAAACAGATTAATGATGAGAAGGTGATTTATGGGACCAGGATCAATAGTAACAATAATCATTATCGGCGTAATTGCCCTTGTTATTGGCGCAGCAGCAGGATTTTTCTATTACAAGTCTCAAGTAGAAGCTAAGCAGAAAGACACACATCAGAAAGCTGAAATTATTCTACAAAAGGCAAAAGAGAACGCCAAAACAGTAGAGCTTCAGGCGAAGGATGATGCATTAAAAATATTGAAAAATGCAGAAGAAGAGGTAGGTCGAAGACGCACTGACCTGAGCCGTGAAGAAGACCGGATGCAAAAAAGACGTTTGGAATTGGATACACGCGTTGAAAAAATTGAGCAACGCGAACAACAGATTAATAAACGTCAAAGTGCACTCGATAAACGATCGAATGAAGTTGAAAAAATGTACACGCAGCAAATCGAAGAACTGCAAAAAATAGGCCAGATGTCGGTAGAAGAAGCCCGGCAGGTCCTTTTAACAGAAGTGGAAAAAGAAGCGCGTTCAGATATGGCGCGCATCATCCGCCAGATTGAAACTGAGGCACGGGAAGATGGCGAACGCAGAGCGCGAGAATTGATTGCAGATGCAATTCAACGGGTGGCATCAGACCAGGTTGCAGAAGTGGTCACCTCGGTTGTTCCTCTACCAAATGAGGAAATGAAGGGTCGCATTGTTGGTCGTAACGGTCGTAACATCCGCGCATTTGAACAGCTGACAGGGGTTGATGTGATTGTCGATGATACACCCGAAGCGGTAACCATTTCATGTTTTGATCCGGTCAGACGAGAAATTGCACGCCGTTCACTGGAAAGATTGATTCTCGATGGAAGGATCCACCCGGCGTATATTGAAAAAATTCTGACCGATACCACCAAAGAGGTTGAAAGGATTATTGCAGAAGCCGGCGAGCAGGCAGCCTTTGAAGCCGGTGTTGCCGGGTTGCATCCGGAGGTGACTAAGGTACTGGGTCGCTTGAAATACCGTACCTCCTATGGACAGAATCAGCTTGCTCATGCGGTGGAAGTATCAAAAATTGCTGCAATTCTGGCTGCAGAATTGGGAGCGAATATTGAAGTGGCAAAAGCTGGCGCTTTGCTTCATGACCTCGGTAAAGCATTGGATCATAATGTAGATGGTACCCATGCTCAGATTGGAGCTGAGTTTGCCAAGCGCTATGGTGTGAACCCCAGAGTTGTGAATGCCATTGCATCTCACCACCATGAAGTGGATCAGGAAACGGTGGAAGCGGTTATCGTAGAAGCGGCTGATGCCATTTCCGGAGCCCGCCCCGGTGCCCGCCGCGAAGATCTGGAACAATACATCAAAAGGCTGCGTGCTCTGGAGGAAATTGCAAATTCCTACAAGGGTGTGCAACAGAGTTATGCCATCCAGGCAGGGCGCGAAGTACGCATCATTGTCCGCCCGGAGGATATTGACGATCTGGAAGCCACCCGCCTAGCCAGGGATGTGGCAAAGAAGATTGAAGATACCATGCAGTACCCCGGACAAATCAAAGTGACGGTCATCCGCGAAACCCGCTCGATCGATTACGCCCGATAAAATTTGTTTGACAATGATTGGAGGTGGCTTCAGCCACCTCCTTTTTAAATATCATCAGGAGAAGATATGGCTGACCATAAGGAAATTTACCAAAATCACGCAGAAAATTATGATCCTTTGATTCAGCATGAAGATTATGAGGGGAATCTGCTTAAAGCTTTAAAAGAAATTTCTGATTGGAATGGGCAAGAGGTTGTAGATGCCGGTGCTGGAACCGGACGATTTACCTGTATGCTGTCGCCCCTGGTGAAATTTATTTGGGCGTTTGATCGCGAAGAAGCAATGCTGGATGTTGCCCGTTCAAAATTGGAAGCAATGGGCACAACCAATTGGCAATTAGAGGTTGCAGACCACCGCTCGCTACCCGTACCGGAACATTCTGTCGATATCGTGATTTCAGGTTGGAGCGTCTGCTATCTGGTGGCATGGGATGAAGGCGACTGGCGAAAAGAGGTTGCGAAAGTATTATCAGAAATGAAACGAATATTGCGACCCGGGGGAATGATCATTCTCGTAGAAACACAGGGAACCGGATACACAGAGCCCAATCCACCCGAGCATTTGCTGGAGTATTTCCAATTTCTGAATGAGTTTGGGTTTTCAATGAAGTGGATTCGAACCGACTACCAATTCGCATCCGTTGAACAGGCAAAAGAACTTTGCGGTTTCTTCTTTGGTGAAGAAATGGCTGCAAGGATTCAGGCTGGTAATTCTACGGTTTTACCTGAGTGCACCGGTATTTGGTGGTTAAAAGTTTGAGTTAATCACTTTTGCTTGTAAATGGGATAGTACCTATAATAAATACTGTAGCGAGCAATATCCAGCAGGCTCATCATAGATAAAACAATCATGCCTACTGATTCCTAATCTCCGGGGAGGAATTATGAAGCAGCGGATATTGGTCTTTGTGCTGGTTTTCAGCGTGATGCTGGCGTGCAGTATTGATCCGATTTTTAGCGAACGTGAAATAACTGAAAATCCCCCTGTCACTACAACCTTACCTGAACTACCTCCTCAGAGCATAAATGAGGAAGCTGACCCATCCGAGTCGGAAATGACCGATATTCCACCAGTAGCTTTCGTGGCTACCGCCTGGTGCGTGCCTGGCTCTGGTCGGGAAATTCTACTGATGAACCCGGATGGCAGCGGCATTGTCTGCGTGACTAAAATGCGAGGGCAGGATAATGACCCGAACTGGTCAGTTGACGGGCAGAAGATAGTTTTTGTCTCTGATCGAAATGGGGGGAGGGACTTGTTTCTGATGAATCCGGATGGCAGCGATCAGCAGCAAATCTCTTTTACAGATGAAGAAGAATATTACCCTGCATTTTCACCTGATGGCAAATCTATCGTGTACTCTTCAGAAACCGATGGGATTCATCAACTGGAAACCATGGATCTCTACACTGGTAATGTTTCACGAATCGAATTTAAGAATGTCAAATCTTATAACTGCATTTATCCCGAGTGGTCACCCGATGGCGAGTGGCTGGTATTTTCCTGCTTTGGTGAAGATTTAAAGGCAGGCATTTATAAATCTCATCCAAACGGGAGTGATTTACAATTGCTTCAGGCGGGACCATTGCACCATCCGGTCTGGTCGCCTGATGGCAAGATGATCGCACTTGATGGCGAACCTGCAGGCTGTAAGTTCGAAGTGTATGTGATGAATGCAGATGGTACGAATATGCGCCAGATTACAGAACATCCTGAAGGATGCGGTGGATATAACAAACACCCTGCATGGAGTCCGGATGGAAAACAGCTGATCTTTAGTTCATACCGGAAATATGGTGATACGAATGGATCTGAGTTATTCAGTATCAACCTGGATGGCAGTGCTGAAAAACAACTTACTTTCAGTTACAACGAAGATTTATTCAATTCACCCATTGATGCCGTATGGAGCCATATCAGGTAAGCATCTATAGAAATGGATTATTGATTCTTTCATAACCTACTGTAGTTTCCGGACCGTGACCGGGCAACAGGATAGTATTATCAGGCAGGGTCATTATTTGACTGGTTATACTTTGAATCAATGTGCGGCCGTCACCGCCCGGTAAATCTGTCCGCCCCACGCCTTCACGAAAGATCACATCGCCCACCGCGGCGGTGTGGATTTCATCTGCAATAAAGATAACATGTCCGGGTGTATGTCCCGGCGTATAGCGGACCTCGATGGTTGAGGAGCCCAGTTGGATGGGTTCCAGAGCATCCAGATCTGTAATTACTGGAATGTTGGTATCAATATAGAATCCAAATTCTCCAGCTCCACCACCCTGGTTCCACCATACCAGATCTTTAGAATGCAGGTGAACGGGCAATCCTCCGGGGAAGTGCCTGTAAATTTCTGCTGCACCGGCTATATGGTCAAAATGTGCATGCGTCAGGTATATCCCCTGTAAGACCAGCCCTTTTTTCTTCATATCTTCCAGTATAATTTCCGCACCATAAGCTGGATCAATGATGATGCTGATATTTTCATCCAGATTGCTGCAGAGAATAGTCCGGTTTTGTAATGGACCGAGCATGTATGATTCAATCAAAAGTGTCATTGTAAAAGGTTCCTTAACAATTCTTTATCTGTTATTTAACCGCATTTTATCAGATCGTTGACAAGTTAATAGTAAGCTGTATATGTTCAGTGTTACGCTGAATATCCGATGATAAGGTGTAAAATAGGTGAATTGTTCAGGTAAGAAAATGTCAACGACTGATCTTTATAATACAAAGACTGTGCCATTGAGTGAACTCGAAATCAGGCACTCAAGATTAAGTAAGGCTGCCAAGATCATCTCTGACGTATTGAGCCCGCCGGTTTTGGGTGCAGCATGCATTGTTGTTGCAGCAGCCGAAATTGCCATGCCCGGTGCCTGGCTGTGGGTGACCCTTTTCCTTGCCCTTACCGTGGGAATTCCGACAGCGTACGTTTTGCTGCTGGTACGCAAGGGCAAAGTCAGCGATTTTCACATCCCGATCCGTAGACAGAGAATCCGCCCCATGATCCTCATGGTAAGCATGGCGCTGCTATCCTTTGGAATTCTATTGGCATTAAATCCCCCTACCATCTTTGTTGGTCTTGTATTGATTGGTCTGGGACAGCTTGTTCTATTATTTTTGATTACCCTGAAATGGAAAATAAGCGGACACGCACTTGCTGCCAGCAGTTTCTGTTCGATTTGCACCGTCATTGTAGGAGCATCTGCATGGCTGACGTTTCTCCTGGTTCCAATCATCGTGTGGTCCCGATTAAGATTACGGAGACACACTTTCATGCAAACAGCGGCAGGAACCATGTTAGGGTTGACAATGATTCTTTTGGTGCTTATCTGAAAGAAGAAGTTTAATTTTCCACAATAACAGGTGTCTCTTCTATTTGCTGTTCTTTGGATGGAATAAATGCCAAAGAAAACCCGATCGAGATAAGAATCATCACGCCTGCGACCATAAAAACCATGGATGGATTCATTTCATAGAGTAATCCGGCAAGGGTAGGGGCAAGGATGATGGCTATGGATGCGACTGTATCAATTAATCCATAGGCAGTTCCCATCTGCGAAGCATGAATGAGAGATCGTGATAATGCCAATGATAATGAGCGGATCGCCTTGTATCCACCAATCAGGAAGTAACCCATCATATACCAGGGTAAACCAGTTCCCAGCCATAATGTAAGCGAAAATATTAGAACCGCGATCTGCCCGGCGAGAAATCCCCTGCGTGACCGTAGATTCCCCAGGGTCACAAGCAGTACAGCGTTGCCGAGGCTACCCAGTGAGCCGAGCAATCCAATATTACTGAGGGATACACTTTTCTCATTTTGCAAAAAATTTTGCGCCAGTGGCTGAGGAAGATACGTGGCAAACATGGTGAAGAACACTACCCCCAACAGCACCATAAAGCGGGTGTTCTTTAATAATTGATTGGATCTGGTTTCAGGAGAGCGCTGTTCGACAGGTTGCTTTGCAATGAAGAAAAGAATAATGGTTGAAACCAGGAAGATGCCTGCTGCAATGTAGTAAATAGGTTTGATACCGTACTGTTCCGCGATGGTGCCACCAATCGTCGGACCGGCGACCGCCCCCAAATTGTACGCCGCTGAGGCGAAAGTGATCGCCTGGGCGACGGACCACTTGCCACGGGCGTGTGTGAGATAACTGTTCAACGGCGGTGTCACAAACCCTGTCATGCCGTAAAGGAGTATCCCCACAATGAAAAACGACAGGTTGTTCGAAGCCGCCATCACCCAGGTGGCGATGCAGCCGATAACCCACGATAACCACAGAAACTGACGCCGACCAAAACGATCGCCTAAATATCCGGCGGGAATTTGTGTAAGAACCAACAGAATTCCCGTTGCCCCGATGATGGAACCAATTCCCACCGGGCTGGCTCCGAGCTGCTGCAGGTAAAGCGGCTGGAAATAAAAGAACATCCCTTCGCCGATTCCCCAGGTGAAGAGTGACACAATAACCAGGATGAGGTCTTTGGTCATGTCTTATTCCAGTAACAGGAAAGATTATCCGGCGAAGATCATACTACGGTTGAAATCGCTCAGGCTTTCAGCGCCATCTTCGGTAATGACCATATCATCTTCAATCCGTACGCCGGCACGGTTGGGCAGGTAGATACCAGGTTCGATGGTGAAAGTCATGCCCGGCTGCAGGATCAATTCGTTTTCGCCGAACATGTATGGCTCTTCGTGAGCTTCAAGACCCAAACCGTGCCCCACCCGATGATTGAAAAACTCACCGTATCCGGCACTCTCGATTACCTGGCGGGCGGCACGATCTACATGCCCGGCAGGAATTCCCGGTCCGGCAACAGCACGGGCGCTGGCATTCGCCTGTTTAACCAGTTCGTAAATTTTCTGATATTCAGGTTCCACCTCTGAAATTGCCAGTGTGCGCGTGAGATCTGAGTAATACCCCTGATAAGATGCACCCCAGTCGATCACCAGCAGTTCCCCCGCCTGCAGAGGTTTATCTGAAGGTGTGGCATGCGGGTTTGCGCCATTGGGTCCACTGGAGACAATGGGTTGAAAAGGAAGTTCAGAATCACTCCCCTGGCTGAATAATTGCAAGACGAGCTCTGCGGCGATCTCTCTTTCAGTTACCCCCACTTGTATGGCTGGTAGAGTATTGGCTAGGGCAGCCTGGGCGATTTCCACCGCTTTACGCATCTGGGAGATTTCGCTGGCATCCTTACAGATTCGCAGTGATGTCAGCGTCCCTTCAGCGGATTGGAATTCCACGTTGCTAACCGCCTGCTGGAGCAGGTTCATTTCAAGGAAGCGCATACGGGTGGGTTCGACGCCAATGGTACCATTTTTCAAACCAAGGTAGGCGCAAACCCCCTTCAATGCATCCAGTCTTTCGGCGGGATTATCTCCATAGAAAAATCCTTTGATGGGTGAGCCTGTTAGTTTTTGCGCTTCAAGCTGCGGGAGAAGCATGGCGGCTTTCCCGGTGCGAGTAGCTATAAGAAGGGTGGGGCGTTCCATCAGGTGGAAGGACATGCCGGTCAGGTAGGTTAAGGTGGCTCCCGGGTTGATGGCGATGGCGTTGAAACGGGTCAGTTGTATTGCCTGGATGAGCTTTTTTAAACGGATGTTTTCCATGCGATTCCTCCAGATGAGATTATAACGCAGCCTTTGTCTTGACGGGGTATGTGGTAGGTGGTATTATTGGGGACGCGATGCGGGGTAGAGCAGTGGCAGCTCGTCGGGCTCATAACCCGGAGGTCAGTGGTTCGAATCCACTCCCCGCT
>CAZYOF010000003.1:0-209627 GCA_964648485.1 uncultured Leptolinea sp.
CATGACAGAAAATGACATTACCGTTCCACGAATAAAAAACCTGCCAGGGCAAGGCCGCATGACAGAGCTACATCTCCATTTCGAGCTGACCGTCACCCTCTATGCCCTTTACCCGCTCCGCTTTCTTGTGCGGATCATCCAACCAGCGCGGCAGGTCGGGGCGGCGTCCGTCGAGCAGGTCTTCGACGGTGACGATCTGCAAACGGGGATAATCCATCTGCCAGAGTTCAGAGTGGTAGTCGCCGGCTTTATCGGCTTCGTGCTTCATTTCACGGGTGGGCGCTTCGAGGGTGAGGAAGATGCCCATGGCGGCGTTCTCGCGTTCAATCACCCCGCGCAAGTCACGCACATCGCCGCTTTTCACACCCCCGCCCTTCACCTGCACGAGGATCTTGCCGGTGGTGCCTTTCGCATCGGCGGTGAAGAGGATGACGCCATCGATGCCGCGATCGCTGCCGTGTTTGCCGGTCTTGCCGCCATCCCCGCCCTGCGGTTTGGCGCCGATGAGCGAGATTGCCCACCACTGGAACTGGTAGGCGTTCTGTTTGAAGAGCGCCTTCGCGCCGTTCAGGTCGACCGGCTCGCCGATGACATCGTAATCTTTTTCGGGCAGCAGACCGTACATGTCTTTGAGGCGGCTCTTGTGCATGGCGATGGCGAGATTGGTGATATCGATGCCGATCCACCTGCGCCCCAGTTTCTGGGCGGCGGCGATGGCGGTGCCGCAGCCGCTGAAGGGATCGAGGACTACATCACCGGGGTTGCTGGATGCCTGGATGATGCGCTCGAGCAGCGCCAGCGGCTTCTGGGTGGGGTAGCCTAACCGTTCGGCAGCTTGAGATTGTATTGGTAAGATATCAACCCATGTATCACCTACAGGTGTTCCTTCTTGTTCATCTAAATACCTTTTTAGAGCAGGAACACTACCGGGTTTGTTTTGTACAATTAAACCATCCCGATATGCTTTTTCCATTCTTTCTTTAGTCCACCGCCAGACTCTTGTGACCCCTAGAAACTCATAAGTTAAATTAGGTCGGTCTTTATTAGGATTTGCTAGGTTATCTAATCGATATCTTCGTCCAGTTCTGGGTTCTATAAATCGATAGAATTTATCTAAATAATCTGGGTTATGCTCTGTGTATTGTGGGTTCCATGTAGTATTCTGGGTTTTTGAATACTTTAATAAAATATCATGATTAGAAGCAAATCGAGTAAAAGCTAATCCTTTCGCACTCGTTCGCTTCCAAACCACCTCATTTGCATAGTTTTCCACGCCAAATATTGTGTCCATGACTACTTTCAGATAATGACTCGCGGTGGGGTCGCAGTGCAGGTACAGGCTGCCGGTGGGTTTGAGCACGCGGTGCAGTTCCACCAGGCGGGCAGCCATCATCACCAGGTACGCCATCATCTGATTCTCGCCGATGAATCCGTGCATCGCGTCGAGCATCGACGCCACGTGCAGCGGCGCGCTGACGATGAGGTTGCGGAAGACGCGCTCGTTCCAGTGCCAGGTGTCATCGAAGGCGTTGATCTGCGCTTCACTATCCATGCCCTTTTCATCCTTGAACAGCACCGAGTACGAGCGGTTGCTGTTGAAGGGCGGGTCGAGGTAGATGAGGTCTACCGATTCATCGGGGATGTACTCGCGCAGGATGTCGAGGTTATCCCCGTAGAAGAGGGTGTTGCGGGTGATCGGTTTGGGCATGGGAGCTTTCCATCCGTTCTTGCTGTGTGTTTCCCTTGTGGGTGAAAATCCACCTGCGAGAAGTATAGATAATGTTGGCTTTTTACGCAAATCCTCATATGTCATTCTGCCTTGAAAAGGCGATTGAAAAGCACCCTCTTGGAGGGAGAATCTCTGCGAAAGTCTGTAGTACCAGTAATCTGTGAAGAGATTCTTCGCTACGCTCCCTGGCCTAGCCCGCCAGGGCAAGGCAGAATGACAAGCAATGCAACCCGCTGGGGCAAGGCAGCATGACAGAATAGGGTCTTATTGTTACACACATAAAAGCCTACTGAGGAGAAGGATGGATACGGTTAGCTCAGTATTCCCAGAGCCATCAATTCTTTTCGCAGAGCATCTGCGGAGGTAAAGCGGATGGTCTGGAAGCCATATCCGCTGGCGGCGGCGATGTTGGGCGGGTTGTCATCGATGAACAGGCAATCCGCCGCGGGGCAGCCGACCTGCGCCAGCAGGTAGTCGAAGATGGGCTTTTCGGGTTTGACCAGACCCACCTCGCCCGAGATGACCATTCCGTCAAAGGCTGCGAAGAAGGGGAAAAGCGGTCGAACCTGCGCGAACTTATCAGCAGGCCAGTTGCTGAGTCCCCAGATGGGGTGACCGGCAGCCTTAAGCTCGTGGAGGATATCCACGGTGGACTGGATGGCGCCGCCGACCGTCTCGAGGAAGCGCTCGTGGTACGCCCAGATGAGGTCTTCGTAGTGCGGGAAGCGCGCAATCAACCGGGCTGCGTTTTCGGCAAATGGAATGCCGCGATCGTTGTCGATATTCCAGGTGGAAAAATCCGTTTCGTGCAGGAAGTTCAGGGTGAGCTGGCGGTCTTCGCCCAGGAGGGTGCGGTAGAGGTAGTACGGATCCCAATCGATCAGCACGCCCCCGAAGTCGAATACAATCACCGGCAGTTTGTGTGAGTTGTTCTCCATGATGTTCAGCCCTTTCTATGCTGGAAGGGATGATAACACAAATCTGCCCCGTAGGTTTTTGGGGGGCAGATTTGTGCGGCGCGTATATCGGGCATGAATTTTTACACCGGCTGGATATTTTTCACCAGCGGGAGGGATGCAGCAGCTGGACGGTGTAGCAGGGCGATGCCAACCCACAGCCACCAGACGATGACACCCACGCCAAAGGCGTAGCTGATGGCGATCAGCGCGGGTACGGTGGACCCGAGCAAGCCCATCACGCTGATCAGCATCCCCAGCACGGCAGCCGCTCTGGGCAGCGCGCGGATTCTGAAGGCAGCCAGGCTGGTGAGTCCGACCCACAGGCAGCCGAGCAGTTTATCGGAGCTGTCGATGCCGAGGGTGATGGTCTCGAGGTAGAGCTTGAGTGATTCCGCCCGGGAGGGATCCACGGCATGGAGGCTGACAAGCGCCGAGGTGCCGTAGTTGGTGATCAGTCCGCTGGCGAACACCAGCGCGATCCACAAAAATCCGAACACGGTGGCAGCCCGGGCAAGCACGGGAGAACCATCTTTGAGGCGGTCATACAACGAGAGGGCGAGAAACACCAGGCAGATGCCGTTGATGATGTACATGGTAAAGTGCCAGATGAAGATGAGGGTCTGATTCGCGGTCAGAAAGGTCATGTATTCTGTAAAACCGAGAGACAGGTCTGTCATGGGCGCCAGCAGGGTGGAAGCCAGTCCGATGGCAAAGAGGTAGGTAGCAGCGGCTACGATGGCGGAGATCCCGCCGGTGTGTTGCAAGGTTTTCATTCTTACTTTTCTCCAATTACTTCGTAATCAAATACTTCTGTGATCTTTACACCGAAGGCGTCGGCAATACGGAAAGCGAGTTCGAGTGTGGGTGAATATTTACCGGCTTCAATTGCCATGATCGTCTGGCGGGAGACACCGGCTTTTTCCGCCAGTTCCAGCTGCGTCATTTCGTTGGCGAAGAAACGCAGTTTGCGAATATTGTTGGTAACCAGCATTTTTTTAGGCATAGGCGGCACCCTTTCGGTAGTAGATGATGGTGGTGACTCCTTCGATAAGTGAGGCGATGTTGAAGCTGATGAAGACGATATCCAGCATGACGATGGCGGGGAAGTTCAGCACCAGGGCAATCAACCCGAGGAAGAATCCGGCTCCGGCGAAGATGAAACCGACTTTGGAGGATTTCAGCTCGATCAGCTTATCGCGCTCATCTTCGATCATCTCGATCTTGATTTGTTTTTCCACTTCATCCTCTTCGCAGTTCCGCTCACGGATGGCAACGGCAGCAGAGAAGAATATGTGGAAGACAATTTGAATGATGATGGTGGCGACCACACCCACGCCGATAAAAACCAGCATGGTGATTGCCCGGGTGCGCAGATCATTTGCTGCGAATGTTTCAGCACCGCCGCCACCGAAGGCGTAGATGCAGTAGGCAGCCAGCACGAGGATGCCGCTGGTCATGGTTGCCAATGTTCGTTTTTCCTGATAAGACATTTTGTTACTCTCCATACAAAAATAGGTTATGTTTGATGGACATATAGTAATACTAATTTTACTAAATGTCAAGTATAATATACATAATGTAGAAAATTTCATACCAGGTATTTTCTTACTGTATAAAACATCTGAATCTGGAAGAATGGATCTTGTTAAATGGATAAAGCGGAGTATAATTATCATAAATAAGATAATAATTATCCTAATTATTTCGATCATAAGGAGAATGTATGAGCTCAAACACGGCTGTAAAGCCTTCCCTCGTTTTACTGGATCCGCCTTTCGCACAGACGCTATTCGGCAATGTGCGCTGGTCCTGGCTCTGGCTGGTCGTCCGCCTGTATCTTGGTTACACATGGCTGAATTCAGGGCTGGGTAAACTGCAGAACCCCGCCTGGCTTTCAGGTGAATCGCTCAAAGGTTTCTGGGAACGCGCGGTACTGATCCCTGAAGCGCCAGCCCGTCCGGCAATTGCCTTCGACTGGTACCGCACCTTCCTGCAATCCATGCTGGATGCCGGCGCCTATACCTGGTTTGCCAAACTCGTGCTGGTTGGTGAATTACTGATCGGCACAGCGCTCATTTTGGGCATGTTCACCGGCATCGCCGCCTTTTTTGGTGGTTTCATGAACTGGAACTTCATGATGGCGGGCACCGCGAGCACCAATCCGGTGCTGTTTGTGATTGCCATTATGCTGATCATGGCTTGGAAGACTGCCGGCTGGCTGGGCGTGGACCGCTGGCTGCTGCCCGCGCTGGGCACCCCCTGGCAACCCGGGCGGATATTTAAACGCGACCTGTAATCCCTGATTTCAGAACAGGCTGGAGCAAAAGCTCCAGCCTGTTTGCTTTAAAACAATTTGCCAATATTTTCCAATGGATCCTGAATCTGGAAGAAGCCAGCCCCTGATATCTGACCACCCCAGCGAAATGAATCGAGCAAGGCGCACATGGCTGCCGAGATGAGCAGGTCATCGTGGATTTTCTCTCCGCTGGCAGGGTCTGCACAATTTTCGGGAACTCCCCAGCGCATAATCTTCGCAGGACCTGCCTGCACCTGCATCTGGCAGTGCTGCACCTCGCGCCAGAACACCGCCTGCGCTCCATCCGCCGGGTCGGGGAGATGATCCTGAAAGCGACCGGTATCTATCACCGCCAGAAAATCCCAGCCCAGACGGCTCTTGCTGGCTGCGGTAAAGATAAAGGGTTTGGTCCGGGCAGGAAAGCTTTTTGATAAAAAGCCAGCCAGCCCGGCGCCGATGCCGGTGGCATCGATGATAATATGACGGGGTTTCCACTGCCCGGCAAGCGCCAGGATTTGATCATACAGGGCAGGTTGACCGCTGCCGCGCCAGAGCAGGCGGTTCACCACCTTATAGGTGGGGGCTTTCAGACGGGTATCGTGCAGGGTGGAAAGATCGACCTCCACGATGGTGAGGGCGGTGGCATCGTGCTCTCTGGAGCGGGAAATGGACTGTTCTGCCGGAACACTGGCTTCTTCACCGCCCACATCCAGCAAGAAGACGTAAACTCTGCCGGGAGATGGCTCTGATTGGCGGAGGTGCGATCCGCGCATGAATGCCTGCCGTTCCACAGAGAACATGCCTGTTTCGCCATCGATCTCTTCTGAAAAGAATTGTGTGCGGACCATAGGGTGCATCCTGCCCATCCGCTGCACCTGCCCGCGCAGAAACGCATCGTAGGCGGGTACGACCCGGGCAACATCCTCTCCGTTGATCCGAAACACCCTGCGGATTCCATCGAGCTCCTCCAGCTTGCGGGCAGCCCGCAGTTCGCGTGCCAGCAGGGTCTGGCTGGTCCAGGCAGTACCCCAGAAAACGCGGGTGGCGTTGGTACTGGCAGCCATAGGGGCAATTTCCTTATCATATTTAGCAATTCCCACATCCTGGGCTTCATCGATCTCGAGTAGCAGGGAGGCGGTGGCACCGACAATATGGGCTTGCGGCTCTCCGGAATAAAAGCTGATGCGTGACCTGCCGATGCGGTAGATGTATCCGCTCTCCTTTTTCCACAGCGTTCTGGTGATAGCCCCATTCTTGAGCAGACGTTCCAGACGATACATGGCATTCAGGCTCTGCGGTTTCCAGGTGGGGCTGATCTTTACAATATCCAAATCGAGGTGAGAGTAGAGGGTCAGCAGCCAGCTTTCGAGGTTTGCCTGTAGTTCGTTTTTTCCGCTCTGGCGGGGAAACATCACCACCAGGCTTAACCCGCGCTGGTGAAGAATGGAATGTGCGATTGCCCGAGCTGCTTCCACCTGGTAGGGGCGAAAAATCAACCGGCTGTTGAGGCGGGCAAAAGCCATAGGGTTTGCCAGGGCGCAGCGGAAAAAAGCATTGATATCCGAATCAGTCATGCTCTTCATCCTGATTTTCTACGTTCTCTCCCGGGAAAAGCCATTCATTTTCATCTTTCATGCGAATCAGGTAATCTGCGTGGTCACGAATGGTTTCGAGTATGCTGCTGTTTTGATTGCCAACTTCAAGCAGTTTTTCTGTACGCAGCAGAGAGGATATGCGTGTGCACATCAGCCCCATGAGTTTGTAGAATTCAAAAACATCATCGGGAGAGGCGCCTTCTTCCAGCATGGCTGCGACCCGGCGGGTCATTACCCTGAGGACGGCGATCTCGTTCTGGATGCTGCCCTTTGGAATTTGCACCAACGCATCCAGTTCACCGGTACGGAAGCGTTCACTATAGAAACCATGTTTGAGCGCATTCAGGTTCCCTTTGGGTGCTCCACGTTTGCCGGGAGCAATTTCTTCAGAGTTAGGTTGGGGTTGTGTTTTATCCATAGAATATATGTTCTAATATATTCTATGGAATTACGAGACGGGATGCAACCTGTCAGAAGTAACAAAAAAGCTTCCCGGATGGGAAGCTCAATACTTGTCAAAATCAGATATCATGCTTTGGCGTAAGCCGCGAGGAAATCCTGCTTGGTGATACCCGCCCGGCTGAGGATGGCGCGCAGGGTGGAGGCGTTATAAGCGATCTGGTTTGGGATGGTCAGGGGGTATTGCACACCGCTGGCGGTGTAATAGCTGAAGGCAATATGCGTCCCCTGGCGGACAACACGATAGCCCAGTTCTTCGAGTGCCTTGATCACGCGCTCTTTAGGTGCCACTTCGGGGATGGCGCTGCTCATACGCTAATACCCGTTTCTGCCAGCATGGCATCCATAATGAGCGGACCGGTGCCGAACACTTCGGGACCGAAGGTTTCAACATGGAAGAGAATCGCGGAACGTACATCTGAGAGGGCTTCTTTTTCCGATTCTCCACATCCAATCACCACACCCTTCAACCCCAACGGATAAGCAATAAAGCCATCCGGGTGCTTTTCAATCAATATTTTTACTGTCTTTTCCATGCCACCCTCCAGGTAACTTTATTATATAGAATGCAAGTCTTGAACACAATCATCTGAGCATATCAATTTTCAACATTAGATGCATGGTTGATGCCTGTTTTCTACCCTTATCTACGGAGGAGGGGCAAATCAAGTTGCGATTGCGGGTTGATTCCTGTTATTGGTAAATTGCACAACGGGTAAATATTTCTTTATCTGGAATTAATTCAGAAATCACACGTCTTTAACTCTGGAAAGACCTGTTCCGGCGTATGCTTATTGTGGAGGACTTGGGTAATAACAGAGTCCCACCTGTACCAATTTAATTCCCGGGAGGTTACTGTGTTCAAAATTCGTTCGATACAGGTATCTATATTATTATGGGTGGCGTTGTGCTTATTGGTAGCCGTGGGGGTTATCACTGCCTACAGCGCTGTAACTACCCGACAGAATACTCTGCAAACCTCAGAAGAAGCTCTGGCATCCGAAGCGGCTGCTCGAGCAACATCTATTGAAATAGAAATGGAAATTCCGCTGGATGCAGCGCGCACCATGGCGCAGATGCTCGCTTCACAGGCTTCCAGCGGGCAGAAATTAAGCCGGGCAGATGTAACTGCTATGTTGAAAAATGTGCTGGCACAGAACCCGCAATTTTTTGGTGTCTCCACCGAGTGGGAACCGGATGCTTTCGATGGTGCTGATAAAGTTTTTGCAAATACCAGCAACACTGATGAAACCGGACATTTTTCGCCCTACTGGTACCGTGAAGGCAATTCGATTGCCCTCACGTTTTTACCGCGCATGGCAGAAGATGACCCGGCATACCAGTATTACACACTACCCAAGCAAACCATGCAGGAAGTGGTAACTGATCCGTATTATTATCCGATTGGTGACAAGCAGGTGCTGATGACTTCGTTTATGGCGCCCATCATCGTGAACGGCAAATTTTACGGGGTTGCCGGTGTGGATATGACCCTGGATTTCCTGCAGGAATATGCGGACACGGTTACGGCATACAATCCGAAAGCGCAGATGCAGATTTTCAGTAATTCTGGAACAATTGCCGGAGCTACCGGACAGCCTGAACTCATTACCCAGCCCATCAGCGTAATTCACGAAGATTATGCAGAAGATTTGAAAGTAATTCAAGCTGGAGAGAAATTATTGGAATTAGATGAAGGCGATGTACTGGTGAGCTCTCCGATGAACATTGGCTTGTATCCCAAACCCTGGGCAGTCTTTATGACCTTACCCTTAAATGAAATTACCCGTGAAGCCACGAATGGGATGTGGGTTATGATCGGATTGGGTTTAATTCTTTTAGTTATCTCTCTGGTTGCCCTCTACTTTGTAGCCGGGGCAATTTCCCGACCCATTAAAACTATTACAAAGGGAGCCAAACTGCTCGCGGTTGGCGATGCCAATGTCACAGGGATTGATCCCAAGGAAATTGTTGCCATTTCCAAACGAGCGGATGAATTAGGTGAAATCAGCCGTGATTTCGAAAACCTGGTGGGTTATTTCAAAGAAATGGCAAACGTTGCTGATACGATTGCTGATAATGACCTGACTATTGAATTTCAGGCAAAATCGCAGCAGGACCAATTGGGGAATGCGTTTGCCCGTATGACAAAAAATCTACTCAATACGGTTAAATCGCTGGGAGAGATGGCAAATCAGGTCAGTAATGCTTCCACCGAATTAGCTAGTTCAGCCAATCAGGCAGGGATGGCGACCAACCAGATTGCCGCCACGATTCAACAGGTTGCCAAAGGCACCTCACAACAATCTGAAGGTGTAAATCGAACTGCATCCTCCGTAGATGAAATGGCGCGAGCAATCGATGGCGTTGCCAGAGGAGCGCAGGAGCAGGCGACAGCGGCTGCAAAAGCTTCCACCATCACCGGTCAGCTTTCCACGGTTATCGAACAGGTAGCAGGGAATGCCCAGGCGGTGGTCAGTGATTCATCCCTCGCGGCGGAAGCTGCCCGCAAGGGTGCGGTCACAGTCAGCCAGACCCTGCAGGGGATGGATTCAATCAAAAAGGCAGTGGGACTTTCTGCGGAAAAAGTGCAGGAAATGGGTATGCGGTCCGGTCAGATCGGTGACATTATTACCACCATTGAAGATATAGCATCGCAAACCAATCTGCTGGCTCTGAACGCAGCTATTGAAGCGGCGCGGGCAGGTGAAGCTGGTAAGGGTTTTGCGGTGGTAGCGGATGAAGTACGAAAGCTGGCAGAACGCTCAGCATCAGCCACGCGTGAAATCGGTGACCTGATCAAAGGTATTCAGGCGACGGTATCAGAAGCAGTATCGGCGATGGGTAACGGGGCGAAAGAAGTGGAGACAGGTGTGGAACTTGCCAGCCAGGCAGGAGCTGTATTGGATGAAATATTACATGCTGCTGAAGCAGTGAATGAACAAGCTGAGCAGGCAGCAGCCGCTGCCGAGCAGATGGCAGCCTCTGCCAATGAACTGGTATCTGCCGTTGATTCGGTGTCTGCTGTGGTGGAAGAAAACACCGCTGCTACCGAACAGATGGCAGCTTCCTCCTCTGAGGTTACGCAAGCTATTGAAGGAATTGCATCCGTCTCTGAAGAAAACTCCGCTGCGGTGGAAGAGGTTTCTGCCTCAGCAGAAGAGATGACCGCGCAGGTGGAGGAAGTCTCTGCCTCTGCTCAGGAGTTGTCAGCACTGGCACAGCAGCTCAATGAAATCGTATTTCAATTCAAAACACAGAGCAATGATTCTGGAGATCTCAGCAGAGAGTGCACCATTTTCGTGCAGGCTCATAAGAACTGGGTAACACGCGCGAAACGAATCCTTGAAAATGTGGAAACAATCTCAGAATCTGAGGTGCCAACTCACGAAAATTGCTCGCTCGGGAAATGGTATTATGGCATCGGAAAACATGAGCTTGGATCGAAAAAGCAGTTCCAGGACCTGGAAGGACCGCATAGAAAATTCCATGATCTGCTCAAGCAGATGGTTGCTGCCAATAATCAAGGTAATAAATCTGGCGCGCTGAATTATTACGAACAACTGGAAAGCCAGTCTCACGAGGTGTCAAGCAGGATCAATGAGTTGAAATCGATCTAAATAGTCAACCGAAAAAACATCAATAACCGAAAATACTCTTCCCTCAAAATTATTGAAGAACGGGGAAGAGTATTTCTTATAGCTAAGACATGCCATTTTGTTAAGCAAAGATGCAAATTATCTCAAATGAGATGGTGATAATTTTATACCCGCAGAAGAGATGCTCAGAAACCAGGGTAAATACTGCAAATTTATTAATGTAGATTTAATCTAATTTTTTGTTGAGCTTAATTGCTAAATACAAACGGCTTGCTATGCTAGAAACACAGAGTTTGTAATTGCATTTTCGACTTTCAAGCAAAATATTTAATAATGAAAGCAAGCATCAAGAGCTTATTCAAATAATGGTTAATCCCTGATCAAGGAGCAGGAACCAGGGGCGGAATATCAGGAAAAGTGCCATGACTGATCTGACAAATGACAAACCTTCCAGATGAGATTCCCCTGAAAAATCGAAAATACTTCATAACAGACTTCACGAATGGAGCAATCCAATTCAATTCGATGTGATTTTGCAGCCAGAAACAATTCAGGTCCTGGAGGGTAGGTATGAATCTCATTAACAATGCAAAAACAGCTATTAAGCTTTTTGGTGGATTTTTAGTTGTCAGCATTCTGATGGTGGTAATCGGGGTGATCGGGTTTACATCGACACGCTCGGTTGATGAAGGCATGAATACCATGTATGCTGACCGGCTTGTACCGGTGGGCGATCTTGGCGCTGCCGAGGTCGAATTATTCCGCATCCGCGGGGATGTGTATAAATATTTGCTTGTCAAAGAAGAACGGGCGCAGACCCTTATCGAGATACAACAAGCTGAAAAAACCATCAATGAAATGATGGATAAGTATCGTGCAACCAACCTGATGGAAAGTGAAGTTGCAGGATTAAAGGAATTTGATGCTGCTTACACGGATTATCTTACCCAGGTGAGTTTATTTATTAAAGAAGTGGATGCCGGCAACGATGACCAGGCGCTTGCAATGATTCTGGATGGGGGAACAGTAGCCGAGGACAGAAAGCAAATCGCTGCGGCTATGGATTCCCTTGTTGAGATTAATTTGCAGGAATCCGCCCGATTAAATGAGGAAGGTGAAACCACTTTTAGAAATGGGTGGATATCCATTCTCGCAGTAGCGTTGGTGGCTATTATTTTATCTATCATCATAGCCATGGTAATTACCAATAGCATTAACAAGCCGTTACAAATTATGACGAATGCCCTCAAGAAGCTGCAAAAGGGGATTATCAGCCATGATACGGATGAAAAAACCAAAGCAGCTTTGCTTGCCCGTAAGGATGAAATGGGTATTGCCATCAGCGCACTGGCAGCGACCGAAGATTATTTAACTGAAATGGCGAATGTGGCAGATACCATTGCCAATAATGACTTATCTATTGAGTTTGCACCCAAATGCAACGAGGATAAATTGGGCAACGCCTTCCTGCGGATGGTAGACAACCTGCGCAAGGCGATCATGGATGTAGCGGAATCTGCCACGCGGGTCAGCACCGCATCCGGTGAACTTGCCAGCGCATCCAACCAGGCAGGTATGGCTACCAATCAGATTGCCACCACCATCCAGCAGGTGGCAAAAGGAACCACGCAACAATCAGAAGCGGTAAATAAGACCGCATCTTCTGTGGATGAAATGGCGAGGGCAATCGATGGCGTTGCCCGGGGCGCGCAGGAACAGGCGACGGCAGCAGCGAAAGCTTCAACCATTACCGGGCAGCTTTCTTTTGTGATTGAACAGGTGGCAGGGAACGCACAGGCAGTTGTTACGCAATCTGCCAATGCATCTGATGCTGCCCGACGCGGATCCAAAACTGTTGAACAAACCTTGAACGGAATGCAATCCATTAAAAAAGCAGTCGGTCTTTCGGCGGAGAAAGTGTCTGAGATGGGCAGCCGTTCAGACCAGATTGGCGATATCGTTGTTGCCATTGAAGATATTGCCTCACAAACAAATCTTCTGGCTCTCAATGCGGCAATTGAAGCGGCACGCGCAGGAGAAGCGGGTAAGGGCTTTGCAGTGGTGGCCGATGAAGTGCGGAAGCTGGCTGAGCGTGCATCAAGTGCGACGAAAGAAATTGGGGGATTAATCAAGGATATCCAGGCAACCGTATCTGATGCTGTGAAGGCGATGGAAGATGGCGCACATGAAGTTGATAATGGCGTTACCTACGCGGGTGAAGCCGGTATTGCCCTGGATGAGATATTAAAAGCTGCTGAAGCTGTTAACGACCAGGCAGAGCAGGCAGCTGCAGCAGCTGAGGAGATGGCAGCCTCCGCCAATGAGCTCGTCTCTGCGGTAGATTCAGTCTCTGCGGTTGTGGAAGAAAACACAGCAGCCACAGAAGAGATGGCAGCATCATCCTCTGAAGTGACCCAGGCAATCGAAAGCATTGCATCGGTGTCAGAAGAAAACTCGGCAGCCGTGGAAGAAGTATCCGCTTCTGCAGAGGAAATGACTGCTCAGGTGGAAGAAGTATCCGCTTCTGCGCAGGAACTTGCTTCGCTGGCACAACAACTTAATGAGATTGTGTTTCAGTTTAAAGTTTCCAAGAGCGACAGCAAAGATATTGCCTCTGAATGCACAGTATATATTCAAGCCCATAAAAACTGGGTTGCCCGAGCAAAGCGGGTATTAGATGATGTTGAAGTGCTTTCAGAAACTGATACACCCAATCACCATGAATGCTCGCTGGGACGCTGGTATTATGGACTCGGTCAGCAGGAGTATGGGAATACCAAAGAATTTAAGGCACTGGAGATTCCTCATCAAAAATTTCATGATGCCCTCAAACAGACGATTACGCTCAAAAATCACGGGAACAAAGCCGGTGCGCAATCAATGTATGAGCAACTGGATTCCATATCCCACGATGTGGTTGGAAAAATCAATGATCTAAAAGGATGTCAGAAATAGCATAGTGGAGGTTTTAATATATCTTTGAAAAAATTTCGAGAATTTTTATAATATTTAATAAATGAAAATTCCAATTTCCAGATTATGCAAACATAATCTGGAAATTGGCATTGTTGACTAATTACAGGTTGATTATGAATGCAAAAAAAGATAAATCCGGTCAATCAGACTTTCAGCGTGGTAAGGAAAGTGAAGAAATATTAATTGACCCGACCCTGTTGTTGCAGGTGATGGATACCTCTCTGATTTACTACGCCTGGCAGGATTGCAATTCAACATACCGCGGGTGTAATGATAAATATGCTGATTATATTGGATTGAAAAAGCCTCTGGAGATTGTAGGAAAACATCTGGATGATTTCTTGAGATATCCCGGCATCAGTAAACAATCCCGAGAAGAAGACCAGAAGGTGATTGAAACCGGAAAGCCAATTCTGCACAGCATTGAAAAGAGCCAGGATAGTCATGGGAACGTGATCTGGTTTGAGCGGAGCAAATACCCACTGTGGGATAAATCGGGTATGGTGAACGGGGTTCTCTCTGTTTTCAGGGATATCACCGAACAGAAGATGATTGAAGAGAATCTGCGCGAAAGTGAAAAGCGATGGAAATACGCACTCGAAGGTGCAGGGGATGGTGTTTGGGATTGGAACCTGGCAACCAATCAGGTGTATTTCTCTGCCCAATGGTGCAAAATGCTTGGTTACTGCGAGGAGGAGATCGATGCCTCGCTGGATAGCTGGAGCAAAAAGGTGCATCCGGATGATTTTGATATGGTTGTTGCAGAGATACAGAAACATATTCGAGGAGAGTCACCGGAATATCGATCTGAGCACCGGCTCTTATGTAAAGATGGCTCTTATAAGTGGATTCTGGACCGCGGAAAAATCACTGACCGAGATAAGGATGGTAAACCCCTGCGGATGATAGGGACGCATGCCGACATTACCGATCGAAAAAAGATAGAAGAAGACTTCATCCATTCTCAGGAGCAATACAAGCAGCTTACAGAAACCATCAATGAAATTATCTGGCTGTGGGATGCAAAAACGTATCAGATGTTGTATATCAGCCCGCAATATGAGAGGGTATTTGGGCGAAGCTGCCAATCTGTTTACGATGATCCGAACTCATTTGTGGAAAGCATCCACCCGGATGATAAAGAGTGGGTGATGCAACGCCAGATGGCGTTAATACAAAATGAGGTTGAGTTTGATGTTGAGTACAAGATTGTCCGCCCCAGTAAAGAGGTGCGATGGATCCATGCCCGAACCCTGCCGGTAAAGAATGATGCCGGTGAAGTCATTAGATATGCCGGAATAGCCGAGGATATCACCGATAGAAAACAGGCTGACGAAGCGTTAATAGAAAGCATGTTGTTGCTGGAATCATTTTTTGACCTGGCTCTTGATCTGTTATGCATCGCTGATGTAGACGGAAATTTTCTAAAGCTCAACCGCGCCTGGGAAACTACACTCGGATATCCCATAGAAGAGTTGTTACAGCACAAGTTTTTTGATTTTATCCATCCTGATGATATTCAAAAAACCAACAATGCTGTGGCGCAATTAACAGCCCAGCAACCGGTGATGCGGTTTGTCAATCGTTACAGGCATAAAGATGGGTCTTACCGGTTTATTGAATGGATATCCCACCCGCATGAACATCTGGTGTATGCTGCAGCGCGCGATATAACCGAAAGAATGGAAGTGGAACGGGTTCTGCGCGAGAGCGAACAAAAATATAAACTGCTTGCAGATAACATGAAAGATGTGATCTGGATATTGGATTTGCGGACCCAAAGGTTTAAATACGTCAGTCCATCTGTGGAAGGGTTACGCGGGTACACGGTGGAAGAGGTGATGGCGGAGCCTGTCGAAAAGAGTATGACCCCGGAATCTTTTCAAAATGTAACCCGCTGGATCCAGGAAAAATTTGCTGAGATTGCAGAAAACAATGATATTGACAAGTCAGTTGAACTCAAGGAGGTGGAGCAAACCTGCAAAGACGGCAGTACCGTATGGACGGAAGTATCGAGTGTTTATATCGTGGATGAGAATAATATGCCCATTGAAGTATTGGGCGTTTCCCGGGATATTTCTGACCGCAAGAAGGCTGAGCAAGCACAGCGTAAACTTTACACTGAACTTGAAAGAAAAAATGCCGAGTTGGAAAGATTTACGTACACTGTCTCGCATGATTTGAAAAGCCCGATCATTACTATTAAAGGATTTCTAGGGTATCTTGGCGAGGATATTCGTACACATGATGACGATCGAGTGAAATCTGATATAACCAGGATTGGTTCTGCCGCTGATAAAATGATGCAACTGCTCGATGACTTGCTGGAATTATCCCGAATTGGAAGAGTGAGCAGCCATCCATCAGAGATTCCATTTGATGGTGTTGTGCAGGATGCCATCGAAATATTAGCGGGTAGCATTTCTGCCAGAGCAGTTGAAGTTGAGGTTATGCCGGGGATGCCCGTGGTTTATGGGGATCGAACACGCCTGACGGAAGCGATTCAGAATCTGCTTGAAAACGCGATCAAATATATGGGATCACAGGCGAATCCGCACGTGGAAATTGGATTCCAGAAAACTGATGCAGATATTGAATTCTTTGTGAAAGATAACGGGATCGGAATCGACCCCAAGAACAAGGATAAGATTTTTGGTTTATTTGAGAAACTGGATCCCACAACAGAAGGTACTGGCGTTGGGCTGGCGCTGGTAAAAAGGATCATAGAAAACCACAGCGGGAAAATCTGGGTTGAATCAGATGGTAAGGGTTCCGGCAGTAAATTCGTTTTCACTCTACCGATCATTAAAAGCAAGAAGTAAAGGCTGAAAATGACTGAAGCTTCTCCCCTGCAAGTCTTACTGGTTGAAGATAACCAAGATCATGCCGAATTGGCTTTAAGATCGCTGCTGCGACATTCCCAGCAAATTACATTGCATCATGTTGTCAATCTTGAGGAAGCATTCAAGTGGCTGAATGAGAAGCACGCAGATCTGGTTATCACTGATCTCAACCTGCCTGACGGTAGAGGAACAGAGTTTTTATCTCATCATGCAGGTAGTGTGAAATTCCCGGTTGTCATCATCACGAGTCTGGGCGATGAACATCTCGCGGTGGACGCCATCAAATCTGGCGCCCAGGATTATGTTACTAAGAGTAACGAAACATATCAGGATTTATTTCATATTATTCAACGCGCGGTCTCTGATTGGCAAAATCAACAGGCGAGAATTCGGGCTGAAGAGCAGCTACGTAATAATGAAGCCAGATTCCGCTCCATTTTCACAAATTCTCCCATCGGGATTATCCATTTTAACCAGGAAGGGATCGTCACTGATGTAAATGATCGCTTTGTGGAAATTGTTGAATCATCGCGCGAAGGGTTAATCGGGATGAATTTAACAACCATCCCACGTTCAAAAGTTAACGAAGGCGTACTTCAGGCACTAGCTGGAGAGGAAGTGGATCTGACTGGAGAATATTTTTCTCTGACTACCAATAAGCGCATGATTATTCATGTTGCTGTCAGCCCGATTTGTATTTCTGGTTCGAGAGTAGATGGGGGAATCGCCATTGTTGAAGATATTACCGAACGGGAAAATGCAAAGCTAATTCAATCATCAATGTATGAAATTGCGTCTCTGGCAAGCCGGGTCACCGATCAGAACGAGTTATTTGCCGAAATTCACCGGATCATTAAAGGATTGATTCCGGCAGAGAATTTTTTTATTGCCCTGTGGGATAAATCTGAGAATAGTGTTACTTTTCCGTATTTTGTGGACCAGTATGATCCAAATCCCGGTCCGCGAAAATTTAGCAATGGGATGACTGAATATGTTCTGAAAACCGGGCAAACATTTTTTGCAAGACCAGAGAATTATCGCAAACTCAATCAAGAACATGGTGTGAGGGATATTGGTACAACATCTGTGGATTGGCTGGGTGTTCCACTTAAAAATGCGGAAGGTGAGGTTTTGGGTGCTGTTGTAGTCCAATCGTACGATGAGAAGATCAGATACACAGAAGCAGAAAAATCAATTCTTGAGTATGTCTCCACACAGGTGGCAGGGGCGATTGAGCGATTTCGTTCCCACGAAATTGATATTCGCTACCAGAGATTCATGGAAGCGCTTTTGGATACCACATCCCTGATTAATAGCAGCCTGGAAATCACCCAGGTATTTGATGAGATATTAAAGAATTTAGACCGGTTTATAAAATTTGATTCAGCCCAGATCATGTTAATTGATGGCGCTGATGCCGGTATACATACCGAATTCGGTAAAAAGGTGGAAGGGCAGGAGAATATCTTACGTGTACCCTGGGTAGAAATCCCGGGCTTCAGGTTTATTGCTGAAACCGGAGAACCGCTCATCCTTCCCGATGTTAGTGATTACCGGGATTGGGTGAAGACAGATCAGGGTGAATGGATTCGCTCCTATGCGGGCTTTCCGTTGATGATCAAGAATAAAGTGATTGGTTTCTTGAATATGAATTCGGCGACCTCGGGATATTTCACCAGAGATAACGTAAAACATTTAATGGCTTTCGCGAACCAGGCTGCCATCGCCATAGAAAATGCCAGGTTATATACCGAAGTGCAAAAGCTGGCTATCGTGGATGAATTGACCGGTATATATAATCGCCGCGGATTTCAAGAGATTGCCAGCCACGATGTCGAGAGAGCCCACCGGCATGATTTGCCGATGAGCTTATTGTTTCTGGATATTGATAACTTTAAAAGTTTTAATGACACATATGGATATAGTGTGGGTGATGATGTATTAAAAATATTTGCGAATTCCATTAAAACACATCTGCGAGCATCTGATTTGTGCGGTAGATATGGTGGTGATGAGTTTGTTATCCTCTTGTCAGAAACCAGGAAAGATGAAGCTCACGATATTGCCAAACGGGTTCAGGCGAGCGTCTGGTCAGAAAAAATAATTCCTGATGATGAACAAGTACGAATAACAACTAGCATCGGAGTATTTTCCTGTTCTTCGAAATGTCCTCCGCTGGATGTGATGATTGATAGGGCAAGTAAACTATTACAAAAATCAAAAAAGCTTGGCAAGAATATGATCCAGCAGAATTAATTTTGTATTTCTGCGGTGATCCGGTTTGAGAATTTTTAAGGTTCTCCAGAACAGAAGATATGGCGAATCACAGTATAATTTCCACAAATGGCTATCAAACGGGTCATATTCACTGGAATAGCGATATGGATGCTTCTCTCTGCCTGTAATAGTCAGACATCCCCTGATTCTACAAATTCAGCAGTTTATATTGAGAATAAAGGTTCCGATACCATGGTAAACCTTGCCCTCTCCTGGGCGGAGGCATACCAGACTGTTCACCCTGAAGTGCGGATATCCGTTTCTGGCGGCGGGTCTGGTACCGGTATTGCGGCATTGATTAACGGCACCGTGTCTATAGCGAATGCTTCCAGAGAGATCAAACCGGAAGAAGAAGCAAACGCGCTCAAAGGGAATATAACACCTGTGGAACATATTGTTGCCCGGGATGCAATCGCGGTGATCGTTAACCCCGAGAATCCCGTATCCGAGCTGACCCTGCAGCAGATCAGGGATATCTATAGCGGCAAGATCAATAACTGGGTGGAGGTCGGCGGGGAGAATCGCCCCATTGTTCGCTTATCGCGAGAGACGAATTCAGGAACCCATGTCTATTTTCTGGAAACAGTGCTACGACTCAGTCTGAAAGATGATAAAACCCTGTTCAGCACTGATACGCTTTTGCTGCCTTCTTCTGAAGGAATTACCGCCGAAGTAAGGGATAATCCGAATGCGATCGGATATGATGGTCTTGGATATATCATTCCAGAGGTGAAAACTATCGCTGTAGCTTCCAGCAGTGGAAAGCCTTATGTCATGCCATCCGCGGAAAGTGTTAACAACGGCAGTTATCCGATTGCCCGTGATTTATACATGTACACCAACGGAAAGCCGAGCGGTGCTCTGCTGGATTATATAAATTGGATCTACTCTCCAACAGCCCAGGAAATTGTGACCGATCTTGGTTTTGTGCCATACATTGAAGGAAATACCCAGCCATGAAGAACCAGGTTCCTCTGAGTGAACGATTAATCACCCGCGGCATTCAGGTTTCGGGGTACTCATCCATTCTTTTTGTCATTCTTATTCTATATTTCCTGCTCAGTGAAGGTACCCCCGCTGTTTTTGAAGTGCCTTTGACCAGCCTGGCTGGTTTACGCTGGTATCCTATTGAAGATTATTTTGGCATTCTTCCGCTGTTGCTGGGAACCCTGTTGGTAACCATCGGATCTGCCGTGGTCGCTATTCCTTTTGGTATCGGAACTGCCATCTATATTTCCGAGATCGCGCCCCAATGGTTGAAAGAGATACTAAAACCTCTGGTAGAACTTTTAGCCGGATTGCCTTCTGTGATGCTAGGTTTTCTAGGTATTCTGGTTGTTTCACCATTTTTACGAAAATTTCTTGATCTGCCCACCGGATTGACCGCATTTACCGGTGCATTACTTCTGGGAGGGATTGCGCTTCCGACCATCGTCTCTGTGGCTGAAGATGCACTGAACACCGTACCTAGAGGATACCGCGAAGCTGCGCTGGCGGTTGGTGCCACCCGCTGGCAGACCATCTGGGGTGTCACACTGCCTGCTGCAAAATCTGGTGTGCTGACCGCTGTTATTCTGGGTTTGGGGCGGGCTATCGGCGAGACAATGACCGTGATGATGGTCACCGGTAACGCGCCCGTGCTGCCGCTTAAATGGAATTCACTTTTTGCTCCTGTGCGAACGATGACCGCCACTGTCGCATCTGAAATGGGAGAAGTGGCTAACGGCTCAACCCATTATCATGTACTCTTTCTCATCGGCATCATTCTTTTCCTGATTTCCCTCGTGGTTAATGTCACCGCATCGGCTATTGTCTTCCGGCAACCCAAACGTGCTGAGAGGATTTTGTCATGAATCATATTCAGCATACCCCGCAGGGAAAACGCCTGGCAGAGCGCCTGGGATTTGGAGTGATGACTGTCATGGCAGTTGCAACAGTGATTCCCATTATCGCGGTGATCATCTATATCCTGATTCAAGGTGTTCCTGCCATCAACTGGACTTTCCTGACCCAGATGCCATCTGATGGAATGCGCGCCGGTGGTATTCTACCTGCGATCGTGGGTACCTTCTACCTCACCCTGGGGACGGCGGTATTTTCTGTTCCGCTGGGCATTGGCGCTGCGATCTACCTGGCGGAGTATGCCAGCGAAAACCGCTGGACGCGCACAATTCGCATAGCTATTCAAAATCTGGCTGGAATCCCCTCAGTGGTGTATGGATTATTCGGTCTAGGAATATTTGTGATCTTTCTCAAGCTGGGTACCAGTATTTTAGCTGCCAGCCTTACCTTATCGATTATGACTTTGCCCGTCATTATCAGTACCAGCGAAGAAGCGCTGCGGGCAGTCCCCAACAGCTTTCGGGTGGTCAGCACCTCTTTGGGCGCCACCCGCTGGCAGACCATCCGCCGGATTGTCCTTCCCCAATCGATACCCGGTATTCTAACCGGCGTGATCCTCGGGCTGGAACGTGCCGCCGGGGAAACTGCACCGATCCTGTTTACCGGAGCCACCTTCTTTTTACCGCGTCTGCCGCACTCGCCTCTAGATGCCACCATGGCGCTACCATACCATTTGTTTGTGATATCCACGCAAGTGCCGGGTATGCCGATCCAAATTCAATATGGGACGGCACTTGTGCTGCTGGTTTTTGTTCTTGGAATGAATATCATCGCATCGGTCATCCGGTCCCGTGCCAGGGCAAAGAGACAATGGTGATGGCATGAGTAACATAATTGAGATTGACCATTTCTCTCTGCAATACTCTGATGGCAACGAAAGTCTCAGGGATATAACTCTTTCGATTCCAGCTAATCAGATTTCCGTTATTTTCGGACCCGCCGGTGGGGGAAAATCCACGTTGTTGCGGGCGCTAAACCGCCTGAATGATCTTGCGGATGTAACCGGCATCTCCGGTTCAATCACTGTAGATGGGATGGATGTATTTGCACCCAAAACCAATCTGGTAGAACTACGCCGGAAAGTGGGGATGGTTTTTGCACGTCCGGTGCCTTTACCCATGTCAATTCGTGAAAATATTACCTACGGACTTGAAGTTGCCGGGGTAAGAGATAAAGCATTACTAGACCGGGTAGTGGAACAAACTCTGAAAGATGCGGTTTTGTGGGATGAAGTTTATGACCGGCTTGATTCCAGCGGTTTTGCTCTGTCGGGCGGTCAACAACAGCGCCTTTGCCTGGCGCGGGTTCTCGCTCTGGATCCAAAGGTGATATTGCTCGATGAGCCCACCAGTGGACTGGATCCCATTTCCACCGGGAAAATTGAAGATTCCATGCAGAATCTCAAGAAACGCTATACCATCATCCTCGCACCACATTCAGTACAGCAGGCTTCCCGTGTTGCTGACTTTGCTGCTTTTTTCCTGCAGGGGGAACTCATAGAAACAGCGCCGGGCAAGGATATTTTTACCAAACCCAGAGATAAACGCACCCAGGATTACGTCGAAGGTCGTTTTGGGTAATTGATTTACGCAGAAATGGGTCTGCGGTGAAAGATAGCCTGGTAAACTCTGATCCCCAATCGGATCAACCCGAGGGATGCCAGCGCTCTGATTAATTTATAACCTAGACCGGGCACATAGATACCGCTACCATGCTGGATGGCTTCCAACGATCCTCGCACTACATCTTCAGCATCCATCCAGACGAATGAAGGCAGTCGGTCGTGTAAATGCAATTTCTGATATTGGGGTGTGTCGTGAAACTCTGTCCGTGTCATTCCCGGGCAAAGTGCCTGAACCTTAACACCGGTGTCGTAGAGCTCTGTTACCAAGCCATCTGTAAATGCATTCAAATATGCTTTGGTTGCGCCATAAGTCGGGCTTCCGGTGGAGGAAGTAAACGCACTCACCGATGATACCTGGATGATGAATCCCAATCCACGGGAGATCATGGCTGCCAGCGCTGCGTGGGTTAACCGAACCGTTGCCTCAATGTGAACCTTTATCATGGTCATGATTGAATCAATTTCAGTATCTACAAACAAACCTGGAATGCCAAAGCCCGCGTTATTTATCAGTACCTCAAGATTTTCTGTTTCTTCAATCAGGTGTTCCAGCCTTTGAATTTCACTCAATATTGAAAGATCGGCTGGCTGGATATCAATTGCAACCCGATAGCGAGATTGGATCTCTGCAGCCAGGTGCTCCAACCGCTCCCTGCGTCTGGCAACCAGGATCAGATCGTACCCCCTTGCAGCCAGCTGGCGGGCATATTCAGCACCTATACCGGCGGATGCTCCGGTAATCATAGCTTTGGCTTTGTTCATCATAATTTCTCCAATTAATGAGTTGATACCATTATAGATAATCTTTGGTGTCGTGCCCAGTTTCAGACAAACTCGCTCTGGTTGCCATCGCTTTGGTATAATCTTGTTTATTCTTTCCATTTCGGAGAAAACATGTCGCAATCCAACGATTTCCAGACCATTATCATGAAGCTCCAGGAATTCTGGGCTAAACAGGGCTGTTTAATCTGGCAGCCATATTACACCCAGGTAGGGGCAGGTACTATGAACCCTGCAACCTTTTTGCGGGTACTCGGTCCGGAACCCTGGAATGTTGGTTATGTGGAACCTTCAGTGAGACCGGATGATGGTCGTTATGGTGAAAACCCCAACCGATTGCAGCAGCATTATCAATTTCAGGTAATTCTGAAGCCCGATCCGGGCAACCCACAGGAGGTTTACCTGGAATCATTGCAGGCAATCGGGATTGACCCCCGTCAGCATGATATCCGTTTTGTGGAAGACAACTGGGAAAGCCCTGCTCTGGGCGCCTGGGGTTTAGGCTGGGAAGTCTGGTTGGATGGACAGGAAATAACCCAGTTTACATACTTCCAGCAAGCGGGGGGACAGGTACTGGAACCCGTTTCTGTAGAAATTACCTACGGTCTTGATCGAATCGCCATGGCTTTGCAGAAGGTGCGCAGCTTCAGAGAACTCCGCTGGAGCAACTCACGAACTTCGGGGGATGTAAATCTCATGGCTGAGTACGAACATTCCAAATATTACTTCGAGCTGGCAGATGTTGAACGGCTACGCCAGATGTACACTCTGTTTGAAGCCGAGGCTGCTGCTGCATTGGATGCGGGTTTGGTACTGCCGGCGCATGATTACATTTTGAAATGCTCCCACACCTTTAATATTTTAGATACCCGCGGCGCGATTGGCGTGACGGAGCGTCAGGCTTTTTTTGGAAAAATGCGCGATCTTGCCCGTCGTACAGCCGACCTTTATGTTGAGCAACGGCAGCAGCAGGAATTTCCCTGGTTGAAAGATACCGCCAGTATGGAAAGCAACCCTATCTCCGTTGATTCTGGTTCATTTTTCGTTGCGAATCAACCTCAACCTTTCCTTTTTGAAATTGGCTCCGAAGAATTACCCGTTGCCGACCTGGATTCCGCCATCCAGCAGCTTGAGGAATTAATTACCGCCTTGCTGAAAGACCAGAGGTTGGGATACTCCGAATTAAAGGTATGGGGCACTCCGCGCAGACTGGTTGCGTATGTAACTGAACTTCAACCACGCCAGGAAAACCGCGAAGTTGTGCTGAAAGGTCCACCCGCAAACCGTGCATTTGACGCCAATGGAAAACTTACCCCCGCCGGTGAAGGTTTTGCGCGAAGTAAAGGAATCTCTCCTGAAGCGCTCATAATCCGTGAAATGGATGGTGGTAGTTATGCTGCGGCGGTGGTGCAGGAAAATGGCAAGGCGGCAGTAGAAATCTTTGCCGTTGAGCTGCCGAAACTGATTGCAAAAATCAAGTTTGATAAAACTATGCGGTGGAACAGCAGCAAAGTGGCTTTCTCGCGTCCGATTCGCTGGCTGATGGCTCTCTTTGGAGAGCAGTTAATACCTTTTACTTATGCCGGACTTTCAACCGCTAAAGTCACCCGTGGTTTACGCTTCATCGAACCGGCAGAAATTGCCATCCAAAAACCGGATGAGTATTTCTCTGCCTTAAGTAAGCAGGGAATCATCTTCGATCAGGCAGAACGCAAGAGTGCAATACGTGCCCAGGTTGACCGCATTCTGCATGAGTCGGGTGCTGATCCCATCATTCCTGAAGATCTGCTGGATGAAGTGGCAAACCTGGTTGAAGCGCCAACGGCTTTACGGGGCGAATTTGAAGAGCAGCACCTCTCTTTACCCAAGGAAGTGCTGATTTCTGTCATGAAAAAACATCAGCGTTATTTCCCCCTGCAAAAAGGAGAATCACTTCTACCTTACTTCATTATCGTTCGGAATGGGGACGGTCAGCATGAGGATATCGTTGCGGATGGAAATGCCCAGGTGATCCGTGCCCGCTTTGCGGATGCAGCCTTCTTTATTCAAGAAGATTTGCAGAAGAAACTGGCAGACTTCTTACCCCGGCTCGATACACTTACCTTCCAGATCAAACTTGGCTCGATGCTGGCAAAAACTAAGCGAATCGAAGCATTGACGACACACCTTAATGAGAAATTGTCTCTCACTTCTGAAGAGAAAAACACTGCACTCCGGGCTGCCAGCCTTTGTAAGGCTGATCTGGTCACGCACATGGTTGTAGAAATGACTTCGCTGCAAGGAATGATGGGTAAGTACTACGCTTTGAAATCAGGCGAAAAACCGGAAGTTGCATCGGCGATATATGAGCATTATCTACCACGCTTTGCCGGAGATAGCTTACCCTCAAAAAAAACAGGTCTGGTGGTGGGTTTGGCTGACCGGTTGGATACACTTGCTGCCTTATTCGCTGCCGGGTTAGCTCCCACCGGAACAAAGGATCCGTTCGCCCAGCGCCGTGCCGCATTAGGGCTGGTTATTAGCTTGATGGAGTGGGATCAGGACTTTGATATTTCTGCCGGGCTTGAACTGGCTGCCCAAACACTGCCTGTTGCTGCGACAACCGAAACTCAGAAAGCCTGTCTGGAATTTATTATCGGGCGTCTGCGCAGCTATCTGCTTGACCAGGGATTCCGGTATGATGTGGTGGATGCGGTTCTGGCATCTCAGGCAAATAATCCGGCTGGTGCGATGAGAGCCATTCGGGAGCTTTCGAATATGATAAGCGATGAATCATGGCTACCTTTCCTGCAGGCTTATGCTCGCTGCGTACGCATCACCCGCGACCAGAAAGAACTTTATACGGTGGATGAATCCCAATTTGTTGATACGGAAGAAAAAGATTTGTACGCTGCCATTAAAACGCTAGAAAAAGCCCGACCATTCAATTCATTAAAAGAGTATCGTGTTGCATTTGATCGCACCATTCCGGTAATTAATGCGTTCTTTGATAAAGTTATGGTAATGGATGAGAATCTGGAAAGACGCGCAAACCGGTTGGGCATGCTTCAGCAAATTGCTGCGATACCCATGAACCTGGTTGATTTATCTTATCTGGAAGGCTTCTAAGCCGGCGGAGTAGTACTATCTTCGCGGGGGGTTAATCCTAACTGGTTTGCTTCATCGAAAGAGAGCAAACCAGGTTCTTTTGAATCGCTGAACGATGGTTCGGCAGTCGCTTTATCCCAGAAGGTGTCTACATCTTCATTTTTGATCTTTTTCTTTACTACTGTGGAAAACAGGTTGTCAAAATCTTTAGAGGTTGCTTCTGCGGTTTCAGCTTGCCGGTTATCGACAACTTGAATTGGTTCAGGAAGGGTCAGTGGACCTGTTTTTGAGATTGCCTGTTCCACTTCAGGGTGGGTGGTGAGCGGGTAATCTTGATCGATTTCATTGATCTTTTGCTGAAGTTCAGACAAGGCGTTCGTAATGGCATCAAAGGCTACAGCCAATCTCACATTCGACTTGGCATGTTTAAGAAATACCATCAGCAGGTATCCGGGTACCGGTGACACAACCAGATCGTACTGGCTGCCTTTAACCGAAATTACATTTTCAGGAGTTTCGGTCTGGAGTGCGGCGTTTATGCGTTGAATTGAATTGGCGGCAGATAGCAGATAAGGAATCACTTTGTCGTTCAAGGTGTCATCGGTGGGGTCACCTGCTGATGCCAGTACCTTTCCCCGCTCATCTACCAGCAGCACGGCAAACGCAGCCAGATCCTGGCGTAATCCGATCAGCACTTCTCCAAAAAGATCTGTGCGTAAGTCGACCACCTGTCGAATCGACATCGTGGGAGTCTGTGTGACCAATCCGAGCAGCCGTGAGGAGGTATCCAGAAAATCGCGCATTTCTACAGGCTTGGGGAAGAATGCATCGGCGCCCGCTTCCGTTGCTTTTTCTGCAAGCTGTGGATCGTTCAAACCGGATACAAGGATGATTTTTATCTGCGAGGATTTTTTCTTGGTCTGTGCGGTGAATTCCAGGCCAGACATTCCTGGAAGTTTTACATCACTTACAATAAGATGAATCTCTTTCTTGCCCACCTCACGCGCGGCTTCTTCGGCATTGGGGACAACTTTGACCTCAATGTGTCCGCTGAGCGTGGCGAAAGCAGCCTGGAGCAACTGTCCAAGCACCATTTCGTCATCGATAATCACAACCCTTTTTGCATCCATGACACAAAAATTATATCATCAATGTTTTTTGCATCAAAATAAATGCAGAAACGAATTATTCATAAAAAAGTTTGGAATAATTTAACAAGCTATGTTACAATCCCATCACGTTGGGGCATGGTGCAATGGCAGCACACCAGACTTTGGATCTGTGGATCTTGGTTCGAATCCAGGTGCCCCAGCCTTAATAATCCATTGGGGATGGTATGTAAAAAAATTGAAAATTCATACGAACTAAGACTGGTTTGGTCTTAGTTTGTTGTGTTAAAATGGACAGGTATCAACAATGTCATTTATGCAGGAGTAAGATATGGATACAGTAGCGATTATTCTGGCAGCCGGTCAGGGAACCCGGATGAAATCTCGTCTGCCAAAAGTATTACATACGCTGCTGGGTAAACCACTTGTCTTTTACAGCATGGAAGCTGCAAAAACTGTCACAAATCGTAAACCGATTGTGGTGATCGGACATGGTGCAGCCCAGGTAAAAGAAGCATTGGGGGATGCGGCAGAATTTGTTGAGCAGAAACAGCAATTAGGGACGGGTCATGCGGTTCAGCAGGTTGAAGCACTGTTGAGCGGACACGATGGGCTTGTTCTTGTTATCAGCGCCGATATGCCCTTATTCCGAAAAGAAACACTCTCTGCTCTTGTACAAACTCAACTTGGAAATAGCGGACCGATGACACTCTTGACTGTAAAAGGTGAAGATTCGCATGGTTTTGGCAGGATCATCCGGGGCGTGGATAATTCTGTCAGCGCAATTGTTGAAGAGGCTGCAGCCACTCTGGAAGAGCTTTCGATCCGTGAATACAATGTGGGTGCGTATTGTTTTCAGGCAGCCTGGTTATGGCAGGCTTTGAAAGAAATTAAAACATCTGCCAAAGGCGAATACTACCTGACGGATGTTGTTGCAATTGCCCGCGATCAGCGGAAAATGGTAAAGGCGATAACTGTTTCTGAGCCCAGTGAAGCGATGGGTATTAATACCCGCAGCCACCTGGCTGAGGCCACATCCCTTCTGCGCCACCGGATCAATGAAAAATGGATGTCAGAAGGTGTGACGATCATTGATCCAAACAGCACATACATTGAACCCGAAGTGCTGATAGGTAAAGATACCACCATCTGGCCGAACACCTTCCTGAAAGGTCGTGCCTGGATAGGCGAATACTGCCAGATTGGCCCGAATTCGATGATTCAAGATAGCGTGGTTGGACATCGCAGCACCGTGCTCTATTCCATTCTGGAATATGCTATTGTTGAAAATGATGTGGAAATGGGCCCATTCTGTCACTTGCGTAAAGGCGCTCACCTGGCATCTCATGTTCATATGGGCAACTTCGGCGAGGTTAAAGACTCTTACCTGGGACAGGGTACAAAAATGGGGCATTTCTCTTATATCGGAAATGCCAAGATCGGACAAAATGTTAACATTGGCGCGGGGACCATCACCTGCAATTATGATGGTGAAAATAAAAATCCGACTGAAATTGGTTCCGATGTGTTTTTAGGCAGCGATACGATGCTGGTTGCCCCGGTAAAAATTGGAGATAAAGCGAAAACCGGCGCGGGAGCAGTGGTCACACACGATATCTCACCCGGTGAGATTGTGATTGGTGTTCCTGCCAAACCGATGAAGAAAAAATGAGGTATGGATACAGACCTGATCGTTACTCTGATCGTATTCTTCCTGATCCTTGATCTCATCCTGACCATTGTGCGATCCAGTATGGTCAACGCGCACCTGCCCAGGTTATTAAACCTGCGTTTGGTACATGAAAAAGCTGTTGACGCAACCATACGGCGGATTGACCGTCCGCGTATTCGGGTAAGTCTACGCCTGGCACATCTTCTCCTTCTAGTATTATTTGTGTTGTTTATAATTTATGCGATGGAATCGCATGGCTGGCTGACTTCTGTTGAGCCGATGCAGTTCCTGTATGCAGCCGGAATGTTGATTTTGGTTGCCGTTGTACTATTCTCACTGGAATCATGGGTTGATGGACTTGTACTGAAATCGCCAGAGGTTTGGGCATTGCGCACGAGTTCGCTAGCCTCATTCATTGATAAAATTCTTTCACCGGTCTCTGGAATCGCCATCCGTTTGATGGGGCAAACAGAAAATAGCCTGGGACAGATCAGCGCGCCAACGGATGATGAATTGAAAACATGGGTGCAGCAGGGGCAGGCCGATGGCGCTCTCGAAAAAGAAGAGCGCGAAATGATTTATTCCATATTTCAATTTGGCGATACCCTTGCCCGGGAGATTATGGTTCCCCGTATCGATATCCGTGCGCTGGCGGTGGATACAACAGTGGATGAAGCATTAACTGCTTTTGTTGAATCGGGTCATTCGCGGATTCCGGTCTATGAAGAAACCGTGGATAACATCATCGGACTGCTTTATGCCAAAGACCTGCTGCGGCACCAGAGCAATAAAAAGCAGATAGCAGATCTGAGAACCGTACTGCGACCAGCTTATTTCGTACCTGAAGCTAAAAAGCTGGATGAACTTCTTACTGAAATGCAAACCAAACGGGTTCACATGGCGATTATTGTGGATGAGTACGGTGGTGTGGCGGGTCTGGTCACCCTGGAGGATTTGCTCGAAGAGATAATCGGAGAAATTCAGGATGAATACGACCAGTCGGAGGAATTACCTTTCCAGAAGATCAATGATAATGAATATATTTTTAAAGGCAGCATTGATCTGGATGACTTTAACGAGGTTATGGGAACCGAACTGAACAAAGATATGGCTGACACGCTGGGAGGTTTTATGTATGGGGAAGTGGGAAAAGTACCCACAGGCGGTGAGCGCGTACTGGTGGATAATGTTGAGCTAATCGTGGAAAATGTTACCGGTAGACGTATTCGCAAAGTTCGTGCGCATCGTCTGGATATTCAGGATACAGAATTGGAGACGAATGATGCTGACAAAAACACAGAAGGATGAGCTCATTCGCCAGGCAATTGAAGCCCGAAAGAACTCTTACAGCCCATATTCAAAATACGCCGTAGGATCAGCTTTGCTTACCAAAACCGGGAAAATTTATACCGGAGCAAATGTTGAAAATGCCGTTTTACCTCTGACCAACTGTGCGGAGCGGACAGCAATATTCAAAGCGGTCACAGACGGCGAAAAAATGTTTGAAGCGATTGCTGTTGTGACGGAAAATGCAGGTACACCCTGCGGCTCATGCCGGCAGGTGATGGCGGAGTTTAATCTCGATATGATGGTGATCATCGCTGACACTCATGGAGAAATCGCCTGCGAGATGACGGTAGCGCAATTATTACCCGGCGCTTTTACCCCCAAAGATTTAATCTCCTGATCAGGTTGATAGATGAGCGATCTGCCGCGTTCATTCCGGGTGACAGCGGTCGTACTCCGCCATTCAAACACCGGAGAAGCTGACCGGGTTCTGACCCTTTACACCCGAGAATACGGCAAATTGCGTGTTCTGGCGAAAGGGGTACGCAAGATAAAGAGCCGTAAAGCCGGACATCTGGAACCTCTGACACTTTCTACCTTGCAACTTAACCGGACTCACGACCTGCCCATCATTACCCAGGCTGAAACCGTTCTTTCGTTCCAGGAAATCCATAACAATCTGGAAATGATTGCCCAGGCATCGATCGTCAATGAACTGCTGGACCGGTTTACTTATGAAGCCGAAGAAAACCAGTCTCTCTTCAGTTTGCTGGTGGAAACGCTGAAACGGATTGATACGGGAGAAGAGCCATCCCTTGTGGTGCAATTCTATGAATTGGGTATGCTCGCTTCGGTGGGTTTCCGCCCGGAGTTGTTTCAGTGTGTCGTTTGCCGCAAGGAGATTCAACCGGAGGACCAATACTTTTCGGCTGCCCTGGGAGGTGTGGTCTGCCCGCGCTGCTCACATCAGACGGCAGGATCCCGCCCGGTTACCACGGACGCACTGCGCTATCTGCGTCACCTGGTACGCAGTAATTATACCGAGGCGCGAAAAGCACACCCATCGCTCCTGGTGCAGCGTGAAATGGATGACCTGCTTCAGTATTATGTCGGCTATCTGCTGGAGCGGAATCTAAATTCCCCCCGCTTCCTGAGGGAAATCCACCAGAACCGGGAACCATTGACGGAATAAATAAATCCGGTCATTTTTATGTGACCGGATTTATTTTCTTAACTGGCGATCTCATCCACGATGGTAATCTGGATTTTGTGACCAGCCCGTTCATGCATCCAGTAAAAGCCCATGGCTGCGATAATGGCAAGAATACCGCTACCCCACCAGACCCAGTTGGGATCGATGTAATCCATCACCAGCCCTGCCACGAGAGGACCGATGGCGGAAGGGATGATCCAGCACCAGCCATACACAGCCATGTACCGCCCGCGCATATCTTCAGGGGCAAAACCCGCTACCAGTGCCTGCGAGGTGGGTACGGTCATCATCTCGCCAATGGTGATGATGAACATGGCGACCAGGAACCATACAAAAGAGTAAGTAAAACCGTACATGGCAAAACCGATGGCGTAGAGGATGGTACCCGAAGCCATCACCAGGAAAGGTCTTTTGGCATCCAGCTTTCTGGAGATCCAGAACTGCATTACAACCACCATCGCTGCGTTCATCGATAGGATGTAGCCGAAGTATTGCGGTGAGGTTGCCCGGTAATCACGCAGGAATACGGACAACGTGCTGTTCATCTGCGTATAGACAATCACCATCAATGCGGAAACCAGGACGAAGATAATGAAAACCTTGTCTTTTAACACCACACCATACCCCTTGATGGTTTCAAAGAGGCTGGTTTCTTTCTCTTTATGCACCTCAGTAACGATGACCGGCTTGGTTTCTGGCATCAGGAAGAAAACCAGAACAGCGGTTATCGTGCTCATGATGGCATCAATAATAAAGAGATACAAGTAGTTGATGCCCGCCAGCAGACCGCCGATCATCGGACCGAAAGTGACAGCCAGGTTGGCAGTTACGCGCAGCACAGCGAAACCGGTACTGCGTTTGTCTTCAGGGAGCAGATCCGCCACCATCGCCTGATGCGCCGGTCCACCGGTATCAGCCAGAATGCCGACCAGGATCGCGACCACATAAAACACTTTGAGGTCATCCACCAAACCCATCACAACCGTGGATGCAGCTGACATGACCAGGGAGAAAATGATGATAGCTTTTCGCCCGTACTTGTCTGCCAGGGCTCCCCCAACCGCCTGTCCCACCAGGGAGGAAACCGAAAAGAACAGAAACAGAGTGCCTACTTCTGTCATCCCCACACCAAAGCGCTGGGTGATATATAGAGCGAAGAAGGGGAAGATTAACGCTCCACCCAGCCTGTCGATAAAACTGGCGCCAACCAAGGTCCAGAATTTATCCGGCAGTTCATGATAAATCCGACGTATTGCTAACATGTTGTCTAAACCAAAATAAGGATTCGAATACGATAGGGCATACAGCCCGTGCACAATACTTACCCCGCCCGCCAGCGCATATTAGTATACGACAAAATTCAGGTTTGGTTGCAGGCAATTTTCTATCCGCTTTACGGCTTCTTGTCTTTACAGTCATCTTTTGTAGTGATAAAATGTGAAGGTTCAATTTTGGGGGCTCGTCCAATGGGAGGACTACAGACTCTGGATCTGTCTATAGAGGTTCGAATCCTTTGCCCCCAGCCTGCGATAAAGCACCCTTTGTGAAAAACCGGGTGCTTTATCTGTTATCAAGGAGTTTGCCATGAGTAATGAGCCTGCATCTGTACCGAGTAATTTCATCCGCGAAGCCATTGAAGAAGACCTGCGCAGCGGTCGATTCAAAGAAGTAAAAACCCGCTTTCCACCGGAGCCCAACGGTTATCTGCACATCGGTCACGCCAAAGCCCTCTGCATCGACTTTGGAATGGCGGAGGCGTTTGGCGGCAAGTGCAACCTGCGCTTCGATGACACCAACCCCGTCAAGGAAGACGTGGAGTATGTGGATGCCATCAAGGAAGATATCCATTGGCTGGGATTCGACTGGGAAGATCGCGAATATTATGCATCTGATTATTTTGAAACTCTCTACCAGTACGCGGTGGAACTCATTAAACAGGGCAAAGCCTATGTGGATGACCTCTCGCCGGACCAGATCCGGGAGCATCGTGGCACGCTGACTGAACCGGGCAAAGAAAGCCCGTTCCGGAACCGACCTATTGAAGAGAACCTGAATCTGTTCGAGCGGATGCGCGCGGGTGAATTTCAGGAAGGCGCCTGTGTGCTGCGGGCTAAAATTGATATGGCTGCCAGCAATATCAACATGCGCGACCCGGTGATGTACCGCATCATCCACGCGCACCACCACAGGACAGGCGATAAGTGGTGCATTTACCCGATGTACGATTTTGCCCACGGTCAATCCGATTCGCTGGAAGGGGTTACCCACTCCCTCTGCGACCTGGCATACGAAGACCACCGTCCCCTGTATAACTGGTTCATCGAGCAGCTTGGCATTTTCCCCACCCGCCAGATCGAATTCGCGCGCCTGAACATGACCTACACCATCCTCAGCAAGCGCTATCTCAAGCAGCTGGTGGATACGAAAATGGTCAGCGGATGGGATGATCCGCGTATGCCCACCCTGTGCGGGATGCGCCGTAAAGGCTACACCTCGCGCGCGGTCCGGAATTTTATCGACCAGATCGGTGTCGCCAAGAATGAAAACCTGATCGAGTTTGCATTGCTGGAATATAACGTGCGCGAAGACCTGAATAAAATCGCGCTGCGGGTCATGGGTGTGCTCGACCCGGTGAAGGTTATTCTCACCAACTATCCTGAAGGTCAGGTAGAGGAACTCGAAGCGGTCAACAACCCTGAAGACCCATCCGCCGGGACACGCAAGCTGCCCCTCACCCGCGAGTTGTACATTGACCGGGAAGATTTCAGAGATGAACCGCCGCCGAAATACTTCCGCCTGGCGCCCGGCAAGGAAGTGCGCCTGCGTTACGGCTATATCATCAAGTGCACTGATTTCAAACGCAATCCGCAGACTGGCGAGATCGAAGAAATCTACTGCACGTACGATCCCGAGACGCGCGGCGGGTATGCCCCGGATGGACGCAAAGTACAGGGGACTATCCACTGGGTATCTGCGGCGCACGCGGTGGATGCCGAAGTGCGTATGTATGAACGCCTGTTTACCATTGAAAATCCCAACAAAATGGAAGAGGGAAAGACATTCCTGGATTACGTCAACCCCACCTCACTGCAGGTGCTCACCCATTGCAAGGTGGAACCCGGTCTGGCGAATGCTGCATCCGGCACGCACTACCAGTTTGAGCGGAAAGGGTTCTTCACTGTCGATCCGGATTCAAAACCCGGCAAGCCGGTGTTCAACCTGACGGCAACGTTGAAAGATACCTGGGCGAAGATCGAAAAGAAAAACTAACGAATACTTGTTTTATGAAAGGGCTTCAGTGTATATATTGGAGCCCTTTATTATTTTATTTATGGTGACAGGATGGCAGCATGCAAAATAGCATAGATGTATACATCGAAGGCGCAATCCGTTGGGCAATGCAGCAAATCGGTTCGGAGAAGTACGCCACCCTGTGTTACGGCTTCCTGGAAGACGCCTACGAATTGGGGAACGGGATCATTTTGGATGGCAAAGGCTGCACCGCGCGTGAAGCGGCAGATGCGTACGGCTGGCAACCCGGCAATTCACCCCGGGGCAGTTACGTTTTCTTCGATTGTACCGGACCCATCCGCGGAGAAGTTCGCAACTGGGGGCATATCGGTCTTTCGCTGGGGGATGGGCGGATCATCCACGCCTGGGATGTTGTTCGCGTCAACACGGTTCGAGAAATTGAAGAAATAATACCCCCACCCGGATGGACGACTTTGGTTTATCTTGGGTGGACGCCGGCTGAACAGATCCTGCAGGGGATGACGATAAAATAGTATTGCACCTTATTCCTGACTGGTTATAATTAAATTTGAAGATCTGCGCTGGAATTGGGGGAAAACATACAATACAGCGATCTCTGAATACAAACGCGGATAGGGGAGGTTTGTATGAAAAATATCCTGTTGTTTGGATTTCTTTTTGTTACCCTGATCCTTATTTCAGCCTGTGGATTGTTCCCGGATCTGCCCGCCCCCCTGACAGCTAACGATGAGGAGGAGATGGAACCGACTTCTTCGAAGAATCTGGTAACCAAAGAGCAGGAACTCCAGCAGGGAGATGAGGCTCCTAGTTATGTGGATTTTGACTGCCTCACCGGAGGTCCATTTATGCTTGCGGCAACCCATAATTACTCAATCGTCGAGGGCGAAGCAACTTACAACTTACAGGTTACCGCCTATATCGATCTGAGCGTGGATGAATCAGGTAAAGTAACCGGCAGCGGAGGCGATTCCGAGTGGCAGGTTATGCTGGAATCTCCTGAATGTCAGGGAACCGGGTATCCGGCATATTCTGCCAAAGTAACCGGAACCTGTGAGAACTCATTGATGCTTTTGGATATCTCTGAGACCGTTGGACCATACACCATGGTTTTTGTTTGTGGTGATCAGCGGGAACCTTTCTCACAGGGTATGAGTGGATCAACCATGACCCATGAAGATATACCTATCCGGGCGAGTACGGATACCAGGGTGAATGGAGCGGAAGTATACTTTATGGCACCGCGGGGGGAAGGGGTGAAGAAATGGGTAATCTTTCGAGATGGGGATTTTCCTCCGGTACCACTTACACCTCCATAGACCCGCAGGTTCTACAGAAAACGGACAATTTATATCCGAATTTAGTAAACTGGATATATGAAAACAAAATACCTGATCATCAGCCTGAGTATTCTGGCGATGTTGATTTCTGCATGCACCGCACCCATAATAGAGAGCCAGTTACAAGATATCATACCTTCGGCAACGGACACGAGCGTGCCCACGGTTGCTGATACAGCCACACCCTCACCTGTCGAATCGCCGGAACTTATCCCCACCGTAGAGCCGGTAATTCCGCCACCTTCCTTCCCTGAGGGGAATTCTGCCATATGGAACCAGGTTGCTGATGGGTTGAACCGTCCGGTGGATATTGTCCATTCCGGGGATGGCAGCGGCAGATTGTTCATACTGGAACAACCGGGGGTGATTAGGGTTCTTCTCAACGGGCAAATCCAGCCAGATCCCTTCTTGGATTTGCGTGACCGGGTGGGTAGCGCTGCCAATGAACAGGGATTGCTTGGTATAGCATTTTTTCCACGTTTCAGTGAGAATGGCTATTTCTTTGTAAACTACACGGATTATTCCGGTGATACAGTGATTTCACGCTTTACCGCGCCTGATTCACGACTGACAGGCGACCCGCGCAGTGAAGTGGTTTTACTGCGGGTGGATCAGCCTGCGGGGAACCACAATGGCGGGCAACTGCAATTCGACCCGCAAGGATACCTGTGGATCGGTCTGGGAGACGGAGGAGGGCAGGGTGATCCCAACGGATACAGCCAGTCGCGTGATTCGTTGCTGGGAAAATTACTGCGCATAGATATTAATTCGGAAAACGGGTATGCAATCCCGCAGGATAATCCGTTTGTTGCGGGAGGAGGGGCGCCTGAAATTATGGCGCTCGGGTTGCGTAATCCGTGGCGCTTTACCTTTGACAGTCTTTCCGGTGCTTTGTTCATTGCGGATGTAGGGCAGAACAAGTGGGAAGAAATTAACTATCTACCGGCAGGATACGACGAATTTCCGGCGAACTTTGGCTGGAATATCCGTGAAGGGGCGCACCCCTACCGCGATACAACCACTGCGGATGTGTTGATCGACCCGGTATATGAGTATGATCACAGCGTTGGCTGCTCTATTACCGGAGGTGTTGTATATCGGGGAGGTTCCTTGCCTGCATTTGAAGGTGTGTACCTTTTTGGTGATTTCTGCACCGGTACGATCTGGGGTTTGATTCCTACTGCAGGTGGTTCATGGGAGGCACGTGAATTATTCCGAACCAATTACAAGATTGTTGCGTTCGGAGAAGACGAAGCGGGTGAAGTATATCTGCTTGATTTAAATGGCGGCGTATATCAACTAATTGCGAAGTAATCTGTAATTTATCCGCGCTGAATTGCCATTGCCCCGGCGTTATCCGACATAAAGTTTTCAAGCTGAGAGGCGGTTACTTCAACCGGTGCTCGGCGGGCAGGATCATTGATGATAAACCTGCCTGTTTCCTGATTATATCCACTCACGGTCACAATATGCTTGGTGGCATTCCCCGGAGCTCCATTGTTATCCGGTCCGCGGTCGCCTGTCCAGGGTAGATTTGCTTTACCAGAAAAGGTCCCACTCACGATTACTCTGGCGCCACTCCTGAGGGCGGCGAGGATCGATTGGGCATCTTCCGCGATCATGCGCGTGGATGCACCGGCTGCTCTGGCGCCCCGTTTCAGGTCGTCAAAATCGGTGAAGAAGTTATGTTCATACTCTGCGCGTTTTCCACCGCTGGTTACCCCATCGCGGCTGCTATCACGAGTCATCACTTTTCGGGCAAGGTCTACCAATTCACCGGCTTTGCTGGCTGCTGCTCCTCCGGGAAGGGACAAGCCCAACCCTTGCAGCGCCATTACGAGAGAGGTGGGTCCGCAGTTTGAATTGACGCCATCGCCGCCGACCTGTTTCTCTGCCTCGAATTGATTAATCTGCAGACGGGCAGCCTGTTCTATGCTATTGACCGGATTGACAAATTCTCCCGTCAGCCCGGCTAAATTATTTCCACCCCCAAATGCTCCCATGAGGAGTGAGAGGATGGACGACATATCACCGCCCTGAGATGATTGACCTCCCAGCGGATTGCCTAATTGTTCCAACAGCATGGTGGTTAACAGGAGCTTAAAATCGACCCCGTCGGTGACTGGTTGATTTTGCGTTTTGGGGGCGTATGATGCTTCCTGAGCATTAGATACCGATAAAGGATTTATTCCCTGATTTGACATGGTTCCATTTTATCCAACCGGGCTCAATCTGCAGTAAAACACAGGTAAAAATGACCGGTATTTTTTGTTAAGCTGGTCACAAATAATGATTCTTCCCTGCGGATAGCTATGTTAAAATTGCAGCATGTCTGGTCGTATTTATTTTGGTGATAATTTACCGGTGCTGCAATCGCTCCCTTCCGATTCAATTGACTTAATCTATATCGACCCCCCATTTAACACAGGAAAGGTTCAGGCGCGTACCCAGATCCAGACCATCTCGAGTCAGAACGGTGATCGGACAGGTTTTGCCGGCAGGCGTTATGAGACCATCAAGCTTGGTTCCCGAAAATACCTTGATTTATTCGATGATTACCTGGCATTTTTAGAACCGCGTTTAGTTGAGGCGCATCGCCTGTTAAAACCTTCGGGAAGTCTATTCTTCCACATTGATTACCGCGAGGTTCATTACTGCAAGGTATTACTGGATGCTATTTTTGGCAGGGAAAGCTTCTTAAACGAGATCATATGGGCTTATGATTACGGTGGCAGAACCCGAAAGAAGTTTCCACCCAAGCACGACAACATCCTCTGGTATGCGAAGACTCCGGATTCTTATACTTTTAACCTGAATGCGCTGGATCGCATCCCATACATGGCACCCGGCTTGGTAGGAAAAGAAAAAGCTGCCCGTGGCAAACTTCCCACAGACACCTGGTGGCATACAATTGTTCCGACCAATAGCAAAGAAAAAACCGGATATCCAACCCAGAAACCGATGGGTATCCTGCGCAGGATCATCCATGCCTGCAGCAACCCCGGTGATACCGTACTGGATTTTTTTGCCGGTTCGGGCACAACCGGAGCGGTTTCTCTGGAATCGGGTCGAAATTTTATCCTCGTGGATAACAACCCTCAGGCTGTGGAAGTAATGAGATCAAGGTTCGGTCAGTTACCCGAAATCGAATGGATTAGTTAAAAAGTCCCGCCTGGTACGTAACATGCACAGCAAGGATGGTGAGATAATGTATTCGAGGAGGGTATCCATGACTGGTATGGAAACCGAACGTGCTATTGAATTAATTAAACAGGGGAATGTAGCCGAAGGGGCAAAAATCCTTTCGACTATCATCAAAACTGAACCTGATAATGAGCAAGCCTGGCTGTGGATGTCTGCCTGTGTGGGAGATCGTGAAAAAAAAATCTACTGCCTGCAGCGGGTGCTTCAAATTAATCCATCCAGCAATGCAGCCAGAAAAGGTCTGGGCGCTCTCGGGTTTGACGTTCCTCCCCCGGAACCTGAACCTCTCGCTCCTGCCGAAGATACGAATGGCTCATCTTTCCGGTACAGTGACCTAACGGCTGCACTCGGCGAGCGGGATCCGGAGAATAAAGAACCTACAACACCATTACGACCATCCGCTTCAGCTGTTAAAGAACCTTCGCGACCAATCGATAAACCGTTTGAATTTGAAACCCAGCCAGTGGAAGAAGATACACACCAGTTCACGCCGGCTACTTCATTGGATGATCAACTCTCTCATGCCGTTACGCAACCTGCGGCGGCAGCTTCTGGTAATAAGGCGATGATGCTGGAAGATTTTGGGTTCTCAGCCCCCGATGCGCCATTACCACCTGCACAGCCCATGGAACCCATTGCCGAATTACGCCAGCAAACCACCGAAAGCCTGTCAGCTACCCCCCGACGACGCCGGAGAAGGACCAGCCCATTAACGGTGGTGATTCTGATTTTACTCATCTTACTCTTGGTATTGGTCTTGGCTGGAAAATTTGTTTTCCATTTGTTCTAAGCAAATCGTGGATACACCTTCATTAGAATCCATTCTTAAGAAGCTTCATGAACTTTCCAACCCCGCCAACCTGGCGGGGATGGCTCATTATGGTATCCAGACAGGTCAGGCATTGGGTATTCCCCTGCCAGCGTTACGAGGCATGGCAAAAGGCATAAAAGACCACGATCTCGCTCAAAAGTTGTGGGAAACGGGTATTCACGAAGCACGTATGCTGGCATCCATGATCGATGATCCGAACCGGGTGACCCCAGAGCAAATGGAAGCCTGGGTAAAGGATTTTGATTCATGGGATATCTGTGATGGTGTATGTGGGAACCTGTTTGATAAAACTCCTTATTCCAGGCAAAAAGCGGAGGAGTGGTGTGTGCGTGAGGAGGAATTTGTTCGCAGGGCTGGCTTCGCGATGATTGCCTGGATGGCAGTACATGATAAAAAAGCAACTGATACATTTTTTATCGATTACCTTCCCTTGATAGAAAAAGGTGCCTCTGATAACCGTAATTTTGTAAAGAAGGCGGTCAATTGGGCGCTGCGTCAAATAGGGAAGCGGAATGAAGTTCTCTGGCAGGCTGCCATGGATTTCTGCCTGCGTCTGCAGGATAGTCCGGTTGCCTCCATTCGCTGGGTGGTGAAAGACGCCCGTCGTGAATTGGAAACCAAGAAGGAGCATATCTTTGCGCGCTAAACGGTATCCCATCCTCGATTACGATGCTGCAGCAGAAGCAATTATCGAACCTTCCCGCATCATCAGGAAGCGTGATTATTCTCACAAGGTTGTCTTTTGTTTCTTTCAGGAAATAATTCAGAATCTTGTGGAACGGGGAACCGCCCGTCAAGTGGACCATTTGAAGTCTGAGATGGGGGAAAATCCCATCTACCAGGTAGATGGAGAAGGTGGAACGTGGATGCTGGTCCATCCCGGTGTGGGCTCTCCGCTGGCGGCTGCTTACATGGATGAGATGATCGCCCGTGGTTGCCGGCATTTTATTGCCTGTGGCGGTTGCGGCGTACTCGATAAAACCATTCCGGTGGGGCATTTGCTCATTCCCGTGGCAGCTGTGCGGGATGAAGGCACATCCTATGCGTACCAGCCTGCAGGCTGGCAGGCAGTCCCTACCACACATGCCCTGAAGGCTATCCACCAAACTTTAGAAAAACATCACGTTCCCCATGATGATGTCATCACCTGGACAACGGATGCCATTTATCGTGAAACCAGGGCAATCACCAATCTGCGCCTCAAGCAAGGCTGCCGTACCGTAGAAATGGAAACCTCTGCTTTTTGCGCGGTTGCCCACTTTCGCGGTGTGGAATTTGCCCAGATTTTGTACGGCGGTGACTCGGTTGCTGAATCCGGTTGGGATGCCCGGGACTGGATCTCACGGCTGGATATCCGCGAGCGCATGCTCTGGCTGGCAGCCGAAGCAGTATTGGCTATCGCCTGAATAGCTGCTCTCAAAAATTACAAAATTCCAATCAATTGTTAACATAATTCTTGTACTCAGGTATTACTCTATAACTGTACATTATGAGTAAGGAGCATGTATTATGGCAAAGATTGTTGGAATTGACCTGGGTACTACAAATAGCGTTGTTTCTGTAATGGAAGCGGGCAATCCGGTGGTGATTTCCACCGCTGAAGGATCGCGCCTGCTGCCATCTGTTGTAGCTTTTACAAAGAATAATGAGAGACTGGTCGGGCAACAGGCAAAACGACAGGCTGTTGTTAATCCTGAGAATACCATTTATTCCATCAAGCGCTTCATGGGCCGCCATTATGAAGAGGTGGATGCCGAACGCAAGATGGTTCCGTATAACATTGTCAAAGGTCCACAGGGTGATGTGCGGGTCAAGATTCCCATTAATAATAAGGAATACACCCCGCAGGAAGTCTCTGCGATGATTCTGGGTAAGTTGAAAGCAGATGCAGAAGCGTACCTGGGTGAAACTGTCACCCAGGCAGTGATTACCGTGCCTGCGTATTTTAATGACAGTCAACGTCAGGCAACCAAAGATGCCGGAAAAATTGCCGGCCTGGAAGTGCTGCGTATTATCAATGAACCGACCGCATCTGCTCTTGCATATGGTCTGGATAAGAAAACCAATGAGCGGATACTGGTGTTTGACCTGGGTGGCGGTACCTTTGATGTTTCCATCCTCGATGTCGGTGAAGGTGTGGTGGAGGTAAAAGCCACTAATGGTGATACCCACCTTGGTGGAGATGATTGGGATGAGGTAATTGTAAACTGGGCAGCTGATGAGTTTAAAAAAGATCATGGCATAGATCTGCGACAGGACCGGCAGGCATTGCAGCGGTTACGTGAAGCAGCCGAGAAAGCCAAGATCGAGCTTTCCACTTTGATGGAAGCGGAGATCAATCTGCCCTATATTACTGCCGATGCGAATGGACCCAAACACCTGCAGTTCAAACTGACCCGCTCGCAATTTGAGCACATGACTGAAAAACTGCTCGATCGCTGCCGAAAGCCGTTCGAGAATGCCATCAAAGATGCCGGTATCAAAGCATCTGATATTGATGAAGTTGTTCTGGTAGGCGGTGCCACCCGCATGCCGATGGTCCATGAACTTGTCCGGTCACTGGTCAACAAGGAACCCAATAAGGGCGTGAACCCTGATGAGGTTGTCTCTATTGGGGCAGCCATCCAGGGAGGTGTTCTTGGCGGGCAGGTAAAAGATGTTTTACTGCTGGATGTAACCCCGTTGACCCTGGGTCTGGAAACCCTGGGCGGAGTGATGACCCCACTCATCGAGCGTAACACGACCATCCCGGTACGCAAGTCTGAGGTCTTTTCCACAGCTGAAGATAACCAGACCGCGGTGGATGTCCATGTGCTGCAGGGGGAGCGTCCGATGGCAGGCGATAACATGACTCTGGGTCGCTTCAGGCTGGATGGTATTCCACCGGCTCCCCGCGGAATTCCGCAGGTGGAGGTGACATTTGATATCGACGCCAATGGCATCTTGAATGTTACTGCAAAAGATAAGGCAACCGGTAAGGAGCAGAAGGTGACCATCACCGCCAGCACCAACCTGGACAAGAAAGATATCGAGCGAATGGTGGAACAAGCAAATGAAAACCGTGCTGAAGATCAGCGGCGCAAGGATTTGATCGAATCGCGCAACATGGCAGATTCTGCGGTTTATCAAACAGAAAAAACCATCCGGGACCTGGGAGATAAAATTAAAGAAGAAGATAAAACCCGCCTTGAAAGCCTGATCTCAAAGGTCAAAGAGACCATGCAGAGGGAAAACACCGACGATATTCGAAAATCTGTAAGTGATTTGCAGCAGGCTTTGAGCGCGATCGGATCTCAAATGTATCAGCAGCCGGGTGGAGAGACACCCCCGCCAACAGATGGAGGCTCATCGGGTGGAGATAGCGATGATGTGGTCGAAGGTGAGTTCAAGAGTGTATAAAATGCAAACGGGACTGGTAATAGGCAAGTCCCGTTTTTTATAGTGGATTCATTTTTCTGCAAAAAAATCGCTGACCAGAACCCCATATACCAATTCGTCAAACCACTCCCCATTTAATAGTATTCTTTCCCGCAGCCTGCCTTCTAACCTCATCCCGATCCTTTCCATTACGTGGATGGAAGCTAAATTATTTACATGGCAATAGGCTGAAACACGATGAGCGTGGAGCTCTGTAAATGCATATGCCAGAGCAGCGTGCGCTGCTTCAGTCGCGTACCCCTTTCCCCAGAAGTCAGGATGCAGGGACCAGCCAATCATCCATTCTTCATCACCGGCTGTGTTGACCTTCAACGTGATCCTTCCCCGCAGACGTTTGTCTGGAGGTATGGTTATTGCCAGTTTGAAGATTTGTCTGGGAAGCTCGGATGCCCATTCCAGTGCGCCTTCGAGACGGTAGCGGATGTCTTCTGGCGTGAGGGTTCCAGGCTCGAAACGATTTACGAGCGGGTTCATATCCATTTCCAGAAGCGCATCCAGATCATCCTGGTGAAACTCCCGGAGTAATAACCGTTTTGTAATAAGTTCCATGGACCAAAGTATAACAGAAGCGGATTCTACCAGTACATCGTGTTTAATCTACTCAATTGTCTTTAATCTGGGAAGTGTATAATAGCCGAATGAAAAAGAACAGCTTGAAATTCTTTGCTGGCGTACTGGGAATGCTGATTCTCCTATCCGCAGTTGTTTTTATTATTCCATCACTCCGGGAACGCGCCTTGATAAAATTTGATGAAGTGCGCGCCCAGGTTAAATATGCGATCCATCCACCCGAGAAGGTGATATTCGAACCTCAGGAGCAGCAGATCGCTGCTGTAGTCCGCCAAACCATGACCGCTCTGGCACCCACTGCGACTGCCACCCTCCTTCCCTCTACACCTGAACCGAGTCCGACACCCACCATCACTCCCACGCCGCTACCGGGTCTGGTGCAGCTGGATGGAATCACATTCCAATCACAGCGGGGGATGTGGAATTATTGCGCTCCAGCAAATTTATCGATGGCTTTATCCTACTGGGGTTATGAAGATTACATCCTTAATATCGGCCGTTGGTTGAAACCGTACAGCAAAGATAAAAATGTCATGCCTTACGAGATGAAGGCTTTTACTGAAGAAGTTGCCGGGTTGAAAGCGATGATTCGAGTGGGGGGAGATCTGCAAACCATCAAGAACTTCATCGCTAACGGTTTCCCGGTGCTGGTGGAAAAAAGTGAAGTGCTGCATGGTGAATATGGACCCGGATCCACTGGCTGGATGGGTCATTATATGGTTTTCAATGGATATGATGATTCCCGGCGAATACTTATTGGTCAGGATTCCTTAAGCGGACCGGATGCAGAGTTCTCTTATGAAGATCTCGATCGTGATTGGCGGGGTTTCAACTATGTGTATCTGATTGTATATCCTGCAGAAAAAGAACAACAAGTTTTTGATTTGCTCGGTGATCAACTGGATGAAACGGCAAATTATGAATATGCTGGTTTGAAAGCGGCGAATGAGGTATTGGGATTAAGTGGCAGAGACCAGTTCTTTGCTTATTACAACCGTGGTACGAATTTGGTCGCCTTGCAGGATTACGCGACCGCAGCTCAGATGTATGATGAGGCGTTCGCGATTTATCCGACCATTCCTGAAGATGATCGACCTTACCGGGCATTATGGTACCAGACTGGACCGTATTATGCCTATTATCATACCGACCGCTATTGGGATGTGATTACACTGGCAACAACCACGTTGGATGCGATGTCTGAGCCTATGCTGGAAGAAAGTTACTACTGGCGCGCGCGGGCGAATCTGGCATTGGGTGATACGGTGGGCGCTGAAAAAGATCTCCGCCTGGCATTGAAATACCATGAGGATTTTGCTCCGGCGGTCCAGATGCTGGCAGAGATGGGATTATCCGATTAATATTGGCGCTGTCTTGTATGGGGCTGCTTCGGTTGCAGAGATATCATGTACCACGCGCGGATAATCTGAAAATACATTTTCATCCGGTTAAATATTCCCTTCCAAGACCCGCGATGCACTTCACTGGGGGGATGACTCACACCGAAAAGGGGAATGTAGCGTGTCCGCCATTTCTGCTGATGGGCGGTGAGGGTCATTACGGTCTCGATTCCATATCCGGCAGATGCTTCATAATCCAATCTGGCAAAGAGATCACGGCGAATACAACGCTGACCCGAGAGCCAGGGAGTGATCCAATGAGAAAAATCGGATGCCCAGTTGCCATGTTTGAATTGCCCGACGGTCATATCCAGTTTTCCGCTGATTACCGGGTCACAGAGAAGATTGATGTGTTTTACTTCCAATCCACGTAAATCTGCATCGAGCATCAATATGTAAGGAGATGTTGCACGTTGAAGAGCAAGGTAAACGGATTGACCCTTGCCGAGATTTTTTGAATTTGAAATTAAAGTGATTCTCGGGTCCGTGGATTGGAATTCCAAAACCACTTCTTCTGTTTGGTCAGTTGAGCCGTCATTAACAACCAGAATTTCCTGGATATACGGAATTTTTTTTAATAATGCAAGTACCCGAGATATACGGGCAGATTCATTGTAAGCAGGGAGAATGACTGAAATTTGTTTTGTGTTCATAAGCGCGATATTCTATCATGAATTCAACTCTCAAATCCTATCATATGGTTTCTGGTCATTGATTTCAATACCTGGTATGGTATTTGTAACAAAATCTATTGTTCTTGACAGTCATTTATTATGGTTTATACTGTCATTAATCTCTTTATGAGATGTCGTATTCGTTTAACAAAGGGCTGGTGAGATGAAAGCATCCATTTGGAATATCCTTACGATCCTGCTGTCCGTCGGTGTGGTCATCATGGCGGTAATATTTGGTGTGATTTTTCTCATGCCAAACCAGGTATTGCCTGTTGCGATGCGCCCTGTCAGCCTACCGCCAACCCTGGCGCTTCCCACAGCTACTGAAACGCCACTGGTTTACTTTCCACCCACCTGGACAAAAACTCCGCTACCCACAACAGCAGCACCTACGGCAACCAAGACCTATACTTTGACTGTTGCTGCTTTCCCCACTGAGACTCCATCTCTGGTGTTATCACAAACAGAGACTGCTACCAGTACTGCAACGCCTACCGCAACAAAAACCAGCACGAAATCAGGGGTCATCATTATTGTGAATGGAACAGCACGAACGGCAACAAAAACTCCCACCCGTACCAAAACACCGACTGTAAAACCGACCCTCACACCTGGTGGTCCACCTCTTTTTGCCGCGGTCGACGACTACGCTGATGTTGGTATAGCTCCGTCTTCGGTGATTATCAATGTTATTGCAAATGATATTCATTTTGATGGTTTGCCAATCCGGATCGCAACATTCTTGACATATCCGAAACATGGCACGATAGAGAAGGTATCCAATACCGATGTGAAATACCGCCCGGATGCTGGTTTTACAGGATTGGACACATTCGTATATAAAATGACGGACGAACCGGGTACAGTAGATTCAGCCACGGTTTATGTGATGGTGGGCACTGGTTTAAGCTGGCCATCTGATTTAACCCTTTCAGACGATACAATTGCTGAAAACACTCCTGCCGGGGCAACAATTGGGAATTTCAGCACAACTGATCCAGATTCGCCATTCACATATAAACTGGTTGCGGGAACAGGTGATACAAATAACAATGTGTTCACTTTATCAACTGATGGCGTTCTAAAGTCGAAGGCGCTTTATAACTTTGAAACAACTCCAATTTTATCCATCAGGGTACGATCCACTGATTCTACAGGGATGTTTATTGAAAAGCGATTCCTGATTTACGTTACCAATGTCAATGAGGCGCCAACCATCACCACTATGACTCTGCCGACCGCGATCATCGGAAATGAGTACAGCGGTTTGGTTAGGGCATCTGACCCTGATGCTGGAGATATGCTGGAATTTAGCTGCCTGACAGGACCAGCCTGGCTGATGTGTAATACAGATGGAACCTTGACTGGAACAGTAGCCGGAAGCGCCGGTACAGTCAGCTTTACCATCCAGGTACAAGATGCATTAGGTTTAACTGATTTCAAACCTGGTTCCATTACAGTTATACAGCCCACTCCCACCCGAACTCCATCACCTACACCAACTACTTAAGAATTTTCAATTATGACTGAAGAAATATCACGAGAAACATTTGATCATCTGGTCCACCTCGCTGCCCTGGAGTTAAATTCTCAGGAAGCAGAGTATTTACATAAGCAATTGAATTTGCAATTAAAGTCGATCAACGAACTGCAGTCCATTCCGGTGGGCGAAGATGTCCCTCCCGCCCGGCATGGAGTTCCTTTTCCACCCGAAATATCCGCTCCTCCACGCAAGGATGAGTGGCTTCCCTATCCGGACCCCGACCAAATATTAAAGCAAGCTCCCCAAACGGAGGATCGCTATTTCGTTGTGCCGGAGATTCCGCACACCCGTTTGGAATAAGTATGATGAATTAATGTCAAGAGGGTGAGCTGGAAATGTGTTCTGCTCACCCTTTCATTCTGTAATATGGTGAATTGATATGGAATTATGTGATCTTTCTGCGCTGGAAGTAACCCGACTGGTGAAGTCCCGTAAAGCATCTGCAGTAGAGGTGCTCGAAAGTTGCCTGGAGAGGATGGGTGCGGTAGATGGGCGACCCGGGTCCATTGAACCCGGAGAAATTACATCGACTGATAAACAACAAGTCCATGCATTTATTTATTCAAATTCAGAGATGGCACTGGCGCAGGCGCAGGCTGTGGATGAGCGAATCCATCAGGGAGAAGATCCCGGATTACTGGCAGGCGTTCCATATACGGTGAAAGATATCTTTTGTGTGAAAGATACTCCATCCACGGCAGCCTCAAAAATACTGGCAAACTTCATCGCTCCCTATACCGCCACACCTGTTCAACGAATGAATGATGCAGGGGCAGTAGTGCTGGGTAAGGTCAACCTGGATGAGTTTACATTTGGGTCTTCTACCGAGTCCTCCGCTTTTCAACCTTCTACCCGCAATCCATGGGATACTTCCACAGTTCCGGGTGGATCTTCAGGTGGAAGCACCGCTGCGGTTGCGGCTGGTGAAGGTGCCTTATCGCTGGGTACCGATACAGCCGGGTCCATTCGCCAACCGGCTGCTTTTTGTGGCGTGGTTGGATTCAAACCCACTTATGGCAGAGTATCCCGTTACGGATTAATTGCATTTGCATCCTCGCTCGACTGCCCGGGTCCGGTTGCCCGTGATATAACTGATACTGCCCTGATGCTTCAGGTAATCTCAGGCCGAGATCCACGTGACAGCACCAGCGTGACTCTGCCTGTTCCAGATTATCTTGCTGATATGGAAAAAGGTGTCAAAGGTTTGCGCATTGGGTTATCTCCCGATTATTTCCAGATCACTTATCCGGATCTAGACACAGGCGAATTGGTCGTTCAACAGTTACCGGACGAGATTTACGCACCGGTCTTAAAAGCGGCGAAACTGCTGAAAGAAATGGGAGCAGAAATAATTGAAGACGTACCCATGCCGCATACACGGTATGGTATCCCGGCTTACTTCGTTATTTCGCGTGTAGAGGCAGCATCAAATCTGCATCGATTTGATGGAGTGAAATATGGCTACAGAACGAAATCTCAGGCTGAGGAGTTAAGCACGCTCTACCAGAAGAGCCGGGCAGAAGGGTTCGGTCGTCAACCCAAGTTACGTATCCTGATGGGTATGTATGTCAGCGCAGCACAATACGCCGAACAATATTACAACCGAGCATTAAAAATCCGTTCTTTGATCCGCAAAGACTTTGATGATATCTTTGAAAAAAAGGGTAAGTATCACCTCGATGCCTTAATTACACCCACCACACCCACCCCGGCTTTCAAAATGGATGCGGTTTATGGAGACTCGGTTCTGATGCAGTATTCTGATCAATTGACCGTTGCAGCTAACCATGCCGGTGTACCGGGTGTATCCATACCGGCAGGCTTATCTGGTGACGGTTTGCCGTTGGGAATCCAGCTAATAGGGGCTGACTATCAAGAGAGCACTCTGTTGCGTATTGGCAGGGCTTATGAACATGCTACGCAGGATGAAGCATGGAGAAAGGAAAAACCACAGGTTTTACGATGAGCGATCAGACTCATAAGGAATATGCTTCCTATGGGAGGAGTATTCACCGAACTGATCAAATTCTATCTGCATTATCCCATGCGGGAATTCTTCTCTGGGGTTATGGAGGCTTGTTCCCTGCAATGTTCTGGTCGATCAGGCGGGATGAATCCACTTATACTGCGTTTCAGTCCCTTCAGGCGCTGGCTTATCAGGTGATCAGCGTCATTGGATATACGTTAATTACCCTGGTTTTGTTAATTATTCTGATACCACTCAGCACACCTCTCCTTCGGGCTGTGATGGATGGATCTGTGCCTGGACCTGGTGATTTCTCGCTGTGGTTAATCTTTATCGGTTTTTGGCTTATTCTGGCATTGGCATTGACCCTCCTCGGGCTGGCTGGTAGTGTTGCCTGCCTTTTGGGTAAAAACTTTCGATACCCCTGGCTTGGCGCATGGATTGAACGCCAGCTAAATCAACCTGCATTTTCTGTCGAAGGAATACCATACAGAGATACCCAGGAGAAAATTATGGCAGCACTCTGCCACCTGAATGTAGTACTGGTTCTAACCGGCATTCTGGTGCCACTCATTGTCTGGGTGATGGAGCGGGGAAAGAGTCGGCGTCTCACAAAAGAAGCATCAGGTTCATTGATCTGGCAGGCAGCACAGGGGATCATTGCGCTTGGCATCAGTGTAATGAGTGGCGTTGTATCGGTTTTCTTACCCTGGCTTCTTTACCTGTTGCTCGAACAACCGGGACAGGGAATAACCGGCGGTGAACCACTTTTTCTGATGGGTGGCGGACTTCTGTTTTTGTTTATGCTATTAGTTGGGTTAATCGTACTGGCATTTTTTCAGGTCTATGGTTTAATCGCCACAGCAAAGGTGTTGCAAGGGAAAGATTTTCGGTATCCACTTATACATAAGTGGGTTAAGTAATCAAATATTTTGAATTATTATTTGGAAATTTGTATGTATTTGGAGTAACTTATGCCAGAATATGAGACTGTGATCGGGCTGGAAACACATATCCAGCTTAATACCACCACCAAGATATTTTGTTCCTGCAAGGCAGATAGCTGGAATGAACCAGCGAATACCAATATCTGCCCGGTTTGCTGCGGCTTGCCGGGTGTACTTCCGGTGTTGAATGAAGCCGTGGTGGAAAAAGCCGTGATCCTGGCGAAGGCGATGCAGGCTGATATTCCACTGGTCTCATTTTTTGATCGCAAGAATTACTTTTACCCCGATCTTCCCAAGGGATACCAGATTTCACAATTTGACCAGTCGCTGGCAAAAGGTGGTTACATCGATGTGCCGTTGCAAGACGGTAGTACACGACGGGTGCGTATTCACAAGTTACACATTGAAGAGGATGCCGGGAAAACGAAAAACCAGGGTGCAGAACGCTGGGTGGATTTTAACCGGTGCGGGGTGCCTTTGATTGAGATGGTTACCGAACCCGATCTGCGCGGACCAGATGAAGCTGCGCAGTATCTCATTCGGTTACGGCAGTTGCTACGCTGGCTGGGTATCTCTGAAGCAGATATGGAAAAAGCGCACCTGCGTTGTGACGCAAATGTATCGATCCGTTTGAAAGGCGAAACGATCCTCAACCCGAAAACAGAGATCAAGAATGTAAATTCCATTGATGCTGTGAAAGATGCCATAGAGAAAGAAGTAGAACGTCAGATCCGCGAAGTGGAAGCAGGACATCGCATTGAAGCCTGGACTCTGGAATGGGATGAGGATGCCGGTACTCTCAAGAAGATGCGTTCCAAAGAAACAGAAGCTGATTACCGGTATTTCCGTGAGCCGGATCTTTTACCACTGCACATGGATGATGCCTGGCGGGAAAGTATTCTGGCAGATTTCCCTGAGCTGCCACTACAAAGACGTACCAGGTTTGTTTCCCAGTATAGCCTGCCTGAGTATGATTCTGATTTGTTAACCTCAGAAAGAGCACTTTCAGATTATTTCGAAGCCACAGTGAAGGCATATTCAGGAGACCCCAAGCGGGTATCCAACTGGCTGATGAATGATGTATTACGAATGATCAATGACGCAGGCATATCAGCGGCGGAATTAAAGCTTACACCTGCTTATCTAGCAAAAATTATTGAACTGGTTGATACAGGTACAGTTAATACCAATACCGGGAAGGCGCTCCTAGAGAAAGTCCAAGCTACCGGAAAGGACCCCGCCCAAATTGTGGCTGATGAAGGACTGGCAAAAGTCAGTGACGATCAGGCGATTCGCCGGGTTTGCCAGGAAATCATTGATGCCAGTCCCCAGGAAACCGCCTCATTCAAAGCAGGAAAGGTTACCCTGATTGGTTGGTTTGTGGGTCAAGTGATGAAGAAGATGCAGGGTAAGGCAGATGCCGCCCTGGCGAGAAAGATTTTTGAAGAATTATTGAGTTAATTTATTTAGTGAGATTATTTCCACGCATCATGGATGCGCTGCCACGATTCATCCACAGTCTCAGGTAGAATTCGTGTACCGGAAACAGAAGTCATAAAATTGGTATCGCCCATCCAGCGCGGTAGAATATGCAGATGGATATGATCTGCCACACCCGCTCCGGCGGCTTCTCCGATATTTCCCCCCAGGTTGAATCCGTCTGGATGATATACCGACTGTAGTACGACCAGTGCTGCATTAAGAAGTTCCATCATCTCACAACGGGTATCTGCATCCAGCTCATCCAGTGATGATGCATGCTGGTAAGGGACTACCATCAGGTGCCCATTGGTGTAAGGATACCTGTTCAGGATGATATAGGAATACTTGCCCCGGGTAATAATGAGCGCTTCCTGATCACTGGCTTCCAGTGCATGACAAAAGATACAGCCGCTTTTCTTGCTGTTCTGTACGTATTCTCGCCGCCAGGGTGTGTAGATATGATCCATTCTTAGTTCATTATAGATGCAGTTTTTTATTTCGCAAACGTAACCGGCAAGTGAAGTTTTTAACTCTGTTTCATTGACAGAGGTACAGGGGACGGGTATGCTAATGAGTATGCATATGGAAATGGACCTCGGGTCAATAAATCCGCAAAAGTATTGGACGGTATCTTCCATTACCAGGCATCTAAAAGACTGGATTGAGAATAATGTCTGGTTACAAGATTGCCGGGTGAGGGGAGAAATATCAAACCTGTCTCGTCCTTCATCAGGGCATATTTATTTCAGTCTCAAAGACTCAGGCGCCCAGATGCGTTGTGTTATCTGGAGGACTCAGGCAACCCGTCTTAAGCTGAATCTGGTTGACGGGCAGCAGGTGGAGGTTCATGGCGCTGTTACCGTCTATGAAGCAGCCGGGCAATATCAGCTGATAGCTGATGATATCAGCATAGCCGGTGAAGGCGATCTTTACCTGGAATTTTTACGTTTGAAAGCCAAACTGGAAGCAGAAGGTTTATTTTCTCCAGAAAGGAAACGTTCCCTACCTGATCTCCCTGCCCGGATCGGTATTGTCACATCTCCTACAGGAGCTGCGGTTCAGGATATATTGAACACGATCGGACGCAGGTATCCACTTGCAGAGATAGTCTTATCTCCGGCAGTGGTGCAGGGAGTGGACGCTCCATCCTCGATATTGCATGCGCTGCGAGCAGTGATATCCTTGAAACAACCTGTAGATCTGATCATCCTTGCCCGTGGCGGGGGATCGATGGAAGACTTGTGGTGCTTTAACGATCAAGAGGTTGTAAGGGCTATTGCAGCTTCTCCAGTCCCGATTGTAACGGGAATTGGTCATGAAACCGATTACACCCTGGCAGATTTTGCCGCGGATTTAAGAGCGCCTACCCCCACCGCAGCAGCTGAAATTTCGACACCCCATCAAGATGATCTAAGGGGGTATACAGCAGGATTACTTCTACGCTGCCTAAAGTCCCTTCAGGAAACCGTTCAGCAATCACGGCAGCAACTGAGTATACAAAAGTTGATTCTGCAAAAGCACTCACCGGCGAGCAGATTGACAACCGGCAGACTTCAGGTTGATCATCAAATGCATCGTATGACGTTATCTTTCCAGCATCAGCTTGTTGCGCATAAATCTATGATTGCAAGTCTGATGGCGCGTTTGAAATCTGTAAATCCCCTGGCGGTTCTGGAGAGGGGTTATGCTATGGTGATCGATCCGGAAGATGGACAGATTGTTCGCAGCATTCACCAGGTGCAAGCAGATGACAAACTGAATGTACGAGTTCAAGATGGGTCTTTCCCCGTGGTAGTACAATCTAAGAATGGATAGAAAATGAAAAAAACGGATAATGATATTGACCAAATGAATTTTGAAGAAGCGCTTGAAGCGTTGACTTCCATTACTACCAGACTTGAAGAAAGTAATTTGCCGCTGGAAGAAATGTTGAAACTCTATGAACAGGGGCAGAAACTGGCAAACCGCTGTAATGTTTTGCTGGATAATGCTGAATTGAAAATTATGACACTATCAGGTGGAAATAGTACTGCAGATAATTCAGAATCACAGGAGTAATCTTTGTTCAAGGAACTTGTCAGTAATCCGGTTTTGATTTGTACCCTGACCGCATGGCTGCTGGCGCAGGCTCTGAAAATACCTTTTGATTATCTGAAACACCGCAAAATCAACTGGGGGCTTTTCTTCACGGCTGGTGGTATGCCCAGCTCTCACTCGGCATTGATGACTGCTGCCACACTGGCAGTGGGACTTTTTCATGGTTTTGACAATCCCCTATTTGGTCTTGCTCTGGGTATCACCATGATCGTTGTATACGATGCCACGGGCGTACGCCGCCAGGCTGGTATGCAGGCACGAAAAATAAACACGATCGTTAATGAGTTGTTGCAGGGTCACCCGCTTAATGAAAAAGCTTTGAAAGAAGTGCTGGGTCACACCCCGCTCGAAGTGACCGGGGGTGTAGCTTTAGGGATTACTATCAGCTTGTTTATCTGGTTGACCTGGAAGTAAAAAAACCTGTTTTAAAATTGCAAGTTCTGCAAATATTGATCCATAAAATCTGGATAGGTGGTTAACTCAACAGGTTGGGTTTCGCGGGCAATTTGTTTTGCCATACCGCGCGCACTTTCGGTGGTCAGCAATCTTCTAGCACCTGCTCCGGCAGCATTACCCACCTGTAAAAACACATTCCGATCCAATAATGGAAACATACCAATCTTTACTGCGCTTTCCAGATCAAGATAGGTACCGAATGCGCCAGCGATAATAAACTGTTGTAACCTTGCAGGGTCATAACCAGATTCTCTTAGCAGAATATCGATGCCGGTTCGAATTGCAGCTTTCGCCAGTTGGATCTCATGAACATCCTTGCGGGTAATCAAGATGGGTTTTCCTGTGCCACTTTCTGCAGCTGTTACCAGCTGATAGCCCGTAATATTGCCATGCTCCATTACTCGCGGGTGATTTTTAATCAATCTTCCCTGCATATCAAGCGCTCCATCCATGCGCATCACATGAATGGCATCCAGAATCCCAGACCCGCAGATTCCAATCGCGGGTAGATTGTCGATGGTGCTGTAAAGGATTCGTCCATCCGAAAACTGCACTTTTTCAATTGCTCCTGACGCAGCGCGCATACCCATCTGAATCCGGGCACCTTCAAAAGCCGGTCCTGAGGCACAAGAACAGCTAAATGATTTTCCGTTAGCGCAGAGGGTGATTTCGGTGTTTGTCCCGATATCCAGAGCAAGAATATCCTGGTTTGGAAGAAAAGCCCCCGTTGAAAGGCACATGGCAACGTGATCTCCACCGATATACCCGGAAATTATGGGCGGCATATAAACTCTTGCGATTGGATTGAATGGAAACCCGAGTTGTGCTGATGAAATTTCTTCCGCTAGCAGAGTGTCAGGTGTATAGGGAGCTTCACCCAGAGAAGAGACAGGTCTGCCGGCAGCGAGGTGCTGCATCACTGTATTCCCTACCAGAACAACATCCACAATCTGGCAGGTTTCAAATCCAGCCTCTTTACACAGCGTATCTGCCATTTCCTGGATGGCATTTAGAAGGGTGGTCTGGAGTTGCTTTTGATTACTTAATGAGATGTTTGCATAACTAATGCGGTTTACAACATCATCACCGTACACTACCTGGGGGTTCATGAGGCCTGTCCGGGATATTGTTCTACCTGATTTCAGATCAACCAGGTATCCTGCAAGTTTGGTACTTCCCATATCCACTGCCAGACCTAGAATTTCACTTTCTGCAGGGAAAACTATTACTGGTTCATTGTCTCTATACATCAGCCAGGCATGTTTTTCTCCCTGGGATACTAATTTGTTGATACTTTTCCTGATTTGATGTTGGTCATAATCAATCGTGTCATCCAGAGAGATTTTCCGGAGATGGAAGCCTGGATTTGACTGATCAATCCCATGATCCCCTTCCACCTGTATCCGCTGCAAGGTACTGAGAGATCCGAAAGGCACTTCTACAATACAGTCTTCTTCAGGAATTGCCTGACATGCCAGACGGTATCCCTGCTGAATTTCTTCTTTAGAAAATGTTCTCATCTCTTCCCTGGAAAGGGGAGATGATTTGCCTGAAATCAACCTGATTATACAGTCATGACAGATCCCAATTCCACCGCAAACCGATAGCAGATGCAATCCGCCATCCCGGGCGGCATCCAGGAGAGTCGAACCCTGCTCAATTTGGATCTTTTTTCCAGCAGGTTGGAACTCTATCTGGAAAGTTTTTCCTTCCGCTGTCATTTGTTGTGATCCCGGTATCTGCAGGTTTTTTGCATACTGCAATATTCACAGGTGGAAGTTTTTTGGAATGGAGATTTGCTCAGACCGATTACAAAGGAACTGCTTTTTTGGGGGAGCATTAAAAACTGATCTGTTAATGCTACATCAATTTTTTCTGTGTTGACAAGCGTGAACAACTGTTGCTGACCCTCCCGTAAATCCCAGCCATCCAAACCCGGTGAAAATGGGATGGAAGTATATTTTCCATCAACCAGGTAGTTCTCTTCAATTTTCCTACAGACACAGATTACCAATTCTTCCACGGCAACTGATCCGCAGGCATCCACCGCCAGGGCAAGAGCAGGATCCTCTTTCATGAGTTGAGCACTCAGATCTTCCACTTCATTTCCGATGGTTGCCACTCCGGCGATGATCTGTTGTGCTTGCGCCAGAAAATCTGCCACTCCTTCCCCCACCAGGTCCGTTCGCCCATTGAGCATGACACGTTGGTGTGATATTCCAGTCACCAGGTATTCCTGGTATTCGCAACGAAGATCCAGTATTGGTTGTACGAGCTGAATAGCCTTTTCTGCCGTCTCGAATATTTGCGGGTTACGCTCGATGAGAACCTGTGGGTCTGCTCCCTGAGCTTTTACCACCTGCTCTACGCTGAGTTCAATTTTCCAGGGTTTATCACGCACCATTCTTTTATTTTAACATGAGCAGCTGAAACCCCAATGAATTGTGTAAGTTGGTTTGTTTTTGTTTAAGAGTTGAGATAATAAGCTGTCACAACGTGCGATGCGATATAATTTCCCGCGATTTTTATTCATTTTTTATCAGGAGAGATATCAGTGGTTGAGATGCAAGCATACAGTTATCGTGTCCAGGCGCGCTTTGGGAGTGTGCTCAATGTCGAGGTAGATGGGGATCAAGTAAGAATTACTGGTCCACGTATTACGCCAAGTATTTATCGTATCTGGCTATATAGCCAAGCTATTTTAATGCTTATGTCATTCTTATCCATTTTGGGTTCAGTAATTTTCTGGAGTTGGATCTGGGCTGGGGTTGGGGTGGCTTTGTTCATCGCCTATTTCCTTATGGGCGCTTTGGGCGCTGCCAGTTTCTGGGAATTAGAAAGACTGATTCGCTTTGGTGAAGGGAAAGACTGTAGCACTGTAACTTTTGCAACCTCAGATATGGAAGATGTAAAACTTGGAACAGGTTGGGCGAGGAAAAGTATTGCCTGGATTATCTTCCCGTTTGTTCCGGGTATTGACCAGATGGCGAAAGATGTAGCCGTCAGCTTTCTTGCCCCGGATGGGGTATTACAAGGGAAATCTGTATATGCTTTGCACTTCAGGAATACAGATGAGGCGAAGAAATTCCTTGAACTAATTCAATCTAAGTGACCTTAGTATTTTTTTTGTATATTCATCCCCGCTTGTTGGCGGGGTCATTTTTGTTTAAGTCTAGTAATAATCTGCACGAAAAACACGGATGGCGGATTCCCCTGCCCGCGGACATTTGTATTCACAGATTCCACAGCCTATGCATTTTTCCCGCAATACATGGGGTAGTTTAACCGTTGCGATCGTTCCATCTGGTCTTTCACGCACTTCCTCACGCAACACGATTGCCTTATCCGGCAGCGGGCACATTTCTTCACATACAATGCAATCCGTTCCATCTGCCCATGGGATGCAGCAGTTTTCGTTGATATATGCCCAACCAATCACAAAACTCTGTTTCTCAGCCAGAGATAAAGGTGGTATCGCTTCTACGGGGCAGACTGTACCACAACGGCTGCAGGAATACAGGCAATATCCGGTGCGGGCAACCAGGATGGGTGTAAAGATGCCGGACATACCGGCTTCAAAGATAGAGCTTTGCAGTGCTCCAGTTGGGCACGCACGGATACATTCTCCGCAACGAAGGCAACGACTTAAGAAATCTGACTCATCCCAGACACCCGGCGGTCTGAGTAAAAACGGATCTACATGCGCCTGTTTTCCTTCGACCTGAAGAATGGCAGTCCCTGCGACTGCAGCCAGGCTGCTTTTCAGAACGGTTCTTCGTGATGGATCGTAATCATTCCATTCGGGTGATATTCTGACTTTTTTGAACCTGATATCACTTTGCGGACAGGATGCCAGACAATTCATACACATGGTACATTCTGCGGAGTCTGAACGATATCCATGGCGGGGATCAATCGTACCTGTAGGGCAGTCATGTTTACACAGACCGCAGCCTTTACAATTCTCGCTCACCTCTCGTTTGACGAAAGCGAATTTGCTGGTTACACCGAGCAGTCCGCCCAGGGGACAGAGATACCTGCACCAAAACCTTTCTGCCAGCAAATTGATAAGAATAATTCCCAGAAATATCAATCCCGGCAGCCAGGGATAACGAACACCCGGCATATCACCGGGGAAGATCGTAGTATGAAGGATTTGATCCAACTGATGAATTGGTTCAGCCAGAAAAGGCACGCCTGCGAAGATGCCGATTAAGCTGTTAATGACGGTGTGAAAACCCTGCCAAATACTGCCGGTCATGGTACGCATCCAGAGAGTAATTGGATCCAGGATCAGTAAAGTGAGATTCCCTAATATTGCAGAAGCGAGAATCAGAATCAGCAGAATATATTTCACCTTACGCCAGTTTTCGGAAATGGTAAATTTCTTCTTATATTCCTTGAAGGAAAAAATATCCAGAATGGTACCGACCGGGCAGATCCATCCGCACCAGGCACGTCCAAACACGAAAGTGAAGATGAGCGTGATGACAGCCAACCAGGAACCAGCCAATAGTGTGCGTGAAGCGATGGATTGCACAATCATCAGTAATGGATCCAGCCGGAATGGCAGGTTAACCAGACTACCAGACCAGAGAGGGGATACCGAACCGATAAAAAGAAGGAGAAATAAAAATAGCAAAATCCCCTGTGACCATTTTCGGAGTGTAATCCATCTCTTTGCTGAGGTACTGACTGATTTATCCGCCAAGGCTTATTTCCTCGATCTTTAAATTTTCCAGATCGCTTCTACCCAACCCTGCTTTGCTGGCTGCTTTAATATATGATAGATCCATCGGTCGTAAACCAAAGAGCGTGGCGGCATAGCTGTCTGCGGACACAATATCTGGAGATACAATGATGGTATTGGTTTCACGGACATCAGCCAGGTTTCCACCGGTGGGACCATTCTCTACGAGTATTCGGACTGCATCGACCACTGTAAGAGTGGGTTTGATCAATCCGGCAAGGTCTGTCAGCTTCTCACCAATTTGCCAGTGAATTTCTTCCCGCCGCCAGATTAAACCCATCAGGTTTTTCATTCCCAGCGTTAATCCAGCCAAGCCATGATGCTTTGCAATTGGTATATTTATCAGCACATCTGCCTGCAGGGCGTCTTCATATACTCTGGTTTTTTTCAATGATATGGGGTTATTAATCCTGGTATCTTTAAACTTGTACTCTGACATTAAAATCATCTCACCCCCTGCCGCACCAACCTGCTCTGCTATCCCGCTGGATCGGTAAGCATCATTGGCAGATCCTCCGAAGGGGAAATCCATAACCTGAACCTTTTTTGCACCTGCATCGAGACACATCCGCACTAATGCGGCTACTATCCAGGGATTGGTTGTGGATGCGTATTCGTAACCATGATAAGCGTTGCAAATATTCGGTTTAAGGATCACCCATGAATCCTTGGGCACAAACCGCTTCATTCCACCGCTTGCCTCCAATGCTCTGAATACCAGATCTTCAGGTGTACCATTTCTGGCTACCACCAGATCAGGTAATGCAGTTGGTGTGGATGTTGGTGGCGCGGGTGTCTCTTCGGGATTCGTTGAATTTTTCGGTGCTTCTGTCTCGGTGGGCAAACGGGTGGGGAATAATGTGTCTGTTGGAAGAAGAGGCGTACCAGTTTGACGTTGGCAGGCTGCCAGAATATCAGCTGCCAGAAGACCACCTGCCCCGGCAAGCAGGGTCTGTAATAATTTCCTCCGGTTCATAGGGTGCATACTACCTCCAATTTACCAGTAAATAAAACCCCTCCCCGATTTGTGTGAATTAATCCCCCGGCATAGTTTTAAAGACATAATCCCATATGGGAGAACTTACCCCATAACGGGCATCTGGAGTTTTGTAATGGTGCTGCATGTGATAACGTTTGATATATTTGGCATAGCCAGACCGCATCGGCCAGTGATGGGTCGCGTAATGCGTGAGGTCATAAATCAGGTATCCGATCAGAAAACCAGACATGACCGGATTAACCCAGCCGGGAGCTGCAAGCAAATTGCCAAAGAGCTCCACAAAAAGTGCATAAAAGAGTAATGCAAGGGGAATGCTAACTACTGGGGGCATAACCAGCCGGGTTTTACATTGTGGCTGGGCATGGTGGACACCATGAAAAAGAAAGGTAATTCGTTCCATGCGAGGTGTTTTGGGCGGAAAATGAAAAACGAATCGGTGCAGCGTATATTCTGCAAGTGTCCAGATGAATAACCCAACAGCAAACGCTGCTAAAATGTTCCATCCGAGTGACCCGCCGGAGAAAACCGGCCAGATTAAAAGCAGGATGGCAACAGGCAGCCAGATTACGGTGACCGTAATTGGACTGATATGGGTAAAAAATTCCAGAAAATTTGACTGGAATAAGCGAATAGGTGCTTCATCATGGATAATCTTAGGATGTGCCATCCTGTACTCCTGTATAAGGGAAGTTATTAGAGATATTATACAGATATAATCTTTGAATAAATTAAAAATCCGGGGATTACTATCCCCGGATTTTTTGACAGAATTATTTACTTAGCCAATTGTTCAGCGGCAACCATGAAATCTGTTGCTGAAATGAAACCAACCAGTTGATTGTTCACATCCACAACCGGAATATGGTGGATGTTTTTCTCTTTCATCAACTTCACACAATCGGCAAGAGTTTTATCTTCGCGTATGGTCATGATGGGCGAGTGATCAATTTCTTTCACTTTTGTCATAGCCGGGTTACGATCTTCAGCGATAATCCGGTCACAGATATCAGTGGATGTCAGGATACCGAATTCTGGGTGGTCTGCACTCTTGTTTACCAGAATGCTGTTCGTGTATCGCCTGCGCATCATGCGGATCGCGTCCAGTACACTGGCATCGGGATCAATAAAAACCAGCAAATCTATCATCCAGTCTTTTACTGTATGCTGCATATTCATCTCCTGATTTGGAAGTTATTTCCAGTATAGCGAAAATACGGTGATGGGGCAAGATGACTATGCGGGGAGGAAAAAATGCCGCCCCGATGATTTCATCGGGGCGGTGCTAGGAGGAGAAGAACTAACGCTTCAAGCTGACGATTGCCGGAACAAGATCAAACATCCAGAATCCGATCGGCAAACCGATTACAGACAAACAGAGCAGATATGCTGCTTCCATCCAGATTGCACTCAGCCACCATCCAACCAAGAGGAAGTAAATTGCCCGCAGGAAGAAATTGATCTGAGGTTTTCCTACTTCTCGTTTGGATACGCTGCCATCGTCATTCTGAGTCACCTGTAAACGTACAGGTTCGGTGCGCAGCGCCATAACAAAGGGCAGTTTATTCAACATTGCCACTGCCAGGGGGATACCGATGATGGTTAACATCAATATCCAGCTAATGATCATCCATGCCTGTCCCAGCCAGATGCCGATAAAGGCAAACCAGAGGATCTGAACCAGGCATCCGGGGTTCTTCCGGGTTTCTACTGTCATTGTTTCCATAGTATTCTCCATTTCTAAATCACTCAATATACGCAAGTAAGCCTGACTGGTTGCTTATGCTTGTGCTTTTCGCCAGTATAACCACATCACACCAGTGATAAGCAGGGCATCTATCAGCATCCTAATGACGATTGCGGGCTGTCCGAAAGTAAAGTAGAAGAGTGCAAGGACTGCAGCCACGCCCAATCCGAGTGAGGGGAGGAAAGGTTTGTGATTTATAAATCGAATTGCTGCCAGTATTCCGCACACCAGTGCGATCAACCAGATTGCTATCTCTATGTATTCAATCCAGAGTGGTTCAAACCTTCCCTCAACCCGGTCACGCACGCCTTCCATCATATTACGTTCCATGATGAAACCACCCACGCTGATGATTCCACGTACCACCGGATTGCTGCCAATTTCTTCGGGTACCTGTATATCCATCCGGATGATCATTCTGGTTGTATTGTTCTCTGCCGGTCGAAGATACCAGAGCCATGTCCAGCCCATATCGGGGATATTATCTTCTGCTAAAATCCACTCTCCGGGATTGATTTCTTTCCAATACACCATGCCGTTTATGATGGCTGTTCCCGGCTGAGGGTCTTGCAATTCCGGGAGGATTACATTGCTGTTAATGTAAGATCGTCTTCCTGAGATCAGGTTTTCAATAAATGTGTAGCTATAAAACGCCGCCCGCTCTTCGCCCATTTGCGCCACCCAGGGCCAAACTTTCTCAACCGGAGCATGGATGGTAATTCCATGTGTCCAGGTAACAATCGGGTTGTCCAGCAACTCATCGCCGGGGTAAGTCATGGATAATTCTTCCGTTGTGGCACCCCAGGTGGGTATCCACTGGCTGATGAAAGCAAACATTGGAACGCAGATTGCCAGAATTACGACTAACCCGATCCCTGCCCTGCTGAATTTCTGTTTTTTGTTCATTTTGTTCTCCTCATCCAATATTGAAAAATCCGTTAACCATACGCAACGGGTGAGTAAAAGTTGCACAAAGATAAATCTGCCTTATATTATGAAATTTGTCGAAAACCAGCTCTCTGTGTATAATAAATTCAATCCAATCAAATAATGAAAAGGAAGCACTATGCTGCTGGAATACCTGCCATTAGTAATTCTTGTAGCACTGGCATCCGGTCTCGCGGTGCTGGTGGTTGTGCTGGGTCATATATTTGGACCTCGCCGTCCAACTGCTCGAAAAAGTTCACCATACGAATCAGGTATGACACCCTACGGACCGGGGACGCGGCGTATGTCTGTCCGCTATTACCTGGTAGCGGTGTTGTTTATTCTTTTTGATGTGGAAGTGGTGTTTTTTCTGCCATGGGCTGTGGTATTTAAAAAGCTGGGTTTGTTTGGACTAGTTGAGATGTTTATTTTTATTGGTATTCTCCTGGTTGGCTACATATATGCCTGGAAAAAGGGAGCGCTGGAATGGGAGTAGAGCAAAAAGCAGGTAATTTAGGGATCGTTACTACGACTCTTGAGCAGGCTGTCAACTGGTCGCGGACAAATTCCATGTGGCCGATGTTGTTTGGACTTGCATGCTGTGCCATTGAAATGATGGCTGCACAATCTGCTGCGTACGACCTGAGCCGTTTTGGTATGGAATTGATGCGTCCCAGCCCGAGGCAGTCGGATTTAATGATTGTAGCAGGCAGGGTCAGCCGAAAAATGGCGCCGGTACTGCGTAATTTATATGATCAAATGCCTGACCCGAAATGGGTAATTGCAATGGGTGATTGTGCTGCCTGTGGCGGCGTATTTAATAATTACGCAATCATGCAGGGGGTTGATGAGGTTGTTCCAGTGGATGTGTATATTGCCGGATGCCCTCCGCGTCCTGAAGGTTTGATCCACGGTATCATTACGTTGCACGAAAAAGTACGAAAAGAAAAAATTAATACTTGGAAATAGGATAAGGACAAGGTACTATGCATGAATCCTATCAGCCCGTAGTAAGCGCGTTACAGCGTCGATTCGGTGCGCAAATGAGTGAGTTCCGGGATGAAGTTAGCTTATTGGTTGAACCGGAACATTGGGTAGATGCTGCCACAGCCCTGAGAGACGAGTTCGGATTTAACAGTCTCGAAGGTATCACCGCAGTCGATTACTGGCCTCAGCAATCACCTAGGTTCCACATTGTCTCGCATATATATTCATTTTCTCTTTATAAGAGCATTATTTTACGTGTTCCTCTGAATGGGAACTCTCCTACCCTGCCTACCCTCGAAAAAGTGTACCCCAATGCCAACTGGCATGAACGTGAAATTTGGGATATGTTTGGCATACGTTTTGAAGGACACAGTGACTTACGCCGCATCCTGATGCCACAAGACTGGCAGGGTCATCCGCAGCGTAAGGATTATCCACTGGGTTACGAAGAGGTACAGTTTACGTTCAACTTTGACAAGATCAGCGTTAAAAAACCGGCACCCCGGGAATAGGGAAGAGACATGACAGAGCAGCAGCTATTTGATATGGGCGGCATGGAACACCTCTTCTCCGATCGCGCGATGCGCGGAGAGACGATGGTGCTCAATATGGGTCCACAACACCCTTCCACGCATGGCGTACTACGCCTGGTGTTGGAATTGGATGGAGAAATCGTCCAGAATTGCGTACCCGATATTGGTTTTCTGCATACCGGTGTCGAAAAGAATATGGAGGGTAAGACGTACCAAAAAGCAGAGGTGATGACCGACCGCCTGGATTATATGAACACCATTGGTAATAACCTGGTGTACTGCATGGCGGTTGAAAAACTCTGTGATCTGGATGTCCCTCCCCGTGCACAGGGAATCAGGGTTATTTTGACTGAGTTACAGCGGATCGCCAGCCATTTACTCTGGCTCGGCACCTCAGCACTTGATCTGGCTGCCATGTCGGTCTTTTTATACGCGATGCGCGAACGCGAAATGATCATGGATATTTTCGAGCTGGTCAGCGGACAAAGGATGATGACCACATATATCCGACCTGGTGGTTTGTGGCGCGATGTACCTGTGGAATTTGAGCAAACAGTAAGAGAATTTATCCGCATACTGCCGAAACGAATAGATGAGTATGAGAGCCTGCTGACGAAAAACCCGCTCTTTATTGAGAGAACCATCGGTATCGGAAAAATAACTGTGGAAGATTGCCTTCGCTGGGGTGTTACCGGTCCGGTTCTACGCGGTTCAGGAATGGCTTTTGACCTGCGCAAGGTTCATCCCTATATGGGCTATGAGCAATATGATTTTAATATCCCCACTGAATCAGGGGGCGATATCAACGCCCGCTACAAGGTTCGGGTTCTGGAAATGCGGGAATCCATCCGGATTGTTGAGCAGGCACTCGATAAACTTCCCCTTGGACCGGTACGTTCAAATAACCGTAAATATGTTCCACCTCCGCGTTCTGAGATCGGGACCAGCATGGAAGCGCTGATACACCATTTCAAACTCTGGACGGAAGGGTTCACCCCACCGGTTGGCTCAGTGTATGCAGCGACAGAATCACCGCGGGGCGAACTGGGATGTTTCCTTGAATCGGATGGTGGACCGAAACCTTACCGGGTTCACTTTAAGACGCCTTCCTTTACCAATTTGCAAATTATGCCGTTGCTTTCCAAGGGTCATTTTGTAGCAGACCTGGTTGGGATCATCGGTAGTATTGATATCGTGTTGGGAGATACAGACCGATGAATGAATTTGCCGCCCGATACGCGCAAGAAATTGAAGCCATCCTGGCAAAGTATCCGCCAGACAAAAAACAATCTGCGGTTATGCCACTTCTGCATATTGCCCAGTCTGAAAAGGGTTATATCAACAAGCAGACAGTAGTGGATATCGCCGAAATTGTTGGAATCACCCCTACAGAAGTCGCATCGGTGATTGGTTTTTACACCCTTTACCACGATCATCCAGAAGGGAAATACCGTTTTCAAATTTGCACAGACCTGCCTTGTGCTTTACGGGGAGCCGATGAATTCCTGCAGGAATTGTGTAAAGCACTGCACATTAAACCCGGTCAGACCTCACCCGATGGACTGATTACTGTCGAAGAGGTGAAGTGTCTGGCTGCCTGTGATAAAGCTCCCATGTTCCAGGTACAGGGGAAAGATGGCATTACTTACCACGAAAATCAAACCGTCGAAAGTGCTCTTGCATTGGTGGATGAACTGCGTGGGAAGGAGCGTCGCTAATGGCTGAGCATATTCTACTAAGGCATCGCGATATTCCAGATATTCACAAGCTAAGCGTCTATCAAAAAAATGGCGGGTATTCTGCTTTCAAAAATGTTGTTACTCAAATGAAGCCAGAACAGGTTGTGGACGAGGTAAAAACCTCTGGTCTGCGCGGTAGGGGTGGAGCTGGATTTCCGACCGGTATCAAGTGGTCGTTCCTCCCCGGTAACATATTCCCACATTATGTGGTTGCCAATGCAGATGAATCAGAGCCCGGCACTTTCAAAGACCGAGAAATCCTTGAAAACAATCCTTTCCTATTCCTGGAAGGTTTGGCTATCGCATCTTATGCAGTGCAGGCGAATACTGCCTATGTTTATCTGCGCGGTGAGTTCTGGCAGGTGGCATTGTTTCTGGATGAGTGCATTCGCCAATTAGAGGGGGAAGGGTTGCTTGGAGAAAATCTCTTTGGCACAGAATACTGCCTCCGCATCCATACCCATCTGGGTTCGGGTGCTTATATTTGTGGTGAAGAGACCGCCTTGTTAGAATCCATTGAAGGGAAAATGGGACAGCCTCGTTTACGTCCTCCTTTCCCGGCAGTGGAAGGACTTTACGCGAAACCAACCGTTATTAACAATGTAGAAACACTGGCAAACCTGCCATCCATCTTGTTGAATGGCTCTAATTGGTTCCGGAATATCGGTACAGAGAAAAGCCCCGGGGTGAAAATCTTTTCCCTGTCAGGGCATGTCAACAACCCTGGGAATTATGAATTACCCTTGGGCACCACTTTCCGTGATTTGATTTACAAGCATGGAGGTGGAATTCCTGGCGGCAGGAAAATCAAAGCCATCATGCCCGCAGGCGCATCATCCAGCCTGATCCTCGCTAATGACGAGGCACTTGATACACCGATGGATTATGAATCGGTGCCGAAGGTGGGTGCGCAGTTGGGCTCTGCTTCCGTTATTGTAGTGGATGACAGTGTTTCCATGGACTGGTTAATCAGGAAAACGGTGGAATTCTTCAAACATGAATCCTGTGGTAAATGCACACCCTGCCGTGAGGGCACTTACTGGATGAATCATCTGACTGAACGAATTAACAGCAAAGAACGGTCTGAAGAAGAAGTGCAGTTATTAAAAGCGGTAGCTTCACAAATGCAGAATAAATGTCTGTGCGCTCTGGGAGAATTTTCGGTAATGGCGGTACTCTCTGCACTCGAAAAATTTCCGCAAGATTTCGCAGCTCCAACTGGGAGATGATTATGGCCAAAGATGTTACGCTGACCATTGATGGAATTACAGTCACAGTGCCTGCAGGTACACTGGTTGTGGATGCTGCAAAGCAGATCGGCATTGATATTCCCGTCTTCTGCTACCATCCCAAAATGGAACCTGTCGGGATGTGCCGCATGTGCCTGGTGGATATTGGTCGTCCCATGATTGACCGGATGACCAACCAGGCAATTCTTGATGAAGAGGGAAAGCCGAAATTACAATTCGGTCCCAAGCTGGAAACAGCCTGCACCACCCCTGTCTCTGAGGGAATGGTGGTCATTGGGATGAGTGACAAGGTGAAAGCAGCCCGAAATGATGTTCTTGAATTTCTCCTTACATCCCATCCATTAGATTGCCCGGTATGCGATAAAGGCGGCGAATGTCCGCTTCAGAATCTGACCCTCGGATTTGGCCCGGGGGAAAGCCGTTATCTTTATGATGATAAGAAGCATGCCGAAAAACATGTTCCATTGGGGGATCTGATCTTTTTGGATCGAGAAAGATGTATTCAGTGCGGACGGTGTGTTCGGTTCCAGAGTGAAATAGCAGATGACCCGGTGATTGGTTTTTATAATCGTGGACGTTCACTGGAGATCATGACGAATTCAGAACCCGGTTTTGATTCGATCTTTTCCGGGAACACCACTGATATTTGCCCTGTGGGTGCCCTGACATCAGCAGACTTCCGCTTTGGTGCCCGTCCCTGGGAACTAAAAGCAGCGGCTTCCATTTGTACACATTGCCCGGTAGGTTGTAACCTGACCTTTAACACCCGCCGTGAGGCAAAATCGGGCGGCAGGGTAGTGATTAAACGCGCCATGCCCCGCCAGAACGAGGCTGTTAACGAAGTGTGGATTTGCGACAAAGGCAGATTTGCCTATCACTATACTGAAAACCCACAACGATTGACGACACCTTTGATCCGCAGGAACGGTGAATTACAACCTGCCACCTGGGATGAAGCACTTGAACTGGTCAGTGAAAAAATCCGCTCATATGCTTTCAACTTTACCGTCATTGCCGGCGGCAGGCTATCCAATGAAGATCTGTACACGCTGAAAGAACTCTCTGATACTGTCAACGGTAAAGCGTTCTTATATGGCACAATGGCGGGTGGAGATCTGGTATCCACCGTGGGTCTGGGGTCTGAAGCCGACCTGGGTAATCTGGGAACAGGTGATGTTATTGTTGTTGCTGCCTGCGACCTGCACGAAGAAGCACCGGTCTGGTGGCTGCGGGTTAAAGCAGCTGTCAAACGGGGAGCCCACCTGGTGGTAGCAAATGCCCGCGACACCCGGCTTGATAAATTTGCCGATTTTACAATCCGCTATCCGTACGGGAAAGAAGCAGAGGCAGTGCAATCTCTCTTCCCGGATGCTCCTGATGCGGATGATTTAAATAAACTGATCGCCAATGCGAATCAATTGGTCGTTTTCTATGGTTCTGATGGAACTAGTTTAAATTCTTCCCGCCGGCTCTCAACTGCGGCTGCCCATCTGCTGACTCACACGGCTCATGCCGGTAAATCAAATAGCGGTCTGATAGCAGTCTGGCAACACGCCAATGATCAGGGTGCCTGGGAAATCGGTTTCCGACCGGTTGAGCGAGTGGATGATATTCTGCAGCATACCGGCGTGATTTATATTGCCGGCGCAGACCCAGCAGGAGATTGTCCTGACTGCCGGAATGCGATGGCACAGGCAAATTTCGTGGTCGTTCAGGAATTAATACTTTCAGAAACGGCAAAGTTGGCTGATGTGGTTTTACCAGCCCAGGCATTTACTGAAAGGGAAGGTTCCTTCACGAACGGGGAACGCAGGGTGCAACGTTTCTTCCCGGTTGTAGAACCGTTGGATGGACCTCGTGCCGATTATGCTATAGCTGCCCAGGTACGCCAGAAGGTTGCCCGAATGAATTTGGATATTCCTGCTGCTTCACAGGTGTTCCTGGCACTGGCCGCGCATGTTCCTGCATATGGCGGATTAAGTTACCAGCAAATCAGCATGATCCATCAGCAGTATCCAATTATCGGCCGGCATGACCTCTATTATGGTGGCACAGCTTATGACAATAAACAGGGGCTGGGTGTAAAACTCAAAACTATCGCAGAAACCGGCCAGAGGTATGCATTACCGGATATAGATCCGAATAGCCTTGTTGACTTTGGAGGTTTGCTACCCGGCTATCCGATTACGGTTTGTTATGACCTCGGAATGACTATTACTCCTTCAGCAGTACTGAAATCAAGACTGCCTGAACCTTACATTGTTGTCCATCCGCAAACAGCGGAGGATAATCAATGGTCCAATTCGCAGCCTGCCAGGATCAACCTGAAAGGCAAGGCGTTTACGGTCAGAATCCAAATGGATGAATCCGTTCCGGTTGGGTTGATACTCGTTCCCCGCAGCATGGGGATGCCGTGTATTGAACCATGCCCGGTTGGATTGACAAAATAATTTAAAGGGTGAATTTATGGATGCTGGCATGATTATCGAATGGGTAATAAAAGCAGTCGCGATCTTAATTTTTTGCACGGCTGGATTTGCGTATACCACCCTTTATGAGCGCAAGGTACTTGCCCGCATGCAGGTCCGCTGGGGTCCTAACCGTGCGGGTCCACTGGCATCTTTGCAACCTGTAGCGGATGGGATCAAGCTGATTTTCAAAGAAGAGCTCATCCCTGCCAATGCTGATAAGCTGGTCTTTATTGCCGCACCGATCATTACAGTTATTCCTGCATTGATCATCACCGGCGTGGTTCCCTGGGGTGATGAGATAGTTCTATTTGGGCGAACGATCAAGCTCTACCTAGCTGATATTAATGTAGCCATCCTGTACATTATGTCCATCACCTCGATTTCTGTATACGGCATTACACTGGCAGGATGGTCTTCGAATAACAAATATGCCACTCTAGGCGGGTTGCGCGCCACCTCGCAAATGATCAGTTATGAACTGGCATTGGGGTTGTCATTTGTGGGACCCATCCTCATTGCCGGTTCGATGAGTTTGCGGGATATTGTCCTTGCACAGGAAAACATTCCGTTCATACTGATTCAACCACTGGGTGCCATCATCTTCATGATCGCCACCATTGCGGAAGTAAACCGTGCCCCATTTGATATGCCTGAAGCGGAACAGGAATTGACTGCCGGGTATCATACCGAGTATTCCGGGATGAAATTTGCCCTCTTCTTCATGGCGGAGTATATCAAAATGATTGCTGTTTCCACCATTGGCGCAACCCTCTTCTTGGGTGGATACTATGGTCCTTTTGTAGATCAGCTTCCCTGGCTTGGACCTATCTATTTGATTGCAAAGGTTGTGATCTTGCTGTATGGTCTCATCTGGATCCGTGCAACACTACCCCGTATTCGTTACGATCGTTTGATGGCATTTGGTTGGAAGATTCTCTTCCCCCTTGCGCTGTTGAATGTGATGCTGACCGCGATCGGGGTCGTGATTTTTGGAGGAAAGTAAACCATGCTTAAAGGTATCTTTGAAATCTTCCGTGGCTTATGGCAAACCTTCCGCTCCGCGTGGACAGAGCCGGTCACGATCCAATATCCAGAAGTCAAACGTCCGGTCAGGCAGCGCTTCCGCGGCAGGCATGTGCTCAAGCGCTACGATAACGGACTCGAGAAATGCATCGGCTGCTCATTATGTGCCGCAGCCTGCCCTGCTGATGCCATTTTTGTTGAATCTTCAGAACAGACAGATGCAGAGCGCTTTTCTCCCGGTGATCGTTATGCCAGTACATACGAAATAAATATGCTGCGCTGCATTTTTTGCGGATTCTGCGAAGATGCCTGCCCCACCGAAGCGATCGTTTTGGAGGATAACTACGAACTCTCTTTTTATGACAGACGCTCAGCGATTTACACGAAAGAAATGCTTCTTGAGCCTGTTCAGCAGCCAGCGAAGCCCACTCCGCAGAAAACTCCACCCGGAAAATTTACCCGCTCTGTGCCCGAGATGAAGGACCCCACCGATTAGGGAGGAAACATGCCAGAGATTACACCACCTGTCCTTATTTTCTTCGCCATTGCCGGAATTACGGTAATTACCGCACTGGGGATGCTGCTCAGCCGGAGCTCGGTTTATTCTGCCTTATTCCTGGTAATGAATTTTTCATCCGTTGCTTTTCTCTATTTTGTTCTGGGCGCACCATTTATCGCGATGGCACAGATAACAGTTTATGCCGGCGCGATCATGGTTTTATTCCTGTTCGTGATCATGCTGCTGGGCAGTGAAAAAGGTAAACCCGGTGAACCGGTTGGATTTACGCGGGTAATAGGCGGACTGGTAACGCTGGTAGTGTTGGCAGAAGCAGCCATGCTGATCTTCGTGAAGAATCCGCCTACTTTGATGGTTTCCACTCCCGAGCAGGATGTGGCAACTGCCCAGGCGATCGGTTCCATCCTCTTTGATCAATACATCCTGCCGTTTGAAGTGACTTCATTCATCCTTCTGGTGGCAGTCATCGGAGCAATTGTGCTGACAAAAACGGAAAAGAAAAAGATGGATCAACCTGGAACTGGCGGGGAGGTGCACTGATATGGTACCGCTGAGTTACTATCTGGCATTATCTGCGATTATGTTTGTGCTGGGAACTTTCGGCGTGGTCAGCCGGCAGAATCCAATTGTGATGTTTATGTCTCTTGAGCTTATGTTCAATGCGGCTAATCTGGCTTTTGTGGCTTTTGCCCGTTATTACAACATGCTTAACGGGCAGATTTTTGTGTTCTTTGTGATGGTGGTCGCAGCAGCCGAGGTGGCGGTTGGACTCGCGTTGATCGTGGTGATCTTCCGTAACCGCCATAATATCGATGTAGATGAAATGAATACCTTGAAGGAATAGGGGAAAGACGCATATGGAATTATCCAGCCTTCCTGCAGGAACGTATTTCAACCTGGTGCCCTGGGTCGTCTTCTTCCCATTGATTGGTCTGGTGCTGAACCTGATCCTGACCAACCGGGCATCAGAAAAGGTTTATGGAATTATTGCCAGTCTGGCATCCGGCGCATCCTTTGTGGTTGCCAGTCTGCTGCTTCTCTCGTTGAGCAAACATCCCGAAGCGGTAGTGGTTCCCTTTGCCGAATGGATCAATGTGGGTAACCTGTCAATCAACTGGGCTTTCCGGGTGGATACGCTCTCGGTAACCATGATGATGGCAGTATCAGCAGTTGGAACTCTGATCCACGTGTATTCCATCGGTTATATGCACGAAGATGTGCGAATACAGGGTGACCCTTCCCGATACAGCCGCTTCTTCATCTTTATGAACCTCTTCATCGTCATGATGATGATTCTGGTGAGCGCTGAAAGCTACCTGATGACCTTTGTTGGATGGGAAGGTGTAGGTTTGTGTTCATACCTCTTAATCGGTTTTTGGTTTGAAAAAGGCAAGGATGGTGAAGGGAATGCCATCGCAGCGAAGAAGGCTTTTCTAACCAACCGGATCGGGGATTTTGGTTTCATTACTGCCATGTTCCTCATCTTTACCATCTTTGGCAGTCTGAACTTTTCAGATGTGTTTTCAGCTGCGCGAGCTGGAGGGGTGGATGCCGCTCCCTGGCTCCTGTTGGCATTAAATCTCTTCCTGCTGCTGGCAGTTACAGGAAAATCAGCCCAGGTGCCGCTGTTTGTCTGGCTGCCGGATGCGATGGCAGGTCCGACACCTGTTTCTGCCCTGATCCATGCTGCAACGATGGTTACTGCCGGTGTGTACCTGGTGGCGCGTTCTTCGCCGCTCTTCGCTCTGCACCCTGCCGCAGGGACAGTGGTGGCAATTATTGGAGCGGTAACCGCTTTATTTGCAGCAACCATTGCAGTAGGACAGTACGATATTAAAAAAGTTCTTGCATATTCCACTATCAGTCAGCTTGGCTTCATGGTGGCGGCGGTGGGAATGGGAGCCTATGTGGCAGGAATTTTCCACCTGGTCACCCACGCTTTCTTTAAGGCGTTGCTTTTCCTGTCTTCCGGTTCGGTGATACAGGGAGTGGAATTTGGACATCATCATGCCCCGCATGATGCACATGGAACGCATGGCGCGGAATTTGACCCGCAAGATATGCGTAATATGGGCGGATTGCGCATCCGCATGAAAACCACTTTCTGGGTATATCTTTTTGGCGCGCTTGCATTGGCAGGTATTCCGCCGCTGGCAGGCTTTTTCTCCAAGGATGAAATTCTGGCTTATGCCAGTGAGCACAGCCCGTTCGTTCTTACTTTACTGGTAGCTGCTGCTTTTCTGACGGCGTTTTATATGGGCAGACAGGTATGGATGGTCTTCTTCGGTCATCCGCGCAGTGATGCTGCTGAAGGCGCCAAGGAAAGTCCGGCGGTCATGACCATACCGCTCATCATTCTGGCTGTCCTTTCCATCGTGGGAGGCGCACTGAACCTACCCAATATTGAAATTCTCGGCCATTGGCTGGAACATACCATTCTGGAAGCTCATCATGTGACTTTTTCCATATTGGTGGCGGGTATTTCTATCGCGGTTGCATTGGGTGGCATTTTGGTTGCCTGGGTCTTATATGGACGAAAGCCTTTGGCTGCCGGGCAAACAGATCCACTCGCCAGATTGCTGGGTCCTCTATTTAAAGTGTTTGAACATAAATGGTGGGTGGATGAGATTTATGATGTACTCTTCCTGACTCCATATAAAGATTCATCCCAATTACTCGCACAACCCATCGATCAGGGTGTGGTTGATGGCGCAGTTAACGGGTTGGGAAAACTTACCGCTGGCTTCTCCCGCGTGTTTCGCACCATGCAGAACGGTCGCGTTAGAGTGTATGCGCTGTACATGATGATTGGTGTTGCAGCGATCATGGGCTATCTGATTTTGAGATAAGGGACGGAATATGGACTATCCGCTGAATCCACTCACTTTACTCACCTTTCTGCCTGTGTTGGGTGTCGTTCTTGTGCTTCTCTTATCCGAAGAGCGCAAAGATGCCATCCGATGGGTAGCGTTGATCATCAGCCTGCTGGTATTTGGGGTATCCATTTGGGTCTTAACCCTCTTTGATCCGCAAAATTCCCGGCTACAGCTGGTGACCCGGCAAAACTGGTTCACCCTCGGTAGCAGTCCCATCTCGTATTTTATGGGAATTGATGGTCTAAGCATTTTGCTTGTCTTGCTCACCACCTTCCTGACACCCATATCAATTCTTTCGACCTGGTCTGCAGTGAAGGAAAATGTAAAAGGCTTTATGGCTTTCTTCCTGTTGCTGGAGACAGGTATGCTGGGTGTCTTCCTCGCTCAAGATCTAATTCTTTTCTATATTTTCTGGGAGTTCACCCTCATCCCCATGTATTTCCTGATAGGTATCTGGGGTGGTGAACGGCGTATCTATGCGGCTGTTAAGTTTTTCCTTTTTACCATGTTTGGATCATTGCTCATGCTGGCAGCTATCCTGTGGTTGGGATTGAAACAAGGGACATTCGCCACTCCTGAACTTATCGGCGGCAGCGGATTACCCTACCAGACACAGTTGTGGCTCTTCCTGGCATTTGCGCTGGCATTTGCAATTAAAGTTCCCATGTTCCCATTGCATACCTGGCTGCCCGATGCCCATGTGGAAGCACCTACTGCCGGTTCAGTAATCCTTGCCGGTGTGCTTTTAAAGATGGGTTCTTATGGATTTTTACGTTTCAACCTGCCGCTCTTTCCACAGGTGGCGGTGCAGGCTGCCCCGTGGATGGCGCTGCTGGCAGTGATCGGAATCCTCTATGGTGCCGCGGTTGCATTCGTTCAGCCGGATGTTAAAAAGCTGGTCGCATATTCTTCTGTAAGCCATCTGGGGTTTGTCATGCTGGGTCTGTTTGCTCTCAACGCGCAAGGTGTGGAAGGCAGCATCTTGCAGATGATCAACCATGGGTTAAGCACTGGAGCTTTGTTCCTGATTGTCGGAATGATCTACGAGCGTCGTCATACCCGTCTGATGGCGGATTTTGGCGGGCTGTGGAAAGTGATGCCGGTATTGGGCACACTCACCATGATTGTGATGCTTTCGTCGGTAGGTTTACCGGGTTTGAACGGATTTGTGGGTGAGTTTACAATTCTGATGGGCGCCTATACTTCGAAAGCGATTGGTTATGGGTTGGTTGCCATCACTGCAGCGCTGGGAGTGATCCTTGCTGCGGTTTACCTATTGCATATGTACCAGAAGGTTTTCCTCGGGCAGGTGACCCGTGAAGAGAATCGCTCGCTGCTCGATCTCTCGACCCGCGAAATCATCACCCTGCTACCCATCCTGATCCTCATCTTCTGGATCGGGGTTTATCCGAAACCATTTTTCAACCTGATTTCTCCCGCAGTTGCCAGCTTATTGCAGGTTCTGCCATAAAGGGGACGCGCGATGACGATACTGGATTTTCTCTCCCTCCTACCTCACACCGTTTTACTGGTCTGGGCTGCCATCCTGCTCCTTGTGGATCTTGCCATTCCTAAGAATCGCAAAAGCATCACTGCCCTGCTGGCAGCGATTGGATTGGCAGTTGCGCTGGTTCTGGTGATTGCACAGACCGGTCAAAATCAGCTTGCATATAATAAAATGGCTGTCGTGGATGGTTTCTCTATTTTCCTAAATATCCTCTATCCACTGGCGGGGATTGCCGCAGTGGCGATCGCGCCAGATTATCTGCGCAGGTTCAATCTGGAACGAGGCGAATACTACCCGTTATTGCTTTTCTCCATCGCGGGTATGATGCTGATGTCATCCGCAGCAGATTTGATCATTGTTTTCCTTGCGCTGGAACTTCTCTCGATCCCGCTGTATATCCTTTCGGCAATCGCGGTGGATCGCACGGAGTCTGAAGAGGCGGGTTTGAAATACTTCCTACTGGGCGCTTTTGCTTCTGGTTTTGTGCTATACGGCACGGCGATGGTATATGGGGCAACCGGATTTACAGATATCCAGGAAATTGTAAAGGTGATTGCCTCTGGTAAAGCAATCAGTGGATTATTGATTGCGGGTGGCGGCTTGTTATTGATCGGCTTTGGTTTTAAAGTGGCTGTCTTCCCATTTCAGGTGTGGACACCCGATGTCTATCAGGGAGCACCTTCTCCGGTTACAGGGTTTATGTCTGTCGGTGCAAAAGTAGCTGGTTTTGCTGCACTTATTCGCGTATTTGTTTTCATCTTCCCGCAAATGGCAGTGAACCTGGCGCCCGTCATGGCAATTCTGGCTGTGATGACGATGATTTTTGGGAATATTGCCGCGGTCACCCAGGGTAACATCAAGCGGATGCTGGCTTATTCAAGCATTGCGCATGCCGGCTATTTACTGATGGCGTTTGTTTCATATAACCAGGTTGTGGCTGGCAAGAACAGCATTGCCAGTATTCTCTTTTACCTCTTTACCTATGCCATTGCTTCGCTGGGTGCGTGGGCGGTTGTTACCGCCATGGAAAAAGCCGAAGGTAGAGGTCTGGCGATCACTGATTACGCGGGTCTGGGTAAAAAACAACCAGCCCTGGCGGCTGCCATGGCTGTGTTTATGCTCTCGTTTACTGGGATCCCACCTGCCCTGGGTTTTTGGGGCAAACTCTACCTGTTCCAGACCACTATTGAAGGTGGCTACCTCTGGCTGGCAATCGTTGGTTTGCTCACTTCCGTTGCCTCAGCCTGGTACTATCTGCGTGTTATCGTGATGATGTATATGCGTGAAGGTGAGCCGGAAGTTACCGGCGACCGCTGGGTGAAAATTGTACCTTATGCCGCGGCAGTAGCTTTGCTGGTGATCGGTTTCATACCGGGCAGACTACTAGACTGGGCGCTACAGGCTATCCTGCAAATTTAACTTTTCCGTGCAGTATTATTTACTTACGCCACCTGCATGTCCATGCGGACACTGCGGATGTGGATATTTTTGGTGCCTGCGATGACCTGCGATACAAGCTCGGCGGGGACATCCACATAAGAGCGGTTATCCTGAATCTGTATCCTGCCAATAACACTGCCGGGTATGTTCGCATGAGAGGCGATAATGCCAACCACCTCGCCGGGTTTCAATCCCTGTACGCGACCGAGACCAATGCGTAAGCGCGCCATGCCGGGTTCGTGTGATGCTTCGCTGATTTGCATCCGGCTGCCAGAACGAACTGCGTCCAGCCGCTTTCCAGAATCAGATCGCGGGGAGTATGTTTTCACAATTTCCTGAACCGGATGAATTGGTCTCTGCTTTTCTTCGGCACGGGCAACTTTCAGGGCTGCGGCGGCGATATCCATAGGATCAAAGCCCTCTTCCACCATCTTCATGACCAATTCCTTTTCACGAATGCAGCGTCCGCGCTTCAACCACATGCCCACTTTTTTCATCAGCTGTTCTTCACGATACACCCGGATAGCTTCTTCATTGGGTACAACTGCCTGTTGAATCTTTTTCCGGGTGAAGCTTTCCACCTGACCCAGGCGGCGTTTTTCTCCCGGTGATACCAGGCTGATGGCAGTGCCGGTTTTTCCGGCACGTCCAGTGCGTCCGATGCGGTGTACGTAGATCTCGGGATCTTCGGGTAGATGATAGTTGAACACGTGCGAAATATCGTCGATATCCAGTCCGCGGGCTGCCACATCAGTAGCCACCACCACCTTGATCTGGTTCTGGCGGAAGCGGTTGAGCGTACGTTCGCGGGCTTCCTGGCTCAGATCTCCGCTGAGGGCTTCGGCGGGGTAACCGCGCAAGGAAAGCTCATTGGCGAGGTCAGCCGTTTCCACCCGGGTGCGGACGAAGATCAGCGCGCTGGTGATTTCTTCCACCTCAAAAAGACGGGTGAGCGCACCGATTTTCTCGCTGTTGTTGACAAGATAATACTTTTGGGTGATGGCATCGACTGTTACCTGCTCCCGTTTAATGGAAACCTGTTTTGGGTCGTGCATATATTTTTCTGCCAGGCGGCGGATTTCTTTGGGGAGGGTTGCTGAGAACAGAGCAGTCTGCCGGTCTGCGGGGGTTGTAGCCAGGATGGTTTCAATATCTTCCACGAACCCCATGCTGAGCATTTCGTCTGCTTCATCCAATACCAGGGTGCGGATGCCGGAGAGGTCCAACACATCTTTGTTGAGCAGATCAATTAACCTGCCGGGAGTGCCGACAATGATATCCACACCGCGGCGTAACTGGTTTATCTGTGGTCCATATGCCTGACCACCATAGACCGCCAGTATGCGTGCTTCCTGGTGCTTGCTGTAGCCCTGTAAAGCGCCGGCAACCTGGAGTGCGAGTTCCCGGGTGGGTGTAAGGATCAATCCCTGCGGGGTGCGCTGGTCAGGGTCCAGTAACTGGATCATGGGGAGGGCAAAGGCGGCTGTCTTACCGGTCCCGGTTTGAGCCTGTCCGATGACATCTTCGCCCGCAAGTATGAGCGGTATTACTTCTGCCTGAATGGGTGTGGGGTTGTTGTAATTCTGTTCGGAAACAGCTTGAAGAAGACCTGAGTTCAGGTTGAGTTGGTTAAATTCTGTGATCATCAATTATCCTTAATAAATATCTGGAAAGGTTTGATGACCACGGATACCCGGTCTGGCTGATTGAACGCTGTCCATTTCCTCGCGGATTGGAACATGCTGCCAATATAAAAGCCCGACACACTTTCGTCGGGCGATCATCCGAAAACACCAAAACAATTCCCTGAAACGATTACCCCAAAGGGGTTTTGTAAGCGCCTAAGTTTACCACAGATTTATGAATAATTTGTAAAGTCTTTCCTAAGATTTGTTTCAATCTGAAAATAAATTTTTCAATATAATTATTCTAGGAGAGGGAATGAATATATTTAAGCAAGTACCCCCACAAGAATTATTGGTAAATATCAGGAGGATTCAGCAGCAAATGCCCATGTATCTGCTCGAAGCCGGGCAGAAATACGGTGATCTGGTACTGCTCGGACAGGGAAAATTCTCTGCCTATTTCATCAACCATCCCGACGCAATCCAGCATGTACTGCAGGATAATCATAAGAACTATACCAAGAACACCATCCAGTACAACCAGCTCCGCAAAATCACCGGTAACGGGTTGCTGACTAATGACGGTGATACCTGGCTCAAACACCGCCGGGTGTTGCAACCGGCGTTTACGCGTCAGCGCCTGATGGCGCTCATCCCGCTGGTCAATGAGTTGATGCCACCCCTAATCGACCGCTGGAAAAAGGCTGCAGATACCGGAGAGTTGATCAATGTTGACCAGGAAATGATGGAGCTGGCTCTCGAGATCGTAAGCCGATCCATGTTCGGGATGGGCATTGCCGGAGAATCGAAAAAACTGACCGGCGCGGTCATTACGGCGCTGGATCATCTGATTGACCGGGTACGAAATCCCATGCAGTTGCCTGATCCTTTTCCGACCCGCGCCAACCTGCGTAACCGCAAGGCGATGCAGACACTGGATGAAGTCTGTTACCGCATCATCCGCAATGCAAATGATATTCAGTTGAATGATGAAAACCTGCTTGCCATGCTTTTACACGCGCATCAGGATTCGGCACTCGATTTTGGTGAAGCCCAGACTCGAGATGAGGTCATAACGATATTAATTGCCGGACATGAAACGGTGGCTTCTGCCCTCACTTGGACATGGTATTTGCTGTCCCAGTATCCTGCTTATTTTGAAAAAGCTGCACGTGAAATTGAATTGGTGTTGGGTGACCGCCAGCCTGAGGAAACTGATTACGAAAAACTGGCTCTAACCGGGCAGATCTTTGATGAAGCATTGCGCTTGTACCCACCCGCCTGGGTGATCTCGCGCCGTTCGATAGATGCTGATGCCGTGATGGGGGTGGATATTCCCGCAAATGCTTTAGTCATTATGAGCCCGTATGCCATTCATCGTCATAGTGGATTTTGGAAGGATGCAGAAACATTCCGCCCTGAGCGTTTCTCGGCAGAATCCGAGGAAAAACACCCCAGATATGCTTACATCCCCTTTGGCGGGGGACCGCGCCTGTGCATCGGGCACCAGTTTGCGTTGATCGAAGCCCGCATTATCCTTGCCCACCTGCTCTCTCAATTTCGCTTGAAGCTTCCGGCAGAGACGCAGGTACATGTCGACCCGCTGGTTACCTTACGTCCCCGCCACGGGTTGTGGATGCAGGTGGAGCATGCGTAAGTACGATTACATTCTTACCGGAGGAGGCGCAGCCGGGTTGAGCCTGGCTTACCAACTCACCCGCGGCGCGGGAGAGATTCCATCAATACTTATTCTGGATTTGGATGATAAGCGGAAGAATGATCGTACCTGGTGTTTCTGGACCAATCGCTCCACCGGGCTTGAGGAGATTTATCTCCATACCTGGGACCAAATGTGGTTTTTCGGCGAGCGCTTTGAATCAAAAATTCCACTCAGCAAGTGGCGTTATGTCATGATCCGGGGGATAGATTTCTATAACTGGATGCGAGAGCAGCTAGGTAAAACCGGCAAAGTGGATTTTGTTCAGGCAGATGTGATCCGCATTGAAGATGATGCTGTAAATCCACTGGTGATTACGAAAGATGAGACCTATGTGGCGGGATGGGTCTTTGACAGCCGGGTACTTCCTGGCTCGATACAAATTGATCGCAGCCGGTATCACTATCTGCACCAGCATTTTCTGGGGTGGGAAATTGAAACCACTAGCGATGTTTTTGATCCAGATGCGATGACCCTGTTTGACTTTCGAACACCGCAAAAGGGTGTCATGCGTTTCATGTACATTCTGCCTCACTCACCACGCAGGGCACTGGTGGAATATACCCTGTTTTCAGCGGATTTGCTCAGCCGGGAGGAATATGAACAGGCACTGCGCGAATATATCGCTGATGTGTTGAAAGTGTCAGACTACCGTATTCTGGATGTTGAGCAAAACCGTATTCCCATGACTGATTTTCCATTTGAACGCAGGTTGGGCAAGCGGATCTGGGCAATCGGAACACTGGGCGGCAGGGTCAAACCATCTTCGGGTTATGCCTTCTGGCGGATCTGGAATGATGCCATCGCAGTGGCAAAATCAATGCAGCAATTCAGTGATCCGTCTCGGATACCCCGATCACCCGTCCGGTACACCTGGTTTGACCAGGTAATGCTGAATGTTATGTACCGCCAGGGATATGTTACAAAAAAAGTATTTACCTGGTTGTTCAAGAATAACCCGCCAGAACGGATTTTCAGATTTCTTAATGAAGAAAATCCACTTTTTGAAGATATCCGGGTACTGTTGTCGCTGCCAATCCCGCCGTTTTTAAGGTCTTTCTGGAAAACCCAGATTCAAAGAAAGATATAAATACATTATACAATTATTAGACAAACATGATGATAATTTAATAAAATATAGAAAAGTATTCAGGGAGAGGGAAATATGAAAAAGAAAATCATCGTGATTGGAAGCGGTTTTGGTGGGTTGGGGGCGGCTGCCAGGCTGGCTGCACGTGGTTTTGATGTTGAAGTTTTTGAGCAGCGTGATAAACCCGGTGGGCGGGGATATCAATATGAGATCAATGGATTCAAATTTGATGGCGGTCCTACCGTGATCACTGCCCCGTTTATGTTTGATGATATTTTTGCGGTGGGTGGCAAGAAAACAGAAGAATATTTCAAGCTACTACCGGTCAACCCGTTTTACCGTATCTTCGATCACACCGGCTACTCTTTTGACTACAACAACGATAAAGATGCCATGCTGGCACAGATTGAAAAGCTGAATCCGCGCGATGTGGAAGGTTACCAGCGTTTTATCACCACAACCCGGGCAATCTTCGAGAAGGGTTTTCTGCAACTTTCGGATAAGCCTTTTCTGCATGTCACCGATATGTTTAAAGTAGCGCCGGACCTCATCCGGCTGCAATCATATCTTTCTGTGTATGGCTATGTTTCCCAGTTTATCGAGAACGACTTCCTGCGCCAGATTTGCTCTTTTCATCCTTTACTGGTGGGAGGGAATCCATTTGACACGACCAGTATCTACACCCTGATCCATTATCTGGAAAGGGAGTGGGGCGTACATTATGCCGTAGGCGGAACTGGGGCGATTGTCAATGGATTGGTGAAGTTCATTCAAGAGAATAATGGGAAAGTGCATTTCAACGCCCCTGTCAAAGAAATTCTTGTGGAAAACCGTAAAGTCACCGGAATATTGATGAAAGATGGCACAATCCATAAAGCGGATATGATCATCTCCAATGCGGATGTGGCATCCACCTATCGTTATCTCATCCCTGAGCAATACCGTAAAGTATTCGGCAACCGCCGAATTGACTTATACAAATACAGCATGTCACTGTTTGTGATTTACTTTGGCACCAAACGCCTGTATCGGGATACCAAACTGGCACATCACAATATCATCCTTTCGGATCGCTACAAACCACTGCTTGAAGATATTTTTAACAAGAAGGTGCTGGCGGATGATTTTTCGCTCTACCTGCACATGCCCACCCTAACCGATCCGACCATTGCTCCGGAAGGGATGGAGAACTTTTACGTTCTTTCGCCTGTACCGCATCTGGATGCAGATATCGATTGGAAAACGAAGGCGGTGCCATATAAGAATAAAATCCTTCAATTCCTGGAGGAAAACTATATCCCAAATTTGCGGGAAAATATCATAGCAGAACACTTTATCGATCCTCTCCACTTCCGGGATGTGCTGGGCAGTTATAAGGGAGCCGCTTTCTCGATGCAGCCCATCCTGACCCAATCTGCCTGGTTCCGACCACATAACCAGTCGGAAGAATTTGATAACCTATACTTTGTAGGTGCCGGAACCCATCCGGGTGCGGGTGTTCCGGGAGTATTGTCATCCTCCAAAATTGTGGATGATTTGATAACGAATCGGGCATAACTTGTTTGCATTTTTGATGTTTAATTATTGGTAGGAAATGAACCAGATAGAACAGGGAACGCAAATGATAGGCAACGGTCACATCCAATTCATTGCAGATCCAGTCTTCAGGGATGTTGAAGCAATCATCCGGGCGAAGTCGAAGACCTTCACTTTTGCAACTGCCCTCCTCCCTGATGTTCAACGCAGGGCGGTACGAGCCCTCTATGGATTCTGCCGTTTTACGGATGATTTGGTGGATGAACAGAAGGTTACGCTCGAAGAACTGGATGAATGGCGCCAGAGTGTAAACCTGCCTGCTGAAAAGCAGCAAGAACCTGTATTGCGTGCCTGGAGCATAACCCGGGAATTTTTCGGTATTGACCGTCGTTTTCAAGAGGAACTGATAGATGGTGTAGCCATGGATCTGGTAAATCTGAGCTATCAAACCTGGGATCAGCTTTCACGGTACTGTTACCTGGTAGCTTCTACGGTTGGATTACTCTCTATTCCTATCATTGGTTTGAAACCGGGAACTACCGAAGAACAAGCCAGACCATTTGCTATAAAACTGGGAATTGCATTACAACTCACTAATATCCTGCGGGATGTGGGCGAAGATGCCCGCGCCGGCAGGGTTTACCTGCCGGAGGAAGATCTGGTTGCGTTCAATCTTACCCGAGCGGATATTCTCAACGGGGTATATGATCAGAGGTTCTTTGCATTGATGGGGTTTGAAATTGAGCGTGCCAGGCGGCTATATATAGAATCACTTCCAGGAATCGCTATGCTTTCTTCCAGTGCCAGACCTGCAGTAGGTGTTGCGGCGCTGTTGTATCGTGCTATTCTGGATGAGATTGAGACGATCCAGTATCAGGTGTACCGCATTCGTGCCCATACTACCTTCTGGAAGAAAATTAAAATGCTGCCCGGCTTGATCAGAGAGGTAAAGAACATCGAGGAGCATGCATCAGAACCATTACATGGTTAGTTTTCATATTGCACACAGGCGCTCCCCATGGGAGCGCTTTTTTTCTTGCTATGGCATCTTCCTTGCATGAAGAATATGATGTAATATTTGGGGTATCTTGATGTATTTAATGCAATAATGATGAAATGGGGATGCAGGGTATGGAAGCTACACCAGAACAACCAACAGAAGTACCCATACCGCCGGTTGTTGTTGCTACTCTGACAGGCGGTTTGATCTTCGCACTTTTTAATCACTTTCTTCGACCCTTGCTTCCACCTGAGCAGCACTGGATTGCCATCGTTCTCTTTGCGGTGGGATTTCTTATTTTCCTGGCAGGAGCATGGGGGATAGATCAAAAAAAGCTTCCATTTCAAATAGATTCTGTCTTGCATAAAGCGGGTGAATGGCTGGGTATTCATCCTGGGCAGGTGGTTACCCTGTTCTTTGCAATGTTATTTGCGGTCACTGCCACGCTTGCAGCCGGTTTTAATGCAAAAATGTTCAGCCTTCCGGTGGCGGTGATTTCGTGGGGTATTGCCATTGCAATGATGATAATTTCAGGTTGGGAAAAGAAACCACAGAATCTGGCTTCGGTGAAGCCTGCCTTCTTGTGGGGAGCCGGATTCCTGGCGTTGTCTTTTCTGCTGCGGGGTGTGGATACCACCCATATTCCCATAGTGCTCTCCGGTGATGAAGCCTCAGCCGGGCTATTTTCGGTTAATTTCCTCAGAGGGCTGACAGACAACCTGTTCAATGTTGGCTGGTTCTCTTTCCCGTCATTTTTCTTCTATTTACAGACGTATGCTCTGGCAATCTTCGGACAGACAACAGTGGCGCTTCGCATTACAGCGGCTGTTGCTGGCGCTGTTTCAGTGATGGCGTTTTACTATGTGGTGCGTGGAATGTATGGTCAGCGGGTGGGGATCATTGCTGCCGTATTCCTGACTTTTTCTCACTTCCATATAAATTTTTCACGGATTGCACTGAATAATATCTGGGATACGCTTGGATATATCACCTGTCTGGGCGCCCTGTGGTATGGATGGCAGTATCAGAGACGAGCCGGATTTATTCTAGCCGGTTTGGCACTGGGTTTTGCGCAATATTTTTATTCTTCCACCCGGGGATTACTCGCTATTGTTCCCCTCTTTGTCCTGTTGGTTGCTCTTCAAGACCGTCAGCGATTTAAAAAGATGATCCCGAATCTCATCCTCATGCTGGTAGCGGCACTTGTAGTTGTGATGCCGCTTGCATGGTTTTTTATCACCCACCCGAATGAGTTCTTTGCTCCTATGCAACGGGTGTCTATTCTTGGAGAGTGGCTTCAGGTAACCATTCGGGAAACCGGAAAACCGGGCTGGCGAATCATGGGGGAACAACTGCTTGCATCTTTCCTGGCTTATACGGATGTACCTTCCCGTGCGTGGTACACACCCGGAACACCCCTTTTGCGCCCTGCAGCGGCATTTCTTTTTTACATTGGATTGGCATTTACAATTCTGCGGATCAAAGATAATCGTACCTGGCTGCTCCTACTCTGGCTGGGGATCTTTGGGGTGACAGGCGCTTTCAGCGAAAGTACTCCTGCTGCGCAACGGTATGTCGCAGCCATTCCAGCTGCAGTGATGGTAGTCGCAATTGGGGTAGATAAATTAATGGTTATTGGTGACTGTTTACCTTCCAGATGGAAACCCTGGGTGTACCGTGTATTGATGATCATGGCGGTGTTGATTGCAGTAGATGACAGCCGTTTTTACTTCTTTGAATACACTCCCAACAGCGAATTCAGCGGCTATCATGGGCAGGTTGCCCAGCATCTTGCTAATTATCTGCAGGATTATGACACTTCGTGGGAGGTTATATTCATTGGTTGGCCGGATATGGGTTACTACTCCATATCCTCCCTGCCTTTCCTTGCCCCCCAGATCAAGGGGGTAGATTACTTCCAACCATGGGGACATCCTGAAAATCCATCGCCTGATTATGCCAATGTTATGTTTGTCTTTCTGCCAAATCACGCTGGCGAGTTGGAAAAATGCCTGGAACAGTACCCGGGAGGCAAACTCACTACTGCTTACAATGAACGACATGAAATGCTCTATTACCTGTATAAACTGGAAGGGTTATCTATTCCTGCATCAGATTCGTGACGAGCAGCAGGTATAATCTACCTGTATGCAAAATAATTTGGAATTACAACTGACAGACCAGGTAAGGAAACCTAATAAAAGAATGATCCTTGCCGGGATATTTTTCTCTGTAGTCACCCTGGCAGGATTTTACCGGTTCGGTTGGTATGCAGTTCATAGCATCCAGTTATGGCAGCTGATTGGCCCCTTTGTTCTCTGGTACCAGTTAAACATCAGTTTTATCTGGGGTGTATTTTCTTGCTGGGTAGCCTGGGCTTGCCTGGTCAGTGCTCCCTGGTCGCGGGTGCTGGTGATGATGGCTGTGACCGCTTTTTCTGCAGCCTACTGGATTGACCTGTTAATCATTTCAGTACAACCTGTGGATACACGCTGGCAAATGTATTTGCTGGTCAATATTATGGTTTTCATTCTTATGTTTTCCTGGATGTATCCACCATCCTTCAAAAAGGAAGTGTAATACCATGTCTGATCGCGAATTAGAAATCAAATTTCATATACGCCATAAGGAATTGCTTGAAGAAAAACTTGCAGCTCTGGGTGGCCGAATTTCCCATCCGCGGGTTAATGAGTGGAATCTGCGCTTTGATACACCCGAAAAGCTGATCTCTGCACGCGGACAGGCATTGCGTCTGCGTAAGGATGAGCGTATTCGCCTGACGTTTAAAGGACCTGCCGATCAACTAGGCGAAATCACCGATCGGGTGGAACTGGAAGTAGAAGTGAGTGATTTTATGACCACCCGGCGTATTCTGGAGGCACTCGGTTACAGGGTAATGGTAATCTATGAAAAATATCGCATGACCTGGGAATATGGTGGCGCTGAGATAGTAGTCGATGAATTACCTATGGGGGATTTTTGTGAGATCGAAGCTGGTAGTGAAGAGGTAATCCGGCGTATTGCCGGAGAATTAAAATTAAATTGGGAGCATCGCATCAACACTAGCTACCTGGGAATATTTGACCAACTAAAAACTGTACTCAACATGGCAGATATCAACCTGACTTTTGAAGATATGCAGGGAATGCATGTAGCCTCTTCTGATCTTGCTCTAATTCATATTTATCCTGGTGATGTGTAAATTCGTGGATTAATTAAGCCCCTGCCATCTTGACAGGGGCTTAATTCTCGCTATAATATTTATTGACTGGTCAATAAAATAATTATCAGATCAGTCCAGTAATGAATAGATCGGGTTTCTCGTAGTATCTAGGAGACCTGATGGTCTGGAGCAGCCATGAAGACTCGCCTGATTTCCATCATCCGTAAGGAATTTATTCAGCTCTTTCGCGACAAGCGTATGCTTGCCCTGATCCTTGTCATCCCACTGGTACAGTTGTTTTTGCTGGGATATGCTACCGTAAATGAAATCCGCGACATTCCATTAGCAGTATTTGACCAGAGCCGCTCTCCCCAGTCCCGTCAATTAGTGGAAGCTTACAAAACGGCTGACTATTTTAAACTAACTATGTCAGTCGGGTCGCTCGCTGAAATGAATGATCAAATTGATCGGGGAATCATTAAAGCCGGTCTGGTTATTCCTCCTGATTTCAGCAAAAAACTTGAAAAAGGTGAAGCACAGGTTGCTTTCATTCTGGATGGATCGGATCCCACTTTATCTTCCCCAGCTTTGTCTGCCGCTCAGCTAATCGGACAGGCTTTCTCCATTGATGTCATGCAGCAGAAGATTACGCGTTCAGGTCTCAAACTTACCCTGGAACCTGCAGTGGATGTACGGACTTCCGTATTGTATAACCCCGATATGAACTCATCCTACTTTATGGTTCCGGGTGTAATCGGTATGATCTTATTTGCGATTACCGCCATCATTACCGCAACTTCGGTAGTAAGGGAGCGCGAGCGGGGAACCATCGAACAACTGATTATTACCCCGATACGCCCGCTTGAGCTGGTCATCGGAAAAATAACCCCTTATGTGATCCTTGCTCTATTTGATGCTTTTGAAGTGATTGCGGTGGGGCACTTCTGGTTTGGTGTCCCTGTGCGTGGCTCATTACTGGTAATCGCGCTTGCCTGTGGAATTTTCCTCTTTTCCGGGCTTGGAATTGGACTTTTCGCTTCGACGGTTGCAAATACCCAACAGGAATCCATGTTGACAGTTTTTATGGTTTTCCTTCCCGCCATCTTCCTGAGCGGTTTTTTCTTCCCGGTTGATAATATGCCGGTCTTTTTACAGGTGGTCTCTTACTTCGTTCCCCTGCGTTATTTTCTGAATATTATCCGTGCCTTACTCATAAAAGGCGTCGGTATAACGGTGATTCAAAATGATTTGATCGCTTTGGTCATTTTTGGCGTGGTGATTATGACAGCCGCAGCATTACGCTTCCGCAAGCGCCTGGATTAACGATCAAGACCCTATTAAGAGGAGATACCTATGTCTCATAAAAGAGCACCCATGATCATTGCCCTGGTAATTGTTCTGGTAATTATCGGCGCAGCAGGTTATTTTTTCTGGCAGAAAAGTCAAGAAAGCAAGTCAGCCAGTTTAACGGCATCTGGAACCATAGAAGCAGATACTACCTCGATCTCATCAGAACTTGCAGGCAGGTTGTCTGCCATTTATGCAGATGAGGGCGATTATGTGAATGCTGGTGATACTATTTTTGAACTGGATGGAACCGTTCTGAAAGCCCAGCGGGAACAGGCATCTGCTTCACTGGAATCTGCCCGTGCGGCACTGGATACATCCAGGGCAAATGAAAAATCGGTGCAAGCTCAATATGACCTCACCCTGCAGGCGAGCTTGAATGAAGAAATCCGTTACCGGGTAGAAAACTGGAATGAAGATGAACCTGCCAGGTTTGATCAACCGGTGTGGTATTTCACCCGTTTTGAAGAGATGAAGAATGCCCAAAAGCATATAGATTCTGCCAGATCTGAGCTTGAGGCGAAACAGAAACGTCTGGATGAAATAACGAAGCGACTGGGAGGATCAGAATTTCTGGTACTTGAGCAGGAACTTCTCGAAGCGCGCCGGCAGTTTCTGATTGCCGATAAAGTTCTGGATCAGGCAAAAGATGCCACAAGCAGCTATGAGCTGCGTGAAGCGGCTCAGACTTTATATGATGATGCAGTGGACCGTCTAGATGATGCTCAGGATGCGTATGATGATGAACTGAAAACCGATGATGCAGAAGATATCCTGACAGCACGGGCAGAGATGATGGTTGCCCGGGAAACATACGACACCGCATTGGATTACGCCCGCAGTCTTCAAACCGGAACAGCTTCCCTTCAGCTGGCTGCCGCGCAGGCAAGTTTAGACCAGGCTCATGCAGCTTTGATTCAGGCGGAGACTGCTGTAAAACAGGCAGAAGCTAACCTGCTCTTGCTCGATACCCAGATTGGCTTGCTTAAGGTCACCGCCCCGGTAAGTGGTGTTGTTCTCACGCGCATGGTAGAACCAGGTGAGGTGATACCTGCAGGATATTCAGCGCTTCTCCTGGGGGATCTTAAAAACCTGACTCTGACTGTTTATGTACCCGAGAATCGAATTGGAGAGGTGGTTTTAGGAAAAGCTGCCAGTGTCAATGCCGATTCCTTCCCAGGTAGAAAATTTGATGCCACCATTATTCATATTTCCGATCAGGCTGAATTCACACCACGCAATGTGCAGACAGTCGAAGGGCGGCAGAACACTGTGTTCGCAGTAAAACTGCGCGTGATTGATGAGGATGCCTTACTGAAACCCGGTATGCCTGCCGATGTAACTTTTGAATAAAGATTGGACAGAGAGACTTCTTATGGATGATAGAATCCAGGCTCAATCCATCTGCAAAAGCTTTAAGAATGTTGCTGCTGTAGATCATGTATCCCTCCACGTCGGTGATGGTGAAATTTATGGACTGGTGGGTGCTGATGGGGCAGGGAAAACAACCACTATCCGCCTGCTGTGTGGAGCTCTAAAACTGGATTCAGGCAGCGTTACTGTTGCGGGGTACGATATCACCCGTGAAGCAGATCAAGCCCGTCAGCAGATTGGATACCTCTCCCAGCGTTTCTCGCTCTATGAAGATCTGACCGTTCTCGAAAACATCCGTTTCTTTGCTGAAGTCCGTGGTTTAAAATCCGATGAATGGTATCCCCGCTGTATGGAAATTCTTGAATTTGTTGGATTGGCAGAATTCAAGGATCGTTTTGCCGGGCAGTTATCAGGTGGAATGAAACAAAAACTTGGTCTTGCTACGGCATTGGTAGTTGAGCCAAAGGTCTTTCTCTTTGATGAACCAACCACCGGGGTAGACCCGGTTACCCGCCAGGATTTCTGGCAGTTGATCATCTCGCTGGTTAACCATCAGAAGGATGTTCAGAGACAAAAAGTTGCCGTTCTGGTATCTACTCCTTATATGGATGAAGCGGCACGTTGTCACCGCATTGGTTTTATGCATCATGGCAAAATTATCGCTGAAGGAACTCCGGGAGAACTGCGATCTTTACTTTCGGGACGAATCCTGGAACTTATCGGGCATCCCTTACCTTTATTGAAAAAGGCAGTGCAAAATCTGCAACAGGTTGAAGATGCACATGCGTTTGGAGACTCCCTGCACCTGCGTATGAAGGAGCAGGTGAATCAAAATCATCTCAACCAGATAAAAAAATCACTGGTAGAAATGGGCGGGAAGGTGGATCAGGTACGGATGATTCCACCAGGTTTAGAGGATGTGTTTATCGCATTAGCCGGGCAGGAACTAAATAATGCTGGAGAAAATTAACATGTCGGATGTTGTAGTTAATGTCAAAGATCTCACCCGGAATTTTGGAGATTTTGTAGCTGTCGATCATGTCAGTTTTCAGATAACCCGTGGGGATGTTGTTGGTTACCTGGGGCCGAATGGCAGCGGTAAAACCACAACCATCCGTATGCTGCTTGGTTTACTGAAACCAACAGAGGGTAGTGCCACCGTGCTTGGATATGATTCCTTCAGCCAAACAGATCAGGTCCGTGCCCGGGTAGGATATATGTCACAAAAATTCGCCATCTACGATGATCTGACTGTCCTTGAAAACCTCACTTTCTATGCTGGAACTTATGGAATAAGCGATTCCAAGATGATCGTAGCTGCAATCTCTCGGACCGGACTGTCGGGGCATGAAAGCACACTAACCCGCGAACTCTCAGCCGGATGGCGGCAGCGATTGGCTTTGGGAATTGCCCTCGTCCATCAACCGAAAGTTTTATTTCTGGATGAGCCAACTTCGGGTGTGGATCCAACCGCCAGGAGGAATTTCTGGGATTTGATTTACGAACTTGCGGAAGAGGGTGTCACCGTGCTGGTCACAACGCATTATCTGGATGAAGCTGAGTATTGCAACAGTGTCGGTATGATGCGGAACGGTAAATTATTGGCAATGGATACCCCCAGATCATTGAAAGAAAGGTATATCAAAGGGAATGTGTGTGAGTTGTACCTTACATCTCTAACAGATGGATTGTCAGCGTTAAGTACCATGCCCGAAGTAAAACTGGCCAGCCTTGCTGGAGATCATATACGGCTGATTACAAATGGTGGTATGAACGAAAGGGAAATGAAAAAGAACCTCGATAAAGCAGGTGTTACAGTGACCTCGATCCTGCAGGGTGAACCAACATTGGAGGATGTTTTCTCTACACTTGCGCGATAAGGGGAGTGAAGATCATGGGAAGACCGGCAACACAACATGAAGTAAAAAAAGAAGAAATCATTCAGGCTGCTATTGAATGCTTTGCCCGATATGGCTTTGAGGGAACAACAAACAAACTAATAGCCAGAGAAGCAGGCTTAAATAGTGCTTCGCTGATTTATCATTACTTTCCCAGTAAAACCAGCCTGTTCGAGGCATGCTTGAATAGCTTTTCTGTGATGGACGATTTACACAATACTCTTGAATCGGGGTTTGATAAGACACCAGAGGAGTACCTAACTCTGGTCGGATTGACGTATCAGCGTATTCTCAGAGACCCGCGTTTATCAAAAATTGTGCCAATGTTTATCGGAACGACACAGAGTCATCAGGAGCTGATCCCCGTACTGGTAAAAAGAATCGAAACGGTTCTCTGGCTGCCCATCAGCAGGTATTTGCAAAAGAAAACGGATGAAGGCATACTCAAACCAATTCCGGCACAAACAGGACTGCAGATCTTTCTCGGCCCGATAATTATTCGTCTGATATCCCCCGCATTCCTGGGAAAATCAAGTATATCTGAAGGCGAATCCGATGAAGAATTTGTTAAACACCTGGTGGATGTATTTCTACAGGGAGCGAGAAAATAATTCAGTTTTACTGATGGAAGATTATCTGATCAAACGGTTATCCAGAGTCCAGTTCAGAGGATGAGATTTTTCCCTGATACCCAATGTGGTCTGCAAAAATCCATCCAGTTCGATAATGTTTCCAGTGGTAAAAAACCTCAATACGGGTGATTCTTCGGTTTTCATTTCAATCTGATGGGCATCCAGTAAGCGCTGGACCTGACGTGCTATTGCCGGGGCAGGGTCGATCACCCGTACTTTAGGTCCGGTAATTTGCTGAATGAGGGGAATGACGAAGGGGTAGTGTGTGCAGCCCAGAACCACGGTATCTATACCTTCTGCGATCATAGGTTCCAATGATTTGCGTAGAATTGCCTCGGTTTCAGGGGTATCCAATTTTCCGGTTTCAATCTGCCTGACCAATCCGGGGCAGGTATCTTGTAAGATTTTTACGTCGTTGGCGAATCTTTCAATTACGGAAGCGTATAACTCGCCCTGGAAGGTCGCCGGAGTTGCCAGTACACCTACCACCCCCGAATGGGTATATTCTGCGGCGGGTTTTACTGCAGGTTCCATCCCCACAAATGGGATGGTTGGATATGTAGCCCGAAGATGGTGCAACGCTGTGGCTGAAGCGGCATTACAGGCAATGACAATCAACTGTGCGCCTTCACTAAGCAGAAAGCGGGTGATCTCTTCAGCGAATCCACGCACTTCCTGCAGTGGACGCGGACCATAAGGAACATGCGCCTGGTCGGCGATGTAATCGACAGAAAGATCAGGCATCTGCCGGATAATTTCACGCAAAACAGAAAGCCCGCCCACACCCGAATCAAAAACACCTATCTTTGCCACTTGATCCTCAAAGGTTATTATACCTTCCATCCAGGCAGGCTTCGATCAACGCCACGAACAACCCGCTTGAAATCGGTTCCTGTAAAAGGTTTTCGGGGTGCCATTGCACGGCGTACCCGAAAGGATGCCCGGTGATTTGAATAGACTCAATCAAGCCATCCGGTGCAGATCCGAGAATTTTCAGGGTTTTGCCGGGGAGTTGAATGCCCTGATGGTGGCGGGAATTGACAATGATTTCTTTCCCTGTGGATCCATCATGCAACCAGGGGATGATGGACAAGCTAACAGGATGGGCGGGATGATCGGCAGGAAGAGAATCGGAGGTGGAATGCGGGATGGCATCACCGAGCTGGCTGGGTATATCTACATACAACGTGCCGCCCAGGGCTACATTGATGAGCTGGATACCGCGGCAGATCCCAATAAAGGGGATGGACCGTTGCATGACGCAGGTGAAAAGCTTTAGTTCGAGATCATCGCGCTCCGGGATGACATCATCGTACGGCAGGCGGTTATCTCCACCATAGATTGCGGGGCTTACATCTCCTCCGCCGCTGAAAAGAAGACCATCCACGCCATCCAGGATGGATTCAGGCGTCTGGTCGTGCAGATTGGCGGGCAGGATGCGCGGCTCGCCGCCGGCATAGCGGACAGCATGGCAGTAAGCCTGCATGGCAGGATACTGCATCAGCTTATCCAGAGCGCCCAACCGGGATGTGATTCCAACAATTGGTCTTTTCATACACTATCCAATGGGTGCATTTTAATGGGGATAAGAAAAGGGTGCAACCTGTTTTGGCTGCACCCTGTGTTGATTATTGAATGAATTATACGTTGAATTTCTGTTTGAGCCGCGCGCTCTTGCCGGTGCGGTTCCGTAAGAAGTACATGCGGGCTCGGCGGACGACATTGTGACGTTCCACAACGACTTTGTCGATGCGCGGGGAGCGCAGTAAAAAGGTGCGTTCGACACCTACGCCGTTGCTCGCCACGCGGCGGACGGTAAAGGTGGCGGTGTTGCCGCCTTTGGAGGTATAAAGGACAGTTCCTTTAAATTCCTGGATTCTTTCGCGGTTACCTTCTTTGATTTTTACATGCACGCTGACAGTATCGCCCGGGCGTAATGCGGGAATGTTTTCGTTTTCAGGTGCCTGAACTGCATTCAATAAATCGCTCATGTTAATTTATCCTTACCATACAAACAATGTTCGCCTGAGGGCGCGAAGGAAGAGTATATCACAGACTCAGATTCACTGCAAGCATTCAAGGCAGAAACCGAGCCTATTGACCGGAGATTATTTCAACGCGAGGGTGTATATGTTGACCACGTCCTTCTGACCTAACTTGACAAAGTTCCCCACTGTACGGGTATCATCTGCCGTGCACTTGCCAGCCATTATGTTAAAGTGGGTGTCATCCAGACTTGCCGCGCTCAACCTGACCGCCAGCCCGAGAGAAGACCAGAACCCTTCCAGTTTTGCAATTCCTGCCAGAGCGGTCTTTTCGCGGTTGAAATGGTCTTCCTCCACATTCCAGACCCGCACGGCGAATTGGACGAAACGGTTAATGTCGTGTTTGTAAACATACTTCATCCAGGCAGGGAAGACCATCGCCAGCCCGGCGCCGTGGGCAATGTCGTACTGGGCGCTGAGTTCGTGCTCGATGTCGTGTGATGCCCAATCACCCGGTCTGCCTGTATTAAGCAGATTGTTGTGCGCAACGGTCCCAGACCACATCACCTCAGCCCAGGCGTCGTAATTCTGTGGTTCTGCCAACAGGGTAGGCGCGTTATTAATAACGGTCTTCAAAACTCCCTCAATCATCCGATCAGTCAGCTCTACCGGGTATGCGTTGGTAAAGTACCGTTCCATCAGGTGCGCCATAATATCTGCTACGCCGCAGGCGACCTGGAAAGGCGGCAGGGTGAATGCCAGCTCGGGATTAAGGATGGAAAAACGCGGGTAAACATGGTTCGAGTTGAAAGCCCGCTTCAGCATCCCCTCTTCTTTAGTGATCACACAACCTGTACTGGCTTCACTACCGGCTGCGGGAATGGTTAGGATGGTTGCCAGGGGCAGCGCGTCTTTCACGGTAGCTTTCCCGGTGAAGAAATCCCACACATCGCCGTCGTATTTCACCCCGGCAGCAATAGCTTTGGCAGAGTCGATCGGGCTGCCGCCGCCCACGGCGAGGATGAGACCGACGTTTTGTTCGCGGCACAGACGGATGCCTTCATAGACCAGGCTCAGACGCGGGTTGGGTTTTACCCCTGCCAATTCCACGAATTCCACATTGTTTTCCTGCAGCGATTGAACGATTTTGTCGTAAAGACCGCTGGATTTGATTGATCCACTGCCGTAATGCAGGAGAACCTTGTTGCTGATCTTCGCGGCTTCTGAACCGACTTTCGTCTCGGTACCCCTGCCGAAAATGATTTTTGTGGGATTACAGAACACAAAATTTTCCATCTCTACTCCATGTTTATTCTGGTGATTTACTGGTAGTAATTATATTCGCATCTGCCTGCTTGTGGTGCACAGGTAGATGGTTTTACCCTCTGGAGGGTAGAAGCAGCCTGGCGACTACTTCATCGCCTTCGATTTCACCGGATTCATTAAATCCGAGGGAGAGGTATAACTGCCTCGCGCGGGTATTGCCCGGCTGGTATGAGAGTGCGAAGTGGTTAAATCCATGTTCGCGGGAAAGCAGCGCAATTGCCGACTGAACCGCCTGCCTGCCGTAGCCTTTGCCCTGCTGGTGTGAATCGATGATAATCCCTCCCAGCCAGCAGCTGCCATCGGTATCATCCACTGCCCATTGCAGGTAACCGATGATATCCTCCCCTAATTGGACTGCCAGTGGCTGCCAGAGTCCGCCGTAATGGCACAGGCACAAATAATATGCTGGGTCGGCAACAAATTCCCGTTGTTCCGGTGAAGCCTGAAGGGCTGCTACCTGCCGCCAAGTTTCAGCAGTTACCGGGGTGAGAATGATTTGGGATACAGTCATATATAAATTGTAACTTATACCCGGAATGTTTCGGGGGTCATCCTAGTCATTCTAAGGAAATATTTTCCACAATGATAATTCTGGATTGATTTCGCAAACCAATACGTCAAAAGACCAAACAATGTGCAATAATGGATATAACCGATCCGTTCTGTCAACTGAAAGGAGAGCAAAATGTCTTCAATCGGAATCACGAACTGGATGTTCCTTGTTCTGAGCCTGTTTGGTGTGGTCCTGGTAATTATGGCGATTGTCAATCGCCGCAGGGTGAATGCCAGCCAATCGTGGATGGGTACGCAAGGGAAGGTGACTGAATCATTCGTGCATGAATCAACCTCCACCGATTCGGATGGTCATACTTCGACTGATTACAAACCAAAAGTTCATTATATTTATTCTGTAAATGGTCAGGAATATGAGTGTAATCGCATCAATTTTGGAGGCGGATCAACGAGCCGCGCGAAGGCGCAAAGCGTAATTGTACAATATCCAATAGAAAGCTCGGTAATAGTCTATTACGATCCGCAGAACCCGAAACAGGCAGTGCTGGAAAGAACAACCCAGGGCGGTTGGCTGCAAATCATAGTTGGGGTTATTCTAATTATCACTGGTATATACTTTTCTATGAATTAAATAGTTCGGTGGTGTTCAACTCATGAACACCACCGTTCGTGCATTCTTACCTATTTTCCTTTTTTCACCGGGAACTGAATCTCGATCACATAGCCGGGGTCATCCTGCCGCACAACGGTATCGGAGGTCTTGAGGTAGATCTCCCTGCCCACACCACAGATCTGGTAGCCATGCTGGTCAATCCACGCCAGGACTGCATCGTAGGAAGTGGGCAGCTCGAGGAATGAACCATTATGGATGGCGCATGCCATGCATTCCACCGCGGGGAGTAAGCGCACCTGCGAGGGTGGTTCGAGTGCCGCATCGGTAGATACGGGTTCGCAAACTTCCAGGTCGTGGTCGGTATCCTTGTATTCGGGATCATGATCGATGGTAAAGCAGGGTCCGGTGATCCTCAGGTTGGCTTTTTTGATCGCCGTTTCCAGTTTGTCCCACAGTTCGCCCTGGGCGGGGTAGGTGGGCACAACACCCCTGACGGATGCCACCCGCATTTCGGGGATGGATTTGATGACAACTTCGAGAGTCGAAGACATATTTTTCTCCTTTTCAAATTGTTTGAGCCGTTCGCGTACTCTGGTGAGGCGTTCCTGCTGTTCATTTACCTCTTCCGAAAGTTCCGCTTCCTTCTGGCGGAGTATTCCAACCATCTGTTCTGCGGGCAGCCCGTCATCAAGCAGGCGGGATATCTGCTCGAGCGAGAGCCCCAATTCTTTGAGGGCAAGGATGCGGTGCAGGCGGGGAATCTGACCGGCGGAATAGTAGCGGTAGTTGGTGAATGGGTCCACCTGAACCGGTTTCAGGAGGTTCATTTCATCGTAATACCGCAGGGTCTTGACGGGGACGCGTGTTATTTTGGATAAATCACCGATTCGAATCATTCTATTCTCCAAAAGCGCTTTCGACCCTCATCTTACACCTTCCAGTAACTGGAGAGTCAAGGGGGAATCTTGGACATGGATGCGGAATCTTCATCCGCTTTCCTCTATAATAATAGTGGAGTGAAATTATGAAAACCATGTTTTTTCGTCGAATGATGCTGGGATGGCTGCTGCTCACGCTGCTGGCGATCCCTTTTCAAATTACCCAGGCGAAGCAGACATCCGCACCAGAGGTGTTATTGATGCGCTTCAGCGGCGCCGTAACCCCCGCGATGGAACTCTACATCCAGCGCGGAATTGCCCGGGCAGATCAGATGGGTGTAGATCTGGTGGTATTTGAGCTGAACACCCCTGGTGGTCAGGTGGATATCATGAACAACATCGTGCAGGATATCCGCGCCAGCAAGGTGCCCGTGGCGGTATATGTTTCCCCGCGCGGAGCGATGGCTGCCAGCGCGGGCGCGTTGATCACCCTGGCTGGGCATGCTGCAGCGATGGCACCCGAGACGATTATCGGCGCGGCTTCACCGGTAGGTTCACAGGGGGAGGATATTGGCGAGACGATGGAAGCCAAAACCAAGGAAGCGTTGATGGCTACCGTCCGAACTCTCACGGCAAACCGGTCGCCTGAGGCGGTGAAACTAGCGCAGGAGATGGTCGAAACTGCGCGGGCGGTATCCGCGCAGGAGGCGCTCGAGGCGGGGGTGATCGATTTCATCGCTGTGGATGTGGATGACCTGTTGGCGCAGCTAAATGGTTACACAGTGCTGGTACTGGATCAGCAGGTTGTACTCATTACCACGAATGCCGAAAAAAGTGAGCTGCCCAGTTCTCTCATCGAGCAGATCCTTGCCACACTGACCAATCCCAATATTGTCTTTATTTTGCTTTCTATCGGAGTGCAGGCAATCTTAATTGAGCTGTCGAGTCCGGGTGGATGGGTGGCTGGATTCATTGGAGTGGTATGTATCGCCCTCGCCATTTATGGCTTGGGAGTGCTGCCGGTGAATTGGTTCGGTCTATTGTTCATCGTGATCGCTTTTGTGTTATTCATTCTGGAATTGAAAACACCAACGGCAGGCGCGCTGACCGCCGCCGGGGCAGCGTCGTTTATTGTGGGAGCGCTGGTTCTGTTCAATTCACCGAGTGTGCCGAATATCTTCAGAGTCAGTGTACCGCTGGTGATTGTCACCGGAATAGGGATCGCTGCCATATTCTTTGTTATTATCGGGTTCGTATTGAAAGCGCAGAAGACACCCATCCGCATCGGTAAAGAGTCCCTCATCGATAGGACAGGCATTGTTAAGAAGACGCTTAATCCGCTGGGTAGCGTGTACATGGATGGTGAGTTGTGGACCGCCGAGTCGATCGATGGCAGCACCATCCCAGCCAACACCTATGTACAGGTGATGCAGGTGCAGGGGTTGAAGGTGCTTGTCAAACCGGTGGAACGGTTCCCTAAGACTGAGAAAGCATAGTAGATGGAGGATTGTGAATGAAAGTTGGTTTTGTTTACCCACAAAATGAAGTGCCTGCCACAACGGAAGCGTTGAAAGAAATCGTCCTCAACCTGGAAGAAGCTGGCTATGATCATGTGCTGGTGTATGAACATGTCCTGGGCGCCAATCCAAATCGCCCGGGAGGCTGGAAGGGGGTCTACAGCAGTGTGGATGCCTTCTGGGATCCATTCACCATGTTTAGCTATCTGGCTGGTGGCGGCTCAAAACTGGAATTTGTGACCGGTGTTCTGGTCCTACCGCAACGTCAGGCGGTTGTAGCTGCCAAGCAGGCTGCCTGCGTGGATTTGATGGCAGGCGGTAAACTCAGATTGGGGGTGGGTCTGGGTTGGAACGAGGTGGAATACGCCGGACTGGGTGAGAATTTCAACAACCGTGGGGCACGCATTGAAGAACAGGTGAAGGTGATGCGCCAATTGTGGACCAAACCATTAATGACTTATGCCGGCAGGTGGCATGCCATCGATGATTGCGGCATCAACCCGCTGCCGGTGCAGCGTCCAATACCGGTGTGGTTTGGCGGTGGGGCGGAGAAGGCGATCGAGCGTATGGCACGTATGGGCGATGGCTGGTTCCCGGGACCCAAGACAGTGGCAGATGCCCGTCCGCTGCTGGATCTGATGGATGACGCGTTGAAGAAAAATGGACGAAGCTGGCAGGAATTTGGTCTGGAACCGCGTGTGATGTTCAAGCGCGGGAAGGAAGATGAATTCAAACGGCATGTTTCTGAATGGGTGGAGGCAGGTGCAACCCATATTTGCGTCAATACATTGGGGTTGGGATTCGCCAGCCCATCCGCGCACGTGGATGCCCTGGGTGAAGCTATCCGGTTGTTGAATAATTGATTTATTCAAATGGGCATTAAGATATCCGCTTTTATCGCCGCCAGTCTGGATGGGTTCATTGCCCGTGAAGATGGCGGCATCGACTGGCTGGAGGAAAATTCCCTGCCGGATGAGGATTTTGGATACGCTGATTTCTTCGCCAGTATAGATGTGCTGGTGATGGGACGGAAGACATTTGAAATGGTTCTTGGCTTTGGCGAATGGCCGTACATAGGCAAAAAAGTGATTGTTTTAAGCCACGCAATGATAATAGAAGATGGTAAGGTTGAGAACGGGCGTGAAGTGGAAATATTCTCGGGATCACTAACAGACCTGCTCACCATGCTGGAAGGTGCAGGTTACCAGCATGTGTATACCGATGGCGGGCAGGTGATTTGCAGTTTCATCCGTGAGGGCTTGCTGGATGAACTGATCCTGACCCGCATACCGGTGCTGCTGGGCAGGGGCGTTCCGCTTTTTGGTGATTTACTCGGTGATGTCAGGTTAAACCATGTCAGCACAAAGGCGTATCCGAACGGATATGTGCAGAGCCGGTATAAAATTTATTCAGAGTGTTGATAAATATCTTTGCCAAACAAGTATGGCAAGCTGAAAATGGCAAATGGAATAAATGTTTGGAAGTAACGGGGTTGCCCTTCTCCAAGGAAATAGACAGAAGTTTGCCATAGGGTACTAATAATTATCAGTACTACTAATGGGTTCACCAACCTGTCTTTTTGGAAAAAAATATTCCAAAACCCTCTTACGGTGAGTAAAAATAATCCCATAACAAGAAGATTTTTGAAAAACTGGTAATAGTTCTCTAAAATCAGAACAATTCGCGAGAGAGGAATATTTGGTTTGATGCCTTTGCTAACATCTTCAATTGTCCAGTTTATTCCCGAAGCGAGAAACACTCTTGATAGCCTCAATATACCCAGTTTTAAAAATTCAATCGGGTTAGAGAGGATCCATCTTCGGGTTTCAATAGCCAGCAATTTATCAATTTGATATGTTAACTGCTCCTTATCGATGTATCTACTTTCCAAAATACCAATCTGATTTTTTAGTTCATTCGATTTTGGAATAGTAGGAAATGTTTTATTTCCACCAAGCGACAGATCATTATTGTTCAAATACATCACCCGATCGCCATTTGATGCTACAGGAACAAGCTCATTAGTAATCGAGTAATTTTTTATCATGGATGGGATCAATAAAACTCCCATTGCGATAAGCATCACAAATCCGTTGACCAGAGATCTTTTGAATAGTTTTTCTTTGCAAATGAAGTTTATTACCAGGTTCGCGGATATGATGACTAACGGTAATGTAATGAAATAGGATTTTAATGTTGCCAATATGGCAGAAATTATCCCTAGAAGGACATAGCGAACAATCCAGGACATTGATTTGGCAAAATATATATTCAGGAGAAAGCAAAGGAAAAATACAGCTATTGTTTCAATTCCCAAAACATTTACATATAAAAACAATAAAGGGCAGAAGGCAAAAGTAGAGAAAACCAGAATGCCATGGCTGGATGTTAACTTTAACTGTCTAATAAGTAAAAAAACGCACACTAAAGTAAGGATGGACAACACGAAGTTAAAATATTTTGCATTCAATACAGATTGATCACTAGTTAACTTAAACCAGGTACCCAGTATAACTGGATACCCCATGGGTTTGGTAATAGTGTAAAAATCAAGACCGTTTGCAAAACTTACAGCCCGGTTATAGTAATTAAGGAAGTCTGATTTCGGCTCATTGATTATTTTTATTATGGTCCAATATCTGAGAAAAATGCCAACGAGAAAGACGGAGATCCATGAAATATAGTAAATGATGGTGTGTGATGAAATTTTTGTAATTTTATTCATTCTGATTAGCTAAAATTCTCGGAACTAAAATTGTTTTATCATGGTTATTATTATACCTGCCTGGAATTTTTCTTATACGAAAAAATATTACATTAATTTCTAACTGTTATAATCTCAACAGGAGAATCATTATGGCAGCAACACCCACCCGCGACAGGGTAGACCCAACCACCATCAACACCACCCCAACCCGCCGGCCGAGCTGGATTAAGGTTCGAGCGCCAGCGGGCGAGAGTTACGAATGGCTCGACAACCTGATGAGGGCGAAATCCCTTCACACAGTCTGTGAAGAAGCTGGCTGCCCCAATATGGGTGAATGCTGGGGATCCGGCACCGCGACATTCTTGATGTTAGGGAGTGTGTGCACCCGTTCCTGTGGATTCTGTGATATCAAGCACGGGAGACCGGAAATGCTCGACTGGTTGGAACCTGAAAGGGTTGCCCAGGCGGTGAAAGCCATGAAATTAAAGCATGCGGTGATCACCAGCGTGAACCGGGATGAACGGCGCGATGGGGGAGCACCCATTTTTGCGCAAGTGATCCGGCGCATCCGCCAACTGGCACCCGGTTGTTCGGTGGAAGTACTCATTCCCGATTTCAAAGCATCCCTTGAAGCACTGGCTATGGTGATGGATGCCCGCCCGGAGATACTCAACCACAATATTGAGACTGTTCCCCGCCTGTTCAAACTTGTCCAGCCGCAGGATCATTACGACTGGTCTGAAGCGGTGTTGCGGAACGCGAAAAAGCTGGACCCGGAAGTACTGACTAAATCAGGGATCATGGTCGGGTTGGGTGAAACAATGGATGAAGTCAAGGCAGTGATGTATGATCTACGCCAATGGGGGGTGGATATTCTGACCATTGGTCAATATTTACAGCCCAGCCGGCAGCATTTGCCGATTATCCGATACTTCACACCGGAAGAGTTCGAAGAGTTGAAGGAATATGGATTGGGTATTGGGTTCAGCTGGGTTGAAAGCGCTCCATTAGTGCGCAGTTCTTACCACGCAGCTGAACAGGTAAGGGCGTTAAGCAAGGTCCATCAGATTTTATACCCATCCATGGAGACGGCATGACTGACCAAAAATCCAAATTCATGCAAAAACTTACCGCTGATGAGCGGGAGCTGATCCAATCACTGGATTCACCATTTAAGATTCAGTATTTTTTGGATTCAGTTCAATATCCATCCGGTCCGCGTAACCGCAGTGTATTGAGTGTGCTGCAGGATAGAAAAGCACACTGCCTCGATGGCGGTCTCTTTGGTGCTGCAATGCTGTCTCTCATTGGACATCCCGCGGTGATTGTCGATATACTGCCAGAACCGGGAACGGATGATGATCATGTACTGGCGATTTACCGGGTGGAAGGTTACTGGGGGGCGGTGGCTAAATCCAATTTTCTGGGACTGCGCTTCCGTGAACCCGTGTACAAAAATCTGCGTGAATTGGTAATGTCCTACTTTGAGCAGTACTATAATATAGATGGTAAGAAAACATTACGTGGTTACACCCGACCAATTGCCCTGTCTGCATACGATCGATATTTTTGGATGGTCAATGATGAAGGCGTAGACATCATTGAGAAAAAGCTGTACAAGATGAGTTCCATACCAATTATTCCTGCAAGCATCATCCAGAGGCTGAACCCGGCAGACAAGGCTACCTATGAATCTGGACTGAGTATATCCAATCCAGATGGATTATATAAACCTTTATCTGAAAAATAAGCTAATCCAGCGGTCTTACATATTCAGCTGACGACAATCTGAAGTAGTTGAACCCCCACCAGGTTGGGTTATCTACATAAATGCCGCATCCGCGGTAATAGCCGTTCCCCGGTTTGTAGATACCACCATCGCCGATGAGCCAGGCGGATCGATGATCGAGAATGTTAACAGATTGTGAAAACTCAGATTCAACTTCTAGCTCATCAAAGAATTCCACGTATTGATAAAGAATATCATGCATTAGACGTTCTGCCTGATTGTTGGTCATCCAGTTTCGCCCACTCCATTCGATCTTCTCGCGTATGAATGTCGTGTTCTGGTTATGGTGTATCCAGGCGAATGGCATTTGACCATCCGGGCAGGCAGAGGGATCAATCTGGGGCGCTTGAGCGGTCTTAAATAATCCAAACGGTACAGTAAAAAGGACGAGCAAGAGAGCGCTCGTATATGCCAGCGCTGTTGACGGAATGCCTGCTCTGGTGCTTTCTGTTAATATGGCCGGGAACCGATGCTGCAGCCTGGATATGATGGGAAGCTTTCTAAAGAGCCACTCAAGTGCCAGCGCCGGAATGAGGTTTATCATCGGAACAGCCACAGCATACGGCCGCATATCCGATTCGTCTTGTGGAGGTACCAGCGGGACTGATATGAGAACTCCCACCAGGATGGCAAGTACCAGCAGAGAAGTACTATTCCTCCATTTTATTATGAGAATAACAATCCCAATGATTGATAAAGAATAAAAGATCACCATAATGGCAGTGTTATAAGCATCAACACGTGCAAAGAGATAAGAGAATACAGATGTATTCATCTTCGCAGTGAAGAAGTAGTATTGTGAAAGCATGCTGCGGATGAGGTCAAATGGATTTGATTTGATCAGGTCAAGGGTTAGCTCAATAATTTTCTCTGTCCGTTCGGGTTCAGCCATGCCAAAGAACACATCTGGATGGGCAGCTTTTATGTAACCCCAGCTCTTGCCGCCTGCTGCCATTCCATACAGTGAATAAATGTAACTGGTGAAAGCCACGCTTTTACCACTCGAAAAAGTATTCAAAACGATTGAATTAATGCCGAATCCGGCAGCGACAGTGGCGATTGCGCTGCCCAGAAAAACCCAGATCTTGTGCCTCTCCCGGAAAATCCACATACCAGCAAGAATCACCATGGGCAAGACAATAAATGGTCCGGCACGGGTGACAAAAGCGATGGTGGTAAAGAACAATCCGGTACAAAAGGCAGCCAGGTTCTTTCGGGATGCGCCCCAGAAGAGCATCACCCATCCGCCCATGCCAATGCTGATACCCAGCCCCTCTGAGCTGAAAGCGCCCAGATAGTTCCTGAAGAACATAAATGTCACCGCAATGGTGAGCGCAGATGCGATATATCCAAAATTGTCTCGTAAATACTCAGAAAAGATGTAATACGCCACAGCCACGATAAAAAGAAGATAGATACTCGCCTGGATCATATCCAGCTGGCTGACCCAGAGCAAAATAGCCAAAAATGCTGAGAAGAACGGCCGGGCGTTAGTGGTTCCCTGCGAAGCGTACCCCAGCAGTAAACGCTGCGCGTTGGCGTAATACTCTGTGGCATCCACCCAGGGCTGAATACCATATAGCTGGAAGTAGGCAGTCCGCTTGGTCAACCAGATCCCCTGCATAAAGCCGGCAAATACAAATAAAACCCAAAACCAGCGAATTGCCTTGCCTATTCTGCCTGGTATCAGGTTTAAAAGGAAAAAGCCAGCTACCAATGTTAATAACAGGATACTATTCTCTTCAACATAAAACTTGTAAAGAGCTGAGAGCGTTTTTGGCGGATTCTCGCGGGTTAGAACACTAAAAAACCAGATACCTAACGCAATTACAACCAGGTTAATAAGAAAGTTTAGAGTAGTAGATTGGGATAATTTCGAATTGGTTTTTTTCACTTGCATAGAATCCTATTATTAAAATTTATAGGAATAATTCTACCCGAAAACTTGAACAAAAAAGCCCCTCCAAATTTTGGAGAGGCTCTAATGGTAATTTGATAGTTACGGTAAAACTGTGATCGCATCCAGAGAGGTGTACTTACCCGTTGCATGACGAAGAACAATTCTATGAGCGCCAATGATTTCATTATTTATCTGTAAGGTCTGCTTTTTCAATCCGGGTGTCGCATATTGAGTGATGACACCGACCAGTTCATCATCCATCCAGACTTCAACATCCCCGAAATTCGGATCAGAACGGTAAGTTACGATCACCCCACTGCCATAGTAATACATGCTTGCGGTATTTCCTACTCTGGAAGAATAATGCTCACTGTTGTTTAGCATCCCCTTCACTTTACGGTATGACCAACCTGAATACTTTATCCTGGAGTCTTTGTCATCGTAAAATCCAAGGCTGACAGGTGTTGGAGTGCGAGTGGGTGTTTTGGTTAAGGTAGGTGTACGGGTGGGTGTAGGCGGTGCCTGAATGATGATGGCATCCAGTGTTACAAAAGCGCCATCCTTGTGGGTTATCACCAGTTCATGCTGTCCTTCTGATAAGCCGGTGATGCTCCATTTTTGTTTGTATAAATCTTTTAGTGCGTTTTGATTGATTTCTCCAACCACCTGACCATCAATCATAATTTCAAGCGTGCCATAATTGACACCAGAATGAGTCAGTAAAGATACTCCAATACCGGTGAAGCGGATTATGGCAGTATTTCCAGCACTGGTTGAATAATGTTCTGTTTTGGCGTGGTTAGACTTCACCTTGCGGTAATTCCAGCCGGAGTAAATAATTTTGTTATGATTGTCGTCGATTGTTCCGGGTTTGAAAGTAATCGGCGTTGGCGTATTGGTGGGAGTTTTTGTGTAAGTAGGTGTGCGTGTAGGTGTTTTTGTTTTGGTTGGCGTCGCTGTCTTGGTTGGAGTACGGGTGTACGTCGGTGTCTGGGTAAATGTGGCTGTTGGCGTGGCGGTGGCTGTATAGGTAGATGTTGGCGCCAAAGTGTTTGTAGGTGAAGGAGGGATTACTTCTTCGAATGTTGCTGAAAGGTTCAGGTTACCAGCTGCAAAACTGTAGTATCCGGCTGCCTCAATTATGTAGCTTTGACCTTCACTTACCGGCATACGTAAATACGAAGTTGTACTGCTGATCGTATCATCATTACATCCCACTGGGTTCAATGCGCCCCTGTTGCCCTGCCAGACGCCCAACACAGTGTCGTACTCACTGCCTGCGGTCTGCAGGGTTAGATACCCATCAGATTCAGCTGAATATTCATACCAGACTGATTTGTTACCCTTACCTGCGATACAGGTGAAATATGGATCATCTGATGCGGTGGTAGCGTAGGAGATATTCTGATTGTTCTGGAAAACATTATTCAGAATCTGCATACCGGTAGCCTGTGAAAAATCATCGTTAATTGGGGCGGAAGGTGCCATTGTTGGGGTGGGAGTAGGTCCTGATGTAGGTGAGGGGATCACACCGCCGTTATACACGACATAATTTGCCGCATACCCCACATTCGATGTTCCCCACTTAATCCGCATGGTGCCACTTTCACCCCATCCGCTGCCCCACGAATTGCGCAAAACCCAACTTTGAGTTGTATCATCCCAACCTGTAAGGACGATGGCATGATTGACACCTCCGTTACAGGCTGCGGTTTCATCCGTAGAGAACACGCCACTTCGGTAGCTGCTAAACGCACTACCAACACAAACCGCGGCTGCCACTGGGCCATAATTGGATATGGCGTTTTTAATTGCATCCACACTGGGGTTCGGATATCCAGAAATATAATTCCAGTTATCCAGCTTGTAGGGATGATTGGATATGGTGGTACAGGTGCCATTGGTGGCGGTGTATGGCATGTCACTTTCCAATACAGCTCCGGCGGTAGTCTGGTTCTTGCCAAGCTGGCTGGTATGGTAGTTATGAGCCCACCAACCGCCATTACAACTCCAGCCATTGTTGTTGCAGCTTACCAGATATTGTTCTGATAGATCTACGCTCTGACCGGTTTGAATTTTAATTGCTGATTCCATCACACCGACTGTACCGAATGCCCAGCATGATCCGCAGGATCCCTGGTTGCGAATGTTGGTTACAAGTCCTTCCGCAGCCCAGTCAAATGTAGCTGGTAAACCTACGGATGGAACATCCTCTCCAGAATCAACGGATGTTGTTGAAACATTCGGAAATGATGCTCCTCCGAGCTGTTGGGATACAGGAGAAGTAAGATCGATTTCACTGGGAATGTTCGCTGCAGTCAAGTTCACCCAGCGGGTAGGATTTTCACCACGATCAAATGGTTGACGGTACTGAATTGTGATGGAAGTCTCTCCATCTGCTATTGCGCGGAGGAAGATCAATTCTCTTGCCGGGGTACCAATACCACTGACTTTTTGCTCAAATACCGGGCTGCCTTCCCGCTTCAGAAAAGCGGGATCAAATCCGGTCAATTCCCATAAGTATCCAGTCGAAAGGTTGGACTCTAAAAGGACAGGAATTAATTGCCCGGAAGTTACGTTGCCCGTAATTTGCAGAATGATGGCTCCTCCCAAAAAGTTGAATTGCGACTGCAAATCTTCAAAGATTGTTTTTCTGAATTGTTCCAAACCACCTGTACCGGTTATGGTTACCCGGTATGTTGCCGAATTGGATGTGGACGAAACCCGGTCAACGCTGGAATCGATTTCGTTGTCTTCAATTTCATTATTTAATGTGTTTTCCAAATGCAACTCGGCAGCGCGTAAACCACCGAGCCGGTTAATATCAACGGATGAAATAGGAACGTCAATTTCAATTAGCCAATGGAGTTCACCATCTGGTATCCCTTCGGTGGGAGAGATGGTGAAAGTGGGTGTTTCAGTAAACTCAAATGGTGCGATTTCTGTTACTTCAGGTGAGGGTAATTCCGGGATAACAATCTCTTCTGTTGGATTTTCTACCGGATTAGGCGTTTCAGAAGGAGGCAATGAGGGTGGGATCGGAGTTTCAGCTGGAGTCTCATTCGCTGGCTCTGGAGTATCTTGTCCTTCTCCTGATTCAAAGATATTTCCAGCAGGAGTAGAATTGGTGATTATTTCGGGTGTCGGTGTCTCGGTATCATATGTTTGCGCCGTTACCGGTTGAATATTTATTGATAATAAAGGCAATGCCAGAAATACACCAATCAGAATTATGGAATATACTTTTATTACAGTTCGATGCTTTTCCGTTTTCATATGGGTTACCTTTAAGATCAAGACTTTTGGCACAAATACTTCTTGATACATAATATCGGTTAGTATTGAAGAAATTCAGAAAACAAACCTGTTTGTAATGCAATTGTAAGTTTTTGGTTAGGTCTACTGTGCCATTCGCAATTTGCACGAGATATCAGGCAAAGGATTAGATTATGAAACCAATCGAGATGCTGACCACCATAAATTTCAATGAAGAAGAGGTAAACCTGGTCAAGGAATCATCCCGTCAGGTAAGGATTAAATTCCAACCCTCTCGAAAAGCAGAAGATATTCCTCGTGATGTCTGGGAAAAAATTGAAATTTTATACACAGACAGGGTATTACCCCAGCCGGAATGGGTTCCGAATTTAAAGTGGATCCAATTTCATTATGCGGGAATCGATTTTGCGATCAACCACCCCTTAATGAAGGTTGGAGGAATTACGTTTACTACCCAGAGTGGTTCTTCAGCCAGCCAGGTGGCGGAATACATCGTCATGATGCTTCTGGCGCTTGGACATAAACTGCCCGAAATGATTCGACATCAATCTGAAAAACTTTGGTCTCCTAAAAGGTGGGATATTTTTAGCCCGCAGGAACTTCGCGGTTCGACTGTTGGATTAATTGGATATGGCAGTATTGCCCGGCAAACAGCCCGTTTATTACAACCATTTGGCGTACAGATACTTGCAGTAAAAAGGAACGTTTTCCAACCTAAAGACCAGGGATATTTATTGGAAGGGCAGGGAGACCCCGATGGGGATTACTTTACCCGGCTTTACCCTATGCAAGCAATTCAGTCAGTGATCCGGGAGTGTGATTTTATTGTGATTACCCTTCCCCTGACGACAACCACCCGTCACTTAATTGGTGAGGCAGAGTTAAGTGCATGCAAACCGACCGCGTATCTCATTAATGCGGCAAGAGGTGGGATTATTGATGAAGATGCACTTCTAAAAGCATTGGAAGAGAACAAATTGGCAGGTGCTGCTCTGGATGTTTTCCAGCAGGAACCTTTACCAGAGGATCATGCATTATGGACACAACCTAGTGTGATTGTCTCCCCTCATGTTGCAGGTAACAGCCGTTTTTATAATCAAAGATCCATTGCATTGTTTATTGAAAATTTGAATCGGTATCTGGCTGGAGAGCCATTATTCAATATCTATAATCCTGAGAATGAGTATTAGGCTAAACAAAATTACTTGACATTATATACACCTTTGCCATTTTCCCGGAAAACTGAGAAAATGATGAGGGAGTACCTTATATGAAAATAAGTATCTGGTGGATAAGAAGAGACCTTCGCATTCAACAAAATCCGGCTTTGGAAGAGGCGCTCGCTAATAGTGAGACTGTAATTCCCCTCTTTATTCTGGATCCGCGCCTCCTGGCGAAGAAAGCTGATAAAAGACAGTCATTCCTTTTTGAAGCACTTTCATCTCTCGACAGTGAGCTTCGAGGTCTGGGTAATCGCTTGTGGATTAAATCAGGCGATCCTTTAGATGTACTCCAGCAAGTTGTCAATCAGACTGGCGCCGAAGCTGTTTTTGCAGAAGCAGATTATTCTCCGTATGCCCGGCAGCGTGATCAGCAAGTAGCTTACTCCCTGCCTCTTTGGCTGGTCCATGGACTAACAGTTTTTCCACCTGGCGTTGTCGTTAAGGAAACAGGATGTCCATATACGGTCTATACTCATTTCAGCCGGGCATGGAAATCACTACCACTTCCGGGCGGAATTGCTCAACACGAACTTGTAAAAAAAATACCAATTCCTCAAAAATTGCAATTAGAAAGCGATCCCTTACCAGCCTTTACCCCTATACCGGATTTTCCTGCCAATGAAATAACGGCACAACAGAGATTAGATCAATTCATAGCCCAAAAATTGTATCAATACGCAGAACTCCGTGATCGGATGGATCTGGATGGCACATCCCGTTTATCACCTTATCTCCGGTTCGGCTTAATTTCCCCGCAGTACACAGTGCAGCGAGCCATGGCTGCCATGTTTGATGCCCCGGATGGGAAACCTCGTGTTAATGCTGAAACGTGGCTAAATGAACTCATCTGGCGTGAGTTTTATATCTCAGTGTTACATCATTTTCCTGAAGTTTTAGAAAGCTCGTTCCGCAAGGATTTACGAAACATCAGGTGGAGAAACGAACCAAATGATTTCGTTTTATGGAAAGATGGATTGACTGGATATCCCATTGTAGATGCAGGTATGCGTCAGCTAAGAAGATCAGGTTGGATGCATAATCGCGCCAGAATGATATCAGCCTCCTTCCTGGTGAAGGACTTGCTAATTAACTGGCAGGAAGGTGAAGCCTGGTTCATGGAGAACCTTATCGATGGCGATCCAGCTGCCAATAACGGCGGCTGGCAATGGACGAGTGGAGTGGGCACCGATGCAGCTCCATACTTCAGGATATTTAACCCTGTTTTACAGGGAGAGAAATATGATCCAACTGGCGATTACGTCCGCCAGTGGGTACCCGAATTGACACAAGTACCCGTTGAATACATTCACAAACCCTGGTTGATGCCGGAAAAGATGCAAGAGGAAATTGGTGTCAAGATTGGAGAGCACTACCCTTACCCGATGGTTGATCATCGCGCGGTAAAAGGCCGCACTTTGGAGGCATATGCTACAGGAGAGCCACGTGCAGTCATGGATGGTTGCCCCTCATAGTTTTTGAATAATTTGATATTCAGACATACAATATGACAGGAAGCCCTGTCATATTTTTTTGAGGTGAAAGCATGATCAAAAATCAGTGGTATGTGATCCTGGAATCTCATAAGCTACAAAAAAAGCCATTAGGTGTCCTCCGATTGGGTGAGAAACTGGTACTCTGGCGGGATAAACTAGGCGGACCGCATGCGGTTATGGATATATGTCCTCATCGAGGTGCCGCATTTTCGCTCGGAAAAGTCATGAACGATCACATCCAGTGTCCATTTCATGGATTTGAATTTGATGGAACGGGTGCGTGTAAAGTTATTCCCGCAAATGGATTTAATTCAGAACCACCAAAAGCAATGAAGGTGAGGTCTTTTCCCGTTCAGGAAAAATATGGTTATCTCTGGTTGTGGTGGGGTGAACCACAGGATGAATACCCTGATTTGCCCTGGTTTCTTGATCTTGATCAAGCATTCTCTTATGCCGGGTATCAGGCGCATTGGCCCGTGCATTATTCCAGAGCGATAGAGAACCAGCTCGATGTGATTCATCTGCCATTTGTTCATGCAACGACCATCGGTAGAGGGAACAAAACTATCGTCGATGGACCCCTCGTAAAGGAAACTGAAAGTGAAATGGATATCTGGGTTTACAACCGCAGGGAGGATGGAAGCTCTTCGCGTAAATCAGATGAACTTCCACATCCCCAACGCCCACCCTTCCTTCGTTTTATTTTCCCTAATAATTGGATGAACAGAATCAGTGAAGAGTATCGCATCACGGTCAGTTTCGTACCGGTGGATGATCATAATACCCTTTTTTACATGCGAAATTATGTTCGGAAAATGCCGATCCCTGGTTTAGCATGGTTGGCAGCCTGGGCTTCCATCCCTTCTGCCAGGGTGATTTTAAATCAAGACCGGCGCGTTGTGCTCACACAAGTACCAGATTTCAGCGATTTGTGGATGAATGAAAAACCCATTCCGCAAGATGGCCCCATAATACGATATCGGAGGAAAAGGAAAGAACTACAAAATTCGGTTATCGAAAAATAGGCTATTTTTAGAATTAAAAAAACCGTTTCCTTACCATTAGTCTTTTCCGAAATTCATCAGTCTATCCCAAAAAGATAGATTATTTACGGATTTTGATATCAGTTTTCCATTTAAAGCATCAATAGTGAATGTTTCAGATTCATTCTGATACCTGATTTCTGCGAACCAGACTGGATATAAAACTAATTGGTAAAAAACCACAAACATTTCATGAGAGCTAAAAGAAATATTTTCTGCTGAATTGGGTATGGTAAGGTTTGTTTCATCTTTTTCAAGTTTATAACCAATTTGCCGGGCGATAAGTGATGCTTCTGCAACAGTTACCTGGTATGTTTCTGCCAGCCAATCGGCAAGATATTCAGGTTTGTAGTCAGCCATATCCTGAAAATTCAGCGTGCTGATGATCTGTTCTAATTCTTGCCGATGATGCTTGCAAGCTGGAACACAAATATCTTGGCGCATAATCGGGCGTGTACTCTGTATACTCTTAGCGGGTTTGTTTTTTTCAGGAATGTTGTAAGAATAATGCAGCATCCCGCCTAGTTCAAACCACCATATAGGCAAATACACACCTGTCATTTGTGGTTGCAAATCCTGACGCGGATCATCTTTTTGAACGAGCCATTGATACAAGCTGGTCGTTGCTGCTTTTTTTGTTAAGCGGGCTGGGAATATGGCGGAAGGTCCGGTAAGCGTTCCGGAATCAGGAATTATTTTTACATAAACACTCTTGCAATATGGGCAGGTCATGGAGAGTTGTGATTGGGCTAGTAAAAAAGATGCACCACAGCTCTGACAGGTAAAAGCGGACTCCCCATGCGGTTGACTGTGTCCTTTAATTGTCGCCATCGAAAGAAAGAAATCACTCTCTCCATCTGGAGTGCTCTCTTCTTGTCTTTCCTTGATTTCACAATACTCACAAGTCAGAGATGCGCCATCAGGAGCAAATACCATTCTGCCACCGCATTTCGGGCATGTAAATCTCTCTGACCTATTGTCTGAAATTTCATTCGAATTAACCGGGACATTATTGGGATTAATAATATTCTCTGGTGTGAGTTTTCCCTGCAGTATCATCCACTCGCGCCTGGCAAGCATGTGAAAAGGCTGTGCAGAAAGAACTTCTTCAAGAAGATGTTTTTTCTCTTCGGGGTTTGATGTAACTTTTGCCAGCCAGTATTGGGCTTCCAACCGTTCTTCCGTGTCCGGATCCAGCGATAACAACCATTCCAAAAAGAAACGAGCTTCTTTTTCTTCACCAGCTCTTGCAGCTGCAGAACCTCTAACCAGTAGATCACGTGTGGCGGATGACATGCGTATATTATAGGTTTAAAACCCAAATTCTTCATGCAAGTTGAGGTTGTTTATTTATTTTGTAATCTAATCAGGATTTCCGATGAAAGCTTTTCAGCCTCTTGATTAATATCTTTGCCATTTGTTAATTCTATTATCCGGCAGGGTTGGAAGATCAATTCTGCATTTTCAATTAACTCTGGTCGGACAACAACCAGGGCGATTTGATAGTTACCTTTATGCAAGAGATCCAATCCTGCCTGCCATCCTCTGGAAAATTCCAACTCCAGCGGACCCAATTCATCAATGATGAGCAGATCGCAAAAATCGATTCCTGAAAGAACTTGATTGCCCCAATCCAATCCAACTGATTGGATATACCATTTGCCGAATTTTATCTCCTGTGTACTAATTGGCACTGAAGAAATTAGTAGACGCTTTTCTCCGCTGCGGATATCTGTGACCCAGATGCTTTCCTTTTTCCCATCCCGGTAAACCGCGGTAGATAAGAGACCCGCGACATCAAAGCCTTCTTGACTGATAGTTTGTGCAATTTGCTGGCAGATGGGCGTTTTACCTGTACCCCTCCACCCGCTGAGCAACCAGATCTTTAAATCCACAGCACTTGCCGCTTTCCTTCTACCTCTATGATCTTTACCGGTACGGAATAAATACGGGTCAGATTGTCATTATTTACTACCTCATATGTACTGCCGCTAGAAACAACCTGTCCTTTGCTCATTAAAATGGTATCGTCGCTAATGGAAAGAGCAATATCCGGTTCGTGCGTGGTCATGAGGATAGTTGTTCCATCATCTCGTAGTTTACGCAAAATTTTTATCAACCGGTACTTATTGCTTAAATCAAGGTGTGAGGTAGGCTCATCTAACAACAGTAATCTTGGTTTTTGAGTTAATGCGCGTGCTGCCAGGACGAGTTGTCTCTCGCCGCCACTGATCCCTAATATGGAATTGGCGTAAAGATGTGAAATACCAACTCTTTCCAATGCTTCGAAAGCAATTTCCTGATCTATGCTCGAAGGCATACCCAATGGAGGGAGATAAGGTGCTCTTCCGAGCAATACATATTCCAGGACGGTATATTCGAATGGAATATGTTCGCTCTGAGGTATGAGCGCTATCAGTTTTCCGAGGGATTTTCTGCTATAGTGCTGAAGGGGTTTATCCAGAAGAGATATATTCCCTTTCCAGCTTTTCAGCCAACCGAGAGCCAGGAATAAGAGGGTCGTTTTTCCAGCACCGTTGGGACCCAGAATGGATGCAATTCTTCCTTCGTGGATCTGTAGGTTCAATCCATTGATGACAGGTGAGTTTTTCTTTTCGTAACCAAAAAAGACATTCTCAAAGGAAAGAAAACTCTGGTTCATTTTTTCACCTTCAAGCCATGCGAAATCATCAATATAATGAATACCAACGCACCCAGTAGCGATGTAAGAATGCCGAGCGGGATCTCTCCCGCCAGTACAGTTCGGGCGATGTCATCACACAAAATGGCAAAAATTCCTCCGAGAAGCATGGATGCCGGCAATGTAAGGCGCGTATCTGAACCGAACAACCGCCGTGCAATATGCGGCATAATCAAACCTACCCAGCCAACCATTCCAGCAACCGAAATGACCGCAGCAGTGGGGAAGACAGCGGCAGTTAAAAGCAGGATGCGTTCTCGTTTCGGTGCTGCTCCCATCGAGAATGCAGTTTCTTCACTCAGGGATAACAAATTGATACGCCAGCGGAAAAGATACAAGATCAATAAACCTGCTATCGTGGCAGGCAAAATGGAGAACAGTTGTTTCCAAGTGATACTGGATAAGCCCCCCAGTAGCCAGAATGTAATTTCTGGCAGTTGCTTTAAGGGGTCAGCAATATACTTTAATACGCCCAACCCGGCAGAAAACAACGCTGATACTGCAATCCCAGCCAGTACCAATCGCAATACCCATCCGCCGTAGCGGATTTTTCTGCCCAGCAGATAAGATAATGCCAAACCTCCAATCGCGAAGATCACCGCCATACTCTGGGTGTATACTGCTGCGCCCCCCAGAAATACGATACAAAAAGCAGCGCCAAACGCTGCACCCTGCGAGACACCCAGAAAGCCCGGTTCAACCAGCGGGTTTGAGAAGAGCATTTGAAAAACAGTTCCTGAAGCTGCAAGAGTTGCCCCAAGCAATGTTGCAGTCAGAAGCCTGGGGAGGCGTAAATTTAGGATAAGTCGCCTGGCTAGCTCATCAGAACTGATTTTCTCGAATGAGATGACACCAGGTTCAGGATATCTTCCCAGAAAAAGGGAAAAAAGGAATAGGCTGAATAAGCCTATTCCCAACCAGATAAGAATTGTTCGCCGTGACGCATTGACACTGAGTGTATTATTTATCGCGGCTGTTTTTATGGCTGAATTCAAGGTAGAACACCTTTAAATGTAGGTTGGATATTTTCTTCAACAAATTTAGAATCCAGATTATAAAGCGTTTGATAAAAATCCGTGACTTTATCCATAATGTTAAAATTTGGATACTGCTCTGGATGTAAATTGGCAGCCAGCCAGCTTACTCCAAGTGCCCAGCGGGCATCGGGTTGATCCCAACTGTATAAATCACCTGGAAATGCGTAAAGATGATCTTCTATTACTGCTCTTAATGCTTGCCATTGGGGATCCTCTTTTAATTGGGTGACCACATCAACCGGATTTGAAGTGTAAGCAATAACATAGATACGATCAGCATCCCATGCGGCAATTTGTTCCAGACTGACCTTAGTCCAGCCTTTGGCTGGATTTGCATCTTTCCAGATCGGGTTACCGCCTGCAATTTCTACAATCTGGGTTTGCATCCATTCCATTGGCGGTACATTAAAGGCAACTGCGCCATCTTTGTCTGTGTAGTAGAGTAAAAGAACGGATGGCTTTTCGGCGACAGCGCTTAAAGTTGTCTGGATTCCCTCGACTGTATCTGCATAATACCTTAGGACTTCTACTGCCCGATCTTCTGATTGGAATATTTTCCCCAAAATTTTCAAATCTCTATCGTATTGATCTGGCGTCTCGAATTCTACATATACAGTCGGAATACCTAATTCTTCAATTGGTTTTCCAAGCGATTCTGCCGATGAGCTTTTGAGTATCACGAGATCGGGTTGTGTGGCTGCAATCTGTTCTGCCCCTGCATCATTTTGCAGCAAGGTCTTTTCATTATACTTGGGGTCAATAAGCGAGATAAAATTGCTGCTTCCCTGCGCCGCATTACCGATAGCAACGATTCTTTCTGATGCCTGCGGAAATGAATAAACAGCATCCAGCACCATGAATAATGCCTTCCCCGTGATAACGATACGGGTGGGTGCCTCTTTAAAACTGACTTCACGTCCTAAGGCATCTACTACTGTGAAACCTGTATCAACAGGTGCTGAAGCGGATGGAGATTCAGCCGTATTAATGTTTGCAGGAACTTCATTATCCATCGGTGATGGGCTTGGTTGATTGTTACTTGCGATTTTTGGTGTGCATGCACTCATTAAGAGGATGAGCATGATGGAAAGGATATATTTTTTCATGTACGCTTCCTTGTTTTAGAAAGATAAAATACTTCAGCAAATTATTGATTACTAATTAATAAATAATAATTCAATAATTGAGTATTCATGAATATAGTATAAATACAGGATCAGAGTTTGTCAATTTACTCCTTGCTACATGATGGAAAAACAGTCATTAATTACTGATGATGATGTTGAATGTCATACTCAAAAACCACTTTTGTAGTTTTTCTGAGAACGGTTTTTTCCGGAACTAATCTGAAAAATTCAAATCCAACCAGAAAAGAAACCATGCAAGCCAGGCTTATTAAATTGTTTTACATTAGATGCAACATCCTATATCCAGGATAATTCCGAATAGGTACGGGTAATTGATTCGATAACTGGAGTATCTATTTACAAAAGTAGGTAAATAGGAGTATATCAACCCACGATGGTGATTGAACTTGGAGTGAATAACTACAGTTGGCTATTAAGGATAATCTCTCAATACAAAAAACATCCCATTCCATTGGAACGGGCAGGCGAGATTAACAGAAGTATTCTGATTTTATCTGGGTTTATTTTCCAGTATATATTCGATTTTTTGAATAATATGATCTGTTTCATCGAGAATAATTGTATGAGGAATGGATTCAGCAGGTTTAAAGTCTCTAAAGCCTTCCCCGCCTAATACTACAGATGGAAGCGGCTCTGGAATTTTTTGGATAATGCCATGAATTTCGTTTGCACTGATAGCAGTATCTGGCATGGTTGAGCTGAATAAAAGCAATTTAGGTTTTAGGGATATCAGTACTTCCTCCAGCCTTTCCAGGCTGAGGTCTGCGCCTAGATAAATCACGTTCCATCCACGCATACGCAATAGGACCACGATCATAACAACACCAAGTTGATGGTGTTCGCCCGGAAGGCAGCTTGCCAGAATGGTTCCATTTCGATAAGGTTCCGGTGCTGCATTTAGCAGGCTTAACAATTGTTCCTGAAAAAAATGCGAAGCAAAGTGTTCCACAGCAACCGGAAGTTCCTGACGGTGCCACATTTCTCCGATTTCGACCATCGTTGGTTTTATTAATTGATGAAATACTTGTTCAACAGGATATAGCGAAAAAGCCTGGCGCATTGCTTCAGATGCGGATCTTTCATTCAACGAACGCAAAGCCGAGCTTACTGTAATACGTATGTTTTCCAGTGATAATGGTTTTTCTGTCGGAAGATGCTCCTGTATGGCAGGATCAACACCAGATTCACGCATTTGAGCGAGTTTTCTGGCTGCCTGACCAATATTCATCCCGCTTTCAATCTGTTCTTTAAGCCAGCGCAGTGTTTGAACATCATATTCAGAATATAAACGGTAGCCCTGTCCGCCGCGGCTTGGGGTAGGAAGTCCATACCGCCTTTCCCAGGCACGCAAAGTTACCGGTAATAACCCTACCATTTGGGCTACAGCCTTGATATTATAAGAAGGTCTGTTCAAATCAGTGTAGATTTTGCTTTCCATTATCAAATGTTAGCATTTGTATAATAGATGTGTCGATATTTTGTATAACGTATATTAAGTTAAGAAAATCAAAGGAGAATATATGACAGGTAATCACTTCCCCGTATTGTTATTACTTGCCCGTCCGGGAGCCGGAAAAAGCGAGGTGATCCATTACTTCAAAAAATTATCCCTTGAAGAAAGAATTACTCGATTTCATGTGGCAGAAATCTTTGAGATTGATGATTTTCCCATGTTATGGACATGGTTTGAAGAAGATGACCTCCTGGAAAAGATGGGACATCCCCGTTTACACAGTGATTCAGATGGCTATTTTCTTGGTCAGCATCTCTGGGATCTATTAATTGAAAGGATATGCCTGGAGTACCAAAAACTGCTCCGGGATAAATCCAACCTTTCAGATACCACTACTGTGCTAATTGAGTTCTCTCGCGGGACTGAACATGGTGGGTATGCAAGTGCATTCAATCACCTATCCAACGAGATTCTGACTCATATGGCGGTAATTTATATCAACGTATCCTGGCAAGAATCATTGCGAAAAAACCGGAAGAGATTTAACCCTGAGAAGCCAGATAGTATCCTTCAGCACTCTTTGCCGGATGAAAAACTTGAAAAACTTTATCGATACAATGATTGGGAAGAAATCAGTGCAGCTGACCCGGATTATCTACAGATTAAGGGTAACCTCGTCCCATATCAGGTAATGGATAATGAAGATGATGTAACCACACTGGGAGGACAGCCCCTGGGAGATCGTCTGGAAAAAGTATGCACCACTTTGTGGGATAAGTATCAAAAAATGGGTTAAAGCCTGTCGATAACGGGTATAAAGTATGCAACTTGAACGAGAAGCCAGATTCATCGTTTTGTTTTGCATTTTTCATAAAAGCCTGAGAATTTGAAGCTATAATAGAGAAATATCACACAAAGGAAGATAAATGACGGAAGCCCTGCCTCCTGTTCCGGAGCTGTTATGGCTCGAAAGGGAACAGAATCCATTCAATGTTCGCTGCCTGGATGTGCGTAGTTTTACGACAACCATGATCTCCACTGCTGCAGATCAGAGACAGGCTATTCAATTTCGCGAACTGCGCAACTCGAAGGGGGAGGAATACATCGGTAAAACACCGGAGAATTCATCTCATATAGAATGTCAACTGCGTTATCCGCATCAAGGTGCAACACGAGATGGTCCCTTGTATATGGCAAAGGAAATGGAAGACAAATGGGATGTTTTCTTGTATGAAGGTCATTTGTATTTTACCCGCAGCTGGACAGGTATGTTAGTTTACCGGGCTGAAATCAGCTTTATGGATACACATGCAATCATTTCTAGTATCGACTCTTTACAGGTGGGAACCCAGGGAGGAGTATGGCTGGCAGTTTGCGCGGTTGATTACCTGGTAAAAAGTTTACTTTATCGGCGGGAAGCGCCTCATACTGTGCCACCTTCCATTCCTGAAGATGAGATGGGTATTGCCGCTTATTCATTCCGGGAGTATGGCAGGTGGGCATCTTATGCAACTTACGAAGATACTACCCGAATTCCAGTAAATAGCTGCCCCATACGTGGTTAGGAATATATAAAAAAATAAATCAGGTGGAGTTTGCTCCGCCTGATTAGTTATCCATTATAATTTATTGATTATTTCTGTGCCATGTCTCCCAGCATTTGCAATAGCGTATTGGCGACTAAGGCACCAGATTGCTGCCTGTGGGCAGATCCGTTCAGCGGGCTGTTATTTAGCAACGCACCGATCAATGCTTCGCTGGTACTGGCACCGCGCTGTTTGGCTGACATAAAGCTCATGCCAGCCTGAATTAGATCTGCCGCGTCAATACCATCCTGTCCCTGTTCAGCCGATTGTGGTGCCTGTTGAGCTCCACCACCCAGGGCGCCACCCAGCAATGATCCCAGCATGCCCGCCAGTGGGTCCTGGCTGGCTGCCGGTGCCTGCTGTTGGGGTGTAGCTGCTCCCATCAATAGGGAGATTAAATCCATAGCATTCGAAGAATCGACCTGTTTCCCTTTGAAACTTGCTGCTGCATTTTCCAGGTTGCTGGAATAGACCTGCGCTGAGCCGCTATTTGATTTTTGGCGAAGTAACTGGCTGGCGTAAAGTAATTGGTCGGCTGCTGAAGCAGTTTTCTTTTCTTCCATTGCCTGGGTGATGACCTTAAAAATTTCGACCATATGGTCGCCGTGGTCATGATTGTATGTATCAGCCTGATTCAATTCAGTTTGATTTGCTTTCATCGTTTTTGTAACGGCTTTAAATAATGTAACAAGATTTACAGCATTATCTGCCATGAAGTACCTCCCTTTTGAAAAACCCTTTAACGTAATTGTGATGATCGAAATGATATTTCATTCATTATAGTAATTAATTCACAAATTTGCGAATTAGAGAAAGTGTAAAAAATCTCAATTCAAGATTATTCGATTTGTTTGCAAATTACCGACAGACAGGATGTGCCTTTAAATAAATTTTAACTTTATCGCGGCAAACAAGACCATCTTCAATAATAACAAACCATGACTCCAGCGTGAAATATTGGTGGTCCCGTAGGTGCGTTCCCGGTAGCGGATGGGAAGATCAAGGATTTTTAGCCTCATTTTGGCTGCGCCAAATAATAAATCAAAATCCCCAAATGGATCAAAATCGCCAAAGTATGCCCGGTTTTCAGTAATGACCTGGTAATCTTTTTTCCATAGCACTTTGGTTCCACACAATGTGTCTTTAATATTCTGGTTTAACAGCCACGAGAAAGCCAGGCTGAAGAATTTATTCCCCAAGAAGTTGAGAAAACGCATGGCTTCCTCTTCCATCGGATACACCAGACGTACACCATTGATAAATTCGCCTTTGCCTGAAGCAATTGCCTGATAGAATCGCGGCAGGTCTTCGGGAGGGACGGTCAGATCGGCATCAAGAATCATTAGTATATCTCCGGTTGCTTTCTCAAACCCCACTCTCACTGCATCTGCTTTACCTTTGCCGGGCTGTTTATATAAAGATACCTTGCGATCAGGATGTAAAGGAATTTCCTTTTCGATGGCTGCAAAGGTCTGATCATGGGAATTTCCTTCCACAAAGATAATCTCTGTACCTCCCCCCATTTCAGGTATGCGGGCAAAGATAGTTGGCACATTACCTTCCTCATTTCGGGCAGGAACGATAACCGAGACGGTTGGTTGAGCCGCCTGTTCCTGGTTCTCGCCTGTTTCCATCCGGGCGATGACCATATTGGTCAGGGTAAATAGTGAAAATGGGAAGATGTGAGCCAGAAAACGATCGCAAAGATCGTTAATGACAGGTATTGGTAATGGGAAGAGTATCTCCTGTCCTGTTGCGACCAGATCAAAACCGGAAAGCTTGAGTAAGCCATGCAGGTCTGGGATGGTGAACCAGTTCTGGGTAAGGTTCGGAGTTGCCAGGTGGAGTTTTTCTGCAATCAACAAAGGAAGCTGCCACATTCGGCTGTAAATATTAAAAATGATCCTCGTTCCAGGATGGCAAAGAGAGCGCACTCCCTCGAGAACCTGCTGAACATCGTAAAGATCATTCACCAGGTCTGAAAGGATGATGAAGTCAAATTTCTCATTCAGCTGGTGAATATGATGTGCATCCAATTCTTTGAATTGCAAATCCGGGTGGCGGTTTTGAGCAAACCGGATCATTTCAGGCGAAAAGTCCACACCTACCCCATACACCGGATCGAGGGAGGAGAGTAAATCGCCACTTCCGCTGCCAATCTCCAGCACTCGTTTGTGAGCAGGGATAATATGCTTATAAAGCTGCTCTAGCCTCCTGTGATATCTGCCTCCCCAGCCATGCCATTTCGAACGCTCGAAGGCAACATGATTCCAGTGAGAAATTCTTTCCTGCTGATATTCATCGAATTTACTGCTCATTTGATCAGTCATGGTGCGGATACTTCTTCCATTATGGGTGTCATTAATCGAATTGGCCAGACTTGTTCGGTATGGGGCATAGATATGTTGATTATTTCACCTGGTGTGTAATAAGTTTTATAATACCTGCGCTTGGCGAAAGCCGGGTATGGTTCATCGACCAGAATCATATCATATTCCCGGTTGGCAATTCTTCTTGCCAGGTTGGCAAAAAATTCATCTCCAATTTTCTGGATCTTCTCTTTCGGTGGATAGAGAAAGAAATCACTTTGCGGGTATGGATAGAAATAAGATGTCTGACCGGAATTCATCACCGGCAACCCGGCTTTCATAACCTCGTAAGTGATTGCGGGAGAATGGATCACTTCATTGGATTGCTTCAATATAGCCTGGATCTTTTGCCAGTTATCCACCGGCCAGGCTTGCAGGTCAGGTTTGAGATTTCCGTAACTGTGAAAGATGAGATTGATGGATATGATGAGAATTGCTACAGCGCGTACTTGTGGATACCGGGTAAGAATATCAAAAACAAGGATTATCAGAAATGGACTTATAAGTTGATAATAGTACGCCATTCTGTTTCCATTATGCCTTCCAAGACTGGCATAAACAAGGACACATGAAATGAGCAGACAAAAAAGTAAAAAATCCATCTTGAAGAGAAGGAATGGTTTTTGGGGGTTGAAATTTACCGGGAATTTTCCGAATTTTGATATTCTCAAATTTACAGAGGATGCAATCAATGCAATGAAAGCCACCAGAAGTATAGACCAGTACTCTGTAATATATCTGACGGTTTGATATACCAAATATTCATAAATGCTGTTTGTATCTGCAATATGGGAGAAGACAACATTCAGGAAATATGCCTCAAAAAAGTGGTTTACCAACAAACTTGAGATCACTATCCATAGGATCCCGATAATGGCATATCCAATTGCGCGTAGTTTATTTTCGAACAAGAAAAGATACATCGTCACCAAGGGCAACCCCAGAACAAAATAGGGTTTGGTGAAAAAACCCAGCCAGCCAAAAAGCAAGCTGAAAAATAAACTTTTTTTGGAAAAATTTCCCAGAACTGGCAGGAAGATGGTTAGCAAAAAGAAGAGTTGTCCGAGTGTATCTGGTCGTGCCATGGGTGTGGTGTAATAGATTTGTCCCAGCCATAAAAAAATGGATGCAAACCCGGCAAAAAGCCAGGCTATGCCTTTCTGGCGCATTACTTTTACCACCAGCCACAATTGCCCGATCACAGCCAGAAAGCTCATAAATCTGTGGATCCAGAGTGAATTACCCAAAAATGCAGCAAAAGGTAAGGCCAGTGCGTTATAGACAATTCCGTAAACATTGATATAGGTCAGGTTATTCTCCAATGACCAGGGGTTGATCCCCTTAAGGAATGCCTCTGTGGTGAGAACAATCGCTCCCTCGCGAAATTCCATCTGGTACGGGTAAAAAACCAATCTCAGGTGAAGGATGAGGAGCAGGAGAAGTAACCCAATCACTACTACTCCCCCGGTTAAATGGATGGCTTTAGATTTATTCAAGATATCCAGCAGGGAGGAAACGATCTGCTGAACTTTGTGATTTTGATATATTTTTTCTGACAGCCAAAGAATAATAAAAAATGTTAACAGTCCAGCTAACCAGAATCCAACCAATATTAACACCTGAATTTCAGGGCTGCGTCCGCTGAAATTCTTCCCCCCCAGCAACAGAGGAGTAATCTGGTCAATAAATAGGAGAGTTGAAGCCAACCCAAGAATCCCACTCCAGAATAGACGAATGAGATTTTTATGAAAAAAGGTTTTTATCCCCGCAGGAAAATCTACCATAAAGTGATTAAACCATATTCAGAATTATTTGACCATCAAGTGGGTTTATTAATCCGGTTTGTCAGAAAGTATGCCATCCTCTTTTGGTGGATTTTCGGCTTCTGTTTTCCACCAGTTTGACAATCGTTGTTGGATGATTTTTTCGTACCCTTCATCCGATGGCTGATAGAAATGCATACCCTGATATATGTCTGGTAGATACTGCTGCGGGATAAAATGTCCCGGTTCGTTATGCGGATAAATATAACCTTTGCCATGCCCCAGGGCTTTAGCATCGCGATTGGCGTCCATCAAATGCAAGGGTACGTCTCCTGCTCCCTCTTTTTCGATTACTTCAAGCGCTTTGAAATATGCGAGAGATGAATTCGATTTGGGGGCAGTTGCCAGATAAAGGGTAGCTTCGACCAACGGAAAGATTCCTTCAGGCAGACCAACATGCTCAAATGCGTTGGCTGCTGCGTTTGCAACAACCAGTGCCTGTGGATCTGCCAACCCAATGTCTTCCCCTGCTAGAATAAGCAGCCTGCGAAGAATGAAGCGTGGGTCTTCGCCGGCGTGGATCATTTTTGCCAGCCAGAAGAGAGCTGCATCGGGGTCTGATCCGCGTATTGATTTGATGAATGCAGATATCGTGTCAAAATGGGCATCGCCGTTTTTGTCGTACAGCACTGCACGCTGCTGGATGGATTCCTGGGCGACCTCTAATGTGATCTGGATCTTACCGAGGGCATCGCGCGGAGTGGTTTCCACCGCCAATTCAAGCGCGTTCAGTGCATTCCGGGCATCCCCTCCTGCTGATTGGATGATATGCATTCTTGCATCTTCGTGCAGGGAAACAGGCAGTTCACCATATCCCCGTTCAGAATCTTGAATAGCCCGGTCCAGAAGTTCTCCGGTTTGTTCTTCAGTCAGGTGTTGCAATTGGAAGACTCTGGAACGTGACACAAGCGCTTTGATTACTTCGAAATACGGGTTTTCGGTGGTTGCGCCGATCAGAGTCAACAATCCACTCTCCACATGCGGAAGCAGGGCATCCTGTTGGGCGCGATTCCATCGATGGACTTCATCTACAAATAGGATCGTCCGGGTTTGATACAACTTACGCCGTTGGACGGCATCTTCAATTACCCTTCGCAGTTCGGCAACTCCTGCCAATACGGCAGAGATCGTTTCAAAGTGGCTTTTAGTAGATTGGGCGATTACCATAGCCAGGGTCGTCTTTCCCGTTCCGGGTGGACCCCATAAAATGATGGATGAAAAAAGCCGGTCAGCCTGTATTGCTCTGCGGAGCAATTTGCCTTCACCGACAATATGTTCCTGCCCGATCACTTCATCCAGGTTTCGTGGACGCATCCGGGCAGCCAGCGGAGCTTCCTTTTTTAACCTGTCTTGAAGGGAGTGATCAAAAAGATCCATGAATTTGATTATAGCACAAATATTCTAATATAATTACAACTCTGTATTCATTATATATGAGAAGCCCGATGGGAATTCCACCGGGCGATATATCTACTGGAGAATACAGCTCAGATTCTTATCTGATTGGCGAGGCAATTGCTTGAACCAATCACACCTTCTCATTCTCAAGGATGGGTGCATAACTTTCGATATTTTCCACTACCGGAGGATACTGGAGTTTTAATTTCTTGAGTGTATCTACAAGGATCGTGGATATTACCAGATTACGATACCAGTTACGATTTGCCGGGATGACATACCAGGGTGCCCAATGGGTGCTGGTCTTTGTTAACATAGCATCATAGACCTTCATATATTCATCCCATCGTTTGCGCTCTTCAATATCTCCCGGATTGAATTTCCATTGCTTAGTGGGGTCGTGAATTCTTTCCAGAAGTCTGGCTTTTTGCTCATCTTGATCGATATGCAGGAAGAACTTTAAAATAGTTGTTCCTTCATCCACCAGCATTTTTTCAAAATTGTTAATATGGTTATATCTTTTTAACCATACTTTCTCTGGTACAAGGTTGTGAACTCGTACAGCCAGTACGTCTTCGTAATGGCTGCGGTTAAATATGACAATTTCCCCTTTTCCGGGGGTGTGTTGGTGGATCCGCCAGAGATAATCATGATCCAATTCGATAGCAGTGGGTACTTTAAAACTGGCAACCTTGACCCCCTGTGGGTTAACACCATCAAATACGCTACGGATGGTACCATCTTTTCCGCCAGTATCTATTGCTTGAAATACAATGAGCATTTTTTCCTTATGCCCCGCGTATAAAATTTCCTGTAGTTTTTCGAGCTGCTTATTTAGTTCTACCAGGGCGGCAAGTCCTTCCTTTTTCCCTCCTTTGAAAGCCCCGGTTTCATTCGCATCCACTTCTTCCAATTTAAATTTATTATTTGGTTTTACCCGATATTGATCCATTATTTCCTCCCGTTCAGGCATGGCAATGAAAAAAGGCAAGAAAATTGCATAAATATGATTAGATTAAGATTGTTTACATAGTAGCACGAAGAGCCGGAGCGAACAAACCCTTTTTGGAGGTTGGTATGTTGAAAAGACTGATCTATATTTTCCTGGCGATTAGCCTGACTGCCTGTTCAGGTATTTCAACATCTACTCCAACGGTGACGGCTCTCCCTCCTGAACCGACGACAACTCCTGAACCTCTTCCAACGCCGACACCGTTCATACAAGTTTTCCCAGCTAATAACCCTGATCTGCTATTATTTTCAGCCCATATACAGATTATCCGGGTTGCCGATGATGATGGTCAAAACAGTGCCAATATCGATGTCGATGAAATTATTAAACAGGTAAATCGGGCGAATGAAATCTTTGCTACTGCAAGTATCCGCTTCCTTTTTGATCCACAAACAGATGTAGATTTCGTGCAATCAACTGTCATAGCCAACATGCTCGCGAAGGATGATCTGCGCTGGAGGGAAGAAATGGATCTGGCAGATGAGGTGGCTGCAAAATACCCCGATAAATTGGTGATATTTGTCCGGCACAAACCGGTTGATGAAACCGCCGGTCGTGGTAACTTCTTCTGGTGGGATTACAATTTCGGCATCCTTCCTATTCAGGCTGAGGATGTTTGTGGAACAGGAGATGATACCCGCCTGGCTCATGAAATTGGGCATTATCTCGGTCTGGGAAACACATATACTGAGATGTTTCCTGATATTGATAGTGCAGAAGAAGCATACAGCCGCTCTGGATACAATCTCTCTGCGTTTGATGGGGATACTTTTCAAGATACTCCCCCGGATCTGGCGATTGCTGGAGTTGAGCATCAATGTGGTGTGCAGGAAACGCTGGCAATTGCAAACACATCTATTCCCATCACTCGGGGAAATCTAATGTCTAATTACTTTCCCAGATCTATGCTAACACCAGAACAGATTGCCAGGGCAAGATACATGTTGGCAAAACGATACAGTAATGGAATGGTCATGCCAAGCAATAGGGGATTAAAACACGGTTTTGAGATCGAAAACGCGACCATACTTGAACATCGCTGGAGCAGTTCATCTGTCATGGATATGACACCCTACAGCGCTCGCAACTGGAGTGCTGGCAAGCAGTTGCAAGTCGTGGCGGGGTATGGATCTGCATTAATGATTGAATTCAGCGTAGATTCAGATGGTGTTTACCTGATGAAATTGTTCGCTACCCATTCCCCTGACTATGGCGTCCTTGAAGTGGAGGTAGATGACATTCTCGTGAATGACTATGTTGACCTTTACGCTCCATTCGTTTACGCTTCCGGTCCAATAGGATTAGGCCCGTATTATCTTACCGAGGGAACTCACCAAATGCTATTTAAAGTTACAAAAAAGAATGATTTATCATCAGGTTACAATTTTGGTTTGGATGCAATTACTGTGGAGCTTCAGAAACAATGATTATTCATTTAATACGTCATGGCGCGAACGACTCTTTGGGCAACTTCCTTCCCGGGCAGCTTTCCGGAGTTCACCTGAATGAACTGGGGAGAGAGCAGGCAAAACTGGTCGCTGCCAGTTTGCAGGATGTTCAATTGGATGCAATATATAGCAGCCCTTTGGAACGCACAGTAGAAACCGCTATACCACTGGCAGAGATGACCGGCTTACCTGTAATTCGACTCAATAAGCTAATTGAGATGAACACTGGTAATTTTACCGGTGTGCCATTTGAGGAACTGAAAAGTAATCCGGTCTGGAAGAAGATCCGTTCACATGCGCATCTCAATGCTTTTCCAGGTGGCGAATCATTTGCTGCTGCATGGGATCGGCTCTGGGATGCACTTCAGGAAATTATCAGCAGGCATAAGGTGGGGGAAAGGGTTGTGGTTTTCTCACATTCTGATTGCATTAAAATGATGATTACACGTGCAATGGGAATACCTATCAGCCATTTTCAGAGGGTGATTGTAGATCCTGCTTCGCTTTCCATCCTGGTGTACTACAAGGAAAAATTCTGGTTGACCGGAACAAATATTCAATTACCATACAAATTACCGGTGATTGAAATAAAAAAACCGGTGGAAACGATCTCCGCTCCACCGGTAGATTAAGAATATTCTTTATTCGGGCTTGTTACCCAGAATTGTCTCGATTTCTGCCATCACTTCTTCAGTAAGAAGCGGAAGAACTTCGAGCGCCTTTAGGTTTTGTTGAACCTGCTCTGCTTTACTGGCACCGGTGATCACTGTAGAAACATTAGGATTTTTCAAGCACCAGGCGAGAGCCAGTTGAGATACAGAATATCCCAGTTTTCCCGCAACTTCCTCCAGTTTGCCCACGATGGCAATTTTTTCCGGAGTCACTTCCTTGCGCAGCCATGCATATCCTTGCATTGCCAGCCGGCTACCTTCAGGAATGCCTTTATTGTATTTTCCGGTCAACACACCTGAATTCAAGGGTGACCAGGTAGTTGTTCCGTATCCAAGTTCTTTAAAAATCGGAAGGTACTCCGATTCCATTCTCTGACGCCAAAACATATTATATTGAGGTTGTTCCATGCTGGGCGGAGTCAGGTTGTACTGGCGGGCAATCGCATCTGCTCGTATGATGTCTGCCGCGCTCCACTCAGATGTGCCCCAGTAAAATGCCTTTCCCTGCCGGATGATTAAATCCATTGCTCTGACGGTTTCTTCAATGGGCGTTTCAGGATCTGGGCGATGCGCATAGAGCAGATCAACATATTCCAATTGCAGTCTATTAAGAGCGTTGTTTACCCCTTCGACGATATGCTTATAGCTGAGCCCGGTGTCGTTGGGACCGTCTCCGCCCCAGAATATTTTCGTAGAAACGATGTAAGATTCCCTGCGCCAGCCGGTACGTTTGAGAATATTACCCATAACTGTTTCAGCGTTGCCCCGCGCATAAGCTTCGGCGTTGTCAAAAAAGTTAACACCGGCATCATACGCTGCACGCATGCAGGCTTCTGCGGGTTCTTCACCCACCTGTCCCCCATAAGTGACCCAAGCGCCTAAAGATAACGCGCTAACTTTTAGCCCGGCTTTTCCTAAATGTCTATATTCCATGATTTACTTCCTTGTTTTTTATAATTATACAATTCCGGAAGTCAGGATTGCACAGGTTGAATAATTCTTATATCAAGCCTGATTTTTCTTCCATGCATTGCTGATTGCGTTCCAGATGGGACAGCGATCATATACCGCTGTGAAGAATACGATGCCTGCCATTACCAGCAGATACCACGGATAGCCTGTGAAAGCTGCAACCAACAGCAACGCAACGGATGCCGCCAAACGCAAAATCCGGTCGCGGGTTTGGATCAATCCACCCGAAGCTGGTTTACCATTCAGGCTCGCTTCAAACACCGTTTGAATCTGCTCACTGTTTAGTGCCCCCGTTTTTCTGAGAACCTGCTTTCCATTCTGAAAAGCCAAAATAGTAGGGATGGACATGATCCGCATTTCTCTGGCGATTTCCACATCTTCATCAGTGTTTATGCGGACCAGTTTCACCCGGTCCGCATATTCTTTTTCAACCTTAAGGAGCTGAGGTGTCATCATTTTGCAGGGTCCACACCAGGGAGCCCAGAACTCCACCACGACAGCCGGATTAGTTTCAATTTTCTTTTGCAGTACTTCCTGCTTCATTTTGATGTTTGCTCTCAGGCTTTATTTGTGCGGATGCGAAGCAGGGTGTATAACGGGCACCATCCGATAATTCCGGTCAAGAGGGGAATAATTCCCAGGTATTTAAAGATTTCACCTAATACACCAGTCACGGTTCCGGTCCAACCTAATGCAAGTAAAACAACACCTGCAACAATCCGGATAACCCGGTCAATCATTGATTCATTTGTTTTCATCTTATGCTCCTTGATTTTGTTATTCGTCTATGTATTAGATACATTCAAGGTTAAAAAGTGACAAAACCCCCGGATGAAATAAACCGGGGGTTCGAAAAATTATGTCTGATTTAAATTACTCTAACGGTAGATCCTTGCAGAGTTTTCTCCACCTCAATCCGTTTGGGGAAAGCTTCTTTCAGCTCTTCGAGATGGGTAATTACCAATACCCGCGAAAAATCGTCTTTTACCAGGTTGATGGCTTCGATCAGTCGCTGCCGACCGGTGGCATCCTGACTGCCAAAACCTTCATCGATGACAAGTGTCTGCAGACGAGCGCCAGCCCGTTTTGCAAGCACCTTGGATAACGCCATTCTTATGGCAAAATTGACTCTGAATGCTTCTCCTCCTGAAAACAGCTCATAATCACGCAAACCATTGGGGTCGCTGATTAAGATATCCAGTGTCTCTTTTCTTTCATCACGGGTGCGCATTTCGCGGCGCGTCTGAAATCGGATATTCATTGCCCCGCCAGAGAGGCGGTCCAGGATTTCGTTAGCTTCATTTTCAATCTCGGGTAGTGCCTGCTCAATCAATAAGGCAGGGACGCCATCCTTACCGAATGCTTTTTCAAGTTTCTTGTAATAGGATATTTGTAAAGCTACATCTTCCCTTTCCTGGTTGTATTCTTTAACCCTTTTTTTGATTGCTGGAATAACATCCACTTTCTGACGGGCAGCACCCAGTTCACGGTTTTTCTCGCTTTCCTGTTCCATCAATAATGCCAGTTGTTCTTCTGACTGCCTGATGTCCGGAAGCTGTTCGACAGCTTCTTGATATAATTTGGCAGATTTTTCCACATTATCAGCCAGATTTTTGTTTTCCATCTCCTGATCCTGAATTTGCCTGGATAGGTCATCAATCTCGCGCGTCAGCGTTTCCATTTTTGCCCGAGCGGATTCCAGCTTTTGATATTCTTCTGCACTGGTTCGTAGGGCAGATTCTTCCTGCCGAATCTGATTATGCTTTTGCGGGTCGTACCCAAGTTTTGTTAGCTTCTCTTCCAGGCTGGATAGTTCACTCCTGGCATCTACTGCAAATTGGTCATTTTCCAAAGCTCTGGTAATTTCATCCAGTCTGGCAGAACCCCTTGTATGCCATTCCTGCGTGAGTGGCTCATTCTGTTGGATCCAGTTCTGTGCCTGGTCTAATTGGCGCTGGATGGTGCCGATTTCCTTCTCGAGGATTGTCATTTGATCTAAACGGATTTTTATTTGATCCAGATCCCTTTCTAAACTCTGGATACTAGAAAGGTTATCCCGGTATTGATCCCCTAATCTTTTCCCTTCAAGGGTTATCTCGTTTATCAGTTCATTACGGTGGTCTGTACTCAGGTCTTGTCCACATAGCGGGCAGTTGGCATCATGGACCTGTTCCAGATTCTTGCGCCGTTCATCCATTTCATTCATTGCTGCTTTTAAAACAGCATTACCCGATTTAAGGTCATTAATGCTATTGCGAATCTCTTCCTGATCCGCGAGTAGCGTTTCCTTTTCCTGAATTGATTTTTGTTTTTCTTCCAGCTGCGCAGAAAGACCCTTAAGCTCAGTTTTTCTTTCTGGCAACTGATTCAGTGCCATCTGTATTTGTGATTGTTGAAGTAACAGGTTCTTCCGTTCCTGTTCAAGCTCGCCTCGCGTCTTCTCAATGGTCAACCGCGGTGTAGCCATATCTTTCTCAAGGGAAGAAGCCTTTAATGATTGTTCATTCAAATGATCTAATTCTTCACGTATATTTTGCCATTTTTGGTGATTGTGTCTGATTTCATCTGCCTTATCCAGAATCCCCCGGAATGCATCCTGTTCTGATATTCGAGTATTTAATTTAAGACGGTTGTCTTCAATTTTCCGGATGGCTGTAGCCAGCTGCGCTTGCAGGATATCCAAAGTCTCTTTCTGATTTTTGGTTGTTTCCTCCAGCCGGTGGAACTGATTAACCTTTGTTTCCTGCTCTACCCTGGATTTTTGAATAATCTGAACACTATCTTCCAGCTCCTTCAATCGTTCCTTGCGTGGTCCTTCTTCATCAAGCTCCAGTTGCATCTCTGAAATAGCTCCATCGATTTCATTGATTCTACGGTCGAGCAATTTCCGCCGGGATGCAGCCCGTTCTTTGTAGCTCTCCCAGATATCTAATCCGAGAATGCTGCTCAGAATACGCTTCCGGTTGGTGGGATTTTGGGTGGCGAACTGGTCCGCTTTACCCTGCAGGAAGAAGGATGCGTTGATAAATGTTTCGTAATCCATTCGTAAAACCTGCTGGATGACTTTATCTGTATCCCTGATTCCACGCTCCCCTAATGGTTTCCACTGCGAGCTATCGTTTTCCCAAACAAAAAAGTAAACTGTACCGCCTTTGCTTCGGTGTTTCTCTCGCTGAATCCGATAGTGAGTCTCTTCATAAATGAAATCCAAAACAACCTGGCAGGATTCTTCATTTCCATGAATAATGGCATCGTCAGTTCGGCGGGCTTTGTTAAACAATGCCCAGGTAATAGCATCCAGTAAGGTGGATTTTCCCGCGCCATTTTCCCCTGAAATACATGCCAGATTAACCCCAGAAAAATCAATCTCAACAGACGACCGATAAGAGAGGAAGTTGCGTAATTCCAGGCGAACAGGAATCATGCTTCCACCTCGCCTTCAGCGCCGATTTCGCCAGTTACAGTTTCGCTGATGATCTCATTCACCAATTTTTGCAGTTTTTCCATATCTGCAGGAGCCGTATGTTCACTCTCCCAATAGAGTTTTGTTAATTCCACCGGGCTGAGAGAACTAATTGGAAGGCTGCTGTCAAGCCTGACGCGATCCTCACTGGATGGACGTCTCACGAAATGAAATTCAAATGCGTCCCTGGCAAATTCCCGCACAGATGCCTCATCGAGCATTGCTTCCCAATCACGCGGATACTCCACAGTCAGGCGGGCAATTGCTCCTGCAAGTTTCTCACGGGCAGGAAGTTGGGCAATCATTTGGTCGGTGATGCCTTCCGATTTTTCCAGGACAACCCGGCGGTCATAGAAAGGTCTGACTTTGCTTAACTCTTTCCATTCAATTTCCGTTTTCCCCCGATTGATGTGTGCCAGTACAAAATATTTTTTATCTGCAGCTTCTCCAAAATCGACCCGTTCAATTGACCCGGGATATATCACCGGAGGGTGGTTATTTTGATTGAGGTTCTGGTGTTTATGGATATGCCCCAGTGCGGTGTAATCTATTCGTGAATCACGGACCAATGAACCCGGTAGGGTAAAATCTTGTCCGAGCATCACGAGTCGTTCCCCGCCGTAGGTTGCACCCTCAACCGAAGCATGCGCGGTCAACACGACCGGCAGGCTTGGATCCAGAACTTGCAGCCATTGTTGAACCATCTGGGTATATGTTTCCTGAAGGTGCTCCAGAGGATCCTTGCCTGGTTCCGCCTCGGTGTTCAATATACCCGCAGCCACTGTCTGGCGGTTAATCCACGGCAGAGCTATCACCTGTAGTTGTAAACCCTCAAGATCATCTGGCGTCAGCAGGCAGGGTCTGGAGATTAACCGGATATGTGGTACTTCGAGCGTGTCATACTCCTGGATAGAGAGAGCACGTCCGATGGCAGGAGAGACATCATGATTGCCTATCAACAACAAAGTGGGGATGCCTGCTTTAGAAAGGCGCATCATCCGTTTGCCCCATTCACGTTGATAGGTAGGTGCCGGGGTGCGGTTCTTGTAGGCATCTCCGGCAAAAATCACCAGGTCTACTTTTTCTTCAATGGCGCAATCTACAATTGAATCCAGTGATTTGAGAAAATCAAGAACACGCGCTGGCAGACCACTATCCGGATCATGCCTGCCGAAATTGACCATGTCAATATGCGCGTCAGCAAAGTGGAGGATTTTTATGCTTTTCATTACCCCTGATTTAATCTGGTTGGATGGTGTGGTTGATCTCTGCGCCCAGCTCTTTTGACCGTTGATATGCCGCCCAGATCGCCCGTGATAAGGCGGTTCGGAAGCCGGCTTTTTCAAGATAATACAATGCTTCAGCGGATGTGCCGCCGGGAGAGGTTACCTGGTTGCGCATTGCCGCCGGATGATCGCGGATACTTTCATAAAATTTAACTGATCCCCGCAAGGTGCCCAATACGAGTTCTTCAGAGATTCTGCGGGGGAAACCCATATGCACGCCTGCATCCACCAGTGCTTCCATAAAAAGAAAAACATAAGCCGGACCGGTACCAGACAGAGCAGTTGCCATATCCAGATAATACTCTTCTTCCACATACAGTTCGGTACCCAGAAAACTGAGCGTTTGACGTGCAATTTCTTTCTGCTCGGCTGTAACTTCAGGAGAGTTTGTCCAGACAGAAATCCCTTCACCGATTCTGGCAGGAGTGTTGGGCATCACTCGGATAATAGCTGTATGTTTGAGCGAGTCGGCGATCCGCTGCATGGGAACACCCGCAATAATGGAGATAATGAGCGCTTTAGGAGGAATGCAACCATCCAGGTTTTTGAGCACAGTTGAAATTTTCTGCGGTTTTACCGCGAGGATGATCACATCAGCCTGGCTGGCGGATGCCCGGTTGTCTTTGCTCACCTGAATACCGTATTTTTCCTGGAGTGCTGTACGGCGTTCTTCGCGTGGACCGCAGGCAATAATTTGAGCCGGGTCGATTTCCCCTTTGGTAACCAATCCTGATATGATGGCTTCCCCCATTACCCCGTAACCGATAATTGCAAATTTCTGTTGCTTAAACATGGCTGTTACTCCCAATCAAGATGGGTTAACTATACAACAAAACTCCATTGAAGGGAGAGTAATCACGAATATTTACATAAAGCCTGCCCTGGATTGGGGACAGTCTTTATTTTTTATAAATTAATTTTCGGGGAAATTCAGCTTGTCGGCACCGGGCAACTTACCAATTAGCTCTTCAGGGTGGTGAATCAATACAGGTATATGTTGCGGGCAGATAAAGTAATCGTCATTACCAAATTGCAACCTTACCAATGGGATTTCATATTTGCTACGCTGGCATACCAGACATTTGGATTCGGGTTCAGACATAATCATCTCCAATTAGGATAATATTAGTCCAATTATAACCTGATTCCAAAACAATCATGATTTCTCAGGAATAATTCTTCCATCCGGCAGGATAGCACCTGTGATTGCACTGGCGGAGAGTAGTTGTTTTTGTGAGATGCGTGCTCCAACCAGGCGGACACGGGTCAGATTGGCACCTGTCAGGTCGCAATCATCCAATTTGGCTCCCTCCAGATCGGCATCCGCCAGATTTGCATTTTGAAGTACAGCCCCATTTAACTCAGCCCCGAATAAATTGGCGCCGGTCAAATTGGTATTGATAAATTTTGCATGATGAAGTTTAGCCCAGCGTAAACCGGTTTTTATCATCTGGCAGTCATCCAGTACCGCATCTGTAAGGTCTGCACTCCATAAATCTGCGCGGTCTAAAAGGGCACCTGCCAGGTTGGCACCGGTCAGTATGGCGTAACTCATCTTTGCGCCAACCAGGTACGCCTGTGAAAGATCGATCTCTGCATGATTTTGACGGACACATCCGAAATTGATAAATTCCATCACCTGCCGCCATTTACTCGTAAATCGGGTGCCTTCATCATATTCAATCCCGGTCAGATTTACAAAACTCAAGTCACATTCGCGCAAATCCAGACCATACAATATGGCTTTTTCCAGGTTGCAATACTCAAATATGGTCTGCTGAATACGGGCATTGCTGAAATCAGCCCCGCTGCAGTCTGCATGGGCGAAGGTTGTACCAACCAGTTGGGTATGGTCGAGTCTTGCACCTCTGAGATTCGCATAGCTTAAATCAGAGCCATCCAGATTGGCGTAAGAAAGAACTGCCTGTTCCAATTCGGCTTTAGAGAGATTTCGGTTGTTTCCCCCTTCATTTACCAGCTCCCATACCAGATGATATTTTGGATCCAATTGAGTGGAATCATCCAGATGGGTGTTATGAAAAATTACAGCTTCCATTTTTGTCATTGAAAAATCAGCACCGGTTATGTCTGCTTCACGCAAATCTGCTCCGGTCAGATCTGAACCGCCAAAATCGGTTTTAACCAATCGGGCATTCTGTAAGTTGGCATGGTTAAGATCTGCCTGGATGAGTGCAGCGCCTTCCAGATCTGCTCCAACCAACGAGACACCTCCCAACCTGGTTGTTTCCATATAATTTCCACGCAGGATGGCATATTCCAGGTTTGCCCCGCTCAGATTGGCTCCAAACATGCCATTCCCCATCCTCATATCTGCACCGGTTAGAATCGCTCCACTTAAATCTGCCCCCTGCATGGCGCAATCCTGCATCACTGCGCGTGTCAGGTTCGCCTGCTGTAATTTGGTGCCTATCAAATTTGCACCGGTCAGGTCCGATCCGGTAAAATCTGCTTTTTGTACATTGGCTTTCCCGAGAAATGCACCGCGTAGGTTCGCCTGGGCAAAATTGGATCCCATCAGGTTCATACCGACGAAATTGACGTCATGCAGATCCTGCCCCTGAAACCTTGCTCCGGGCATAATCTCAGACGGATCGATTTCACGCATATTACACTCCTATAAAACCGGATAAAGGGGTATCAGTAATAAAACACCAAAAATAATCTCAATTGCCAGGCTGATCCAATTGGTTCTTTCAAACGAGTTATGTACCATCATCGCCGCAAAACGGGCTGCGGCGATTGCGAGATAGGCTATCCCGAGCATCTGATACGCGATTGGATGGCTTAATATCCACGGTGCTGCTCCCAATGCGATAAAGAGGGCACCGATCCCGGATTGCATTTCAACTATTCCCCGCGGTGATTTCATCTGTAATCCGGTGAAATCCGCCATAATTTGTGGACGTAGGATAGCGAGTATCCCGGTCGCGATGGTTAGTATCTGGATAATGGTATGGATGATTTGCATGTCCATTACTCCTGTTTATTCAGGGATTACCATAATATTTTCAGTTGTTGTAGAAGTATCGGTGTTGTTTTCCTTCCGAATTAGAAGCAGGATAAAGACTGCCATAATTAAAAAACCTGCCCCGCCAATGATACCTGTCGGCATGGGACCCAATAATGTGCTTGGATTGCCCTTTGCAAATAAGATAGCAATACCCGCCATGCCATTCAAGCTGGCGTGTCCGATGACAGCCGGCCATACAGAGCCACCTTCCAATGCGATCCATGAAAGTAAAATTCCCACGGTCATGCAAAACCAGGTCATCGCTAGAATGCCAGTCCAGGGAACACCAGTATATTCAAGACCGTAGTTATGCCCCATTGCAATCACAGGTGCATGCCAGACACCCCAAATGACACCCAGTTTGATCATCGCTTTTATTTTCCCAGCAGGCAGTAACTTTTGTAATAAGTATGCCCTCCAGCCAAATTCTTCACCAAAGGTAAAGAAGCTATTGATCAATGGACTGATCAAGAGTGCCTGCACAAAATTTATGATGACGATACTTTGCACGGGTAGATTCACAGGGGAGTTTTCAGGCATCATCTGTGTGAGCGTGGTTAACTCCAGGTCAAAATACCTGGGGTAGATCAGAAAGAATACCAAACCTCCCAATAGCGTAAGGAAAGGTGGAAGGACCCATCCCATTATCCAATATTTCCATCCCTGTTTTAAGTAAGGACGTATGTATGCATTACCCCACCCTTCTCTGGTGATAACTCGGGTAAGTACATTCGCGATTGCCGGGGCAAACATATATACAGTGGCGATGAGGACAAAAGCCAGCGTGATCCCGGATCCCGGAATTATCTCAGGGCTTGCTGCCAATCCACCGTTAAAAAAAATATACATGGCAGTGATCCAGGCTATGCCAAAGGCAAATGCCAGAAAAATAAATATCCGCTTCAAATCCATATTTGATTTCATATTAGTTTCCATCCACGAATCTTGACTTTGTATATAGTATATACCGGGGTGATTTGAAAAGCAGTCATGTTATTCACTCTGGTATGTGTTTTACCGTTGGAGAGAGGATAAATCATTGATTTTCCGGCTCATTACCGGCGCTGACTACTTGATCGCGACCGCCCCGCTTGGCTTGATATAACGCCTGATCTGCCGCAGCCAGTAGATCCTGACTGGTATGTCCATGTTTCGGTGCGGATGCTATACCTATGGAGAGAGTGTACCCACCAAGTGTTTGTGTGCCAAAGGGAATGCTCAATTTCCGAAACTGGTCGGCAATTTTCTCTGCCCGGCGGACGGCGGTCTCAAGTGAAGTATCAGGCATTACCAGTACAAATTCATCCCCCCCATACCGGCATGGCAGGTCAGATGCGCGAACAGACTGTTTGATCAGGCTCCCCAGAGATCTCAGAACAGAATCGCCTGCTGCATGTCCGTAAATATCGTTGATTTCTTTAAGATGATCCAGATCCATCATGATAATTGAAAGCGATTGACCGCTGCGTTCCTGCCGGTACAACTCTCTGGTGAGGGATTCATCCAAATAAAGACGGTTATATAAACCGGTCAATGCATCGTGGATAGCTTGCTGGCGTAATCCATGCCTTAATTGAATGTTGGTGAAAGCAAGATTTAATTGCTCGGTTACCGTATTCGCCAGTTGTCGGATCCTCTCAGGTATTTCTTGTTTATCTCCCTGGATAGACAGGCATCCCGCCGGTTGTTTCTCAATCAAAATCGGAAGGCAGTATCCGCTTTTTTGTGGGTGTTCTTCCATATGCTTACAACGTAAACCCGTTTCGCTGGCTGATTGATAGTAGGGTTTTCCCGTCCGGACTGCCCAGCAATCATCGATAGTGTAACTTCTTTGTCTTGTACCTTCTCTTCCCCAGCCAAACCGAACGGTCAAAGCACCGGTTGTTGGTTGTACACCCATCAGGGAACCTGAGTATGAAGCGAATAACTGCCTTAGAAACTGGGCAGAAAGTTTGAAGGCTTCGTCTAACTCCTGGCTGAATTGAAGCATGGTAAGCATTTCTGAAATCAGGGAAATCTCCTGGTAGTTACGTTCCAGTTCTGCAACCCGAATGGATAGGGCTCGCTGGGTTTCAGAAAGTGCCTGTTCAGCCTTTTTTAACGCGGTAATGTTCCTGCCTATCGTACCAAATGCCTGTAACCTGCCATTTTCATCCAAAATGGCATAGGATAAAAACGAAACAAACACGGGTCCAGATCTTGTTGAAAATGTTACTTCAAAAATTTGCGGTTTTAGTGTTTCTTTTACATTTTTATTTACAGAATTGATCGCTCTCGCCAAATCTCCAGGCAGGTGTGCACCGGGCAGGCTGCCGACAACGATGTTTTCATTGATTTCATACAGGCTGGGCGCATTAAAAAACAGGATCCTGCCGGTCGGGTCTTGCATGAAAATCATATCTTCTGCGTTATCCACCAGCATTCTTAAGCGGGCTTCACTTTCACGCAGCGATTCTTCAACCTTTCTCTGGTGAGTAGTATCCACAACGGTCACCAATACCCTTGACCAGTCATGTTCATGCCCCGGTAAGACATTCCAGTACAGGGTAACATTCAAGTTTTCGCCGGATGCTCCCAAGATTTTTAGATTTTCTACCCGGTGGAACAATTTATTCTGGTGGATGGCTTCCACTTCTTCCAGGTATTTTTCTCGGTTTTCTTCCACCCGGCTCAGCCTTAACCTGCCGGTTATTAGATCTTTCGTGGCATGGTTCCACATACGCAGGGTAGTATCATTCACATCAAGAACTGCAATGAATGACATCAACCTGGTCAAATTTTGCGGGTTGTTTTCAAAAAAATGGCGCAAATCTCCAATAGACTGAAACCGCTTCTTACGTAAATAACCTTTTACTTTACTAAAATCCTCAACCCAGATGGCAAGAGGGGATTGGTGATACAGGGTTTCATATTTTGAAAGTGTCTGCAAAGAATCCCGTTCATGATTGGCATACGAAGCAACTGCCGCCAGATTTTTTGCAAGTATTTTGGATTGATTTAGATGTTCCTCTTGCCAGATCCTCTCTTTCTTGTTCCAGAAGGCGATAAGATAACCGTCTTTGTTTTCTCCATTGGTTCGATAAAGAAGCAGAGATTTCATCCCGGGTGGGAAAATTGCATTTGAAGACTTTTGGCCTGAGGGCGGCTGATCAATTAACGATTCAATTAGGGTGGGTTGAGAAGCTGATGATATATGCTGCAGCAACCACGTATTGAGCCTGGTGGGCTTAGTTTTTGGCAACAGTCTTGATCGAGAGTTTTTCAAACGTCCAAATTCTCTGATTAAGCTATTATTGCTCACTCCATATTGGATCAGGGTTAATTTATCCGCGTTCATCTGTGCAAGACACTCATCCATCGCCCATTCAATCAACCCTGCATAATCGCGATTTTCAAATGCGGATAGCCTGTTTACTACTTCCGCCGTAAATTGTAAAAGGGAGGAATTCTCTTTGCCATCCATGGTTGTTGCCTCTCTGGTTTTATTATTGCAGGTTTTATTGTTTGCGTCTATAAAGATGGGACAATTGGGAGGTTATTGTAAGGGGTATGATTGACTGAATATGGTTGGTTTTAAGCTCATCCTCCTGTACAATTAATCTGTTGTAGAAAAGAGGGACTAATTATGGCTGAGGGTGATCCACGCAAGAAGCTGTTTCGGGTATTAAATTTCTTTCAAATATTCATGTGGCGCATGGGGATGGGTAGATGGATGTCCATGTTCCCATCCACGACCGGCACCTACCTTGTCTTGACCCATTTTGGTCGCAAATCTGGAAAAAAATATCGCACCCCGGTAAATTTCACACATCATGAAGGCGATGTATACATCACAGCCGGATTTGGGTCGGTAAGCGATTGGTATCAAAATATCATGGCGAATCCGCAGGTTGAGGTTTGGCTGCCTGATGGCTGGTATGTAGCAACTGCTAGTGATGTGAAATTGGATCAGGAGACTTTACCCATCCTGCGAAAGGTACTGGTTAACTCGGGTTTCGCAGCACCGATGATGGGAATCCACCCCAACCGTTTATCCGATGAAGAATTGCTGGAATTATGCAAGGAGTATCGCCTGGTGCGCATTCAGCGGTCAGCCCCCCGAACCGGAAACGATGGTCCGGGAGATTTAGTTTGGATATGGCCGGTTTTGCTCTTCCTTTTGCTGACACGAAAAAGACGAAAAAGTGAGTAGTTCTAAGTTCCATTCAAAACCTTCTCACAAAAAAATAGTAAAGAAACCTGTCAATATGGGTAAATACATAGAAAATTTATGTATTTTTCACCAGATTTCATGTTCTTCGCTGCTTTTTGTCACTTTTCTCAGGCTATGTTTCTCGTTATAATAATGAAACTAAAAGCTAGGCGTAATTGTGTTTGTACCAAAAAATAAAATGTTGGTTGAAACGATTGATGCCATTAACCCCATATTTTTAATAAAACCATCCTTATCCTCTGTCTCGACGGCAGAGTGATGAGGATGTTTTATATGATGCGTTTTTTTGAGAGGAGGTGACAGTAACAACAAAACCTGGTTTATTTGGCACCGAAAACACAATTCTAACCAAAAAATTTGAGGAGGAGTTATATGTCAAAAAAGATTTTTAGCTTGATCGCGGTTGCAGCTATCTTAATGGTAGCCCTGGCTGCTTGCGCTCCCGCAGCGCCGCAGGTTGTTGAAGTACAGGTTACCTCCATCGTTGAAAAACCGGTGGAAGTACTGGTTACAGCCGTTCCTGAAGCCAAAGGACCATTAAAAGTCTTCGGCGCCTTTGCCACACCCATCGAAGAGCCCTGGGATGGTGTCATCCACGCAGCCCTGCAAAAAGCAGCTGACGAAGGCAAAATTGAATACACCTACACCGAAGCCATCGGTTACTCTGGTGACATGGAACGTGTCCTTCGAGAAGTCTGCGACCAGCAGAAACCCGATCTCATCCTCGGTGATGCATTCGGTAACGAAGAAGCGGTTCGCCGTGTAGCCAAAGATTACCCTGAAGTCGCTTTCGCCTTCGGTTCCGGCTCCGGTCCTGCTGATCCCAATTTCGCAGTATTTGATAACTGGATTCATGAACCCGCTTACCTCATGGGTATGCTGGCGGGTGGTTTAACTCAAACCGGTAAGATTGGTGTAGTTGGTGGTATGCCGGTTCCCGAAGTGAATCGTATCGTCAACGCTTTCATTCAGGGTGTAAAAGCACAGAATCCTGACGCAGTTGTACTGGTTTCCTTCATCAACAGCTGGTTCGATCCTGCTGCTGCCAAAGAAGCTGCCATCGCCCAGATTGATAGTGGTGCTGATGTGCTCTTCGCCGAACGCTTTGGTGTCATTGAAGCTGCAGCCGAAAAGGGTCTGTGGGCTTTTGGCGCGATGAGCGATCAGAACGAACTCGCTCCTGATCTGGTAGTCTCCAGCACCGTCTGGAATATGGATCCAACCGTAAATTACCTGATCGATCAGGTATCCGCCGGTACCTTCACCGGTCAGGATCTGAAAGACTTCTCGATGATGGGAAAAGGCGGCGCGGCACTGGCTCCCTTCCACAACACCGAGAGCAAACTGCCCGCTGATCTTGTAGCTGCAGTGAAAGCCAAAGAAGCTGAAATCCTCGCCGGTACTTTCCGCGTGGATATCGATGAAGCCCAGCCGGCTGCAACCAACTAATCAAGTTTTTTGTATGTAGTATCAGGGGTGGTGCTTGCACCACCCCGTTCCATCCAAATTACTGATTTGTTCTGATCTGGTCGGCAATTACCTGACCTGAATTCAAGATTATTGGGGCGAAGTTTACCAATAAATTTGTACCAAGGGACACTCTATCTTTTATACTCGAGGCGCCCATGTATGCAGTCCAAATGAAATCTATCGTCAAAAGATTTGGCGATCTGGTAGCGAGTGATCATGTGGATTTTGACCTGGAAAAGGGAGAGATCCATGCTTTACTAGGTGAGAATGGTGCGGGAAAGACCACCCTCATGCGCATTCTCTATGGTTTGTACCATGCAGATGAGGGTGAAGTACTGGTGGATGGCAACCCGGTTGTCGTCCGTTCACCAAAAGATGCCATTGCTGCTGGTATCGGGATGGTAACCCAGCACTTTACACTGGTGCCTACCCTTACCGTTGCAGAGAACCTTGCACTAGGAGATACCCAGGGTTCAATTATTGATTTGAAAAAAATTGAAAAAACCGTAGCTAAAGCTTCTGATAAGTTTGGAATTCCTGTAAAACCTCAGGCTCTCATCCGTCACCTTTCTGTGGGTGAAAGACAAAGGGTTGAAATATTAAAAGCACTTTATCATGGCGCACGGGTATTAATTCTCGATGAGCCTACAGCTGTGCTTGTTCCACAGGAAGTCGATTTACTTTTCGAATCTTTGACACGTTTACAAAAAGACGGATTATCTGTAATTTTTATTTCTCATAAATTACATGAAGTCATGAAAATCTGTAACCGCATCACCGTATTGCGCGATGGTAGAGTGGTGGGATCAGTGATGACCTGTGATACTGACCAGCGCAAATTGGCTACCATGATGGTGGGTCGCGAAAACTTTGGCGTTTCCCGACAGGGAGAACGTGAAACTGGCGAACCACAACTGGTGGTTGAAAATCTTTCAGCAAATGACAAAAAAGGTTTGCCTGCACTGCGTGAGGTCAGCCTGCAGGTTCACGCTGGCGAGATTTTGGGGATTGCCGGGGTATCTGGTAATGGACAGGCGGAATTATCTTCTGTGTTGTGTGGAATGACAAAGCCCAGTGCTGGCAAAGTAATAGTCAAGGGAAAGGACCTCACGGGTGCAGATCCAGCCCAGGTGGGCGCTGCCGGTGTTGGAAGAATTCCAGAGGATCGTCATACCAACATGGTTGGCGAATTATCCGTTGCTGATAACCTGATGCTCGATCATATGGAAGATTTTACACAGAACGGTTTCCTCAGTAAGAAGGGGATTTCTGATAATGCAAAAGAGTTAATCAATCAATATCAGATTAAAGCTTCACCAAATGATCGATTGCGCACTCTTTCGGGCGGAAACATGCAAAAAGTCATGCTTGCCCGAACGCTTTCCCGTAAACCTGATGTGGTCATTGTTTCACAGCCAACCCGGGGTTTGGATGTTGGCGCGACTGATTATGTTCGCTCTCGAATTCTGGAGCAACGCGACCGGGGGTGTGCGGTATTGCTAATCTCTGAAGATCTGGATGAAATCATGGCATTATCAGATCGGATTGCCGTAATCTATGAAGGCAGAATAATGGGTGTTATCCCTGCACAGGAAGCTACAGCCGAAAATCTGGGCTTACTGATGGCAGGATCGGCAGCCTAATACATGTGCAAGGAGGAGAACTGTGTCTAAATTGAGAATTGAGCGGGCTCCAGCACCTGTCTGGCTGCGACCGTTGATACCCGTTATTGCTGTTCCTGTCACGTTCATCATCACTTCGATCTTAATCGTGCTGGCAGGAGCAAATCCTTTTCAGGCTTATTACAACTTCCTGATCCTTCCACTCAGCACCAATGTCAGTGCTATTGAAGTACTGGTTAAATCCACACCATTATTGCTCACAGGTGCCGCTGTGGCATTTGCTTTCAGCGCAGGATACTACAATATCGGAGCTGAAGGTCAGTTGTACGCGGGTGCCATCATGGCTGCCTGGCTGGGGATTGTCCTCAAGGATGTATCTCCCTGGCTGGGTATTCCGGCGATGGTGGTTGGGGGTTTTGTCGCAGGTATGATCTGGGCGCTGGGACCGGCTTTGCTTAAAGTAAAACTGAATGTGGATGAAGTGGTAACCACTTTGTTACTAAACTCGGTTGTCATTTTTGTGACCAGCTTTGTATTGAATGGTCCCTGGCGCGATCCGGTATCGATGTGGCCGCAGTCACCAGAAATTGCTGCCGGTACTGTTTTCTTCAAATTGATCCCACGTACCCGTCTGCACCTGGGTTTTCTTCTGGCGGTCATTGTCATCATTATCGAATGGATCGTACTGTCAAAGACTTCCTTCGGTTTACGAATGCGCGCGATTGGACACAGTAAAGAAGGTGCCCGTTTTGCAGGCATCAAGGTCAATCGTACCATGCTGATCGTAGCCCTGGTATCTGGAGGTATTGCCGGTCTGGCTGGTGCGGGAGAGGTCGCAGGTATCCATTTCCACCTGATCGATGCTATTTCAGACGGTCTTGGATATAACGGTATCGTCATAGCCACCCTGGGCGGATTAAATCCATTTGGGGTTGGGATTGCCGCGCTATTTATGGGCTTGATTGATACGGGTGCACAAACTGTCAGCCGAACATTGGGCGTACCAGTTTACCTGGGCGATGTGGTCTCATCCACCTTGCTGTTGGTTACCCTGGCATTGTTCATTCTTCAGAATTTCCGTATCCGGAGAGGTTAGCTATGGATACTCCATTTGTCATCTTTATTGTAGGTTTGCTCGCAGCGACCCTTCGTGTTGCCACCCCTCTGATCTATGGCACTCTGGGAGAACTTTTCAGCGAGCGTGCCGGGATACTTAACCTTGGAATTGAAGGAACGATGTTCCTGGGCGCATTTGTCGGATTTGCGGTTGCTTATCATACCGAATCACTCTGGTTGGGTGTGCTTGCCGCAATCCTCGCGGGGATGATCTCAGGATTGCTCATGTCCCTGCTGACTGTTCGGTTGGGAGTTAACCAGCATGTTTCTGGTCTGGGTATTACCATGCTCTGGACCGGGGTTTCCCTCTTCTTATTCAGGTTGGTTTTCGGCGAATCAAAAGTTCAGCCATCTATTGATACCTTCCCACAGATTTCACTTTTCGGAAATGTTCCTGTACTGGGACCCATTTTTACACAATACCTGCTCACATATATCGGCATACTGCTGATACCGGTAGTCTGGTGGGTAATCATGCGTACCCGTTTCGGTTTGCAGATTCGAGCGGTGGGTGAGAATCCTGAGGCTGCGGATGCGGCTGGTTTAAATGTCTATGCTATCCGAACGTATGCCTTGATGATTGGCGGTGGATTGATGGCTATCGGTGGCGCTTTCCTCTCATTGGCACAATTAGGCGCGTTCACTTTTGGTATCGTTGCCGGCCGTGGATGGGTTTGTATCGCATTGATAATTTTTGCGAACTGGCATGCGGTGCAGGTACTCTGGGGTGCTTTGATTTTTGGCGGTGTGCAGGCGCTGCAGTTACGTTTGCAAACGCTGGGCTTTAAATTGCCCTATGAATTATTCCTGTCACTGCCGTATCTGGTGACCATTTTTGCACTGGCATTGGCAGGTCGTTCCATATCAGCTCCTTCCGCCATACTCAAGCCTTACCGGCGGGAATAGGAAAAAATATCAACCCCAATTTTCAGGAGGTTATTAATGAAATACATCGGTAAATCATATATTCGTCCCGATGCGATCAGTAAAGTGACCGGAAAAGCCGTATTTCTGGACGATGTGCGATTGCCGGATATGCTGCACGCATCAGTACTCCGTCCTCCGATCGCGCATGCTCTGGTAAAAAGTATCGATACCAGTGAAGCGGAAAAATGCCCGGGTGTCGTGAAAGTAGTAACCGGTAAAACCTGCAAATTCAGGTATGGCGATAATATCAAAGACCTGCAACCCATGGCAGTGGACAAAGTCCGCTACATCGGTGAGCCGGTTGCTGCAGTCATTGCAGATACTCCCGCCCATGCACGCGCGGCAAAAGAGAAAATCAAGGTGGAATACGAACCACTACCGGTATACACTGACGCCCTTAAAGCGATGGCGAAAGACGCAGTACTCATCCACGAGAAACATGAAGACTACTGGCGCCTGCCGACTCTGAAACCCATGCCGAAATCCAATGTGGCAAATGTGTACCACCTCAAAAAAGGCAAGGGCGAAGACGGGTTTGCTGATGCCGATGTCGTCATCGAGCATGAATTCAATTATCCACATGGCTCTTGCGCAGCGCTGGAACCACATGGCTCCATTGTGTGGTTCAAGGAAGATAAGACCATTGAAGCATGGTCATCATCCATCTGCCCATTTATCATCCGTGAAGATCTGGCTCATTCTTATGGAGTTCCTGTCTCCGATGTTCGGGTACATATCCCCGATATTGGCGGCTGCTTTGGTTACAAATCGGATATTACCGTGGAACAGACTGTTGCGTGGATTGCCAGCTTTGTGCCGGGTCGTCCTGTCAAGTGGGTAGCCACCCGTGAAGAAGATTTCACCGCTTCGTTGATTGCTCACGGCATCCGAACACGCATCAAAATTGGTGCAAAGAAAGACGGTAAACTGGTTGCCATTAAGACCGAAATATTCCACTCGGGCGGCGCCTATGCAGATACCGCGGTGAACGTCACCATCGCATCCACCCACAACTCAACTGGTCCATATGCATATGAGCATTGCGATCTGACCGGTTATACCGTATATACCAACACACCTGCGGTGGGCGCATATCGCGGTTATGGGCATCAGGAATCGCAGATTGCATCAGAACGTATGATGGACCTCCTGGCGCGTGAGTTAAAAATGGATCCATTCGAACTGCGGCGGAAGAATTACCTCAAAGAAGGTAAGGTGAATGCAGTTGGCGAGACCATGTGGAAATCTCATGGTGATCTTGAAAAATGCGCCGATATGGTTCAGAAGGAAGTATTTGGCAAGGATAAGCCTAAAGAAGACGAAAACTATATCTACGGACGCGGATTTGCTGCTGTCTTCAAGTCTCCCAAGGGTGCACCATTCTCCACCAAGGGCTGCTACATGAAATTAAATATTGATGGCAGTGTTTCCATCAATATGGGTGGTGCCGAAGTGGGTCAGGGATTGCGCACCGTCATCCGCCAGGTGGCAGCAGAGGCATTGCAGATCCCGCCAGAGAAAATTCGTGTGTACACTGAAATCGACACACAGTATTCACCTTATGAGTGGCAGACGATCGGGTCAATGTTCACCACCCAGGGTGGTCGGGCAATTATCCGTGCAGCAGATAAATTGATTGCCCAGCTGAAGGCAACAGCAGCCCAGGTACTCAAAACCGATCCTGATTATCTTGAATACAACGGCGAGTATGTCTATCTCCGCAATGATCCCACCATCCGGGTGGAAGTGGGTGCGCTGGCTCGCGGTTACATCACTTCTGATGGTATTACGATCGGCGAACTGGTGCAATCAGTTTCCGATGCGCGTCTTCCCCGCTACTCAAATCCTGATCAGAACGGTCAGGGGAGCATCGGCGTCAGTTATACCTTTGGTGCTCAAGCGGCTGAGATTCGAATCGAGAAAAAATCAGGCAAAATCATTGTGGATCGATATGTATCCACTTTCGATGTTGGGCAGGTGATTAATCCATTGCAGATTCGTGGATCGGTGATGGGTGGTGTTACGATGGCAATTGGTGCAGCTTTATATGAAGAACTCCAGTACGACGAGCAGGGTCGCATTGCAAACCCGCAATTCTTCAAATACCACATTCCAACTTACAAGGAAGCACCAGAACATGTAATCAACTTTGTCGAGACACCGGATGCGGTGGGTCCCTTCGGTGCGCGTGGTATCGGTGAGCACTCAGTCATCGGTCCAGCCCCCTCGATTATGAATGCGGTTTATGATGCAATTGGTGTGGACTTTTTTGAGATTCCTCTGACACCGGACAAAATCAAGAAAGCCCTTGAAAGCAAGAAGGAGTAACAAGATGGCCGAAAAATTTTCATTAACAGTAAACGGCATCCCCCGAACGGTAGAAGTTGAACCCGATGTTATGTTGATTGATGTACTTCGAGAAGAATTAAACCTCACTGGAACCAAGCATGGATGTGATAATGCTACCTGTGGAACCTGTACGGTAATGATGAATGGCAAAGCCATCAAAAGCTGCAATACACCCATCAGTAAAGCCGCCGGATCAGAAATTATGACCGTGGAAGGACTGGCAAAGGGTACTGATCTTCATCCAGTTCAAAGAGCAATTGCAGAATCAGGTGCAGTGCAGTGCGGTTTTTGCACTCCGGGTATTGTGATGGAACTGGTAGCCGCTCTCGAAGCCAATCCAGATGCGAGTGAACAGGAACTTGGAAATGCTTTGAACAAGCATCTTTGCCGTTGCACCGGGTATGAACCCATTCGGGATGGTGCTTTGATTGCCCAAAAGCTGATAAAACAGCGTAAATAGGGAAGTAACCTTGCTGCTCCGTTGGGTAATCCTGGCGGAGCATTTCATCAAAAAATATTCTTTTTGGAGAGGACAGAATGGCTTTTGATATCCTGATTAAAAATGCAAAAACCCGTGCATCTGCGGGCAAACTGGTCGAAATTGCAGTTGAAGGTGGCAAAATTTCAAAAATTGCAGAGAAGATCGCAGGCGATGCAAAACAAACCATCGATGCCAAAGGTAATCTGGTAACTGAATCTTTTGTCAACGGGCACCTGCACCTTTGCAAGGTTTACACCTTAAAGATGATGGATGATGAGGCAATCAGTGCCTACACTGGCGGGGAGATGGGTGGCGCAATGACAGCCATCGAACTGGCATCCAAGGTTAAGGAAAAGTACGATGAGAAGTGGATCATCGAGAATGTCAGAAAGGCAGTTAATCTGGCAATCCGCTTCGGAAATACCCACATTCGTGCATTCGCTGATACCGATACCACCGGCAAACTGGAAGGCGTAAAGGCGCTCATCAAAGCCCGTGAAGAATATAAAGGCAAGGTTGAAATTCAGGTGGTTGCTTTTCCGCAGGATGGTGTAGTCCGCGATCCGGGCGCTGCTGAATTGGTGGAAGAAGCATTAAAACTCGGTGCCGATGTGGTTGGTGGAATTCCCTGGATTGAATATACGGAAAAAGACGAACAGGCACACATTGACCAGATGTTTGCCCTTGCAAAGAAATACAATAAAGATGTCTCTATGCTGGTAGATGATGCTGGTGACCCCACGCTGAAAACCCTCGAAATGATGGCAGCAAAAACCCTGGAAATGGGTTGGCAGGGCAGAGTAACCGCCCAGCATGCCCGGGCTATGGCGCTGTATCCTGAGCCGTATTATCGAAAGATTGAGTACCTGCTGAAGAAAGCCCAGATTGGTCTGGTCTCCGATCCGCAAACCGGTCCACTTTATGCCCGGGTAAAATCCCTTTACAAGGCGGGTGTCAATGTGGCACTTGGGCAGGATGATATTGCAGATGCGTATTATCCTTATGGACGCAACAACATGCTCGAAGTTGCCTTCCTGGCATCCCACATTATGAATATGGTGGGACGTGATGAGATGGAAATCTTATATGATCTCATCACCACCAATGCCGCCAAAGCCCTTAACATTAAGAACTTTGGTCTCAAGGAAGGCTGCACCGCAGACCTGGTGGTTCTTAATGCAGAAAATGTATGGGAAGCCCTCTGGTCGCATGAAGCTCCGTTGAATGTGATTAAGAATGGTGTTGAAATCACTGCGAAATAGACCCCTGATCCGATCAAAGCATAAGCCGGATGAGTTCAACTCATCCGGCTTTATTTATTTCCCGGTTCTCGCTATTTTCGTTCATATATTCTATATAAAAAATCGGAACAAAATTCATACTTTAGCGTTAATGTATATATAAACAGCAACTTACGGGTGAATATCACGTAAATATGTTGTACTCAGTATTGTTTTCTTGTAAATCCTTACCGATAATGGAGGTAGAGAAGAAGAAGGAGGTGTGCGATGGGAGCCGTCTGGATGGTTGTCGTACTCATGACGGTGTTGTTTGCTGGATTGTCTTTTTCCAGCTTTCTGCCAAAACCGGAGTAATCCGTCGGCAGGTGTCATAACCAACCCTTAACAGGAGGAAAATCTTGACAGGGTTACAAATATCTACCTGAACCCGTCCGAATATTGCGGACGGGTTCTTATTTTGTTAAATGTCATAATAACAGCATGCAAGTAATCACTTGCATGAATCATGGTTGGGGGTATACTAATGCAAGCAAGCACTTGCATTGAAGGGAGTTTGAACCTGTGGAAGAACAGAATTTACAAAATCAGGAGAGTACCCGCCAGAAAATTATCCGGGCGGCGCTTGATTTATTCGGATTGATCGGATACTCACGGGCTACCACCTGGAAAATTGCGCAGGCAGCGGATGTGAACGAAGTGACCATTTTCAGGATATTTGGTAACAAAAAGAACCTGTTGATTGCGTGTATGCAGTCTTTTAATTCCCGTGGGTTTGCCGAGAATTTTGAATCAAACCTGAGCGGAGATTTACGTAAGGACATTCACATGATGGCGCACATGCAGGTGCAGGATACTGCCGGGAACCTGGATTTTCTTCGTTTACTTATCTGTGAAACCAGGCAAATCCCCGAATTGTTGGATACGGTCCAAATGGGCAGCATGGGAAATCGGCAAAAACTGGAGAATTACTTTCAAACACAAATAAACAACGGGAAAATCTCAGCAAAGTACTCGGCACAATTCCTTTCAGATCTTTTTTCTAATTTATTCTCCATCCGCCTGATGCAGGATAACATGTTTCAAACCACAGCTCAGGTGGTTGTTCCAGATGAAGTAGAGATGAACAATTTAATTGATTTCTTTCTGGCGGGTTGCCAGGTAATTGAGGAGTAAAAAAATGATTAAGACATTATCCATTATTGTTGCAGTAGTTGCGGTTTTACATGGTCTGGTTCACCTGATGGGCTTATTTGCCTACTTCCCGTTGGCTAAGATCGCAGAACTTCCATACAAGACCGCCCTTCTATCAGGGCGTTGGGAAATTGGTGTTGACGGAATGCGAGTTTATAGCATCTTCTGGTTACTCGCTGCATTGGGTTTTTGCGTTGGTGGAATCTTGATGCTGGTTAAATCACCTATTTGGGTGCCGGTGATATTTGTTTCTTCTGTTCTCTCCATGATCATCTGTGTGCTCGATTGGCAGGTTGCTTTCAGGGGATTCTGGATTGATTTGTTTTTCCTGATTGTAGTTTTTCTTGGAGGTGGGCTTCAATATAAACCGGTTCCTTTCCCGCCATTTGATGGTAAACCGGCTGCAATTGAAACCATCCCTATGCCAGAAGGCTTACCCGCTCCGGTTGAGCGATTCATGCGTATGGAGTATGGTGAGAATATCCCTGTCTATAAAACGGTTGTTTATAGCGGCAGAGGGACGGTTCGGTTTATGGGAATCACCTTTCCCTCCCGCATCCGTTTTACCCATCTGGTGGGGCAGGGGTATCGCCATTACATGGAGGCAACCGTATGGGGATATCCACTCTTCAAGGTGAATGAGCTGTATCTGGATGTGCACACCCGCCTGGAGCTCCCCTTTGGTACGCTGGAAGATGCTCCTTTTACTCAAAGTGCAGCTAATCTGGGCTTATGGGCAGAGGCATTTACTTACCCGGCAGCATTTGTTACCTCTCCGGGCGTCCGCTGGGAACCAATCGATGAAACCTCCGCTCGGATTTATGTTCCCTTTGGCGAAGGTGAGCAATCTCTTGTGGTAAGTTTTGATCCAATCTCGGGTGAATTGACCCGCATTGAAGCGTTAAGACACCGGGATGAAAAATCTGGCGAAATGCGCTGGTGGGGAGATATTCGGGAGGTTAACGGAGAACCTGTATTCGGAGTGACCTGGGAAGATGAAGGCAGCGCCTGGTTGATTGGTACCGTGGAAGAATATGTGTTCAATGCAGATACTACGGAGTATATACACCAAAAAGGGTATTAAAAAAAGCTGCCAGTTAATGGCAGCTTTATTAAACATTTCTTTTTTAGATCATGAAACGGGTTAAGGGAATTAGATATTGAAATTCATCGAAGTTGAATTCGCCGCTATTAAATGCATCTGAGATTGCGGTGCCAAATAAGGCGAATGCGCCTCCAACCACCACCACAATGCAGCAGCAAATGACAACCACTACAATCAGAGCAATCAACCAACCACTCATCTTCTTTTTTGCAGGTGGAGTCGGCGGAACAACGTTTACTGAACCAACAGGCTCAGGTACGGGCGGTAGATCAAAAGCAGGAACCGGATCCGGTTCAACGGGCGGAGTAACAGCCTTTGGGGCGCGTGCAGGTTTAACAGGTTTTTCTGGATTTTCCATTCTTCCCTCCAATGATAACTGATGAAATGATATCTATATTATAGAGAGTTTTTCATCAAATGCTACTGGTAAACAAGACTAAAAAGAAAAACCACCCCAGTTACCTGTTAATTGGTAGCGTAAAAAATCTATCAGAATTATCTGGAATAGAGCTGTGAGGAATCCTGCGCTTAATGGAATGATCAATCCCTTTAAATTCTGATATTTATTTTCCTGTTTGGATATCATGACCCAAACCATGGTATATACCAGCGTAAGGATAACCAGAACCCCCGCTGAGCTGATTAAAGCAAAGGGATACAGGATCAGAGGATTCTCAGTCCATGCCAGCAAGCCTGTCACAATAACGATGGCCAGCAACTCCAGGTAAGATCGTGCATTGGAAAAAGCCTGTTCGGGAGAATATTGACTCCAGATGGTTTGATGAAATATCGGGGCGACGATTGCTGCCATGGCAGTACCCATACCCAGACCGGTTATTAACCTTAAGTTGTTACTGGGCTCGTATAAGCCCGTAACCCCGGGTATCAAGTGAATAAATGAGTTGAATCCATCCAGAGCCCAGGCAGCCGCCAGAATCATAAATGGAATCCCCGATTTCCAGGTAGGCATTCCACCGTGTCTTGGTTTCCGCAGGAACTGGTAAATCAGACCTGCCATGGCTCCCAGGTACATTCCGGAACAACGGACACAAAGCGGCAGTGGGCGTTCATCCAGGTGGTACATTCGTGTCGGTATCTGGTGGCAGACCGCATAACCGATAGCATCCGCTTTACCTAACAATCCGGCTGGTGTTTCGATCCACCACAGGATAAAGACAACCAGAGCCAGTATCGGTATGAACCACTTGACCTTTTTTAAATTTTTCGGGAGCTTGTCCATCTGGTAGATTATAGGTTCGTAAATGGTTTCATGCAAGCTGCCAAATTAAAAACATTAACAATTTAATAACATTACTTTTATGGTGAGTTAATCTTTACTGAGTATTCTGAAAGCATGAAAGATCAATATTTATACCAAACCATGTTTTTAGGATTTACCATTATGAGTAAATCAAATGTCTTATTCTTATGCACAGGTAATTCTGCCCGCAGTCAAATGGCAGAAGCTTTGCTACGATGGCACGCGGGTGACCACTTTAATGTGTATTCAGCCGGGTTGGAACCCAAAGGAATAAACCCCTATACAATCAGAGTAATGGAAGAACTCGGAATACCGATGTCATCCCAACGTTCAAAGCACCTTACTGAATATGTGGGAAAAATGGATTTTACTTACCTAATCACCGTTTGTGGAAATGCTGAAGAAAATTGCCCTTATTTCCCGGGAATGGGTCAGCGCATCCACTGGGGTTTTGATGATCCTGCTGCAATTACAGGAAGTGAAAGTGAAAAGCTGGCTGCGTTTCGTAAGATTCGCGATGAAATTGATGCAGTCATTTTGCACTGGCTTGCTCAACAGGGAATTCAGGCTGCCAGATGAAACTCTGGTAAATAACTCATTACCAGTCATAATTTGAATAAGTGACCAATTCTTTCTCGTTATTTTTCATGTATGATAATAAAGAAGAATCAGAAAAATATGAGGAAAGGTTGGTTTGCCCATGTCTGGAAAATGGTTTTTTTCTTTCCCCCTTTTGACCATATTAATTATTTTGCTCACTGGATGTGCTACCAGGGGAGCTGTCACTAATGTTCAGGCAGAGGATGCTAGATCTACAATTGAAGTTACCTTGAACGACGTGATCGAAGTTACCCTCGCTGGGAATATCACAACCGGCTATACCTGGGAATGGGATAAACCAGGCTCATCGATCCTTGAATTGCAGGGTGAGCCGGAGTATAAAGCTGAAAGTGATCTGGTGGGTGCACCAGGAGCACAGGTTTTTAAGTTTAATCCGATCTCTGCTGGAACAGAAGAATTACATTTGATTTATCACCGCACCTTTGAACCGGATGTGCCTCCCCTGGAAGAGTTTATGGTAACGATCGAAGTAAAGTAGCTTGAGAATGCGCTCATCCTTGTAACATCCATCCTTTTTTGATAGAATTACACCCGCTCACGCCCCCATCGTCTAGTGGCCCAGGACGTGGCCCTCTCAAGGCCAAAACGGGGATTCGAATTCCCCTGGGGGCACTATTTATTTAAATTTCACTTTTTTTTAAAACATCCCCCTGTTTTTCCAAAAAACTTCCATCGTTTCTTCGCATTGTTTCCAAAATCAGCGCTTGGCTATTGTATAATCAAAAGAAAACATTCCAGGAGAGCATATGCGCCGTTATATATCAGTTGTTTGCTTGATTGCCCTGACTGCAATGAGCCTTGCATCCTGTGCACCGCAGACAGCCACCCCCACCCAAACTGTAAAAATACGTTTAGCTTTATTGCCGATTATTGATGCATTACCTGTCTATGTGGCGGATCAGGAAGGGATATTTGCCAGATACAACATAGATGTAGAAGTAGTGCCGGTTGCATCTGCACCTGAACGCGATCAGTTGATTTCTGCAGGACAGGCAGATGGCATGATCAATGAGACTCTTTCCACTTTTTTCTTTAACCGCGAAGCACCTCTGGTCAAGATTGTTCGATATGCTCTCACACCCTCTCCGAACGCCGGACATTTCTTCATCCTGGCATCTGCCCAGTCTGGCATTACTACCCCCGAACAACTTAAAGGGGTCGAAATTGGCGTTTCACAGGGGACGGTTATTGAATATGTAACTTATCGGTTGCTGGAAAAAGCTGGTTTGAAAACCGAGGAGATTAAAACAATTGCTGTTCCAAAAATGCCCGACCGCATGGCATTGCTGGCATCTGGTGATCTTAAGGCAGCGGTGATGCCCGATCCACTGGCAGCTCTCTCCATTGCACAGGGAGCCAAAATTGTCATGAGCGATGCCGAGTATCCTCACTATGGCTTTAGTGTGTATTCATTCCGTACATCGTTTCTGGAAAAAAATCCGGAAGCCGTTAAAGCATTTCTGCAGGCTATTGAAGAAGCGGTCACGCTGATAAACACGAACCCACAAAATTTCAATGATATCCTAAGTGAGCAAAAACTGGTTCCGGAACCTTTGCTGGCAAATTATAGCGCGCCACCATATCCACCGGCTGCAATCCCATCAGGCATTGAATGGAATGACGCCCTCCAATGGGCACAAAGTCGAAGTCTCATCAACGTAGATGTATCGTTTGAAGAATCAGTAACTGATGCATACCTGCCAAAATAGAAGGCAGGTAATTATCCATGTTATTCGTTGATTCAATCAGCTACGCGTATCCCAATCAACCCGCATTGTTTGAGGATTTTTCCTGGCAGGTGGCGAAAGGTGATGCCTGGGCGGTTCTGGGTCCTTCGGGCTGCGGGAAGACTACTTTGTTATACCTGCTGGCGGGATTACGCAAACCAACATCCGGTTCCATAAGCATTCACGGAGAGCCGTTACTGCGACCCCGACCATCGATAGGTTTGATTCTGCAGGATTATGGACTGTTACCGTGGGCGACTGTCAGAGAAAATGCCAGCCTGGGTTTAACAGTAAGAAAATTTTATGGTCCCGATGGTACCCATGCGCCTCGGGTACAATCCAATTTAACCGGGGTGGATGTGTGGCTGGAGCGCCTGGGCATCATGGATATTGCCGACCAGTATCCTTCTCAAATATCTGGCGGGCAACGCCAGCGGACTGCAATTGCCCGCACGTTAACCATTCAACCAGACCTGCTCTTGATGGATGAACCGTTCTCTTCTCTGGATGCCATGACCAGAGCAGACCTTCAGGACCTTACCATGGAATTATGCCGCGAGAACGAGATAACGATGATCATTGTTACTCATTCCATTGAAGAGGCGACCGCACTGGGTAAAAAGATTCTTGTTCTACATCAACCTCCCAACAGGGAACCCGTAATCATTGATAACCCGAATCCAGCTGGAATCACAATTCAAGAAACGCGCCCATCTGATTCTCTCTATTCTCGGTTACAACAGGAAATGGAAAAACCATGAAAAAGCGACACGTAGCTGCCGCATTCCTTATTCTGGTTGCTGTCTGGCAGGTGATTGCCATGCTGGTAAAAATACCCATCCTGCCAACACCCTTGAAAGTCATGGGTGTCTTATTTACAGAATTGCGTGGAGATCTACCGCTGCACTTTGCCGCCAGTCTCTGGCGCGTTACGGTTGGAATGTTACTATCTGTTTTCCTGGCAGCACCGGCTGGATTGGTGATCGGTCAATCACAGAAATTAAACCGGATCTTTTCGCCATTCATCTATCTTCTATATCCCATTCCCAAGGTTGTCTTGTTGACTATTTTGATGCTTTTCCTGGGTGTGGGGGATGCTCCCAAAGTGGCACTCATTTTCCTGATTCTCTTTTTCCAGATTCTTGTTTTGGTGCGGGATCAGGCAGCCAACATACCTCAGCAATTGATTCAAAGTTTACGCAGTCTGGGAGCAGGCAGAAGAGCTTTATTCAGATATATTTACCTCCCAGCCAGCCTGCCTGCTATCCTGACAGCTCTCCGCCAATCGGTTGGTACGGCTGTGGCAGTATTGTATGTTGCAGAGTTATTTGCCACCCGACTGGGATTAGGCTACTATATCTACTTTCAGGGCAGCACATTATTAAATTATCCAGCCATGTATGCGGGTGTGGTGGCGATGAGCCTGCTGGGTTTGGGACTGTATTTTAGTGTGGATTGGCTTGAAAAAAGGTTATGCCCGTGGATGGCCGCCAATTAACCAATCCACTTCGATAATAATATACCAATTGAGAACAAGATGGCAAAGAATAACGCCTGCTGGCTGGTACCAGCCAATACCGGGTTCAACGCTTTCCCGGAGCAGGTTCTTACCTGACGATCAAGTTTTAATTGACGCGGCAGGCTGAGCCAGCTAAGAAATGTATAGGGTGGTATCCAGTTAAGAAAAATCGCTGCTGGAATAAGAAGATAGGCAATCAACCACCATATTGAATAAAGGCGCATTGTATTTGCCGGTCCAAGTTTTACCGCCAGGGTATTCTTACCACCCCGACTGTCTGTAGGGATATCCCGCAAATTGTTCACGACCAGCAGGTTCACAACTAATAACCCGATAGCCACCGACATCATCCAGCTTGCCGGGTGGAGTGCGCCGGTTTGCACGTAATATGTCCCATTGACCGCAGCCAGCCCAAAAAATAGAAAAACAAAAAGGTCTCCAAACCCATGGTATCCCAATGGATATGGTCCTGCGGTGTAGAAGATTGCCGACAATATTGCAGCAGCTCCAATCAGCAGCACCAGCCACCCAGAAACGAAAGCCAGGTATAAACCCAATAATCCTGCCAATGCAATCACAATCACCAAACCTGTTTTTACCTGCTTGGGTGTAAGATAGCCAGCCTGTGTAACCCGCGTTGGTCCTAAACGGTCCGGGGTATCTGTGCCGTGCTGGTAGTCAAAGACATCATTTGCCAGATTGCTGGCGATCTGCAAGAGCAATCCCACCCCCAGGGCAGCCAGAGCAGGTAATAGTTTAAAACCATCATTCATCCACGCCAGAGCAATTCCCATCACGACCCCTGCCGTGGAAACGGGTAAAGTTCTCGGGCGGATAGCCATCATCCAGATCTGGGTATGGGTAAGGTTGGTTTTCATATCCTGCAGGTCATCCAATCAATTAGTTTTATAAAGAGATTAATCCCACAGCCACCACACATAATACAACCCCGAACCATTGTTTTCTGGATACAGCCTCCTTAACAATTACCCATGCTAACACTACATTAACAGCTGGATACACCGAGCTGAGGACAACTGCAATATCTTCGCGGGTGTATTGCCGGGCGAGCATATACAAGGCGTTCCCGCCGGCATCCAAAATACCTGACAGAATGGCAATCGGGTTTGATAGAGCTCCTTTGAATCCATCGCGGCTGATAAAGAAGATGATTAATGTTACTGTCAATGCGGCACCCCGTGAACAGATCAGCGGGGAGAAAACATATCCTTTGGGCGTTTGGCTCATGAAAATGTAAAAAAGTCCCAGACCAACACCTGAACCTAATGTGAGAGCCAGCCCTTTTTTAGAAAGAGGTACGCCGCCATTATCTGATTGGGATACCAGCCAGATGCTGATCAGGGCGATTGCAAAACCGATCAGCGCGGTTACGGGGGGCAGCCCTCCGATAATTACATTGAAAATTACCGGAATACCCACAGAGATGACAGCGGATGTGGGAGCAACAATGGCAGAGTGGTTTTCAGATAAAGCAAAGTATAATGCCCCCAGACCCAGTGACCCGAAGGATCCAGCTAATATCGGGAAGATAATCACATCGATGGGTGGAAATTCTTCTTTTGCAATTAACACTACGAATGCCAGCAGGATGATGCCGGATATCATGGCGATAACCAGCGCCTGGAATTTTTTCCCTTTTTGCATTGCCAATCCACCGAAGAAGTCGCCTCCTCCCCACGAAAGCGATGAGGCTATGGCGAAAAGGGAGCCGATGAAATGGGTGGGTATCATTGCGTTATCCTGCTTATCTTTTATGAGAATTTTCTTATTATATCTTCTGCCAGCTTTTGAGCCAATGTTCACGGTCAAGTAGATAAATGTCAGATATGGGTATGCTATATGACAATTTGCGTCAAATTTTCATGATGGTATAATGAAAAAAGTCACCCGTTTTTATCCAAATTAGTGATGGAGGTTTGAATGCCCCCAAAGGGACGGATCGTAGTCGATGAACAATACTGTAAAGGCTGCGAGCTGTGCGTTGTTTCATGCCCGCAGGATGTTTTGGAACTGGCGGTAGAACGTATGACCGCCAAAGGTTATCACCCCGCTGAATTAAAGGCAATTGGCTGTACCGGATGTGGTATTTGCGCCATCGTTTGCCCTGAAGCAGCAATCACCGTTTACCGGGAAGTTAATCCTAAACCAGCTCCATCGGAGGGGAACGCATGAGCAGGGAATTACTCAAAGGCAATGTCGCGGTAGCAGAAGCGGCAATCAGGGTGGGTTTGGAAGCTTACTATGGCTATCCGATCACTCCGCAAACTGAGTTACTTGAACACCTCTCTGCCAGAATGCCTGAACTGGGTCGCGCCTTTGTTCAGGCAGAGAGCGAATTGGGTGCCATCAATATGGTGTATGGTGCTGCCTGTACCGGTGCCCGCGTGATGACATCATCCTCCTCTCCAGGTATCAGCTTGATGATGGAAGGATTGTCATATATCGCTGGCACAGAAGTGCCCGTGGTTCTGGTGGACGTAATGCGTGGTGGACCGGGTCTGGGGAATATTGCCCCCGCACAGGCGGATTACAATCAGATCGTGCATGGTGGCGGACATGGAGATTTCCATGCCATCGTTCTCGCACCAGCCAGCGTGCAGGAATCTATAGATTTAACTGAGCTTGCATTTGACCTGGCGGAAAAGTACCGGGCTATCGCAGTAGTACTGACAGATGGTTCCCTCGGTCAAATGATGGAACCGGCTGAATTACCAGCAATGCGCCCGGTGGTGCACAAGACCCCTGAATGGGCTGTTTCTGGTGCAAAGGGACGCGAAAAACGGATCCTCAGTTCCATCTACCTCGACCCCCCTGCCGAAGAAGTAACCAACCTGCGACTTTTGCGCAGATGGCAGGAGATCCAGAAAAATGAGATTCGTTTCAAAGAGTATTTTCTGGATGGCGCCGAATTTGTTGTAGTCGGATTTGGCTCCACCGGTAGAATTGCGCTTTCAGCAGTCCGTGCTGCCCGGGTGGAAGGAATCAAGGTGGGCTTGCTCCGCCCGATCACCGTGAACCCATTCCCGACGAAGCAGGTGGAAGAATTATCTTCACACGTGAGCGCCTTCCTGGTCACTGAAATGAATTCGGGGCAAATGCTGGATGATGTTAACCAGGCTGTTCAAGGGAGAGTTCCAGTGGAATTTTATGGAAGACTTGGTGGCGTGGTTCCTTTCCCGGATGAAATTCTGGCTGAGATCAAGCGGATTGCCTCGGGTAAGATTGATACTCAAGGACATCCCCGTGACAGGTGGCTTTCGCGAATGCCCATGCCGGTTAAATAGGAGTATGTATGGATACTTTAGAGACTGTTGTTTACTCCCGACCTGATTCATTTACCCCTTCTCAAACACATTATTGCCCCGGATGCACACATGGTGTGGCGCATCGATTGGTGGCAGAAGTGCTGGATGAGATGGGTTTACGCGAGCGGGCAATTGGTGTTGCATCTGTTGGATGTTCGGTGTTCGCTTATAACTATTTCAATTTTGATTTTGTTCAGGCACCCCACGGCCGCGCGCCTGCCATGGCGACCGGTATCAAACGGGTTTTACCTGGGAATATCGTTCTCACCTATCAAGGAGATGGAGATCTCGCTTCGATAGGGATGGGTGAGATTGTTGCAGCCGCTGCCCGAGGTGAAAATATCACCGTCATTTTCATCAACAATGCCAACTACGGCATGACCGGCGGGCAGATGGCTCCCACAACACTGCCCGGACAGAAGACAACCAGCTCTCCCAACGGTAGAGATGTCGAACTGGCTGGATTCCCGATCAAGGCATCGGAAATGCTCAGTACTTTGGGTGGCGTTTCCTATGTTGTTCGCCGGAGTCTGCATGACCCCAAGAATATCCGGCTTGCAAAGAAAGCCATCCGTATGGCTTTCGAAACACAGGTGCGTGGTCTGGGGTTTTCTATGGTGGAACTTCTCTCCGCCTGCCCGACGAACTGGGGATTAAGCGCGGTCGATGCGCTGAAATGGATTGAGGAGCATATGGTTCCTTATTATCCCCTGGGAGATTACAAAGTGTCTCCGTTGCTGGCTGATTTGAAGGTATAGGGAGGATTGCATGCAAACAGAAATTATTATTTCTGGTTTTGGTGGTCAGGGAGTTCTTTTCGCAGGTCAGCTGCTCTCTTACGCAGCGATGGATGAGGGTAAGGATGTCACCTGGATTCCTTCTTACGGACCGGAAATGCGCGGTGGAACCGCCAACTGTACCGTGGTGATCGCCGATGAAGAGATCGGGTCGCCATTTGTGCGTAACCCCGAGGCTGCCATTGTAATGAATCTCCCTTCACTGGATAAATATGAGCCACTGATTAAGCCGGGTGGGGTTCTGGTGGTCAACGAATCAATGGTCAACCGCGAACCGGTGCGCAAAGATATTAAGGTGGTACGTATCCCAGCCAGTGATCTTGCAGAAGAATTGGGCGATAAACGCATGGCGAATATGGTATTACTGGGAGGTTTGCTTGCAAATTTGCCCGTCATGGGTTTGGACGCCATGGAAAAAACTCTGAAAGAGCATATGCCTGCCAAACTGGCAAAGCTGCTGGATGCAAACAAGAAAGCCCTGGAAAAAGGTGCGGAATTTAAGATGTAATGGATAGCAGACCGTGAGGTCGCCTTATTTGAAGTTAGGACTTGATTTACAGCGAAAATAGCATTTGGGTGGAAGAAATATTACTTCTTCCACCCACGTCTTTTTAATTGCCCGGGAAAGTGAGTATGTTTGAGTCTGACAATTAATTGCCCGGTCAAAAAATTTCAATACAAAGTTTTGTTTACCGATAAGTTCCCTGTGGGTCCAGCTCTTCGCGCAGGATGCGTAATTCCTCTTCGCTGGGCGGTTCGGTATGCCGCAGATTGGGAGAAACCTTTATATCCCATCCGGTGTTGGCTTTTACCTGATCAGCATTACAGCAATCGTGTAACCCGGTCAGTACCAGTTCGCCTGATTCATCGGGTTCCATCAACCCCAGGTCGGTAACTACGCATTGCGTACCGCCGCCACGTACCCCGGTTGCTTCGCGCTGCTTCCGCCCGTTGAGGAAGCCAGCCGAGGTGATAAAGTCACATTTTTCGGGGAAGCGCCGTTTCTGATGGGGGGTCATAATGTAGCAGCGGTTTGCCCAGCCGGCAATTTCCATCGAGCCACCCGAGCCGGGCAGGCGCACCTTGGGGTGAGCATAGTCTGCGCCAATGATAGTCGCGTTGATATTACCATAGCGGTCGATCTGTGCGCCACCCAGGAAGCCCACATCCACATTGCCGCGCTGCAGGTACATCGAGAAGATGTCATACATACTGCACACAGCAGATGATCCGCTCACCAGGCAGGGATCGCCAATCGATAGCGGAAGGCGGGAGGGTCTCGCGCCAATCACACCGGCTTCATAGATCATGAGCAGATGTGGGGCGTGTGTGCGCATGGCAAGGTTGCAAGCCAGGTTGGGGATCCCGACTCCCACGAACACACGGTCGTAATCACGCAGTAAACGGGATGCGTTGATGATCAGGAGTTCGGTTGAAGAATATTCCATGATGTCCTCCTAATACTTTCCATAGTTCACGGGAGCCGCGTACAAAGGTTCCACTTCAACTCGTTTGTGAACCTCTTCACCCAACTTCTCCCAGTATTCGGCGCGGTCTTTTACCCCGAACACCCATTCATCCAGATAATTTTTTACCCGGGCAGAGTCTTCGGTGATCTTATCCCAATCCAGGTAGAATGCGTTATCGCGGTCGTAGTATCCCTGTGTATAAGAAGGATGGCTGGCGTAGGGCACATGGCAAACCGCATCCACAATGAAATCGGGGATCACAGTTCGGTTGGGGTCAGAACGGATGACGGATTCATCCACAATCTCTTCTGCGGTGATAATCACATGTTCTGCAGCAAAAGCGGATTCCTTTTGCTCACCCAGAATACCCCAGATTTGAGCATTTCCTTCCGCGTCGCAGCGCTGTACGTGGACGATGGCGACATCCGGATGCAGGGGAGGTACAACAATCACTTCCCTGCCAGAGTAGGGATCTTTTACCCGCCTGTATTGCGGATTTGCTTTTTCCAGATCTGGCGCGGCGGTCTGGTTCATGGGGATGAAAGGCAGCCCGCTGGCACCCGCCTGAAGGCGGCTGATCATGGAATAGTGGGAATACTCTTCCCATTCCAGGTGCCCGGCTTCCAGCTCTGCTTTTACAATTCGTAGCGAACCCACTCCGGGGTTACCCAGATAGGAGAATATCAGCTTCTTTGCGCAGCCTGCCGCTACCATCATCTCATAAATTAAATCCGGGGTGGCGCGGGCAAGGGTCAGGTTTTTTCTTCCCTGGCGGATGATCTCGTGTCCGGCGGCAAAGGGAATGAGATGGGTAAACCCGGCAGCGTAAACCATATCACCGTCATGTACATATTTGGAAATTGCATCAGAGAGTGTTGTTAGTTTAGTCATAAAGCATCCAGTTAAGTAAGGAGAGTAGTGAGGGATTCTCTGGTATTGAAGAATCCCTCGTTGCGGTCAGGCTCGTTTTACAAGTGTGCGTATCTGTTCGTGCATATATAAAGGCAGGTAATACAAGCCTCCGGCATTCTTGCCGCTTGAACCGGAACCTTTCCAGCCACCGAAGGGTTGGAATCCCGGCCAGGCACCCGTGGTGGAACCCTGCGGTCTATTCGCGTAGGTAACGCCTGCTTCGATTTTATCAAAGAACCAATCGACTTCTTCAGGTGTGCCATAGAAACCGGCGGTCAAACCGTAGAGAACATTGTTAGCGCGGGTCATGGCTGTTTCAATTGAATCAACGGCTGCCACCATCACGATGGGCAGGAACATCTCCGTTTGCCAGAGTGCATGATCTTCAGGTACATCCACGGCGATGGTATTCGGGCAGTAGAATCCCCGGGCGTATTCTCCTTCGGAGATAACCTTACCACCAGTGAGAATTCTGCCAGATTTAGCCAGATCTTCGCTGAAATTCTGGTAGTCGCGGTAGCTGCCTTTGTTGATCACCGGACCATTATAATTTTGACGGTCGGTTGGATCTCCAATTTTCAGTTTTTGGGTTAATTCCACCATTCTGGCGACCAGTTCTTCATAGACTGGTTTTTCTGCGAAAACCCGTGAACAGGCAGAGCATTTCTGCCCTTGCAACCCAAAGGATGAACGGACAATACCCAGCGCTGCATCTTCCAGGTTGGCGTGCCGCGATACGATGGTTGGATTCTTTCCGCCCAGTTCCAGAATCGCAGGGCGTACCCACTTGCCTGCGCTGAAATCTCGTCCGATTTTCATGCCTACATCATATGATCCGGTAAACGTGATTCCATCCACTTCAGGGCTTTCAATTAATGCCTGTCCCAGACTGCTGCCGGGTCCGGTGACGAAATTGAATACACCATCCGGTATACCTGCATCGCGAAAACATTCGGTAATCAACCGGGCAGTCCAGGGGGTGTCGGTCGCGGGTTTCATCACAATGGTGTTTCCGGTTACCAGCGCTGCTCCGGCAGGTCCACCGGTGAGCGCGCAGGGGAAGTTGAAGGGAGAGATCACCAGCCACACGCCGTATGGTCGCAGGAAAGAGTAGTTGGTGGAAATGAAACCGGGCAGCGGATCGCGTCCCATCTCATGAATAAAACCTTCATTCGCTTCCATCCGGTCGCAGGAGTAGCGTAACAGGTCGGCGGTTTCTGCCACATCACCCACCGCTTCCATTCGGTTTTTACCCACTTCCAGAGAAACGATTACACCCATCTCAAAAGTACGTTCATCCATGATTTCGGCGGCTTTGCGCACCAGACGTACCCGCTCCTGCCATTTCATCCGGCTCCAGATCGGGTAAGCTTTGCGGGCAGCTTCCAATGCCAGGTGAGCATCTTCTGCAGAGCCTTTCTGAAAAACGCCTAATAAAACATCTGTATCAGCCGGTGAACGGTTTTCGAATTTTTCCTTACTGAAATGTTCCTTGCCATCAATGAACATGCCGTGCTCTTTGCCCAGGTTGGCTTTTACTTTCACGAGAGCCTGATCGTATCTGGTATGAAGTTCTTCCGGCGGGTTGAACATATTTGAGTAGGTCAGCTTGAAGCTATTTTCAGCCATACAGTATTGCCTCCTGTTGGGAAAATATGTTTAAATTTCGGAACTTAATTAGTATAGCGCAGGTAGTGATTTGAGGTAAAGTAAATAAAAATGCTTATTAAGCATTTTTATCCTGGTTGGCAATATTTATGCATGTTTTATTGCAGAGCAGGGTAGAATTTATATATTTTAAAAGGATGACAATCTGGGATGATTTATCGAATATCCTGCCTTGTTGTTCGAAAAATACCAGATTTTAAGAACGTCATCAAGGATATCCTGCATGAGTTGTTACACTCACTTCTTATTAAACGAGGAAGAACTATGAAGAATTTACCCCTGTCGCGATCCGCTTCAAACATCATAAGAGGTATTGCAATATTTGTCTTCCTGATTTCATGGATACCCTTTCAATCTGTACAGGCGTTGCCTCCTGAAACGAATTACGCCGGGGTTGACACCGGCTTGCGAGGGGATGATACCATTAGTGGGGATATCAATATTGGCTTTAATTTCACATATTATGGTAATACCTACTCACTGACACAAATCAGCACCAATGGTCTGGTATGTTTCGGTAATCAGGGAAGTAGCGCATATACAGAATCAGCATTACCGAGTACAGGATCTCCAAACAATTGTATCTACGCATTTTGGGATGATTTAATGTCATATGACGAAAGCCAATTGGTGTTGTATCGAACAATTGGAACCGCACCGAACAGGGAATTCATTGTTCAATGGACGAATTATGGCTTTTACAACTCAACCCTTCCCATGGGTACTTTTCAGGTGATCTTGTATGAAACATCGAACAATATCCGCATGCAGTACCGCCAATTATTGACAGATCCACGATCCTATGGGGATAGTGCCGCGATTGGATTAGAAAATTACGATGGTACGGTGGGTCTCCAATATTTATTCGACACCGCATCCTTATATCCGGAGCAATCCATCCTTTACACCTGGAATGGCAGTAATAATTACAACTACAATGCTTCCGCTGCTTACGAGGGGGTCTACTTGTATTTGAACAATCCGCCTCCTGCCATCCCAACTCTCATTTCACCTGCCGATAACAGCGCCAACATTTCCACCTCACCAACCTTCACATGGAACGCAGCTTCGGGGGCGACTTCATATACGGTGATTGTTTCCACTAATGCTAATCTTACCTCTCCTGCGGTTAACGCCACCGGAATCACTTCAACATCCTATTCTGCGTCTGGTTTAACATCTTCCCGGTACTATTGGGCGGTTAAAGCAGTTAACGCTTATGGAGAATCCTGGTCAGAATCATGGACTTATTCAACCCTGCCGGGTAACTCGGCGCCAACAGATATCAGCTTATCCAATTCGACCGTTCCGGCTGGTTCCAGTGGAGCTTTAGTCGGGTACTTGAGTACAACGGACCCTGACGGCGGAGATACGCATACTTACTCCCTGGTCAGTGGTACAGGGTCTACGAATAATGGATCATTTTCGATATCCGGTAATGAACTGCGGACTGCTGCTTCACTTACTGCGGGGTCGTATTCTGTAAGAATCAGGACAACAGACAGTGGAACCGGAAACCTCTATTACGAAGAAGCATACTCAATAACGGTGCAACTAAGTAATCAACCTCCGGTAATATCCCAGGGGGATTCGATATCTGTAACCATGAGTGAGGATAGTAATCCAATTGCATTTAATCTGACACTCAATGCGTCCGATCCGAACCCCGGGGACACACTTACCTGGAGCATCAGCAGCCCTGCTACTCATGGATCGGCAGGTGCTTCAGGTACGGGTACGAGTAAATCTATATCATATACTCCAACTGCGAACTATTACGGGGATGATTCTTTCACTGTACAGGTAAGCGATGGGAATGGCGGTACAGACAGTATCGTTGTCAATGTTACAATCACTGCTGTAGATGACCCTCCCCAGTTGATTGGTACAAATCCAACATTTACGTACGCTGAAAATAATCCTTCTACCGTAATTGACGCCGGGATTACATTTACAGATATTGATGGTCCCAACCTCTCAGGTGTAACAGTATCCATATCCTCGAACTATACTTCAGGTCAAGATTTCCTCGATTTCACCCCATCTGGTGGTGTAACTGGTAGTTTTAACACAACCACCGGTGTGCTCACCCTCAGCGGGTCCGCAACAGCTTCAACCTATCAAACCGTCTTACGGTCAGTCTCTTACCGAAATACCAGCAACACACCCAACACCTCACCACGCACAATATCTTTTGTGGGAGATAACACACTGTTCAATGTCACAAATGGTCATTTCTATGAATTTGTGACCCAATCCGGTATAAGCTGGTCATCAGCAAATACTGGAGCATCCGCGAGCCGGTTATATGGAATGACCGGGTATATGGCTACGATCACTACCAGCCAGGAGAATTCTTTCATCTCGAGCAAACTGGCGGGTGTGGGATGGATCGGTGCCAACGATGCAGCTACCGAAGGCACCTGGCAGTGGGTGACCGGACCAGAAGCGGGAACTACTTTCTGTACAGGGAATAATCCCTGCGTTCCGGTGAGCAGTCGATATTCCAACTGGAATTCAGGCGAACCGAATAACGCTGGTGATGAAGATTATGGTCATATGATCTATAACACCGCCATCGGCACCCGCGGGAGTTGGAATGATCTACCTAACGCCGGCGGTTCGGGGGATTATGCTCCCCTGGGTTACATTGTTGAGTATGGTGGAATGGCGGGTGATCCGGTAATTCAATTAACCAGCAGTGCAACCATCAATGTACAGGCTGTCAATGATATCCCGATCATTACCCAGGGCGATTCCAGAGATGTGACCATGGATGAAGATGGTTCTCCCACGCCATTTTCACTCACATTGAATGCCAGCGATCTCGATGGGGATACCCTTACCTGGAGTGTTTCATCTCCTGCTGCACACGGAACAGCTTCTGCCTCCGGTACCGGTACCAGCAAGGCAATATCGTATTCACCACAAGCAAATTACAATGGATTGGATTCATTTACGGTACAGGTATCTGATGGAAATGGGGGAACGGATAGCATTACCATCAATGTAACTATCAATTCAATAGACGATCCTCCTAACTTGTCGGGTTCTTCTCCAACGATTGACTTTTCAGAAAACGGTTTGCCGTCAATCATCGATCCCACCATATCTTTTACAGATATTGATGGACCGAATATTACTGGTGCAACTATTGCTATAACAGAGAATTATGTTTCGGGTGAAGATTATTTAGACTTTACCGGAAGTGCAGGAATTACAGGATCGTTCAATAGTACAACAGGTGTTCTGACTTTAACCGGTTCTGCAACTGCAGAAGATTATCAATCTGTGTTCCGTTCAGTGACTTATCAAAACACAAGTGAAAATCCTGACACTTCCACCCGCAAGATTGTGTTTGTAGGTAATAATTCGCTTTTTAACACAACTAATAATCATTTTTATGAATTTGTCAGTAGCACAGCTATTACCTGGACAAATGCACAAGCGGGAGCTGCAAGCCGGAACCTGTATGGAATGCAGGGGTATCTGGCAACCATAGTGTCTGCCGATGAGAATGCATTCATCACAGATAAACTAGTTGGCGTTGGCTGGATTGGTGCAAGTGATGTTGAAGAAGAAGGCACCTGGAAATGGGTAACGGGTCCCGAAGCCGGTACTGTTTTCTGTACGGGCAACGATCCTTGTGTTCCTGTCGATGATCGTTATTCTAACTGGAATACTGGTGAACCTAACAATGGTTCCGGTGGAATTGAACATTACGGGCACATGATTTACACAGAAGTCGGTCCGCGCGGAAGCTGGAATGACATGCGGAATGAAGGGGGTTCCGGTCCTTATCTTGTTGCTGGTTATGTGGTGGAATACGGAGGAATGGCGGGAGATCCGGCTGTATCATTGACCAGCGATGCCACAATAAACGTACAGGCTGAAAATGACGCTCCATATTTTTCTGAAACAGATCCTGTTGAGTTGACCATCGATGAAGATAACAACCCGGCTGCTTTTTCACTTACACTACACGGCAATGATGTAGATCTGGATGTACTTACCTGGACGATTCAATCTCCCTCAAGCCATGGGGATGTGTCTATTGGAGGCACAGGAAATACACGACCCATCAGTTATGAACCCGATGCGAACTACTACGGCGCAGATAGTTTTACCATCCGGATTAATGATCTTGCTGGTGGCATCGCAGACATCGACATCAATTTAACCATCAACCAGGTGGATGATTCTCCGACGATTGCCAATTACATTCCTGATCAAGCTGGCAACGAAAATGTGCCCTTCAATTTTGTGTTTGCTGAAAACACATTTCATGATGTGGATGATGGCACGGTCCTGACATACTCTGCGACACTGCAGGATGGCTCTGCTCTGCCTGCCTGGCTGAGTTTTGATCCTGATACCAGGACATTCAGCGGTGTACCCGATGCAGGACAGGTTCTAAAAGTCCGCCTGACTGCAACCGATAACACCAGCCTCAGTGTGTATGATGATTTCTTGATCCTTATTCAAGCGGATGGCAATAGCACCCCGATCAATATGAACCCTCTGGATGTGGTTTACCTGGTTTCTGGTACTCCTTTCTCCTTCCAATTGCCTGAGAGTGGATTTGTGGATGAGGAGGGTCAGCCATGGGAAGTGATTGCCAGCCTGCCAGATTATTCCCCCCTGCCATCGTGGTTAGTCTTTGATCCGGAGGATCTGTCTTTCTCCGGCACACCACCGGCGCCGGGCGAATTGGATGTTTTACTCAAAGTCTTTGATGATCATGGTGGCTTTGTATCGGTGATACTGCCGATTGAGATCAATGAGGGCAATGTTGCTCCAACGCTTCTAAACCGGCTGGCAGATCAGGCGGCATATGATGGTATGCCTTTCAGTTTTGTATTTCCTGCCAATACCTTCTGGGATGCAAATGGTGATTCCCTTGCTTATGTGGCAACACTTTCAGATGGCAGCGCGCTACCCGCCTGGTTGAGCTTTAATATGGCTGGCAGGGAATTCAGCGGTACGCCGGCAATTTCAGACCTGGGGATCTATCTTGTTCGGGTTACTGCAATCGATCCGAGCGCTGCCAGTACATCTGATCTCTTCCTGTTGGGAGTCAGTACAGCAAACCGGACAGTATTAAATATGCCAATTTCTGTAATGGATCCACTCTATACAGATTCATTTGGAAGCATTTACTTACCTCTCGGATTGGTGCCTCCGGATTCTCACAGATACCTGCACATAGAAGAGAACTATCCGGTACCGCCTTTACGCAGCATCCGTTCTTTGAATAAAGGACGAGAAATCAGCATGTTCGGTGCAGATGGTACTCAATACCATCAGTTCGACCTGCCACTAAAGGTCTGTATCCCTGTTACACAGCAAGATATCCGCAGAGCTGGAGGCAGATACCAGGTGATTCGCATCGGCATCACTGACTCTGCCACAGACCCCTGGGTTTTATCTGTACCTATCTGGGAAAATGGTTCAGCTTGTATTGAGACAAACCACCTGAGCATGTTCGATTTATTCTACCGTGCTTCATCTGATGATGAAGGACTGCCTGATACCGGGTTTGCTCCCGGGCAGGTGACACGACTGGATCCTCAACCGGTTGAAGCCCAATATCAGGCAATGTCAGATCTTACCTTACAGATCCGATCACTGGGAGTGAATACTGTTATCGTAGGAGTCCCGCAAACGAATGGATCATGGGATGTAACCTGGCTAGGTAATCAGGCGGGATGGCTGGCAGGCAGCGCATATCCAACCTGGAGTGGGAACTCTGTGATTACTGGTCACCTGACAGATTCTAATGGGAAAGCAGGAGTATTCGCGGGGATATCAAATTTGGCTTATGGTGACGAAATTAGAATTGTATCTGGTTCATCCGTGTTCATTTACCAGGTAAGAAGTATTCAAAAATTTATTGATCCGAATGATGTTTCTGCAGTATTGCAGCATAAAGATTCTCCCTGGATCAGCCTGCTGACTTGTCAGGGTTATGATTCACGAACAGGCACTTACAGGTACAGGCAACTGGTACAGGCGGAGTTAGTCCAGGTTGCTACTCAGGAATAACAAATGAGAGCGGATGGAAATCCGCTCTCATTATTTTTTCTATTCAGTTATTCTCAAGCTGCAGCCTTTTCGGTCACAATTCCTTCCAGGATCATTTCCAATGCCATGGTATGGCTGCATCTAGATCGGGATTGGAAAAAGTCGCAGTCACAGCGCCACTCTCCACCTTCAAACACAACTGTATGTGCGTTGTTTTCACCTGCAAAGGTCACCTGCATTGAATCGAGGTGAATGCGATTTCGTTCCTGAGCGTAGCGTTTGGCTTTCTCAATTTTTCCGATCATTCCATAATCCATTTTCAAAATCTCCTTTCAGGCATTAGATAAAACAACAGCATGCGCGTAAAACGGCATGCTGCTAATACAACCTTTTCCAAATTATGTTAACTACATCTCGCATAACGGTTTTGTGATTTCCTTCAATTCAGTATAGTATGATTAACTGTGAAAGTCAATTTACAAATGCCATACAAAATATATCAATCTGCCATTTAATTACTGGTAAGTATCTTGCATCAAAATTGGTTAATACTTGTGCGTTGTTGAGGGAGTATGAGCACTTACCAGCCCAAAAAAATAATTCCCGATAGCTGGGCAAACCTGGCTGCCTGTCCAATTTGTGAAACACGCGGGTTGTCGGTTTATCGTCAACCCGGACAGGTTGATCAGCTTGCCTGCTCAAATTGTCAGGCTTCATTCGAATTAGAACAGGATGGTCCGAATATTCGTCTGATTGTTTTACCTCCAGACTATGCTGTTTTCCTGCAGCCAGCCTGGCAAACCTGGATGAGTGTCTATGAAATTCGCAGGCAGATAAAAACCGGACTGGAGACACATGTTCAACAAGATGCCTTCGATAAACCTGAATTTACACCGCCCCCGGCAATGGTTTCCCGACAACCTGAACCACCGGAGGACTACACACTCCCGGTATTGGAAAATGATTTCACCCGAGAGCCCATCAATCAGGATGAGGTGAATATGCGAGCCGCGGGGTTGGCTAACCTGGGAAATACGCCTCGCGAAATTCGCGAAACACTGGAACACTTGAACGCAACATCCGAACAGATCGATATCGCGCTGGAGAACCTTAAACTCCAGCGAAAAAAGGTAAAAACCAATACACCGCGCAATATTATTTTTGTGTTGATAGCAGTTATCGCATGCCTGGGAATATCAGCGTTGGTGCTACCATTGTTAAACATCCCTGGCACATTGAAATCAATTGAACCGGTATGGAATTATCTATCCAACACCCTTTCCAACTCTGATCCGTTTGGCGGAGTGACCGGCGCCAGAAGAGAGCCTACAGCTGTCCCCACCCCCGTTCAAAAATCCTTACCGGCTGATGCACAGGCTTATTTTAATGTTGTATATACGATCAGCCAAAAAACCAACTGGTGGGAGAAATATGAGACACTTCAAAACCTCTTCCCGCCTGTTGATTTGATCTCCACCCATGAGAATATATTGAACCAGTATCTGTTTCTTGCAGTATTAAATGCTGCAGAACAAAACAATGAGAGCAAATTTGACGAGTTATGTGGAACACCGCGGGCAGTGAACACAAAAGCATGTGACCGGGTGGAAGAAAATGATTTTGCCCAACAGGTACAATTCCTTACGGAACAGAATTCGATGAACGACTGGTGGCTAACCGGTCCGTGTAAGGAATTTGCAGCGTATTATCAAAAAGTCGGGGTTACCTTCCCTTATGCAGAAGGCCGTTGTTCGTTACCTTGATCTTGTCTCACTTTTAACATCACGATACCGCTTTCCCCGTCCTGGTAGTATCGTTCCCATAATTCAGTTTGAATATAGCCAGACTTGCGATATAGATTTATCGCTGGCTGGTTTGATTTTCGTACTGTCAGTTTTATCTGATGGTTAGGTAGGCGCGTTTCACAGGCACTCAGTAGTGCCTCAGCAATTCCCATCCGCCGATACGGCTCAAGCACTCCGATGGATGTGATCCAACCGGTGGAGATATCTCGTGAGCCATCTCCTGAGATGAAGCCCACCATCTCCTCCTCCAAAACAGCTTTGATTCGGATGATACCCGGGAACATCAAAACAGCAATCAAATCGATTAGCGGCCAGGCATCAATGCCAAAACACGCCTGTTCGATTTTACGCAGTGCTCCAATATCCTTCCAGTTTGCATCATCCAGTTTGTAAAGTGAGGAAGCTTCTGTCATGATTTGCTTATACCAGATTCCCACCTCCCGGAATTACCGGGAGGATAGGAATCTAAGAGTTGTATTGGGTAGCTGATTTACTTTTGCTTGGATACGAAGGAGTTCAGCATGCTGGTAAACTCCATCGGGAAGATGTACTTGGTTGAAGGATTAGCCGCCATATTCTTGAGCGTCTCAAAGTACTGCAGGGTAAGAGTATTCTGATCCAATCCTTTTGCAACACCGAATATCTTCTCAAGAGCAGATGAATAACCTTCTGCGCGCAGCAATTGTGCAGTCTTCTCACCTTCCGCTTTAAGAATGGCAGATTGCTTGTCACCTTCAGCGCGTAGAATGGCAGCCTGTTTTTCACCATCAGCCACGTTAATGGCTGCTTCACGCTGACCTGTGGACTCAGTAACAACTGCGCGGCGGTTACGTTCTGCAGAAAGCTGTCGGTTCATCGCATCCTGAACATCTCTGGGCGGGATGATCTCGCGGATTTCTACATTGGTAACCTTCACACCCCAGCGTTCAGTTACTTCATCCAGACGAGTACGCAGCATGTTGTTGATGTGCTCGCGTTCAGAGAGTACGCCATCCAGCATGATACCGCCGATAACGGAACGCAACGTGGTGGTAGCCATACCCTGTGCAGCCAACTCGAAATTACCTACCTGCAAGATGGATTCGGTAGGCTGGAGTACCTTGTAGTACCACAGGAAGTCGATGGATATTGGGGCATTGTCTTTGGTAATAGAGGTTTGGTGCGGAATCTCGCGTACCTGTTCGCGCAGGTCCACTTTTACCGGTCGGTCAACAAATGGGATGAGCAGTACAAGACCGGGTCCCTTGTCTCCGATACAACGTCCAAGCCGGAAAACGACCAGGCGCTGGTATTCAGGCACAATCTTGATCGCGTTCGCCAGGAACATGATGAGAAAGATAATTACCGCACCGATGAAACATAGAATGGGAATGGTTGCTTCGTTCATGTTGTTCTCCTTATTTCAATTCATAAATAGATGGATACTACCGAAGGAACATACTAATCATTACCAGATTTTGCAGGTAATTCCTCTACTTCCAGTGTGAATCCGTTACGATTTTTTATGATCACCCTGGCTCCTGATGGTATGGGTTTCTCACTGACTGCGCTCCAGAGTTCACCGGCGACCTGTACCGAGCCATCCCGGTGCACCCTTGATTTTGCTTCTCCAATGGTGCCTACCAGGCTCTCCAGGCTGTGAGATGGAACACTCTGCAATGCTTCAAGACCTTTTCTGACGATGATCCAGAAAAACGCGATTACGACCAGGTTCACCAGCACTGCCAGCGCAGGATGTACTACCGGTCTCCAGCTTTCATCAACAAACAGGAAAGTACTTCCTGCGGTTAATGCAACCAGAGACAACACGAGGTAGATCCATTTTTGAGTTTTTCGCATCGCCCACAAGAGTGGGAAGACACCAATGATCAATACAACCAGGGCGATCCAGTTGAAGTTCATTTGTGCAATCTGCCAGCCTGCAGCGATGATCAGGATAATCGATCCTGCTTCCAGCGCACCTGTGCCCGGACTGACTAATGCCAGGATAGCCAGCATGAAGCCAAAGACCAGAACCAGATAAACCAGATTGGGATTGAGTAAAATATCCATAGTGCCCACCTTTCCATTATTCATTATACATTTGATTATCCAAGGATCATAACAACTGCCCTTAAAAGAATATACGTATCAACTCGTGTGAAGTTACCACGCCGCATATAATTATGGATAACTACTCTCATGCAGTTACTGATTGAACGGAAGGAAAGGCGATGAAAAACCTGATATTTTATATTGTAGATGTTTTTACTGAAAAGAAATTTGCAGGGAATCAACTGGCAGTTTTCCGGAATGCAGGCAACCTTTCTGGTGAAGAAATGCAGAAAATTGCTCGGGAGATCAATTTCTCTGAAACCACATTCATCCTTTCAGATGATCAAAATCGTGGGGGGTATGATGTGCGCATCTTTACCCCCATGGAAGAAGTACCTTTCGCCGGTCACCCGACCCTTGGCACCGCCCATATCATCAACAGCCAGCTTCTGGATGGTAAGGCGGATAAGGTTGTTTTGAATCTGCAGGTGGGGCAGATTCCTGTTACTTTCAGCCCAGATGGCTACAGCTGGATGCGGCAGATCCAGCCGGTTTTTGGTCCCCAGCATTCCAGGGAATTATTCGCCGAAATTCTTAATTTAGATTCAACCGATTTGGATCAGCGATTCCCGGTCGAGGAAGTCTCAACGGGTCTGCCATTTTTTATTGTCCCCTTAGTTAGCATTAATGCCTTAAAGAATGCCCGGGTAAACCGGGAGTTATACCTGGATACGATCGCTCATACCGAATCAAAAGGAATTTTGATCTTTTGCCCCGAATCGAATGAACCCGGGAATGACATCAGCGTGCGGGTATTTGTCGATTACTTTGGTGTACCCGAAGACCCGGCCACCGGCAGCGGAAATGGTTGCCTGGCAGGCTACCTGGTGAAGAATAAGTACTTTGGTAATAATTCTATTGATATCCGCAGCGAGCAGGGGTATGAAATCGGCAGACCCTCCCTTTTATTGCTCAAAGCCAGCCAGGATGGCTCACAGATTCATATCCAGGTTGGCGGGAAGAGTGTAACTGTGGCAAGAGGTGAGTTTGTTTGAGGAATTGCCATTCGTGACAGATATGAATTGAGACTGAGTAGATTCAATAAATATTGAATGAAATATAAGAATTCATGTGTGAGTGTGGTTTATTGATTTCATATAAAATGGATAACGATTAGCAAGTCGTGTGTTTGGAGTATTATGCGGGTATTCAGGGTGTTATGTAGTTCAAAAGGATAAAAGGAAAATGGAAAAATTTAATGGAAAAAATTCCCAGAAACACACACCGGTGTTTTCAACTAATCCCAACATTGATCGATTGATAATTGCTGCCCTTGGGTTAATAGTTATTTTTGGACTATTTTATTTTCTTTACTTTCTTCCTAGAGGAAAGGCGCAAGAACAGACAAGAAGTCAAGTATTTATTGACCAGCTAGGAACGATTTGTTCTAGTGCAATCGGGCAAGAAGAATTACTACCGGTATATTCAGAACCTGTTTGGTCGTATGCTATGTCTGATGACCCAGTTTTTCCCCTTGATTATCAATCATTAGGGCAGATGGACGAGTGGCCGTGGGACTTCTTCTTAACTGGATGGTTGTTAGATGAATCGCAAAACTCACCAGTTTATAAGGCAAGAACAGTGGCGTGCATCAGGCGGGCAGATAGGATTATCGATACCTGTGTTTTTGGTAATGCAAATTCAATTTATATGTTAGAGCACCAAATTGTTGTCTCGCTTGTTGATGTTGAAAGTGGTAAGGTCGTTGTTGGCGAGAAGTTTATTTCAGGTGGCGATCCCGGTGATTGTCCAGGATCAACGAGTAGGGCTACTTCATCAACAGACTATGGAATTAGCATTCTTACAAAAGAAATGTTGAATGATTGGATCAGGCAGGTCAATACTACTAGATGAAGTATGAATTGCTTCCTCAAATAGTATCTTCTCAGATTTGATTATTAAATATGATTATATTGAATCCTTCAAACCTTACAAATGGGTTGATACCATGATGATCCACTGCCTTTGAGTTTATTCCAGGAACAGCCGTTGGCTGTTCAACCCACCATTCCGGTTGCTGAAGTAGGCGGATTATTTTCCTTTCCTGTGTATTCCCCCACCGCCGGCAGCCGCTGGCGGTTTTTACATGGAATCCACCCGCACAGGAGAAAATGATGAGAGACCAATCCGTAGTTTTATTCACCCGGTATGGCATGGGCGAATCACAGGGAGACCTGCCATTACGCCTGGCGGTCAAATACCTGACCCTCACACTGCAATCGGAGGTTTTACCCGGTAAGATTCTCTTCTATACCGATGTGGTCAGGCTTGCCTGCGAAGGTTCGCCTGTTCTCGAACAACTGACTGAACTGGAAGGCAAGGGAGTGGAACTGGTGCTTTGCCAGACCCGTCTGGATACTTTTGGACTATCATCGCAAGTCAAAGTGGGCGTGGTTGGTGGGATGGGTGACATACTCGAATCGCTCCAGAAAGCTGAAAAGGTCATCAGCCTGTGAGTCGGTCCTCCCGGTTCAACCAACTTGCGTTTATAATCAAGCAAAGGTTTTTTTCGGAGGAATCAATGCTGGATATATCCATTACCTATTGCATGGTCTGACACTATACACCGCGCGCTGTCGGTCTGGCAGCCGATTTACTCCAGGCGTATGAGCCGGAAATTAAGGCAATTACTCTGGTTCCATCAGATGGTGGCAGATTCGAAGTGGTGGTCAATGGGAAGCTGGTATATTCAAAACTAAAAACAGGACGTCACGCAGAAGAGGGTGAGGTCTTGAAACTCGTGAAAGAACAGTTGAGGAAGTAACGATGGGCAAAAAAGGTCGGGTTTTTTCAGGGGCTCGCCCCACCGGACGTCAGCATCTGGGTAATTATCTGGGTGCCATCAAGAATTATGTCGCCTTGCAGGCAGATTACGACTGCATCTATTGCATTGTTGATCTGCACGCGCTCACTACTGTGGAAGATACCGTCAATTTACGACAGAATATTCTGGAAATGGCTCTCGACTGGCTGGCTGCTGGAATCTCTCCCACTGATTCGATCATATTCGTACAAAGTATGGTGCCCCAGGTAACAGAGCTGCATACCATCTTATCCATGGTCACCCCGCTGGGCAAGCTCACCGACCTGCCTACTTTCAAAGAAAAAGTGCGTGAGAACCCAAACAATGTGAATTATGGCTTGGTTGGTTATCCTGTGCTCATGTCCGCTGATATTGCTCTTTACAAAGCAGATGCCGTACCGGTGGGCGTGGATCAGGCACCGCACATAGAATTTACCCGTGAATCAGTACGTTCATTCAACTATCGCTACAACTGTAATGTACTTGTGGAACCACAGATGAAGGTGACGGAGTTTCCAAAGATCCTTGGTCTGGATGGTGAGCAGAAAATGGGCAAAAGCCTGAATAACCACATTGAGATTGCCTCATCACCCGAAGAGACTCAGCAGCGAATCATGACCATGAAAACCGATCCTGCTCGTCTCAAACGGTCAGATCCTGGAAATCCGGACGTTTGCAATGTCTTTACCATGCATAAAATCTTCTCGCCAAAAGAAGATGTGGAAATGGTGAATATGGAGTGCCGCCGGGCTGGGATCGGTTGTGTGGATTGTAAGAAGCTCTACGCGAAACATCTCAATGATCATTTGGCTCCTTTCAGGGAGAGAAGAGCGCAGTTTGCGAAAAAGCCGGATGAAGTGAATGATATCCTCATGGATGGTGCCCGTCGTGCACGCGCGATAGCTTCACAGACGATGAAGGAAGTTCGTGAAGCGGTTGGACTTCCGCAGATGGATGAGTAATGCGGGCTGTGTTGCAGCGCGTCAGTCGCGCGCAGGTCGAAGTGGATGGGCAGACAACCGCTCGAATTAACAACGGTTTGTTGATCCTGCTGGGTGTGACACACACCGACCGGCAGGAAAATGCCGAAAAACTGGCTCGTAAGTGCGCCCACCTCCGCATCTTTCCGGATGCTGAAGAAAAAATGAACTTATCCCTTCTGGATGTGAAGGGATCTGCAATTGTTGTTTCGCAGTTTACCCTGTACGCTGATACCCGGAAGGGATTACGCCCGGCATTTATTGATGCCGCCCAACCAGAGATCGCTTCACCGCTGGTGGATTACTTTACGAATTGTCTGCGGGGAATGGGGATAGACACCGGTCAGGGCGTTTTTGGTGCCCATATGAAAGTAGAATTAGTAAATGATGGTCCAGTTACCATCATTCTGGAGATGTAATTGAACACACCTGATGAAATCAACAACACAGAGGTGATTCCCGAGCGAAAACCTGTCAACAAATGGTACCTGGCAGTGTCTATTGTGATTGCTGCCATTTTACTTTACCTGGCAATTCGGGGTGTATCCTGGCAGGAGATGCTCACCACTATCCAGACCGCCCGACCAGAATTTCTGGTAATCCTTTTCCTGTGCAGCTCGACAACGATTTTCTTGCGTGGTGTCCGCTGGGGTGTTCTGGTTTCTGCCCGGCAAAAGGTGCCTGCTCTAACCATGTTCTGGGCTGCAGCGGTGGGTTACCTGGGGAACAACTTCCTGCCTGCAAGAGCTGGTGAAGTTATCCGTACGGTCATGCTGGGACAAAAAACCGGTGTTTCCAAGTCTTACATCTTTGCCACTGCCATGACTGAACGGATGCTGGATGTGGTGATCCTGGTGCTCATCGGCGTTTTTTCAATCCCGTTTATCGGTGCAACACCCGAATGGTTGGGCAATGCCATGCGTGTGATGGGAATTATTGGATTTGCTGCATTAATATTCTTGTTCCTCGCTCCGCGGTTTTCCGGATGGCTTGAACGGATTCTGTTGGGTTTACCCCTGCCAGAAAAAATCCGTTCGGTTGCTGTGAAATTAATGCACGATTTTATTCTGGGTGCCGGTGCCTTTATCCACCCTGCTCGGGCAGGTACGTTTCTTTTATACTCGGCTATCCTGTGGGCTATTGATGCATTTGGTGTGATCATGCTCAGCTATGGACTGAATATGAGCTTTAACTTCGCCCAGGCTTTTGTACTGCTTCTGGCAATGGGTCTTTCCAGCGCAATTCCTTCCACCCCGGGTTATGTCGGTGTATATCAGTTTGTAGCGGTCACATTGCTGCCATTGTATGGAATTTCCAAAAGCCAGGCACTTACATTTATCATCGCGCTGCAGGCAATAAATGTCCTGGGAATATTGGTCTGGGGTTTCATCGGTCTGTGGCGTCTGAATCTTCGCCAGCAAAGAAATTTAGAATAATTGGTTTGGTCTGATTATTGCACCTCCTTTTACGGAAAAGGCAGTGTCGCCATTTAACCGTTGGAGAGGTCTATGCGTCATTTCAAGATAATCAGCTTAATCATTCTGGGGATCATTCTGGCAGCCTGTCAACCGGAAGCGGTCACAGAAGGTGTAACTGAAGTGGTGCGAGAAGCGCATTTCTTTGAAACCACTCCAACTCCTGCGACCATTAAAGATGGTGATTCAGATGCGCTGATGGCAAAAGCAGCAACCGCAACACCAACGGTTGCCTATCCCACACCTCTATCCACATACAAGGTTCCATCTTCCCTGGTGACTGTTTCCAGTACTCAATCTGTTGATCCAACGGCGACGAATACTGCTACACCTACGAAGACCCCTACCACAGCAAATACGCAGGTGCCAACTTCAGTACCAACCACTGCGATACCTGCAGCAACAACAGTTAAAACCAATACACCTACTGCACCATCTGCCACAGCAATTGTGACAGCAGCTCCCACCAGCCAGGTATATCCATTTGCAGTTCAAGCCGGATCACCTGTGATGATTCAGAATTTTGTAAACTCCAGTGCAGGATGCGGCTGGCAGGGGATTGCCGGACAGGTTTTCGATACCGATGGGTCACCCATTAAGAACATTGTTGTTAAAGCTGGTGGAACCTGGAATGGAGCAGCTGTTTCACTGGTGGGTATGACCGGTGCAGCAGCCAGTTACGGAGAAGGTGGTTATGAACTGGTTCTTGGAACGAAGGTGGTCGCTTCCAACCAGACTGTATGGGTACAACTCTACGACTTGAGTGGTAATGTACTTTCTAATAAGGTCTTTATATCAACTACCACAGACTGTACCCAAAATTTGGTTCTGTTAAATTTCAAGGCAATATCTGATGGATACTCCAGTTATGTGCCTATCGTAGAATAAACTTGGTTTTAGTGAGATAATCTTTACAATAATCATCTGATTTTAATCGTACTGGGTATAATGAAAACCAGTACGATTTTTTATGAAATAAGCACGCCAGAGGGATGTATGAAAAAACCGGTTGTCATTGTAATAATTTTGATTGCGATCATCATCCTATGCTGTTGTCTAATTGTTGGAATGGGAGCAATCGGGTACAGCTTCTTCGGTCCAACCTCAGTGAGCTCAGTAAAACCAACCGAAACAACCATAGTCATGGATCCAGATAAATTTAGCGCAGATCCAATACCTTTACCTGATTTACTCCCCGAAGAAAGTCAGGAAAAAGCGTATTATATGTTGCGAGTGATGCAGGAAGTTGAAGTACCCATTACCAATCTCTATGATTTGTCTGCTCGCATTTATGGAAAGAAAGATATTCCACTTACTGTTCCAGCTCCGCTGGTGCCTTACATGATTGGAGATTCAAAGCCATTCTGGATTACAAATACAGATACGAATGAATCTTTCCAGATAACCGCTTCCTTACGATACCAGACTCCCCACCTTTATTTTTGGATAGAAAATGGCGTGACTTACAACGAAGGAGATCTGAAACGTCTAGCAGAGACGTTTGAAAAGAAGATATATCCAACCAATCGGGAGTTCTTCGGTTCAGAATGGACCCCAGGTGTAGATAACGATCCACGATTGTATATATTGCTGGCATCCAATGCTGGAAATGACCTGGCTGGTTATTTCTCATCTGCAGATGAATACAATCCAGAAGTGCATGAGTACAGTAATGCGCATGAATTATTCTTGTTAAATGGAGATAACCTGGATCTGGCTGATGAGTTTACATATGGTGTTCTTGCTCATGAGTTTCAACATATGATTCACTGGTACCGTGATCTTAATGAAGAAACATGGTTGAATGAAGGCTTTTCGGAACTGGCTGCCTATATCAATGGATACGATGTGGGTGGATTCGATAGCTCATATCTCATGAATCCCGATTTACAACTGACAGATTGGGGTGTGGGCGTGGGCGATAATAGTGGTCATTATGGAGCCAGTTTCTTATTCGTAAAATACTTCCTCGATCGTTTTGGAGAAGAAGCTACCAAAGCATTGGTCTCTGAAGATCAAAATGGGATGGTAAGCATCGATAAAATTCTGACCGATCTAAACCAAATTGATCCTGCCACGGGAAAAGTCATCACCGCAGATGAGGTATTTGCCGATTGGGTTGTGAGCAACTATATCAATGACGCCTCGGTGGGGGATGGGAGATTTGTCTATCAGGATTATTCTCCGTTATTCCCTGCCACCATTTCAACAGATATCAATTCCTGCCCAACCGGCAGTTACTCTGATACCGTTCAGCAATATGGAGCAGATTATCTGTTAATCAATTGTCCGGGTGAGCATACAATCACACTTCAAGGGAAAACAACAACCACCCTGTTGGATACCGAACCGAACTCTGGTCAATATGCTTTCTGGTCAAATAAAGGCGATGAATCCAATATGTACCTCAGCCGGGAATTTGACCTGACTGATGTCTCTGATGCAGTCACACTGGAATACTATACCTGGTATGATCTCGAGCAAGATTATGATTACGCTTATGTGATGGCATCCATCGATGGTGAAAAATGGGATATCCTCAGAACCCCATCAGGTACCGATAAAGATATATCTGGTAACAGTTTTGGATGGGGATACAACGGAAAAACCTTCAATTGGATAAAAGAGTCGATTGATCTTTCTGATTATGCCGGTCAAAAAGTACAGATTCGTTTCGAATATGTCACCGATGCGGCTGTCAATGGCGAAGGGATGCTTATTGATGACATCAGTATCCCTGAGATTAACTATTTCGAAGATTTTGAAGGCGGAGATGGCGGTTGGGAAAGCGCTGGCTTTGTTCGTCTGTACAATCAGCTTCCACAAACTTACCGGGTAAGTCTTGTATCATTTGGATCTAACGGAACCCGCGTTTCTTATGTGGAATTGGATGAAACAAATCGGGCAAGCATACCTGTTAGTATATCTGAAGGGGAATCCGTGATGGTTATTATTAGTGGAACAACCCGCTTCACCCGCCAGCCGGCTCCATATTACCTGTCTGTGGAATAAATTAGTTGAACAACACAAAAAAGGCATTTCGTATCGAAATGCCTTTTTTATATATTTAATTATTATATCTACCCTTTACGTAGAGTTTCCAGTTGAAGAGTGAGTTCTTTACGACGGTCAGAAGCTGCCTGGTGTATCTCTTCTGTCAAGTTGGTGAAATTAGTTTTAATTCTGGATTGTAAATCGGTGCCGGATGACGGGGCAAATAGTAGAGCAAAGGTAGATCCAACCAATCCGCCAATCATAGCCCCCATAAGAAAACTAAGCATCTTCCGCATTTTTTACCTCCATTCTTCTGATAAAGGTATTATAGGAATTTCACATCTTATCTGCAAGTAGATGTTTTTACAATTGTGCTTCATGCATTGCCGGATTGGCAATCTTAAGTTTTCGGAATACAGCTGGAGCACCACCCGAAACCCAAAAACCAACCAACCCATAGCGGATGATTCTCAGGATCAAAGCTAACACCGACTCTCCACCGGGGAAAAGCAGGTCGAGACCCATCCACAAGACAAAGGTTCCGGCGATTCCAATTATGAAGCGGAAGAGTTGCTGAGCGCCAACCCCTTTGGCGTCCATGCCACCCCGCCTTCTCATCCAGATCGCACCTATCCCTAACCCCATCCAGATACCCGCGAAAGTAAAGGTTCCACTGATCTCAAGAGGTTGTGGTATTGCTTCAGGGTTTGTATGGATGGCATTGGTAATCCACTCGGGTGGCATAACAAATTGGGATAGAAGTAAATTGGGCACCAGACCAATGCCGATCCATGCCAGTGAAGTTAGAATGATTGTCAGGTTTTGAGTATTTACTGGCTTATTAATAAACCAGGTCGTAACCGGTTTGTCCAGTTTGATAAACAGGAGTAATAAAATTCCACCCAGAATCCAGCCGCCGATAACATCGCTTAAAAAATGCATACCCAGATACAATCGCGAAATTCCAACCATGACGATCAGGATAACACTGACAATCTTGATCCACCTTTTATGCATCCCAATGGCGAACATACCAAACAGGCTGCTGGTATTCATCGCATGACCAGATGGGATACCGAAAGAATTTTCAACGGAAAGGGCAGCGACCCTGTTATCAAACCAGAATGGTCGTGGTGAGTGAAAAAGAACCTTGAAAATACCGTTTACTTGACCGCTGGTTATAAGTAGTAACCCGATCCGTAAACCAAGTGGATAATCGATGCACCATAGAACAATCGGCATGATGAGGATGAAAAACTGCTCACTCCCCAGGAATGTAAATGCCCGCATGGGCTCCAGCAACCACAATCCAAGGGATTGGAAAAAGAGATTGAGTTCTATTTGACCAGCTAAAAAACCTTCCATTGGTTTGATCTTCCTCTCTCAACAAGGTTGACGTTAGCAATGTCATCATTGTACACTCAAAAGATGATGGAAAACAGAAATTTCCGCCCCGTCCGCTGGTTGGATGCGGGGTCATTACTTCTTTCACTGGTCTTATTAATTCTCTTATGCGGAAGGCTGGCTGCGACCGGGTGGGTGGATAAGCTCTTCATGATTCAAAATATCTTACCCTTTGCCTGTATATTGGGCGTCTGGGTGGGGTACACACGATTTAATTTTCGTTGGATGGTCATAATTGGATTGATTTACGGCGGGTTTGCTGTATTATGGCTGCTCATATCAATCTATCAACCTGATGGAACATGGCTTTATCGGCTGGATGTGATTATTCAGCGATTTGTTTTTTCATTGCGACAAATTCAGGCTGACCGGGCTCTCTCAGATCCAATCTTATTCTTGTGGGGCGCGCTTTGTCTCATTTGGGTAATTGCATATACAGGAACATATTTCATCGTTCGGCGCGGAAGAACTTGGATGCTAATCGTGCCTGTATTAATTAGCTATCTGATTATTGATTGGTTCGATATTTATTACCCGCACCGCGGGATATTAATCCTTGCATTAAGTCTGACTATTATCATCCTGATTGCCCGTATGAATTTGATTATCCAGCGCCAAGGATGGCAGGATACGGGTTCTGAAAATCGCCTGGCAGCCGAAAGAGATTTGATCCGCATCACCATCCTGTTGGCAATTGGACTTGGTTTGGGTATAAGTTTGATACCGAGTGCCGGAGTGCGCTACATGCCGGAAGAAATAGTCTGGGATGATACAAATTCAACCTGGTCAAACCTGAGAAAGACTTTCGCCAACCTTTTTGCTCCTCTGAAAAGTGATTCAAATTTTAGCCTTACCTATTACTCTGATGAATTCTCTCTGGGAACAAATGCGAATCAATCCCCAGCTCCTGCTTTTGAGGTTCGAGTTGACCCGCCCCCCGTTGAGGATGATCGCTTCTTCTGGCGCGTGCGGACTTATGACACTTATAAGTTGGGAGTATGGTCCACTTCGTCGATGCCAGCAGACATGATTGGCACCGATGATCAGCTGCCCATTTTAGCGGAATGGAAAGGTGCTGCTAAAAGGGAATTTCACGTAAAGGTCATTACTAATTCATTAAAAACTCTTTACACAGAGCGTGAACCATCTGGCTTTAATCTCACTCCGGTTATTTTTATTCAACCAGAAATCACGCAGTTTATGGATATGGATCGTGTGGAGGTTGACCCTCTGATCTATTCAGGAGCTGAATATACTTTTACGTCACCAATATTGCATGTGGACAAACAAGAAATAATTGCACTAAAAGTGGAAGACCCTCAGGAAATACGCAAGCTCTACCTGCAGGTTCCTCCAGATCTGCCTGAGCGGGTCAAGGTATTGGCATTCTCCATTACGGCAAAGTATGGGTCGCGCTTTGAAAAAGCTAAGGCGATTACCGACTTTCTTCGTAACGAAATGCATTATCAGGTTACCATGGATCCTGTTCCATTTGGTCAGGATCCGGTGGATTATTTCCTTTTTGATTCCAAAGCCGGGTTTTGTAATTATTATGCCAGCGCAGCTGTAATGATGATGCGGTCAGTAGGAATTCCCGCCCGAATGGTGGTAGGTTTTGCACAGGGAAAATTGGATGAAAATGAGGGTCTCTACACAGTGCGGATGCAGGATTCTCATGCCTGGGTGGAAGTATTCTTTCCGGAATATGGCTGGATTCCATTTGAAGCAACCAGCTCTCAGCCACAATACCAGTTATCAGCCGGGTTGAGCAGTAATGAGATTGAACCGACACCAACTCCGCCAGCTATAAAGCAATCTCCATTGTTAAATCTAACTCCAGTACGAACACCACGTATTCGCGATCCCCGTGAATTTGAAGAAGATTTTTATGGTAGAGCTGCAGAATATTCTGGTCAAGCTGGCATGGTAGTCCCGTGGCTGCTGATTGGTTTGGTAGTATTCATTGCATTATTCATATATCTGGTATTTAACACTCATCTGAGTGTATGGATAATGCGTCTCAGGATGCAGCGAAATAAGGGCAGGGTACAGGCAGACAATTGGCTATCAGGATTAAACTTTACATCCAATGTAGATCAAGCACTTGTTTTACCGGAAACCGCGCTAATGTTTGGCGGCGAACCTTCTCCTGGTGGTTTGACTCCCAGAGAAAGGATAGTACGCTGGGCGGATTATCTTCCAGAGATGCGGGCAGAGATACTAGACTTTGCAGATGCTTATGAGAATTTGGTATTTTCAGAAAATCCAGATCATAATCGTGAAGTTACAATGCAAAGCAGATTAATATACAGGAAATTACTATTGCGTATGATTGCTCGTAGAATCAGGTTTAGAAAGAAATCAGAATGAAACCCACTGTTTCAACTACTATCGATAAATTGGCAAGTCTTGAAAGATCGATATCAGATTTACAGGAGATGTTATCGACCCCTGAAGCAAAAATGGCGTTTCCTCAGGGGATAATGCTCAGTGGTGCATTGGTTCAGTCAATAAAGGAAATTAGAGATGCACTGCAGATCCATCACCGAGATCATGACCGTTTGAATCGTATGGCAGAGACCAGCCGTTTATTGAATAGTTCCCTTGAAACAAGGGTGGTCCTGCAAAATGTGATGGATACGATTATTGAGATTACCGGTGCTGAGCGCGGATTCCTCATGCGGCGCGACATGAGTGGTAAATTCGTCACCCAGATTGCGCGTAATTGGGAGCAGGATTCTCTTGCAGAAGAAGATATCCAGGTATCAAGAACAATAATCCAGAGGGTGATGGATACCTGCCAGCCAGTGCTGACGACCAACGCTCGTGAAGATCCCCGCTTTCAGAATCAAGAGAGCGTACTGGTTTACAAGTTGCGGTCAGTTTTATGCGTTCCCCTTCTAATAAAAGATGATTTGGTGGGTGTGATCTATACAGATCATCGGGTTACGGATCGAGTCTTTTCTGATATGGATCGGGAAACGCTGATGACTTTTTCAAACCAGGCAGCCATTGCTCTAGAAAATGCACGTCTTTACTCATCCATGCAACGAAGTCTGTCAGATGTCACCGCATTAAAAAATCTCATGATCTCCGTTTTCTCTTCGCTTACAAGCGGAGTGATCACTACCGATGAAGCGCGTAATGTGATTTTTTGCAACCCTTCTGCCAGAAAGATGCTGCAAATTCAACCCGGCATGCAATTGCTACCTGCCCTCGCCGATTCTCTTCCAGATTTTGCCAGACAAATTGAGCCACACCTTTCGACGGTTGAAACAAGTGAAAAATCACTCACAGGGATCGAGATAAAACCGGTATCATCCGAGAAAGGGACAATGGATATACGGGTGTCTTTAGCCCCATTGAGAGACCCAAAAGAAAAGAAAATGCGGGGTCTGACAATGGTAATGGAAGATCTGACAGAAACAAACCAGCTCAAAGCGCACCAGCAATTGTTTGAGAGGATGGTCAACCCTGAAGTCATCAGGCAGTTGGACCGGGATACGCTTCATCTTGGTGGTAGTCGTGCAACTCTTTCCATCTTGTTCGCAGATATTTCGGGATTTACAAACCTGGGCGAAAATGTATCTCCAGAAGTGTTGCTTTCTGTTGTTAATTGTTATCTTTCTGCTGCTGCTGAAATCATTCTGGAAGAAGGGGGGACGATTGATAAATTTCTGGGTGATTCAGTGATGGCATGGTTCAATGCTCCCCTGCCGCAACCTGACCATGCCATGCGCGCAATCCGGACTGCCTGGCGAATTCGTGAAGTTCTGCCGCAGGTATATTCACAATTAGAAGCTGATTTTCACCTGGATTTCTCTATGGGTGTCCATACCGGCGAAGCAATTATTGGCATGATCGGCTCGGATAAGCGTATGGAGTTTACTGCGTTAGGTGATTCTGTTAATATCGCAAAGCGGTTGCAGGAATCAGCGCAAGCCTCCCAGATCATTCTGAGTGCCCAGACAGCTCAAGAAGTTCGTCAACATGTGATGCTACGCAGATTGGATCCCCTGCTGGTTCAAGGAAAGCGTGAGGCTCTTGAAGTTTTCGAATTATTGGGAATTAATTAGTCATCAGATAAGGCGAATCATCTCATCGAGAGCATTGATTCTCGCTTGAGCTAAACCAGGTAGGGACTCAAAAATATTAAGCGGATGTAACCCCTCTGCTGCGATGCTTTCGGTAATAATTCCGTATTTTAATGCCTGCACAGGATCAAAAGATGTGCGATATCCCGCCAGAACGCCGCCTCCAAAAGCTGCCTGCGCAGTATGGTAGTTGATCCTGGTACTGGGATACAAAGGAACCAGCCATTTTTTTCGGGTAGTCGATTCGTATAGCAATTTGTTTCCATCAGCAAGATGAATGATCACCATTTCGCAGCCAAGATTGGCAACAGAAGAAGCCATTTCTACAATATCGCTTGTTCGGTTTCGAAAGAATAATCGTAGATCATTTTCGTTGACCATAAAAGCCGTCAAACCCGACACAATGGCAGCGAGTTTGTTAAAGTATTCTGGCTGCATATACGATGCGTGTGCATCAATTGTTATTGTTTTTACTTCTCCGGAACGTAAGACGGGTTGCAGCAAACTTTGCGTGAGATAATCCATTGCGCAGATATGCGCCGCGGTTGCATCCAGGAAGTCTTTTGGAATGTCATTCGATCGTGGAGAGGTGGGTTGAATTTCCTCGATACCTAATTTTTTGTCTTGGGGTGATGTGTAATTTAATAAGATTGATGGGAATGGGATAGCGTGGCGTGCAAAATGCCTGACCGGATTACTGGTTTCATATTCCCCGGGTGCGGTGTATCCGGTGAAGTGACGTAAATCCATTACCTGCGATAATATCTTTACACCACGAGTATCAATTTGGTGACGGTTCAGATCCTCCAGCCATTCATGCGGATAATCTTCACCTACACGACATGTTAATCCGACCGGTTGGTCCCAGAGGGCAACCCCACAGGCTGCATAGGCGCCAGGTCCACCCAGGGTGTCCAGCTTGTATTTCCCATCAGAAAGAATAACAAATTCACGTTTAAGCGGACCCGCAACCAGATACTTTGGGTGAACATGCAGGGCAGGAAGTTGTCCGAATGCCATGTATTTATCAGTTTATGCCTATTTACTTCCCAGATCGGTGATCATTTTGAGCAATCCCACCAGCCCGAGACCAATTTTTACACCCTCCCCGCTGGTCAATCGTGGTCTCTCGGTCAATTCTTCAGTTTTCTTTACGTACAAATATGCGGCTGTCAGCCCGCTCAGAGCGCCGATCAAAGCTCCTGCCACCAGTATGTTTCTTTTCCAACTCTGATTTTCTTCCATTAGACCTCTTTACGATGCAATACGCGCGAAATATTTCTCTTGATTCGATTGATCACAGGCTTTGTAGCAGACACATTGGTTTGTATGTTTACCACTGGTTTAGTGGATTGATCTGCCAGATCTCTGATCTTCTTACCAAAATACATGACATACAATTGAACCAGGTAGCTGAATGGTGGTATTTTCTTGATCAACCAGTCCACTCCCAGAATACCTGCTGCCAGGAAAAGCATGGACCCCAAGCCGGTAAACATCAGAATGCAGGCGATCAGGATGGTAGAGATGTTTGCCCAAACGGCTGGTCTATCTCCTCCTGCGCTGGCAGCAATAGCGCCCAATGCAATAAATGCCAAAGCTGCGACAAGGATGGGAAGAAATATTTGCCATAAAAATTGCCGTTGGTGTTTCTCTCTTGCCAGTTCATCAACCGGGGGGTGATTTGTATTAGACATAGTTAAATTGTAGCATGAATAACAACGGTTTGAATAACCTGTATCAGGGTTTAAAGGTAACAGCAACGATACTCAGCCGCTTATAAGTGAACAAGATCTTTTCACTTTGAATTTCATCCACTCCTTGAGGATACTGATGCGTGAGAACTTCTTCTAAGGTTGGGAATTTTGATTTTTCCACCACGATCACCCACGCGGCAGACAGATCTTCCGGTCGGTTGCGGTCATAAAAACGGTTATAGGCTACTCCCTGCTGCATCAGGTAGTAACTGACCTGGATGGGCGTAGGGGCGACCCCGACGAGAGCCATATCTGGGGGAATATTCTGGCTGATGAACTTGGCAGCCTGCTCATTGTGACTTTCCTCAATATTGGATGCTTTTGGCAGAAGTTTTTCGCTAAATCCAGCCCATGCTGTAATGCCAAGCATCCCGGCCAGGATAATTACGATGGTTATCTTGTTTGACGGCATTTTTTTCAATAGGATGTTGCTAATCCACATCCATCCATCAACCGATAAAAGTATATAGAAAACCAATAGGAAGAGCCATATCCGGGGGACAGCGACCACCCGCTGCAATATGAGAGTCAGGAAGATCCATGCACTGGTAATCAACCAGAACGGTATTGACTTTCGGAATCTAATTACAGAAGACAAAACATGCAGGGTAAAACCAATAATGCTTATCCAGGTGATCCAGAGCGGAACCCGGCTATTGAATAACTCCCATACTTTGACCGAACGGGAGGTAATCGCGGATAGTATTTTATTCGTGTCTTCTGGTCTGATGAATTCATGCCCGACAATAGACTGAAAACCGGTTCCAAATAAGATGACTGGCGAATAAACCAGGATAATTAACCCAACTGTGATCAAGCCGGCTGCCAGCCAGCGCAGGAGAAACGCCTTTAGTTCTGATTTGCTGCGTGCTTTAAAAAATCCAAACCCCAGGAGCCAGAGGAAAATTCCACCAATGGGATACAGGTACGTGGGGATGGTGTAAAAACCCAAGACACTGCAAAGCACCAGCAGAATCCAGAATATTGCCCGACGATTATACGCAATCTCCAGTGCCAACCAGAAGCTGATGGCTGCGAAGAGACAAACCAGTGTATACCCCCTGGCATTAACTGAGAAATCCACCAATGCTGGAGCAATGGTTATCACACAGGCAGCGATGAATCCGCCAATGGAATTCGACATTTTTCTGCCAGCCAGAAATACCGCTGGTACGAGGATAATCCCCGCTGCAAGCGCCGGAAGGCGCAGCGCCCACACATGAATACCTGCAATCCGGTAAACCAGTGCAACGAGAAGCGAATGGAAAATGTGATTGTTCGGCGCGGAGTAATCGGTGATGATGTATCTGAACGGGCGACTGGCAAATTTGATAAAAGTGTAGGCTTCATCGTACCAGACCGGGTAAGAAATCATCTTCCAGCGGATAAATATACCCATGATCATTAAAGCAAGGATACCAATCCAGAAAATCCCATTCCCTTTTTCGCCTCGCATTGCTGACCAGAGAACACGAATTTCTTCTTTCGGTTGGATGGATTTCAACCAGGTCCTGAATTTTAATAACCTGGCTTCAGATTCTTCAGGCTTGCGGGATAGAAAGGCTATCCCAACCAGGATAACCAGGGAGAAAACCTTTAATGTTAAAGCCAGGATCAAATGACTGCTTTCGGAGAGTGAATCGAAAGTTCCATCCGCTTCCAGTTTACCCAACCAGGCGATCAGTGTTTGGTACGGGATCATCGAAAGAATAGTGCTGGTCAAGGCGATGACCCACATCCATGGAATTATTCTTCTAACTATCCCGTTTCTTTCTGGGAATTCAGGCATTTGGTTGACTCCAATTCGAACTGCGCTTATTATAATGGCATTCAACCAACCATTTAATCTCCCGGGTTGAGAATACTGCCAGGATAACTTATGAAACTTCATCTCTTTGATACCTTTACCCGAAAGATCCGCGAATTTGAACCCATAAATCCACCTGAGGTGGGTGTTTATTCCTGTGGACCAACTGTGTACGATTATCCTCATATCGGTAATATGCGGGCATACCTTTTTGCAGATACATTGCGGCGTGTACTCGTGTGGAATGGATACCAGGTAAAACACGTAATGAATATTACGGATGTAGGGCACCTGGTCTCTGATGCTGATGAAGGTGAAGACAAGATGGAAAAAGGTTCCGCGCGCACCGGAAAAACAGCCTGGGAGATCGCGGAGTATTATACGCAGGCATTCAAGGAAGATCTTAAACGGTTGAATATTTATGAACCTACCATCTGGTGTCGCGCCACCGATCATATTCAAGAACAAATCGATACCATCCGATGCATTGAAGAGAAGGGCTACACCTACCGCACCTCTGACGGCATTTACTTTGATACATCCAAACAACCGGATTATGGTCTCCTGGGCAGGCTGGATGTCGAAGGCTTGAAAGCCGGCGCACGCATCGATATGGGGGAAAAACGCAATCCCACTGATTTCGCGCTGTGGAAGTTCAGCCCCGCCGATAAAAAACGCCAGATGGAGTGGGATAGCCCCTGGGGTGTGGGCTTTCCGGGCTGGCACATCGAATGTTCAGCCATGTCTGCCAAATATCTGGGGCAGTATTTTGATATCCATAGTGGCGGTGAAGACCATATCAATGTGCACCACACCAATGAAATTGCCCAAACAGAGGCGTGCTACGGCACCCGCCTGGCAAATTTCTGGATGCATTGTTACTTCCTCCAGATGGGCGAAGAGAAAATGGCGAAATCAGCCGGAGGTTTTATCCGTGTATCGACCCTGATGGAAAAAGGCTATGACCCACTGGTGTACCGATATTTCTCCTTCAGCGCGATCTACCGGGCGAAACTCAACTTCACCTGGGAGGGTATGGATGGGGCTGCGGTTGCCCTTAATCGATTAAGGACAACCATGTACGAATGGGGTGAACCTGGAACGGTGGATGAAACCATACTGGAGAAATTCACCGATGCCATCAATGATGATCTCAATATGCCCCGTGCGCTTGCAGTAGTCTGGGAACTGGTCCGTTCAGATTTGCCGGCATCCACCCGAAAAGCCACGCTCTTGAAAATGGATGAGGTGCTCGGGTTGGATCTTGCGAATTGGCAACCAAAGGAAGAGGAAATTCCTGTTGAAATTAGCGAGCTTGTAGAGGCGAGGACACTAGCGAGAAAAGAAAAGCGCTGGGCAGATGCAGATTCCATCCGCAACCAGATGACTGATCTCGGTTATGAGATCGAAGACACCCCGTCTGGTCCCAAGGTGAAGAAGAAGTAAGGATAGACTTATCAGTTTGAAATTGATTTTTTACTAAAACCCAAAATTGCACAAGGATAGCAAGTTGATAAATGTGGTTTAAGTGAGATTAGTTTAATTTATAACCCCCCTGAAATTAGAAGCCATCCTTACATATGATACATATTCGTAATTTTGCTTATAAAATCATTCAGAACATAAAAGGCAAGAAGGTTTTCATTGCTTATAACTTTTCTCTTTGTGTATTATCAGTATTTGTCTATGGATTGATGGAATGGATTTTTTTATTCACTAAACCATCTTATTTAAGTGGTTCCAGTATTTCTCATTATTTTAACATATTACTTTTCATATTTAACATTGCTTTCTGGGTTTCAATCATCTGGATATTACCAATAATTCTTCTTAGTGCAGTTTCCTCGTCAAAATCTAGCAAAATATTTATAAGTATTTTTTCAGGGTTACTCCCTGCTGTTGTGGTTTCCTCGTTGTGCATAATTTTATTTGACAATTTTACCTATACAATTTTTTCTACTGGTTTATTCAGTTTAAATGGCATCCCACGTGCATTGTATGCATTTTTATACTTATTTATAATAATTTACTGGGCGGTTTACTTTCATAATAAGAATTCAAAGACAAAAGTGGTCTTTGAAAAATTACTAAATTCTAAAAAATTTAAGATCATTTCGTTTTCTGTATTAATATTTTTGATAATTCCCCCTATTATTCGATGGGTACAAATTGTTGAAGCGAAGGATGTTGTTATTGTTGAGAACTCTAATAATTTAGAAAATAAACAACACATCATTTTAATTACATGCGAAGGGATTAATGCAGACCATTTATCAGTATATGGATATGAGCGTAATACCTCGCCGAGACTGTTAGATTTATCCAGAGAATCTCTTGTTGCTGAAAACGCTTATTCTAACAGTGGTAACACAGCGGGATCAATAAACTCAATCTTTACAAGTAAATACACTACACAAACTCGTATGGTGTTTCCCCCCAATATCTTACGAGGTGATGATGCGTTTCAACATTTACCAGCATTATTAAATTCATTAGGTTATCAGACTATTCAGATTGGCTTTCCGTATTATGTAGACGCAGATGTAAATAACATGTTAGATGGTTTTGATTTCGTAAATGGAAGGAAGTCTACTCAAAGCAAGTTTTTTTCAATGATAGCAAAAAATCAATTGATTGAAGAGGGATATTTCTTAAGTACTTTATTTGATCGTATTCTGACCAGAATACGCTATCTGTTCTTTATTGATAATGCAGTAATGCCATTTGAACTCATCAAGAAACCCTTGGATGTGGAATGGGACAACAATCAAATTACAAAATTAATTTCATATTTTGAAAACAATCACTTTAGACAACCATTATTTATCCATATTCATTTGATGGGAACGCATGGTCCAAGATTTGTTAATAAAATGCAAAAATTTTCAAATGAGATAAGTACTTCTAAAAACTGGGATTCTGATGGCTATGATGACGCTATTTATAGTCTGGATTTTGAAATTGGCCGTGTAATTGATTATTTAGAGAATAATGGTATCTTTGATGATACCATCCTGATCATAACAAGTGATCATGGACAACAGTGGACGACAACAAATAGAATTCCTTTAATTTTTCATTTCCCTAATAATGATTTCAATACTCGTTTATATTCCAATACCCAAAACCTGGATATTTCCCCAACAATCCTGGATTATCTAAATTTAGAAAAACCAGATTGGATGCAAGGGAATTCACTACTGGATGATCTTCAACCAGATCGAATAATAATCTCTGCTGGATTGCCAGAGTTGGAGGTTCTTCCAAATGGAAGTATCACACCGCCTGAGATGTTTGTCTCACCGCCGTTTTTTCAATTTGGAATAATTACGACTATATATTGTGAAAATTGGTTCCAATTAGATTTACGTTCTTCATTACTAAGCTCTGGAAAAATCGTAAATTCTCAACATTCTTGTGATAAGTATGATAGACAAGCTTTTTCAACAAGAACTGCTTTTGATTTGATGAAAGAACATTTAGAAAAGAATGGTTTTAATACGACCACATTAGTTTTCAGAGAATAGATTAGAAATCAAGTTTAATTATTTATATCAGATTGATAACTGTGAATTTTTCTTTACAGTAATTACTTTCCAAAACAGAATATAAAGATTCACTAGTAATACACTTAATCCACCAACCACGTGAGCGAATTCCGTTGATATTAATCCTGCTAATAGGAAAGATGTTGTGGGTATAAATATCCATGCTAGTACTATTTTTGCTTGTATTTGTTTTTGATGAATTGCCAATATCAACAAGGGGATTATTGGTATTAGCATATGGATATTACTATGAGGAGTAATTGTACATGTCACTGAATATGTAAGTAATAAAAAAATGTTATCATCAATATAATTACCTTGCTTATTCTTTGAGGTACATATCCTAACAATTAGATAGACTGTTAATATCGTTAGTAATGATGGTATTGCTATAGCCAAGTAGTTGGGGAATATTTTTACCAAATTCAAGAAAAGCGAAAAAAATGTAGTTCCCGAATCACCTATAATATCTTGATGATTGAGCGTAGTCCAATTTAATATAACAGAATATGGACCAGATATCGCAGTTTCTCCAGCTAGAAATACGCTTATCATAATGATTGTGATTGAACCTGCTACCATTCCATATAAGACCTTGAAGCGCTTTTGAATGAATAAAAGAGGAAGTAATATGATTAGGGTTTGTGGTTTAAGTAGTAAACCTGAAAGCCAAAACCCTGCTTTAAATTCATGCCCTTTTCTCAGTTCAGTAATCGTTTCACCTAATGCGATGAGCATAACTAAATTTATTTGCCCGAGGAAAAAATTCAAGAAAACCGGCAAGCTTAAGAATAATGCTACATGATAATAAATGGGTATATTAATTTTGTTTTGCCGGCAAAAATGATAAACATACAAAGAATATCCAATAATATTAATAAATGTCCATAATACAAATCCAATGATTGGCTGCACAAAAGAAAGAGGTACCATTAGAATAGTAAAGAAGGGAAAATATGGTAGAGGTAATGGCCAGAATTGCATACTCATTTCTGAAAGGAGAGCCATATCATATAAAGGTTTCTGATAGAAAGCCTGTAAAACATTATTGTAGATTTGATTAAAACCATGAAATTTTGCTATCAAACCAGTTGAGTACCATAATCTAAAATCGATACCAATATATTCAAATAAACCTCTTTCTGAATATACTCTTGCAATAAACCACCCCAATAAAATTATCATCACAATGATAATGCCCCAATACTTTTTGGGTGTTTCAAGAGTTTTTGTTTGATTACTTATATTTTCCATTTATTTGATCGAATATTGAAAATTAATTTGGAGTTTATTGTTTTTTACTCGGCGATTAACCACAGAAGGAGATCTTCGTAGATTAAATCCCAGTAAAACATTAATTTCTTGTGTGATTATCATAATTCTAACAATGTTTTTTAAAGTCTTTCCTTAGAAGAAAAATCTCCTATTAATAACAGTTACTTAGATTATATATTTCCGAATCTCTATCTTTGAAAATTGAACTAACACAACTCAAGTCAGTTATCCTATCAATTACCTGAACACCAATAAAATGTAATCCGTAAGGGTCATGTCCTTCTACAAAAAAATCTCTATCATTATTTACCAGAAGAATATAGTAAATATTTTTGTGATATAGAATTCTAAGTATTTCATCTATTTTACATTGATTTGAAAGAAAGACCCAGTAATGCTGATCAATATCTGCGAGGCAATTGGAACAGTAATATCCACGGCCATCCCACAATAGAAAAGCCCTCTCGTTTTGATCGGTATTTTGATTGATATATGATAATGCATCATAATCATTCAACGTTCGTGATAGAAAACCCGGATAGCTTTCTATGCCTAATTGGACTTTAAGAGGCATCAACTGTCTCCAGGAAATACTGATGATGAATAGGGCTTCCAGTATAGTTGCTCCGACGAAAGCGAAAGCAATACTTTTCCTTAATGGGAACTTTTTATCAAAATCTTTGATCCAAAGAACACACAAGCTACTAATTATTGCCAAAACCGGGTATATCTGCAATAGGAACCTGGTTTGCTGAGAGCTGGCAGCCCAGATCGCAAATAGCAAAACACAGGTAAGAATGAGATAATCCAGTATTGCTCTGATGGGTTGCTCAAATTTTCTCCTCGCCCATGGGTATGCAAACACGATAAAGAAAATAGGGCTGGGCATATCCACAGCCCCCATATACGTTCCGAATTTTTCGTATTGGGTAAATATCTGGATGGGTAAAAGCAAATAGTGGTACCACTCTCTGCCGACTCCGAAGCTGTTGATGTATTGTTTCCAGAGCTCAACCCGCAGGGGATCAATTTTAGTTGGGGGTATTAATAATGGAAAAACAGGGTCGCCAGTCCACAAATAGTTTTTGATATACCAGGGTGAAGCTACCAGTAAAGCTGCTCCGCCAAAAACCACTCCACTGGTCAGGATTCTTTTCCAGGCTGGCGAAGCAGATTTTTGCTTGAGTGAGATCAGCAGCACGATTACACCTATCGCGGCTCCCGCAGCCAATGCTGGATACTTACTCCCCATTGACCATCCCTGCATCATGCCGGCAAGCAGTAGATATCCAGTTTTGCCTTCTTTTTGCCAGATGGCAACCAAACCGATCGCCAGAAATTGGAACAATGCCCATGCCAGATCCGTGTAAGCGGTTGCGCCCCATAAGGGCAGAATTGGTATTCCCATCAGGATTGCTGCAGCGATCCACCCTGCAGAAGATGATATTAATCTACGCCCGAATGTATACGCACTCAATACAAAGAGGATGAATGTGGAAAAGTGGATCAGCTTAGCGAAAATATCACTTCCGAGACCTAAACCCAGCATATAGAGCATTTCCCAGGTGAATGGGAACAGGGTGAACCAGTTTTCAAAATTAGGATAAATTTTTCCTGCATCCAGAAATAATCTGGGTCCCTGAAGGTGATAAGCCAGGGAATCATAATCAAACGGTGGAGTCAGTGTGATCAGTAAGGTAAGGACCAGAATGAACATACCTATGGCTGCAAGAATTCTGCGGTCGATTCGGAATGATTTCCACGTGCAATACATTTGACTGATAGATGATGGGATAGTTTTAAGAATGTTCAGACTAAAGGGTAGTGAAATCAGTGTAGCGAGAATAATAAGAATAATCAAATATGCGGGGGATAACCATCCAAAGATTCCAAAAACAAAAACAAGATATGCAAGCGTACCCAGTCCAACCATCAGGCTTATGAGGGCACGCTCTGCCTGACTCCATTCCAGTCCCTTAAATAAAATCAAAATACGATTTCCCATCCCCCCACTGATAATCAAAACAAGTATTGCCAGACCAATCGAATAGATAACATTAGTTGGTACTATGTATCCGGTTAAGTAGATTTGAGGAGTCGGTTTACCAATCCAAAAACTGGCAAGCACAATAATTGGAAGAAATAAGATTATGAATGGGGGTATATGCTTTCTGGTTATCATAAATTGAATGGATTATTAAAAACACTTTTTCATTGATGTTGTTCCTGGATTCATTTTATCCTTGAATTTGAATGTGGGTTTCATAAAATTATATTTGTTAATTAATTTCATTGCTCTTTATATTCCACAAATTGGTAAGGGTGATCATAGGAGGATAGATAGGATCGGTTCTCCAGTAGTTCCATTTTGTCTCTAAAATAAGCATTGAAGATCATCCTGAAGGTATTTACCGGTGTGTGATCTGGCTTTATCTGACTGTAATCGAAATCCGGCAAATATAATGCGTTGAGTATGTGCATTCGTTCATATGGGTTTGCGCTGGTCACATCGGTCAACGACACAGTAAGCGCCGGTCCATGATCTCCGCTCAAAATAATGATCGGTTGAACTTTCGAGGTTTTGATAATCGACTTGATTGATTCAAGAACTGATTTTGAGACAAACTCCAGTTGATTTGGATAATGGGTTTTGTAGTATTCTTTGGAAGTATTCTGGATTAAAGTATCGGCATCTATGGCTGTAAATGCATATGGGGGAGTAATTGGATTGCCCCCATTATCAAATACAAAAGGCGGATGGGGTGCAAATATATGTGCAATTACCAGTTTGGGTGAAGGGATAGCGTCCAAATCTGCGAGCCCATTAATCGAATTTGTGATGTTATTTCGATGCCAATCATAGAGCTGTGTGTGGACAAATGGATACGCAGCCGAATTCCAGATTAAGGTCTGGGAAAAATTATCCAGATAAACACCCTTCTTAATCTGATAGTCTGCGGCAATTCCTTCTGTGTACTCATATCCAGAAGGGAAATTGATGATGGTGTAGCCTTCCTGGTGCAGTCGATTTACGACCAGGTTATTTTGAATCATATTTATAAGCGGATGGGCATCGGTAGTGATAGCTCCGACATCATTTGCCACATCATCCAGATATTGCATGTTTAATAGTGAGCTAAACGAAGTTCTTGTTTGGTTGTAATTGGTTCGAGCGTTTGGGATGATATGAAAACCTAATGCTATTAATTCTTCTTCAAACCATCCATTATCATAATCATATATCTCATCCAATACATCTCGCGATCCATAACCATCTAGAATGATGAGATAAATATCCCTTTTATTAATTGCTTTTTGGTTTTCCGGAATCAAATTCTCTTCGATTTTTTCATCCCATTTCTTCTGGAATGTCCGAATGCCTTCAGGGATATTAAGTTTTGTTACCAGGTATCCTGATACAGCCAGTATCAAGAAAATCGAAGCAAGATTCAAGGCAATTGTAAGTAAATTTATTAATTTGGGGATGCGTTTTGTAAGTAGTATTATTCCGGGCAAAATTACGATGAATGTCAATACAATCCAGTATTTGCTTATGGAGATCGTGATATCAAATCCGTTTTCCTGATTTCCAATGAGCGAAGTAATTATTCGGATGATTGAGAAGAGGGGAGGATAGGAGAAAAATATAATCAGTGAAATGGAAGTAAAAATGGAAGCTAAATATGCGTTCCTACAGATGGTATTAAAAATAAAAAACGCCAGGGTCGTTCCCAGGATTACAATGATTAAAGGTGTGAAAATGGATGGGAGCATCAGATGTTGATAATTAATAACAAATGGGAAAGCCACATAGTACACTGCCAGCAGCCAGGAATGCCAATAACCATTCTCTAATGTTTTAAATTTCTTCATTCGCTTTAACCCGTATGAAAAAACTACCCATCCCGGATAAAATAAATCGCATTAGCCTTCTTATTTTATTACACTACCTCGTAAACTCCTTATCCTAAACCGCGCTAATCTGCCTTTGTCTTTGCTATAATCAGCTTTATGAAACAATTGATCCAGCACATGAAAAATGGAATAACAGAAGTGGTAGATGTTCCCGTTCCGGTGGTTAAACCAGGCTTCCTCCTGGTTCGCAATGCAGCTTCCCTTGTCTCAGCGGGAACGGAGCGGATGGTGGTCGATTTTGCCGGCAAAAGCCTGGTGGGGAAGGCGCGTTCGCGTCCGGATCTTGTCAGGCAGGTGATTACCAAAGCACAGCGTGAAGGGATCATTCCCACCATAGAAGCCGCTTTCAACCGCCTGGATCAACCCATGGTTTTAGGATATTCTTCTGCAGGAACGGTGGTCGAGGTCGGGGAAGGAGTCCGTGATTTCCGCCCCAGAAACAGGGTTGCCTGCGCGGGTGGTGGATTCGCCGTCCATGCCGAGTACGTTCTGGTACCTCAAAATCTTGCGGCGCATGTTCCTGAGAATCTCGATCTTGAACAGGCTAGTTTTGCAACCCTGGGGGCGATTGCCCTGCATGGCTTCCGTCTGGCAAAACCACAAATTGGGGATCGCGTAGCTGTTATTGGTTTAGGTCTGTTGGGTTTGCTTGCTGCCGGTATAGCCCGGGCTGCGGGATGTAATGTTTTCGGTGTAGATCTTTCTCCAGAACGGGTATCTCTTGCGAAGGAACTTGGTTTTGCCGCTACGGTGCGTGATGCGGCGGAAGCGGCAGGAGCAGATTTCACCCGCGGGATGGGTTTTGACTCGGTTCTGGTTTGCGCAGATGCAAAAAGCAATGACCCGGTTGAATTAGCTGGCGTACTTGCCCGAGACCGTGCAAAAGTGGTAGCGGTAGGCGCAATCGGAATGGAGATCCCTAGAAAGATTTATTACGAAAAAGAATTGGATTTCCTCATATCGCGGTCTTATGGTCCGGGAAGATACGATCCACTGTATGAAGAAAAAGGACAGGATTACCCTGCCGGCTACATCCGTTGGACGGAAGGGCGTAACCTTCAAGCGGTAGTTGACCTTATGGCAGCGGGAAAACTAAATGTAGAACCGCTCATCAGCCATCGATTCTCAATTGATAAAGCTCCTGACGCGTATCAATTGATCACCGGTAAATCGAAGGAACCATTCCTGGCAGTATTACTGACCTATCCGCAAAACGAGGATGAGCAGATTATTCGCCGGGTGGAACTTCAGCCGTTGCCGACTCGAAAGGTGGAGGGTAAGATCAGTGTCGGCGTACTTGGCGCCGGAAATTATGCGAATGCAACCTTCCTTCCCGTAATCCAAAAAACCGGGGGAGTAGAGTTGAACACCATTGCATCTGCTGCCGGGGTGCATGCCCGTAGTTCAGCGAAACGATTCGGCTTTTTAGCCGCAACTTCTGATGAGAATGATGTTCTTTCTTCAGATAGCATTAACACAGTGGTCATTCTAACCCGGCATAATTTGCATGCGCATCAGTCCATTATTGCGCTCAATGCGGGAATGAATGTATATTGCGAGAAACCTGTTGCAGTGAACCTGGAACAACTGGATCAATTAAGCACCTGCTTGAAAACAAATGAGATGCCATTGTTTATGGCTGGTTTCAACCGCCGTTTCGCTCCACTTGCAATTGAGATGAAGAGATTCTTTGATGGAATTCGTGAACCTTTACATATGCACTATCGGGTTAATGCGGGTATTCTTCCTCTCACCCATTGGCTGCACGATCCGGTGGAGGGTGGTGGCAGATTAATTGGGGAAGGTTGCCATTTTATTGATTGGATGACCTGGCTTGCGGGTTCTCTTCCGGAATCGGCTGTCATATCCGCTCTTCCTGACTCTGGCTCGTACAGGGAAGATAACTTCACTGTAACTGTTCAATTTGCGAATGGCTCGCTCGGAACCCTGCATTATCTGGCTAATGGCAATCGCTCAGCGCCTAAGGAATATATAGAAGTCTCTGCTGCAGGGAGTATGGCGATTTTGAATGATTTTCATTCACTCACGCTGTTTCGAGATGGAGCAAAATGGAATTTAAACGCCGGTATACGACAGGATAAAGGTCATAAGGATGCATGGAAAGCTTTTCTCAAGGGAATCCAGACCGGTCAGCAGGTCATCCCTTATCCGGAACTTCTTAGAGTCGCAGAATTGACCATCCACCTGGCGGAAGTGCTTCGTACCGGTGGTTCTGGTCAGCAGGTAAAACTTGGATAATCAAATATGATCAGGCGTCTCGGATTGCAATTCCGCGTGGCGCGTGAGCTCGGTTTCCGCTCCATTAGCAATTATGTACTCTACCAGCTGGGTCTTCGTACGGGTCATTATCAACGTATCCTAAAGCAGTCACTAGCCGAAATAGATGATTCGATTGCATTTGTTTCCCCACTATTAAATGTATCGCATACATGGATCGAAGCAGCGAAAAAAAACTTGCTTTTGCTGAATACTCAAGTTGAACAGATACTAACAGGATCCATTCCTCTCTATGGCGCTGATCCTGTTGAGATCACATTTGATGCCCCACTTCCTGAACAAGACAGGTCTCTCTGGCAGTTTCCTAAAGGATCGGATGTGGATGTTAAAGATTACTGGGAGCCAGCCCGTTTTGGTTGGGCGGTTCGATTGGCGCAGGCGTATCGATCCAAACCAGATAGTCGATTAGCGGGTTTTTTCTGGCAAAAAGTAGAAGAATTTAATCGAGTCGCTGTACCATATCAGGGTATACATTGGGTTTCTGCGCAAGAAGCTGCTCTCAGGTTGATCCAAATGGTGTTCTGTGCGGATGCATTTTCAATCGACCCAGAATCGACGCCTGACCGGATGCGGTTATTCTCAAAAATGATGCAGGAACATGCAGTCCGTATTCCACCAACCCTACCTTATGCTAAAGCTCAAAGGAATAATCACCTACTCAGTGAAGCTGCTGGGTTGTTTACCGCAGGCATCGCCTTGCCCAATCATCCTTTGGCATCACAATGGATGGATCAAGGTTGGAAAGAGTTTGAGCGGGCGATTCTAGATCAAATTGCAGATGATGGCACCTACGCTCAACATAGTGTCTGTTACCACCGTCTTATGCTAACGCTGGCACTTTGGATGAATTCTATTCGAGGTAATCGTGATTTTTCACCACCAGTTAAAGAAAAACTGGGTCTGGCTGCTATTTGGCTGAAAAGACTGGTTGTTGGGGAGAATGGTGACGTACCTAATTTCGGATCAAATGATGGCAGTTTAATCCTTCCCTTTGGAGGGGAAGAAGTAACCAACTACCAGGTCGTTGCGGAAGTAGCTCTCTCACAATTTGCAAAGGATCGAGATGTTGAATGTTTAGAGAACAAGGCTGGCATCCAGCGAGTAGATGGTAAGGATTCCACCCTTTTCTTTTATTGTCAAAAAATTTCCAGCCGTCCAGCCCATGCAGATCAACTGCATGTGGATTTGTGGTGGCGGGGGAAGAATATTTTGCGTGATCCCGGCACTTACCGTTATAATGCGCAAGATCCATGGGAGAATGTCCTTGCGGGCACGGATGTTCACAATACCCTTACGATAGATGATTTGGATCAGATGGAAAGGGTGGGTAAGTTCCTCTGGGCAAATTGGGCTTCTGGAAGACTCATTCAACCTGAAGAAAAGAATAAAATTGATATTTTTCAAGTGGCAGGGGAACATGATGGTTATGCTCATCAGAACATCAAACATTGCAGAAAAGTAAATTATCGATCACATAACACCTGGCAGATTCAGGATGATATTATTCCCCTCAGAAGTACTAGACCAAACTATTTAACGAAAATAGATCTGCATTGGCAGTTACCCGATGCTCAACCTCTGGAGATGTCTGGTAAAGAATCTCATTGGCAGTTGAATCAGAATGAATTTCAATTTCAGAGTGCTAACTGTAAAGTGATTATTTCACCCAGAGTGGAAAACCCGAATTGCAACTTACATATGGCGGTTTTCCGTGCAGGAGTATGTGTTTCAGGAAAAATGCCTGGCAAACCATATTGGGGATGGTTTTCTCGAACCTATAGTCACAAGATGCCAGCCATCTCGCTGGTTTACACCTTTTCAGAGATACCCCCGATCACCATAATCACAGACATATCTTTGCAGGAAGTATAAAGTATGCATATTCTAATAATTCATCAGGCGTTTGCTTCCATAGATGAACCGGGGGGAACCCGGCATCACGAATTCGCCCGCGAATTGGTTGCTGCCGGTCATCGCGTATCAATAATTGCGAGTCCTGTGAGTTATCTGACCGGAAAAGCCAGAAAAAATTCCTGGTGTCAAAAAGAATATGATGGCGAAAATATAACCATCCTGCGCGCTTTCACTTATTCCGCCCTTCATAAAAGTTTCTTTCACCGGGTTCTGAGTTTTTTTAGTTTTATGGTTTCATCTTTCCTGATTGGTATGGGAGTAAAACAGGTCGATCTGGTTTGGGGGACATCTCCGCCGATTTTCCAGGGATTTACTGCCTGGTTGATAGCCCGCCTGAAAGGTATCCGCTTTTTGTTTGAGGTACGCGATCTGTGGCCGGCATTTGCAATTGCAGTAGGGGTCCTGAAAAATAAGACGATCATCCGTTTATCAAACTGGTTAGAACTATTTTTATACAGCCACGCGGATACTGTGATGATCAATTCGCCCGGTTTCCGTCAGCATGTTATGGAGCGGGGGGCAAAAAGAATTGTCCTCATTCCTAATGGTGCTGATCCGTTGATGTTTTCAGGAAGTGGGGAAAACTTCAGAAATGAACATGGGCTTACTGGAAAATTTGTGGTGATGTACACCGGCGCACATGGTATTTCAAATGACCTGCAGGTTATCCTTCATGCTGCAAAACTGCTATTGGATGATGCATCGATCTACTTTGTTTTTGTTGGAGATGGTAAAGAAAAGCAGAATTTAATTAACCAGGCAATGCAGCTCAGCCTGACCAATGTGCTTTTCCTACCTTCTATTCCCAAAAAGCAAATGGCTGGGGCGCTATCAGCAGCTGATGCCTGCGTTGCTATTCTGAAACCTCTCGATTTATATAAAACAACTTATCCCAACAAGGTATTTGATGCCATGGCTGCTGGAAAACCGATTCTATTATGTATTGATGGCGTCGTCAGGGAAGTAGTTGAAGAAGCAAATGCAGGAATCTTTTGCCAACCCGGAGATTTTCCTGCTCTGGCGAATGCAATCCGTTGGATGTCATCTCATCGTTCTGAGGTTGTAAAAATGGGTATGAATGGGCGGGAATTCCTGAAATTACATTACGATCGAAAGCAAACCGCCCAAGATTTGCTATCCTTATTATCAGAAATGGTTGGTTATCATGGTTGAGAAAATTCTGGTGGTTGATGATGAATTGGCTTTACTGGAGACATTAACCTACAACTTGAAAAAGCAGGGATATGATGTGCTGACCGCTGCAGATGGGCTTCTTGCTTTAGAAATAGCCATCAAAGAAAAACCGGATCTTATTATTTTGGATTTGATGCTCCCGGGCATGGATGGGCTGGAAGTGTGCAGGATGGTACGGAAAGAACAGAACACGCCAGTACTTATGCTGACAGCTCGTGATGATGAAATTGACCGTGTTGTAGGTCTTGAAGTTGGAGCAGATGATTACCTTACAAAACCATTTTCAATGCGTGAGCTGCTGGCGAGGGTAAAAGCCATGCTTCGCCGTGTTCGGATGATGCGCGAGGAGGTCAGGGAAACATCAGACACCAAATCAAATACCCTGAAATTTGATAATTTGATTCTGGATTTGGATCGCAGAGAATTGCGCATAGATGAGAAAGTGGTTCCCCTAAAGCCAAAAGAGTACGAACTGATGGTTTACTTTTGCCGGCATCCTAAACGAGCAATCAGTCGCGATGCCTTGCTCGAAGAAGTGTGGGGATGGGATTACACCGGAGAATCTCGCACAGTTGATGTGCATATCCGCTGGTTGCGGGAAAAAATTGAATCTGATTCACAAAATCCGACCAGGATTATAACGGTTCGTGGAGCCGGTTACCGGTTTGAAGGATAACACATGCATACTATCCGGTGGAGATTAGCTTTACCATTTATCTTCCTCTCGATCCTGGTGATTGGGAGCATTACCTGGTACACCGGGTATCAAATGCAGGTTCAGATTCAAAATATAGAAAC
>CAZYOF010000004.1:0-199984 GCA_964648485.1 uncultured Leptolinea sp.
AATGTAGCCCGCATCACTACCCAGGGGCAGGTCCTTTCAGAACGGGCGCGCTACCTCTACGTCTTCCAGGGTCTCGAGAAGATCGAAGTCGAAGAAGCCCTGGCAGGTGAAATCATCGCCATCGCTGGTCTCGAAGGCATCGCCATCGGTGAGACCCTCGCCGACCCCGAAAACCCGGTTGCTTTACCGCCCATCCAGGTGGAAGAACCCACCGTCCGTATGACCTTCGGGGTGAATACTTCGCCCTTTACCGGCAAGGAAGGCAAATGGAGCACCTCGCGCAAGTTGCGTGAACGCCTGTTCGATGAGCTCAAGAATAATGTCGCCCTCCGTGTCACCGAAACCGAATACCCCGACACCTTCCTGGTAGCCGGACGCGGCGAACTGCACCTCGCCATCCTCATCGAAACCATGCGCCGTGAAGGTTACGAGTTCCAGGTATCCCGCCCTGAAGCCATCATGCACACCGGCGAGAACGGCGAAACCCTCGAACCCTACGAAGATGTCCACATCGAGACGAGTGCTGAAACTGTGGGTACGGTGGTCGAGATGCTCGGCAGCCGCCGCGGACGCATGATGAACATGGTCAACAACCCCGATAACACCGTCAGCTTGAATTACATCATTCCGGTCCGCGGGTTGCTCGGTTTCCGTTACCAGTTCCTGACCGCCACGCGCGGCATGGGCGTGTTGAATACCATCTTCCACGGGTACGATGAGCTGGCGGGTCCCATCACACAACGGGCGAGCAGTAGTATCGTTGCCTGGGAGGCGGGTACATCCAGCAAGTATGGCTTGAAGAACGCCGAAGAGCGCGGCATCCTCTTCATCGGTCCGGGTGTGGAAGTGTATGAAGGGATGGTCATTGGTGAAACGCAGCGTCCCAGCGATGTGCCGGTGAATGTCTGCAAGACCAAGCACCTCACCAACATGCGCTCTTCCAACAAGGATATCGAAGTCCGCCTCACCCCGCCGCGTGAGATGAGCCTCGATGAAGCCATCGAATACCTCGCGGAAGATGAATTGCTCGAGGTCACTCCCCTCAACTTCCGCATCCGCAAGCGCATACTGAATACCGAAGAACGTGGAAAGCAGACCAAAAAAGCCAAAGAGGCTTTGGGCGAAGATTAAGCTTTCCAATTCTGGTCAAAAAGGTTTCCGGGTGCGCGCATAACGCACCTTTTTTGTGGATAATCACCGGAAAATTCCGAAACCCTTCCAATTTTTCATGATATTCTTAATCCTATGAACGAAAAAACCCTGCAAACATTGGAATTTACCAAAATACGCGCCGCCCTCACCGGTTTTGCCGGCTTTTCAGCTTCAGCAGAACTGGCAGCCCGCGCCCGTCCCACCCGTGATATCGCCCTCGCCGGAACCTGGCAGCGCCAGACTACGGAAGCGCGCTGGTTGCTCTCCTCCAATTTTGAGATCTCCGTCTCCGGCATGGAAGATATCCGCAAACAGTGTGATCTGGCATCCCGGGGCGGCGTTCTCCTCCCGGAAGATTTTCTGCTCATCAAGCAGTCGCTCATTATCGCCCGCGACACGCTCCGTCAACTCGAAAGATACCGTGAAGAGCTTCCTGAAATTCTGCAGGTCGTCTCTGGGTTGCAAATTCCATCGGGCGTTATCGAGCAAATCTCAAAGACCATCTCCGACCACGGTGATATTCTCGATGCCGCTTCAGACCGTCTGGCAGAGATCCGCCGTGATGTAAAGATCTGCCACGATCGTCTGCTCAGCAAGCTCGAGCGGATGGTCAACGATCCGCGCAACGGACCCATGCTGCAGGAACCGATCATCACGCAGCGCGATGGTCGCTACGTCATCCCGCTGCGCTCCGAGTACAAGGGGCAGATCAAATCCATCGTGCACGATCAATCCTCCTCCGGTGCGACCCTCTTTGTAGAGCCACTGGTAGTTATGGAACTCAACAACCAGTTCAGAGAATTGCAGCTCGCAGAGCGGGATGAAGAACGGCGCATCCTCACCGAACTGACCCGGGTCATCAGCGCCGCCGGTGAAGAGATTCGCCAGGTGGTGAATGTGATTGCAGATTTCGATTTCATCCTTGCCCGGGCAAAATATGCCGACAGCCTCTCCGCCTCCGAGCCTATTCTGGTGCCGATCAAGCGCCGGAAGGATGAGGGGCATCCGGGCAGCACCATCCAGCTTATCCGCGCCCGCCATCCCTTGCTCGACCCCGCGCAGGTGGTCCCCATCGACCTGGAGCTGGATCAGGATACCTTCTCCCTGATCATCACCGGTCCCAACACCGGTGGGAAGACGGTCACGCTCAAAACGGTTGGATTGCTGGCGGTCATGGCACAGTCGGGTATGCACATCCCCGCGCTGTCTGGCTCGAAGATCAGTGTGTTCGATGATATCTTCGCCGATATCGGCGATGAGCAGTCCATCGAGCAGTCCCTGTCCACTTTCTCGGGGCATATCACCAACATCATCCAGATTCTGAAGAAGGCGGATTCGTATTCCCTGGTGCTGCTCGATGAATTGGGCGCCGGTACCGATCCGCAGGAGGGTGCGGCGCTGGCGATGGCGATCGTGACGCACCTCATCGATCAGCAGGTGACCTGTCTGGTCGCAACCCATTATCCGGAGCTAAAAGCTTTTGCCCACAACACCCGGCATGTGATCAACGCCAGCCTCGAGTTCGACTTGCAGACGTTAAAACCCACCTACCACCTGTTGCTGGGTTTGCCGGGCAGATCCAACGCGCTGTCCATCGCAGAAAAGCTGGGCTTGCCGGAATCGATTATCAAGCTGGCAAGGGGCACCATTCACCCGGATGAACTCCGCTCAGAAGACTTGCTCGATGAAATCTACCGCCAGCGTTCTGCTGCCCGTGAAGCCCGTGAGGCGGCGGAATCTGCCCAAAAACAGGCTGCCGCGTTGGAAAAAGAATGGCGCGCCAAAGCCGAGCAAATTGAGCTGGAACGTGAGAAATATCTCGATTCCGCGCGCATAAAGGCGGAAGATGAACTCTACGAACTGAAGAGGGAAATCGAAGAGATCCGCAAAGAAATGGCGCGCCTCAAAATGCCGCTGGATGAGGTGAAGGGGCTCCAACAGAAAACGAAGGATGTTGAAGTGATTGCGGATGCCATTACCGAGTCAAAAACCCGTAGCAAGCCGGTTCAGAAAGCTGATATAAAGAAGGGAACCAGAGTGATCATCGGCAGCCTGGGAATGCAGGGTATAGTGGAAGAAATCTCTGGCGATGAAGCCGAAGTGCTGGTCGGAAGGCTGCACATGCGTGCCCGGGTAGCCGAGTTGCGCAGAATGGGAGATGTCGAACCGGAGAAGCCCATACCGGTCAAACCGGCGAAGAAAACATCATCGCCTGCCCCTGCCAGAACCACAATGATGGAATTGGATTTGCGCGGCGAACGTGCAGAAGATGCGTTGGATCGGGTGGATCGTTACCTGGATGAAGCCTACAGTAACGGCATGCCCTTTGTCCGCATCATCCACGGCAAGGGAACTGGCAGACTGCGGCAGGTAATTCGCGAAGCACTGAGAGCATCATCCCTTGTCAAACGCTTCGAGACAGGCATGGAATCCGAAGGTGGTGATGGAGTTACGGTGGTACTTCTGAACACGGATTAAAACAAAGAAGTCGATGGTGTGGGACGAGAACACAATCGACTTCTTCCCGCAAGGCCCCTTGCCTTGCGAAGAAACAGTCTGTTGATTGGAGTAAATATAACACCCAACCGTAGACAAAATATAGACACTCCGCAATTACTGGATGGATTTGTCGATGGTGCTATAACAGATCTGCCAGCGCTTCTTCATGGGTGCCGATTTGCATCCGGCAGAGATTACGTCGAGGTACTGTAAAGCTTTTGCTTTCCAGTCCAGTCTGGTTTCATCTGGTACTGTGTTGGGAGAGTCCTTGAGTAGAATCTGGTAGATCAACTCCGGCCAAATTCCTTCAATTTGGATGGGGGCATGGATCGCCTTATCAAACAATTCTGAACCGGTACTTATATCTCCCCGCAAATAAGCCAGGCGGCTCAAAAGCAGTAGAATAATGTTGTAATAAGCACTGAGTTTGTTAGATTCAGCTTCCTTAAGCAAGTCCTGTAGTTCCATTTCGCCTGCTTCAAGTCTGGATCTGGAAGGATCAAGAACGTAGTAATGTACTCTGGTCGTAAGGATGTAACTACCGATCTGTAAATCAGTGCATAATTTATATGCCTCATCCAGGTACTGATATCCCTGATCAATATTTCCCTGGAATCCGATCACAAGCGCCAACCGTGAGAGCAGATCACTTTTATAGAAGCCATCCACTTGCGATTCAAGCCCCATCTTGTAGAGGTCAGCTGCTTCCGCGTAATTCATCAGATATCGGCAAATATCACCTTGTGTTTGGATACAAAATGTAGAGATGTCGGGAAAAGGAATAGACTGACTGGATAATTTTGATTGCTCAGCCAGACTCCAGGCTTCATCCATTTTGCCCCGGCAGGCTTTTGCAATTGCAGCATAGGTTGCAATGATGGTTTGCATCCGTAAATCTTCTGTCTTCCGGGCTAAATTAAGCCCTGATTCTGCTTCCTGTTCGGCTTTTATGTTATCGCTGAAATAAACAGAGCAAATGGTCATTTGCGCAAAAACTTTTGCCTGCCCTTCCAGATCATTGGTAGTAATATAGGCACGCTGTGCCTTTTCAACGTACTCCATGCCCAAAGCAGGTGATCCTGTCAAGATGAGTAAATATGCGTAGTCATGGTATAACCCTGCTGCCATCGCCAGAAGTTCGTGATCCAATTGCTCTGGCAGCATCGCGATACTATCTTCGAGAACGGATTTTGCCTCATCTAATCGGTTTAGCATAAATAAAAATTTTGACTTTCGCTCGAGAGCCTGCAGTAAAACAAAGAGATCGCCAGAATCTGAAAGATACCTTATGGCTTGATCGATAACGACGACACCTTCGAAATATTCACGGTTTAAAAATTTATGCATTGCTGCAAAGAGATGACTGGTTCCCAGCAATAACGATGATGAACGCCTTTCGCCAATCTTCCTGATGGCATTACTAATCTGTATGAGATTCTCACCATCTTGTGTTTCATAGGCGAGGTTAGCCCAATCTCTGTAAAAGCGTTGGATCGTTCGGTCATCGAGCTGTAATTCAATTAATGGGAGTAAAGTTTCAGCCTCCAGGTATGCATGCACAGTATCGGCAGGTGAAGCCAGCTGTCGGGCAAATTTTGCAGCATTTTTCCACTCAGTAAATGCGCTAAGTAAATCACCGCTCGAAGAATAATGATGCGCCAGTAATGCCGCCCTGGAATCATGGGGGAGGGAGGGAACTTGCTCGAGTGCTCGGGCAACTCTGCGATGTAAAAAACGTTTCCGGGCAGAACTGATTTCCATTAAGACTATTTCTTTAAATGCATTCTGGGTAAAACAATAGCCGATGGTATGCAGCGATGTTTCTTCAGATGAAGTTAAGATGCCCATCTGTTCCAATTCTTCTAAGGCATCAACAACATTTTCGGGTGATATTTGTGAAATGTTCTCTATTAAGTCAATGGTGATGGGTGCCCCGTAGATTGCTGCGATAGATAATATCTGTTTTAAATCGGGAGATAATTGGTGATATCTTCCTCGCAAGATAGACTGAATATTTGTTGGCAAGTATGTTTTTATTGACCGACCAGAGAATAATGCATCGATGAACTGTGGGCTGCGGATTGCTTCAATGGTCAGCAGGGGATTTCCATTGGTGTAGGAATGAAGGATCTCTTTTTGATTTTGAGGGATTTGCCTTCCGAGAGACTTCTCAAATAATTGCCCTTCTTCTGATAAAGATAAGTTTTTTGGATAAATGCGCGTGAGGAGGTCTTTATCATTAAGTAAATGCAGCAAATCATCCTGCCCTTTTGATGGACGGCTCATATCACTGGTAATGATCAGGTTTATTCTTTGTGGTATTAGCTTCCGGGCGATCAGGAGCATGATTAATTGGATGGTTGCCTGATCTGCCCATTGATAATCATCCAGCAGCAGCAGGATTTTTTTATTTTCAACCAGCACTTCAAAATACCGCAGGAATAACTCGCTAACCGGGATCATGGCGTCATCGGTCACAACATTAGCCGGATCCCTGTACAATATCGGATTGATTGCCGCATCTAAGGAGAGTAGTTTTAGCCTGTCTTCGCTTCGCAAACGGGCAAGCTCCTGTGATTCCAGATCTGATCTCGCCATTGCAATTAATGGTTGGAACGGAATGCCATGCGTAGAAAAATAACACGGGGCGACCAGCATACGGTTAGTTTTGGATGACCTGTTAAAAAATTCATGTACAAGTCGTGTTTTACCGATTCCCATTTCGCCCAAAACTATAGATACTTTCCCGCCTTCTTCTGAAATAAACAACCGGTGAATTTCTTCTGCACGACCAATAAAAATAGGCAGATTAGTTTGAAGAGATGCAGTCTGGAATATATCTTTGCTTTTCTCGTTTCGCTTCAGGGTATCTAGTACTTCTGTAAACTGGATGGAGGGTCTTTCTGAAAGATCCCGCTCAAATAGAAGTTTTACATAATTGCCATGTTTGAGTGCTTCTGCCAGATTTCCGGATTTTGCCAGCGAGTGGATTAGTTTGATGTGTAATTCTTCGTTGTACGGGTCGGTGACGAGTGCAGAGCGGATCCATTCCATTAAAGCGATTAGATTATTAATTGTCTCACAGTGGCTTATCAATCGCATTATCAGATTCTCGCGAGCGATCAACAGGTTTTGTTCGGTCTCAGATATCCAATCATCGAGTGCAATTGAATCTGGAAGAGAAATACCCGAAAGAAAACTTGAAGAACGCCAGAGTCGAACCGTATCTGCCATTAGTTGATATAGATCATCGGGCAGAGGCTGGGTATCAGGAATTTCCCAGGGCGTCCGCCCAATCTCGTGCAACGCATTCACATAATCAACAGCATCCACCTGCACATAGTCAAAATTAATGGTAACCTGGTTGGTATCAGCCAGAACCATATCAGGTGTTGGCAGGCTGGACCGTAATTTTCCTAGATGGTCACGCAACTGTGCCCTGGCTGTCTTTTCACTGGATTCTGACCAGAAAATAGTGAGTATTTGGCTGCGTGGAACAGGCGAGGGGTGACTGGCAAGGTAGAATAACAAAGCGCGCGATGTGCGCCTGGGAATGGGATAAGGTTGATTTTTCCAGTAGATTTGAGGGCTGCCTAAAAGCGAAATCTGGAGCTTATCCATGGCTGAATCAATCTGGATGGATGTCTTCTATTGTAGAATCTAGTAGTTCTCTGGCAGATTGGATTGTACTCTCGCTGGTGTTGCCGAGCATGGCTGCTAATTCTAAAATTCTTTCTTCGCGGTTGAGAGAGATGAGGGAGGTTGTGGTTCGACCCTCAATCGTATTTTTCTGAACCCGGAAATGAGCAGATCCATATGCTGCCAGTTGTGGTAAATGTGTAACGCAAAAAACCTGGTGAGATCTGGCAAGTTCCCACAGTTTTTTGCCTACGATGGAACCCACGCGTCCGCCTATGCCTTGATCGATTTCGTCAAATATCAATGTTGGCACCGGATCTTCAGCTGCCAAGACATTCTTGAGCGCCAGCATCAGTCGGGATGTCTCGCCGCCGGATGCGATTTTTACAAGTGGTTTTAAGCCTTCACCCGGATTGGGCGCAATCAAGAACTCGATTGTATCCATGCCCCGCGAATCAAACGCTACGCGCCCACCATCATTTAGAACAATCCCTTGATCATCGGGCGAGTGTTCCATACTTACCTGAAATCTCGCACCGCTCATCTTCAGGTCAGTCAATTGAGACTCCACCGCCTGGCTCAGCAAGGTTGATGCACCTATTCTGGTCTGGCTAAGGGTGTGTGCCAATTCAGTTGTTTTTTCAAGTGCTGCGATTTCTGCTGATTGTAATTCCAGCAACTTTTCGCTGCTTCTGGAAATATTCTCCAATGTCTGGCTGGTTTTTTGAGCAAAATGCAGCACTTCTGTGATGCTCCCACCATATTTTTTCTTGAGATTCTGGATCAACTGAAGACGCTCTTCGACTTCCATCAGTCTGCGTGGATTAAATTCAATCTGGTCTGAATAACCACGGATTTCTCTGACAAGGTCCGTTATATTCACAAGGATCGATTCCAATTGATCAGATTGAGGCAATAGCGATGGATCTACGCGGATCAGCGACTGCATAGAATGTTGAACCTGCCCAAGTTGGTCATCTACCGAGGGGGATTCAGGTGTAGATTCATCCAGAATAGTAAGAATCTCTTGAGCAGCAGTGGCAAGATTCTCTGCATTTGCCAGACGGGTACGTTCTGCTTCCAATTCGAGATCTTCACCTTCAGACAATCTGGCTGTTTCGATTTCATTTAATTGGAATTGCATCAATTCTATCTTTGCTGCAGCTTCCTTTTCCAAACGTTGTAATTCGCGTATATCTTTTCGTATGGAGGTTAATTCTTGATAAGCAGTCTGATATTTTTGAAATATTTCTTCATTTTTCGCATATCGGTCAAGGAGTGAAAGATGTGATTTTGTGTTCAGCAGAGAAAGATACTCAGACTGACCATGAATATCAACCAGATAACTTCCAATCTCACGAAGAATGCTCTGATTAACAGTGTGTCCATTAATTCGAGCAGTGCTTCGACCTTCAGAGCGTATTTCTCTTTCAATGATGAGAACTCCGAATTCTTCCACCAACTCATACTTAGAAAGAATTTGTTCGAGGTCATTCTGTCGGAGGTCATACGAAAACCAGGCTTCCAGATGAGCTTTCGATGCCCCCGTACGAATGAAGGTGATGTCTGCGGGTCCACCCAATAAAGTGAGAATAGCATCCAGAATGATGGACTTTCCGGCTCCGGTCTCACCGGTTAGGATAACCAATCCTTCACCAGGTTCAAAATTTAGCTGGTCGATAATTGCAAAATCGGAAATAAGAAGTCGGGTAAGCATATTATCTTCGAATGGATATACCACTCAAGCGGTAATACATGGATGAAGTAACCAGAAATAAATAAATGATCTGCCAGATGAGGGATAATCCAGTGCCACCCAGGCTTGATATACTTCCTCCCCCAAAAAGCGAAAGCAAGAGGAATGTGATCGGAAGCAACATGAGGGATAATCCACCCAGGGCAGTTCCAGCAGCGGCGGTGATAAATAGCCATTTCGATCTTCGCTTACGAATGACAAATCTGACTGCTTCGGCAATCAACATACCAATAATTGGAGCAAGAATAATTGTAAAAAAACCGAAGAAACGGGAGATATAACTGCCAAGGATACTTAGCAAGAATGCTGAAATGAAAGCGAGTGGATAATCATACCAGACGGCGGTATCAAATACTTTTTGTTGTCCACGTACACATTCTTTACAACGGTAACCGGTGGGAGTCAGGACAGCGCATTTCGGGCAAATGGGCTTTTCGCAACGGTTACAGCGCAAGCTGGTTTCACGATCGGGATGGTTAGCGCAGGTCAGAATCTCTGAGGAAGGATCAGTCATCGATTTTTACCCGTAGATGGATTTTGTTCCATATGCGACATTAAACTCCTATAGAAATATCCTGCATCCTGAAAGCGGACAACCCTTAACGTATGGTCACCAGCATATGCCTCCACGCGATCATCCTGATCAATAGTAATAGGAAGCTGTCCATCTAGACTCAGAACGGCTGGATGGTCATTTTTTACACAGATACTGACACGTGCACCTTCTGAAAGAATGATAGCGCGGTCAACTGTGAGATGTGGTGCAACAGGTACAAGCAGGATATTCCGTAATTCCGGTGGCATTATTGGTCCGCCGGCAGCTAATGCATATGCAGTAGATCCGGTGGGTGTGGATGCAATTAATCCATCTGCTACGTAGGTGGTTAAAAAATGTCCATCCACAGAAGCGGAGAGATGTAGTGGCTTTACCAATTGTCCACGGCAAACCACCACTTCATTTAACACTTCCCATTCCCCCAAAATCTGGTCTCCCCGCCAATGAACAGCATGTAGCATCATTCGTTTTTCATAGCGGTATTCCCCTTTTAGTAAACGGGGCAGGTAGCTTCGCCAGGCTGTCCGTTGGATTTCCATCAGAAAGCCGAAACGCCCATAATTGATTCCAAGAATTGGCACATCAGATTCTGCGCAAATATGCCCGGCACGTAAGATGGTGCCATCACCACCGAGGAGGATAACAAGATCGCAATCACCCGATTCCACTTGACGGCGCAATTCTAAATCTTCCAGAATACCAAAACAGGCATCCACATTTTTAGATTTTAGAAAGGTGCTCACTTGATGTGCTTCATCTAATGCCTGCGGAATGGCAGGGTGGGCAAGGATCACCACTCTGGTAGGGGGATTGGTTGAATAAGTCATATGGGGTTAATTATAGCCTGATTGCCAGAGTTTGAATCTGATAAATACTATCTGAACAAAATCACCGCTGATCAATTCAGCGGTGATTGAAGTTTGTGGTTATGCTCAAATTCTAAATTGTGCAACTACTGATTGTAGTTTTTCTGCAAGTTGGGCAAGTTCTTGCGAAGATGCGGTCACTTCCTGTACCTGGGCGGCCATCTCTTCCGCTGATGCGGATACTTCTTCAACGGCTGCAGAATTTTCTTCGGATATAGAGGCAATGTTTTCGATGGATTCGGTAACTTCATTGGATGAATTAGCCATTTGTTCAGTTGCCGAGCTATTTTCTTCGACAACAGCAGAAACGGTGTTAATTGCATGAACCAATTCATTGGCAGATTCTTCCATTCGCTTCGCGGCATCTGCTGCTAAAAATGCTTGTTGATTAACTGCTTCATTTGCCTTGAGGATTTCCTCCAGCGCGGATCCTGCCTTTGTAGCTTTGTTAACACCTGCATCCACCTCGCCGGATCCTTCATTCATTGCTGCGACTGCATCCGATACAGTTTTTTGAATTGCTTTTACCAGATCTGCAATTTCATGTGTGGCGGAGGATGACCGTTCTGCCAGCTTGCGTACTTCATCGGCCACAACGGCAAAACCTTTTCCGGCTTCACCTGCACGCGCAGCTTCTATCGCAGCATTTAGCGCGAGCAGATTTGTTTGCGAAGCAATATCTTCAATCGCGCTAATGATTTCCCCAATCTGGTTGGATCGATTCCCCATCTCCTGGACTTTTTGGGCAGAAGCCCCGACTTTTTCCTGAATTTTCTGCATCCCCGCAACTGTCTCTCTTACGATTTCACTTCCTTTTCGGGCAGAGTCTGAAGCCAGGTTGGACTGATCAACTACCGCTTCTGCATTTCCAGCAACCTGTTGAATTGCTTTGGATAAATCATCGGTCAGCATAGAAGATCGGGATACACTCTGAGATTGTTCCTGCGCTCCCCGACCTACCGAGTCGATGGCACGTGCAAGTGCTTCGACCGATGAAACTGTGGATTGAATTGACTCAGACTGTTGTGTGGTTCCATGTGCTACCTGCTGAATGGTAGCAGCGATCTGACCGGTGGCTTTTCCGGATTGGTCTGCGATAGATGCCAATGATGCAGATGAGCTGAGTACACTTTGGGCATTTTCTGAAATAACTTTTATGGATTGGTTTAATTGGCTTACCATCCGCTGAAAAGCAATACCTAACTCGTCTTTGTCGGAATGAGGTATAACTTCGGTGGTCAAATTGCCATCTGCAATCTGGGTGGCGTAATCGACCATACTTAACAGGTAATTGCTCATACCAATGAAGGCGCGTCCAAAGGCGCCAATTTCATCTTTTCTGTCAGTGATATCTGCCGTAACACGCTTATCTGAATTTCTATTCTGGTCGCCACGCGAAAGTAATGTCATAGAATTGAGCATTAGCCGAAGCGGTCTGTTGAGACTTGTGGTAATAAAATAAGCGAATACTCCTGCCAATAGTGCTCCGACTAAAAATAGGAAAATGTTCAAGAGCATTGCTCTTCTTGCAGTTTGCCTGGCAAGCTCTGTTTCAATCTGCAATGACTCCCGGTTCTCCTGCATTAACTTGTTAACGGTGTCACTTGCCTGCTGCCAGGTGATTAGCCAGTCTCCATCGTCAGATATCTTATTCTTTGCCTCGCGAATCCCGCCTTCGTCTACCATGGAGAGAATGTCATATTGAGCAGTTTTCATATTCTCCCAGGGTTCATTCATATCCAATAAAGGATTTTTCCGGTTAAGACTGGTGTAAAGCTGGTCGTTATCATTCAAGATTCCATCTACCAAGGCAAATTCAGCTTCAATAACTAGTTTTGCTTCAAATCTACTATCTGCAGTGAAGATGTAGCGGACACATTCCGCCCGTATCTTTTCAAGTGAAGCTTTCACCTGTCCCAGGGTTTCTGCGTTGGCGAGCTGGCTGGTCAAAACCTTATCAAAGCTATTGCTAAGATCCTGTGCCAGATATGATGCATATCCCCCTACGATTAAGAGTATTAGGATGATTACGATAAATCCCCCGGAAATCTTATATGCAATTTTCAGATTGTTGATAAATTTCATAACCTCTCCAATGAGCAGGAATTCAGGCATGCACTGAAGTAATCAGTGTGCATGCCTGTGTGTAATGGGCATTGTTGAATAAGGCAATTGATCGAATAATGATTATATTTAGTATAAAGATCTGGGGAGAGTTCTTCTGTAAATCCTGAATAAAAAAACATCACGAAATGAATTCCGTGATGTTAATTCTACCTGCCTGACAATCCTAAATCGATTTTTTGATCGCATATGTCTTTATAACCGCAGCATCTGCACTTCCATGAATCATTATGACTGCGGGGGATGTTTTTTCCATTTTCCCGAAGGTGCATTTCCGAAATGAGGTTTAGAGTTGACTCTTTTAACTCATTCGTGAAGGGAATGGAAAAAGTACGACCGGGGTAATGTATTAGCCCATATTCAGGTGTCTGCTGATAGACTTTTTCTACCAACAGACAATAGAGAGACAATTGGTAAATATGAGCATCGTATGGAGCACGTGGAGCACGTGAAGATTTCACTTCTACCGGGATGATTTCTGAACCTTTTTTAATTAGATAATCGGGTTTTCCTGTTATGCCCAGACTGCCGTCAAAAAGAGGTTTATCGACTGGAGCACCCCACATACGCATATCTGAAGAGATGATTTCTCCTCCCGGCAATCCCGTCTGGCGTCTTAGATACATTGAGATGAGCCAAAATAAAAGGGCAAGAATCAGCAGGAAAATTACCCAGATCATCCACTCACCTTAACCAGATCGCAATTGTGGTCACAATCGCGGCGGCAAAGAATATTAAGGCAAACAGCGCAGTCAATCTTGAAGTTACAACCGTTCTTCCGTGGTGGTAATGCATATCTGTGCCGGATTGCAATTCCTGCTGATTCCCGGGTTGAATACCCTGCAACCTGTACATCCAGGATCGTCGGCAGAAAAGGTATGAATTTACCTCAGAAGCACGAATAATTCGCATTGATTAAGACTCATCTAATTTCCGGCTTAGATCCGCCAGGGCGTTTTCGAGATGTTGTTCACGCAGGCTGATCGTCAGGTCACCTCGAGTGCGTTCAACAATTCCACGCGCAAGATCAGTATGGCGTCGTAATCCAAAGGTGATTGCATCAGGGTAATCCATGGTAATCAAGACTGAATATATATCATCCATACAGTTTAATAGACGTTCTACTTCCTCGTTGTAACCCTGTCGTAAAATATCCAGGCAACGGCGACGCAGCTCACCAACCGCTTCTGCCAATCCATTCATGTAAGTGGCATTTTCAACGCGAAGCTCCTCGGGTTTAGGCAAGGGATGGTTTTGGATCAGTGCACAGGTAATATGCGCCTCAGAATATTCTTTTAATGCATCCTGGGTGTAACCCGAAAAGAATAAATCTGGATAACTGGCCAGTGATGTGCGCAGCTTTTCAGCTAGTTGATCGGCTTCATGAAGCTGTGACCTGGCTTCTTCAGTATCGCTCCGATGTATAGCTCGGATGGCATGTGATGCATGACGTGTGAGAATACGGCAAACAGCTAACGCCTCATCTCTGGCAGTATTCCGTGATTCAAATTCAGTGCAGATTCTCTCCGCAATTTGTTCCAGATCGTCCATTACGATTCCTCCGGAGGATTTGTAGGGGGTGATGGGGGTTTAAAAAGCTCTTCAGCCAGGTGCCCCGCAGTTGGGACCATGATCTCACCAAATGAAGATTCAAAACGGGTGATGTTTTCTGCAAGGGCTCGAAGCAGTAATTTGGCACCGGTCGGTGACATAACCATGCGCTCGAGAAGTTTAGCCCCGGGTTCACCTGGCAGGATGCGGGCGAAATCGAGCACGAATTCCATGGGTGAATGTGATAGCCGAACCAAGTTGGTATACTGCGGGGTGAGCCCTTCAGATGACTCAATCCGCAGCGGTGGGGGTGTATTCGCTGCGTTCATATGATTGAACTCCTATATTTTCCGGGGTTTAGAAAGGTATTTCTTCGTCACCGCTGGTCGGTGAATAATCGGGTGCAGTATTACTGCTAAATCCCTCATCATCACCCGCTTTCGGAGTAAGAAACCGGATTTGATTTGCAACCACATCGAAGTTAGCTCCGGTGGAGCCATCCTGACGTGAGAAGGTGCGGGGACCACCACTATTTGGGTCAGCTTGAAGGCGACCCTCTATCAAGACTTTACTTCCTTTGCGGAGATAATTATTGCACGATTCTGCTTGTTTTCCCCAAACACTCACTTTAAACCAAATAGTCTCTTTTACAGTTTGACCATTGTTGCCAGTGTAAGTCCGGTTTGAAGCGACATTAAAAGAAGTTACCGGTTGACCGGAAGGTGTGTATCGCATTTCTGGGTCACGTCCGAGATTGCCAACAATAATAATTGTATGAAACATGTAATTCCTCCTGAAAAAAGTAGATGGATCGGAATTCAGGTTCGTGAAGGAGGAACCTTCTTCCTTACGATATATTAATTTTACAGGAGAATAAATTTTTGCAAGTCATTAGAAGGGGACTTTTTATTGACCCTGATCTGGGCAATCGGGTATGATTATTTAATCGTTGTGCACGGAGGTAAATTATGCTGCTTTGCATTGATATTGGAAATACCAATATAAAACTTGGTTTATTTAACATGGATAAATTTTGCTGTTCCTGGCGGATCAGTACAGACCGCAATGATCTGGCAGATGAATATGCCATGCTTCTCCTGGACTTATTTGCCACAGAGGGTGTGCGTCCTTCACATATCACTGGATGTGCAATTTCTTCCGTCGTTCCTTCTCTCACCCAGGAGTTTGCAGAGCTATGCAAGAACTATTTTAAAATTGACCCACTTATGCCTGAGGGAGATACCATTACTGGAATTCAGGTGAAGACGGATAACCCCGCTGAGGTGGGTTCTGACTTGATTATGAATGCACTGGCTGCCCGCCACCTGGTTGGAGCTCCTGTAATCATTATCGGGTTAGGCACAGCTACTACTGTTGTTGCCGTAGATGCGGCGGGAGACCTGGCGGGAGTTGCAATTGCTCCTGGTATAGTGACAAGCGCTAATTCACTTTTTATTTCTACCTCAACCCTTCCGCGTGTGGCGCTTTCTAAACCAAAATATGCAATAGGTAAAAACACAGTCGAATCCCTGCAGGCTGGATTAGTCTACGGGTTTGCCTCACTCGTGGAGGGATTGGTAAAGCGTATGCAAAAGGAATTGGGGGTGGATGCGCCGGTTATTGCTACAGGTGGTCTCGCCCCGGTGATAGCAGCAGAGACCAATGTGATTTCACGCGTGGAACCTGAACTTGCCTTAATTGGATTGAAACTAATGTATGAGATGAACGCAAAAGGACGCAGAGTCGTCAAAGGAAAACACATCTAATTTATAGAATTTTCATGGAACGGATTTCTCTCCACTGGGCTTTTCCTCGTAGTGGATCCAGCGGAAGCGTGAGCCAATTTTCCAGGAGTTGATCTTCTGATAGCTCTGGAATAGGATATATCATATTCCGAGTATCATACGGACAGTCAACCCATACGCCGCGCAGCATAAAGCTCAATCGAACAAAATAAATTCTGAGCGTCTCCCACGCAACAGAAAGAAGATGCTTGTTTCTAAGAGAGAGAAAGGGGATTTCTCTTTCTGCTGCTTTAAAGATACTGAGCATAGTGCTGGTATGGCTACTGCATCCTTCCCCATTGACATCACAATATGGTTTCAGTGTAGATGTACACTCCCCAAGTGTGATTTTTTTACCAGACATGGATTTAATTGTCTCTAGACTGTATGCATTTCCCTGATCGTCAAAATACCAGATCTCTCCATTAATGCGTGTGCCCCACCCCAACAACATTTTAAAAGAAAAATTTTGGTCCAGACCCTGAGAATATTTCATCACCTCAAAAGCCGTTTTAGCAGCCGCAAAGCAGCCTCCAGCACAGATTCTTTCCATTTCTCTTACCATTTCAGGGGTTACCTGCGTTGGGTTTTTTATCTCCGGAAGACCATGTCCATCGAAACCAATCAATGTAATCACATTAGGGAAATCTTGCTTAAATTCAGGATCGATCAAAGATGGATTTGCCTTACGAAAAGGGATTACTTTAAGGTCACCAATGATCTCCACATCTTTATCATTGAATCCGCGGGCGTCTGCCTCGCTGATAAGCTTTATGCTAGTTGGATTAATTCCCATCATGCGGGTGGCACAGCGATCGGTCTCAACAGTATTGTTACCACAGACGATGACCCCTGATAAAACAGGGTCCACTGGGGCGGGAGTGTTTCCTTCTCCGCCAATGATGCCATCAATAATGGTGATATCTGGTTCTATCAAATAAAGAAGGTCCGCCAGCTTTTTATCGAGCATATAATTGTGATTGCGCATGCGCAGATTATACGGAAGAATACCCATTGCATTCTTAAAGCCGAGTGTGACACCGGTATAAAGGTTGGTTTTCATCTTGGGTACAGATATATAAAAAGCCTTGCCCTGTACGACTTCGTCCATGATACTGGCCAGATACACCTCTTTCATTACTTCTGCTTTGGGAACCATGTAGCGGGTGACTGGTTCTAACTCCAATGCCACGCAACGGATACCATAATGACGTGCAACACGATCCAATCCGGACAGGCGGAAACTCAAACGGGTTGGCATCCCCTTTCCTGATGATTCTATAATGACGATATCTCTTGTAAATTGATAGAAATACGCGATAACCGCATCCATCACCCGTGGATCAGTAGATTCAGGGTACTCTTTGCCTTTCAGACCGAGATTGTGATAAACACTTACCAGGTTGGGTTTTATAAAGATACGCCGATTGTGCAAAGTTTCTGAGAATCGGGTTCGAATATCTAATTCGTGAAGCGTCTCATGCACCGTTTGCCGAATGGTTGTAACATCTAGACGCGAGAAATAATTGGGTGAACCGTAATTGGCAGGCAGCTGAACATAATCATGTAAAAAATCCATCTGCGGGGCGTGACCGATAATAACGTAACTTTTAGCATTCATATATGTTAATGAATTTTCATGCACTCAATGGGGCATGCTTTTACGCATAACGCACAACCAGTACAGGCATGATCCAGTTTTAGAATAGGATATGCATTTTCAAATGGGTGGATATCCATTCTCTTAAGTTCAAGATAATCGAAAGGACAGGCAACTACGCACGCAGTACACGCCATACACTTGGTGTAATCTACCCATACTATTCCTTTCGGCATGTTATTCCTCCAGTGCGATGAATCGATTTAAGCCGAGCCGTTCCACTGTCTTGGGAAGCGGTGATCCATCCTGCTCGCTCCAACCAAAGTGCCGCCAGTGCTGCTGCATCATCTCATCAATGAGTACAGTTTTTCCTTTCAGTGGACCTTTAAGCAAGGGCGGTTCGCCCGCCAGGCGTTTCCCCAACCGGAAAGAAAGGGGGTCTACACCATGTTTAATATTGAACATCTGTCGCAACGTTTGGATACGTTTACCGGTTTCCATATACTCATCAGGGGTGTAAGACCAACCCGTTGCCAGGTTCAACCATTCAAATAAAGGATAATGTTCCACTCCTTGTATCATGCCAAAAAGGCACCCCCCCGCCCCATCCAGAACCTGTTTGTAACAGGCGTTGGCGACTGTTTTTAACGCCATTTCAACAGATGGGATATATTCTTCACTCTTGTCTGTAAAACGGCCTTTGGGTGCCCAACTTACTTTTTCCCAAAGGTGCATGATGTTGTAATATTGACCAGCGCCAATGGTATGTCTGCCGGGGGTGGGATCTACGCTAAAGTGAACACCAAGAACTGGATCCATGCGTGGATCATGCATCCCTGGTTCCTGACCGCCTGCGGTTACCGCGTATTCAGCATCTGCGATTCCCAATCGTTCTGCTGCTTTCTGTACGCCATCTGCGAGAAGATCTCCAATGCCTTCGCGCGAGATCATCTGCTTGACCAGTTCAACAATGGCTCTGGAATTTCCCCAGGTTAAATTCAGACCACCGGTCATTTCGGGGGTGATTACACCCTTTTCATATGCTTCCAATGCGAATGCGACCGTGCCGCCAGCGGATATGGAATCCATCCCTGCCCGATTGAGCAGCTCATTGATATAGAAAATTACATCCAGATCATGATTCAGCAATAGACTGCCAAACGCGGAAGAAGTCTCATATTCTGGTTTGTGTGAATTCTGGAATTCACCATTACCAATACCATCCATATTGACCGTGCCGCCGCATCCGATAACGCACCCGTAGCAGTGGTATTTGCTCTGCTCACGACCGATAATATGATCTGGATTTAAACCTCGATAATGGAGGTAATTGAAATCTTTTACAGAGCCAGCCCAGTTACGAACAGGGGAATCTCCATTGGGTAGACCCATGGTGTTGTTAAAAATCGTACCCCACCTTTTAAACATGGCTGATGTGAATAAACCATCAAGGGGAGCGTACCCACTCATCTTGCCCATGAAAAATCCACCAACAGGCAACAAAGAACCGCGCAACCATTTGGGCAGGGTCATATTCCGAATCTTACGTGAGAGATCTTTACTGATTACTTTGGCAGATTGTGCGTCGTGGGTTTGCAAAGGTTTTATTCCGGCAAGCACTACAGCTTTGAGCTTTTTGGAACCCATTACTGCACCTACACCTGACCTTGCAGCGATCCTTCCACCATCGTTAATAATGCCTGAAATGAGAGAGAGCTTCTCTCCTGCTTGCCCGATGACAGCCACTGCCGGTTTCTTTCGCTCGGTATTTTCAGCGATTAGCAGTTGTTCGGCAGCAACTGCATCCATCCCCCACAAGTGAGTGGCAGATTTAAGTTCAGCTCCTTTTGGACTGATAAATAGATAGACTGGTTTGGACGAGCTACCGGTAAAGAATATGCCATCATAACCACATTGTTTGATGGCTGGAGAAAGATTGCCGCCACAATTAGCATCACCCCATCCACCGGTGATGGGAGATTTACAAACAGCTGCCCACCGTCCGGTAATTACACTTCCTGAACCAGTGAGCAAGCCACTTACAAATCCGAGGATGTTATCCGCGCCCAATGGATCTGATCCAGCAGGGATATAGTTATAGAGTAGATAAACTCCCAATCCAACCCCGGAGAGGAAATTCCGATATATTTCTTCGTCGATCTGTTGTTCGTAAATGTTGCCACTGGTAAGATTTACCCAGAGGACTTTCCCTGTGAATGCTTGCATGAGATCCTCAATTTACTGCAATAATTATCCTCCGGAAATCGGAAAGAAAAAACTGACTGTATCGCCATCTTTAAGAACAGTGGATTGTTTTGCTTGTTCAGAATTAATCCTGCAAACCAAAACCGGTTTCAGCAGAAAAGAAATATGAAGATGATGATAAAGGTCCTTCAAAGAGGCGTTATCAGGCAGTGTAGCGAATCCTTCTTCATCCAGGTTCTGATGCTGAATGAATGCCGGAGCGTACACCTTTACGCGTATTGACATTTTTTACCTGCAATCATTTTTTCCCCTGCAATATCCTTTTAATTTTCATCCTGAACACAATTGTACAGTTGTAATTGTTCCTCAATAAACTCAGTTTGTGGACTATTAAGGATCTGTTTTTGCAGATGTTTCAGAAACGGACAGGCTGAAATTTGGGTATTCTGTTTAGTTATAAATACGTTACTGAGAAGGGTGGATGCCTCTTCGATTCTATTACTATTAAAGTATGCTTCAATAAATGGTAGCCATTCAAGGGGATCGTCTGGTTCAAAACCCGCCTTATTGGCATTTTTTGCCAGTTGGATAATCTGTGACCAGTTATCTTCTTGCCGTGAAAGTTCAGCTTTCTGATAGTAGTAACACCAATCATGTTCAAGCGGTTTTCCAAAGAGATTATTGGGAAGAACTGGCGGCTCAGCAGATGAGATTATGCGAGATAAATTTGAAAGACGCACCGCTTTTTCAAGACTGATGGGAAGAATTCCTTCCTGGAGCATAACATCATTTGTTGGATCAACAACCTTGATACAGCCTACATCTGGATAATAGAAAACCAGGGCGTCAGATGTATTCCCTTCAAAGCGGGTAGTGCGGTAATCCACTACAACTTGTTTATCTAATCCCAATCCAGGGAGTTGCGTGGTTTCCAAACGGATATCTGTGTAAAGCAAAACATAAGGGAGATTGCGGTCAGCAAGTTTGGGGTTATATATCCAGTTTAACGGTCCTGTAAGACCCAAATCGCTTACATGTGGAATGGCATTGATTTTTTCTGTAAGAAGTATTGTGCCCGGTTTAATTCCGGGAGCCCGCCAGATAAGCTGAGTGAACAGGTATTTTTGGTTTTGTGCATCACGACGATATTCATTAGCGAACAGGAACTGCCCACCCATTGCCAGTGAAATCAACAGACTGGTCACATACAGCTGCCTTTTTCCTGTTTTTAAAAAGTAAAACAAGATTCCTGTAATGAAAAGACTCGCGCCAAGCATAATGGAGAGAAAAAAGCGATCATAATCAAATCGTACTTCAAAAGGCAGTCCGGCAATGAACGATGGTATGCGTCCGGAGAAAATCCCAACCAACCCAAGAAGAATAGCTTCACCGGCCCATGCATCCACACGTTCAGATTCAGGGGAGGAATTTACCACTTTATAAAAAACTAATATGATTCCGAAACTGATTACAATGATTACTGAGGTCAAAAGAAAAGATGCGCTCTGTAAAGGCAACTGGAATACACTCAACGCCTTAGACCAGGAAGTGATCACTGCTGTGGACAGGCTGTGAAAAAATTCAGAAAAAAGCTGGAGGACAATCTGAAGAAACGGTTGGTTTAATAAACTGCCACCCTGAATGTCGTATGAGTCATATCTGCCAGATCGATAATAAACAAATAACCATACACCATTGGCGATCCAGAGGACGGCGTTTGGTAACCAGGTTTTAAAAGTTACTTGTAATCTTTTCACGAACAATAAAGGCTCTATCATCAGGTATATCATAACTAAGCGGATGAATTCGTAACCAAGGAAATACTCAGTGGTGAACAACCCACAAAATTGGAACAAGAGTGAAAAAATGATGTTGCGCAGCCGATGGCTATCGCCTTTAATCGCACGGGCGGTGAAAGCAAAAGACAATAGATAGGCAATAAGGGGGATCATTTCTTGATTGGTGTGAGTTAGGGCAACCCATTGCTGACTGAAACCAGGAAATACGAGGAATATTAGTACGGCGGTTAGCACTTCGCGTTTATGGTGCGGCCATATTTGGCGAAGAGACCACCATAACGAGATGGCAAGGAAGAAACGGATTAACAATCCGAATATTTGCCATGCGAGAGGTGAGGTTCCCAGGAGAGAAAATGTGACAAAAAAGATCGGACCTAGGAATGGCCGGAAGGGTGCAAATGCAAGGATCAGTTCTTCAGGGCCGTAATTATGGGCTAAGAATGCAAATGGCCAGTCATCCCAGTAGAAACCCAACCAGGGGATTAACAGTCCGTATGCGAGCAAGGTGATAATGACAAGAAAGAGAGGAGTAGATTTTATGAAATACCGGATTTTCTGCATAAGTGAAATTCTCTCAAAAATTATAATATTAATCATACCCTAAATCATTTCCCCAAATGAGATAAGTTGCAGATCTTCTCGTTTCAGTTAAGATCGGTTATGTTATAATTTTGTTGGCTCTAGTAAAAGAGATCGCAGCTTAATAGCTGCAAATTCTTTTGAATACAGGCGACATTAGAAAGTAAGTGCCCTATCAATTAGGGCCCGTAGCTCAGTGGCAGAGCGCGCGGCTCATAACCGCTTGGTCGTAGGTTCGATCCCTACCGGGCCCACTTCTATTATTAAATTACTCTAAACGTCTTTTCATTTTCCATCGGATATATAATCACCTTAATGGTTAAGGTGAACATTTGAACCGCACAAAAATTACCCTCATCATCCTGACAATGGCGGTACTGGTAGCAATTATCATCCTTCCGTCCACAGGCGATTGCAGTTGGGATTTCAAACACTCGGTGTGGGGTCCGGCAGACCTGCTGACGGTTGGTCAAGCGCCCTATCAGTTGAGACCATATTATGGTCCGTTTGTAGCACCCTGGTGGCCACAGATCATTGGCATCAACTTTTGGATGGGCTACTTGCCATGCTGGCTGGCTGCGCGCATCTGGCTGGCTGTGGAATTAATTGGCTTCGCAGCGGGTATCTGGCTGCTCAACGACCGTAAAAAACCGCTTCCCTGGCAGGTGGGGGTGATAGTGTTGTTCTTCTTTCTCTTCCCACCGCTGTTCATGCATATTCAGCTGGGGCAATTCTCATTGCTATACGCGGCTATGATGATCTGGCTTGTCTTTTATCCGGCTAATTTCCCAACCAATAGACTGCCCAGGTATCTGGCGTTACTGCTTGTGCTGGGAGCATCCAAACCACAGCTCACCGTGCTGATCTACCCCGGAATTCTGGCTCTCACCTGGAAACAGAACGGATGGAAGAGCGCACTTCATTTGGTGGGGGTATGCTTTGGGTTGTTGATTGTCTGTCTTGTGCCGTTGTTTGTCTTTTACCCTACATGGTTTAACGGTTTTCTGGATGTAATCCGATACAATATGGCTGCCGGGTTCAACTTACCCACACCCTTCATGCAGTTGGTCATCCGTTTTGGCGCCTTAGGCATCTTTTATTGGCTGCCGATCTTCCTTGCCGGTCTAGGAATATCACTTTATCTGTGGTTAAAGAATGGCTCATGTGCAGGCATGTTATGGAGCATGGCTCTTACCCCAATTGTCACACCATATGCCTCAAGTTGGGACTTTGTTTTGTTATTGCCCCTGTTCATCTGGCAACTGCTGCATTACCGTTCAGTCTTGTCACGGATAGCATTAACAGTTGGAATGCTGATTGCATATGTACTTCAGATTCTACCCAGATTAGGGAACACCGATTTGCATGATGGATCACAATGGTGGGTACCCTTAGTAATTGTTGCGGTTTATTGTATTGCACTACTGACCGAACAATATTTTCATATCCCTTTCAAGCAAAAGAGTTAAATATGACACAGTTTAAGAATTCATCCAGCCATATATTTGTTAGAAAGGCAGGACACGCGATCATGATATTTGTTTCAATGATCTTACTGGCATTGATTATTGTAATAGGAGTTATTTTAGCGGTAAGTACCGGCAAACCCGAACCATTCCTTGATAACGAAGGAAAACAAATACCCGGTAGTATTTCTGAAAAAACTTGGGTCGAAATTAATGGATTAAAACAGGGTATGTTTATCAAAGGAAAGAATATCAATAATCCTGTACTGCTCTATCTGCATGGCGGTATGCCAGATTACTTCCTGACTGAAAGATATCCTACCGGCATGGATGAATACTTCACGGTGGTTTGGTGGGAGCAACGAGGATCAGGAATTTCTTACAATGCCAATATCCCACCAGAAACGATGAACCTGGAACAGATGATTGCAGACACAATCTCGGTAACAAATTATCTGTGTGAAAGATTTGGTCAGAAAAAGATCTATTTGATGGGTCATTCAGGTGGAACATTTATAGGCATCCAAACAGCTGCCCGTAGGCCTGACCTGTATCACGCGTACATCGGTGTAGCCCAGATGGCAGATCAGCTTGAATCAGAACGATTGGCATACGAGTATATGCTGGCAGAGTATAGAAAACTGGGTGACTCTGGAATGGTTAATAAACTGGAGGCGACGCCGGTTAATAAAGAAAATGGCACACCCATGGGATACCGGCAAATCCGTGATACAGGGATGCACAACCTGGGAATTGGGACAATGAGGAATATGAAATCGGTAGTTACTGGTATATTCCTGCCATCTCTGACTGTCCGTGACTACACATTGATGGAGAAGATTCATACTTGGACGGGTAAAGCCAAATCCGGCGTCAGCGTTCTTTGGAATGAGATGATCCGGACAAATCTGGCGGAGACTACACCAGAATTGCAGATTCCAGTTTATTTTCTACATGGTGTTTATGACTACACATGTTCATACTCGCTGGCAAAAGGTTATTTTAACGTTCTTACAGCACCAGTAAAGGGATTTTATACTTTCGAGAATTCTGCTCACAGTCCAATATTTGAAGAACCTGAACGGGTAAGAGAGATCATAGTCAACGATATTTTACAGGGAAAATCCACCATGGCAGATACTGAATAAGTTTCAGACTCTGGCTGCTTGGATACGTAAACAGATCTTTGTGTTATAAGAATCTACACCTCATTTATCTTTGTCGTTATCTTAAGAAAGGTATGCTTAACGGGTAGTTGATAGATTTGCCAAGCTGTATACGTATAGTGTTTGCTAATCCCATCACGCTGCAGTAAATTCCCACACTAATCAGTGGCAGTGGTGTAAATATGGTAATGATAAGAAAAAATGGACTGTTTTCAAATTGAGTCAGATGTGTTGAATCCATTGCCGCTATGCCTACTGGGAAAAATAACAGGAACAGGGAAAACGCAAAAAGCAGCAAAGTCATTGTAATCTGAAAATTCATCACCTTGCGTCCCTGCTCATCAACCACAGCGGAATTGTTCTTTTTCCAGGTCCACACGAGAAGGGATACAAGAAGGGAGCAAATAACACTGCTGAGATGCATCACTATCAGCCATTGCTTTTCATCCGAGAATCCATGGACATCAAAGTCATTTTTCAGCACTTCACTCAAATTTCGCAAGGAAAAGGTCCGTGGGTCGACTTCTCCACTTTCAATCCGCTGAATAGTGCGGGTGCTCACCTCACATTTTTCTGCCAGATCTTCCTGGGTTAATCCACGCAACTGACGGATTTCGGTTACTTTTTGACCAAGTTCGGGTTGATTCATAATTTGCTCCTCGCCTTTCTAAATACCAGGATGTATGATCAGGGTAGGATTATGAATGTCGTTAACACGACATTTTCCCGTCATTTTCCTAAATCAGGTGTCACTGCTTATAATAAATATGGATAATGTGGGTTACATTATTCAGTTGTTGAATTTTTTGATGTCGATGCAGTAAATAATTCGACAAAGAGAAAATCATCTCATTCACTATCAGGAGGGTAGATGAATTATTGGATATTTAAAGCCAATCCAGCACTATATGATGTGGAAACCAGCATACGCGATGGTAATCCGCCACGCGGTTGGAAGGTTACCCGCTACCGTAACGAGATCAAAGCGGGAGATGTTGCCTTTCTGTGGCTTACTGGTAACCCACGCGGCATATTCGCCAAGCTTGAGATCACCTCCGACCCATACCACATTCCTCTCAACCCGGCTGATCCATACTGGAGTGACATCTACAAGGTGAATGTACGCCTGCTGAAGCATTTTCACCTGTTGGAGGCGGATTATCTCAAGCTGGTGCCCGGGTTAGAAAGCTTATCAACATTTCACGGCTTTCAGGCAGCCACCAATTTTAAGGTCACCCCCGCTGAAGGGGAGATTATCAGTAGAATGATTGGGTGAAAATAATCGAATAGTACTTACGGTTAAGAGATGGATTGAGAGGGTTTGATCGGGAATAAGTTAGTTGCTTTATGACTTCTGTATTAAGCAAAGGTGATAACGATAAGCTATGAGCAGTTCAGTAAAATTAGCCGAATATATTCAATCCCTGCCGGATTTTAAATTCAGACGGGAGATGCAGCCTTACCACCATTTGGGGGCAACACTCACCGATGTGTGCTTCCACGCGGGGGTTAACTACCAGCATGCTGTCGAACCTCGGGTGAAGAAGATTCAATCAGAACCGACCGTGGCAACACTCAGCGGATTGCGAAAATTCTTTTCTGCTAATCAAGCCGAGATATTCTTCAATTGGAAGGGAAAGAAGCCGCGCAACCTGTTAAGCCTGATTGCATTCCTTTCTGGAGAGGGCATCGATTCCGAGATGGATCTGACAAGTTGGATGTTTCGATCTGGGAATGAAGAGAAACTCTTGAAACAGCCTGGTTTTGGTAAGAAATCTGTAGACTATCTTAAGATTCTGCTTGATATCCCATCCATATCTCCAGACAGGCACATATTTGCATTTCTGTCATCGGCGGGTATTGATACAGAAGACATTGAAGAAGCTAAAACCATTGTGGGTGGCGCGGCAGATATACTTCAGGTCAGCCCCTCAGTGCTGGACCATAGTATATGGTGTTATTGCTCCGGTAATTAATACGTTGTGTTTGGATTTTGTCTAAGTTCAATTAGTTCGCACAGCCATGTTCTGACATCTCGTGGATTAGCAACCATGAAATCGGCACAGCTATGACCGGGAGTTGTCGCCACGCGGATGGCTGATCCACCGGCTGCTTTAACAACAGCAAAGGCTTCTTCGTCTTTATCATCATCACCAAAATAAATGATCATTGCGCCAGAAGGTGTCAGCGTATTCATTATCCATGTTACCGCCTCGGGTTTGCCTGCCTGAGTTGGGACGAATTCAAGGAACTTATCACCATCCAAGATTCGGAATTGATCTTCTTGGATGAATCTTTTCAAAATAGCTCTTGCTGCCGGAAACACCTCTGCTGCCTCTTTTGTATCCGCATTCTTGCCATGAAGTGCAACTGACCAACCTTTATCCTCCAGGTAAAATCCATCATGTTTGGACAATAGCTCCATCCAATTATTAAGGACCTGTTCTATTACCGGACGGATATCTGAATAGTGCAGAGCATGGCGTATCTCGCCGTCTGGTAGTGACATCTCCACGCCGTACGTACCAGCCATTAGCAGACCGGGTAATGGCAATAGTGCCTGGATGTGGGAAAGACGCCTTCCGCTGATTACCGCCGGCATAACACCTTCTGTATCCATAAGCTTTTTTATCAGGCAAAGCAGCTCAGCATCCGGTAAGATTGTGTCAGGAGTGGGTGCAAAATCTGCAATAGTGCCGTCGTAATCAAGAAAGAGGCGCAGCACAGGTGCGCGGGCGGCAGATTTGAGTAAGTGGCGAATATCATCACCCATCAGGTTGATTTACCTCCAAAATGGGTAATAATTCCTGTTCGAAGATTGCATCCCAGGTATATTGCTGTCGGACTTTTTTCCGCAGACGGTATTCACGGTTTTCTCTCATCCAATGAAGAATTTGCTTTGCTACCTTTGCTGCATTGTCGTTCGGGGTAAAAATGTATGCCTCGCGAGAAGCTAACTCAGCTGTCGCAGGTACCGGTGTGGAAAATACCGGGATACCTGCCAATCCAGCTTCCAATACCGGCATACCAAAACCTTCGCGATGGGAAGGCATGAACATAATATCTGCAACCCTGAAGAGGTCATAGACAACGTTTAAGTTGATGAAATACCCTTGTTCGGGGTCTTCCCCATTTTGATAAACAAATTGTATTTCATTTTCTATATCCAGATCGTGACGGAGTTGGAGCAAAGAATTAAAATACGCCTGACTGGCAGGCTCATGTGGATCAGGTGGTCCGGAGATTATTAATTTGGGATGACAGCCGAGTTTCTTCAATTCAGATGTTACATGTAATGCATATTCAATATTTTTGGCTTGTGTCACCCGTACAGGCATTAGCAAGACAATTTCTGTCTGAAGCAATCCCATTCGCTCAATCAGCTTTTCGCCCTCGTAAGTTAATCCAAGAATCTGGGCAGGATCCACGCCATTATAGATAATCTGAACCCTTTCCGGATTGATGTTGTAGGTCGACAGGATTTCCTGTTTTCGTTGCATAGAAATAGTAATAAATGATATTCGTGGGTAGTCGGTCTTTAACAGGTTCCAGGGGTAGGCAGGGAATACTTTGCTTTGTGAATTTGAGCTGCTCCAGGAGAGATCATGACACCATGCTAAAGCACTTGCAATCGCGCGCTCATCCATCAGTTGAAATAGAGCTGCGGTGAGCGGTAAATTAAAATGTTTTGTAAAGATGTTATGCACAATTACATGATCGATGTCTACAACAAGTGGACGGATTTTTTCTTTGAGTATCTTTACAAGATGGTCAAAATTCTTGGGAATTTTGCCACTATTTAGAATTTCCGTTGCAGCAGCAATATCTGGATGCATGCTATCCATTTCGGGAACTTGATAATACTTCACACCAGAAGGCAGGGAGTCTGCGTTTCCTCGCCCTGAAATTACTGTGAGTGGATACGAATGTGATGCAAACTGAACCGAATGGGCATGAATAACTCCCTCAACGCCACCAATAACTGGTGGAGATGTATAATGAAGTATGGCTGTTTTAATCTTGTTTCTCATCCCGTTTTTTTTACAGATTCGTCCTAACATCCCAGCTTGCGAATTTCTTCAATCTGGCTCCGAAACCATGCGTTTATATCATTTTCTTCTATCAACCAGCATAAACGGTGAGCCCGAACCTGCCTGTCTGCATCTGAAAGGGTAAGCGCTTGATGAAGTGCCTCCGAAGTGGCATAAATATCACAGGGCGGAATGACAAATGCTCCTGGAGCTAATTGCTGTCTGGCTCCCGTCCGCTCTGAAAGCACGAGAACACCATTCTTTTCATTAACAATCGGACCCTCTTTTGCCACCAAATTCATCCCATCGGCAATCGAATTAACGAGCAGAACGTCGTAAATCTGCATCGCTGCGACTGCGCGCGCATAATTTTCTCCAAGTATTATTCGAATCGGCTCCCATTCACCACTACCGTAGCGGGAGTTAATCCATCCTGCAGCAGCCATCAGGTTGTCATGATAATTACGATACTCATCGACTTCCAACCGTGATGGTACAAGAAGTGCAATAAATTTAACTTTGCCTATATGTTCCGGATGATTTTCAAGCATTTCACCAAAAGCCTGAAAACCACGTACGATATTCTTACTTGGCTCAGTCCGATCAACGCGTAAAATCAATTTCTCATCAGGCAGTAGCGATTCTTCAAGTTGAAGTCGGTGTTGCTGCACCTCTTCAGAATGAGAAAGATTCTTTAAAGCACTGACATCAATGGAGATTGGAAAGTCTCTTACGTGTGTTGCGTGACCTCTGTACCAGATTCGTCCATGTTTATAGTTTATGAATGCCCCAGGTAAATGTGATTCGACGGATCTAAGAAAATCCAAACCATCTTCACGGGTCTGGAATCCGAGCACATCCACTGCTGTCAAACCATCTAGAATAGATTTACGCATTCCAGGTGTTAGGATACGTAACTGCTCAGGACCTGGCCATGGGATGTGAATGAAATGGGTGATGGTGACCATATCTGATTTTCTTTGCTGCTTAAGAATATTCCGCATCATTCGGGGTACCAGATAAAGATGATAATCTTGCAGCATTACGATATCATTTTCTGGGGTCTGTATCACGCGTTCTGCTACCGCCTCTGCAAATTTGCGGTTTGCTACCACATAACCCTGATCCCATGCCTGCCAGGTATCTCGCGTTATCGTTGGGCTGGAAACAGCATCCCACATCGAATGTTGAAGAAACCAGAGCAGAGGATTAGAAATAACGTTGTAATAACTTTCGTACACGTCTTCTTCAATCGGCACAAGGTCCAGATCAATTATCCTGCCTTGTTCATCCAACTCATATTTACCTCGCCCCATCTGCCTTTCAAGATCATTCAATGCTGAAGCAATCCAGGTGATGTCTACATTTTTTGCCAGACCTAATAGGGCTGTTACCAATCCTCCGGATCCCCGTTGTGTCTGTATTGAGCCATCTTCTGACGCGAAAAAGCTAAAAGGTCCCCTGTTTGAGACCACTATTAATGATCTATCAGCCAGGAAAGCTTCCAGTTCTTTTGGCAGTTCTTCTTTGGTTGGTTTTCCTTGCTGGTGATTTTCAATCATTCTTCCCCAATTCTTTTCCCCTGATTGCATTTGTTGCCTGAATTGCAAGGTCAATAAACACTGCTGATGTCCAACCAAAAATATTTACTGCGCTACCGGGAGGGGCACCAGTCTCTGAATTGTAATATTCATAAATATCTGAATTTGCCATAATCAAATCTAAGGTTCTATCACGCAACTCATCGGCGAGCTTATTTTCACCCACCTGACGTAAAGCTTCAATGAAGAAGTAGTTGATGTTAACCCACACAGGTCCACGCCACATAGTATTCGGATCATAATGTGGATCATTGCGTGCGACTGTGGGTAATATATATGGTCCCCAAAACATGGAAGGATTGGATAGATGTTGAATCAACCTGTTTTTAATGTCATCAGGTAGTTGGCCAGTCCAGAGCGGATATAAATTGAAGGGTGTGATAACTCTTACTGGTTGATGGTGTTTTTTTACCCAAAAAAGGCCAGCTTCGGGATCCCAAAAATGATCAATCATTCGTGACACCATGGAACTGGCTCTACGACGCCACATGGCTGCATCGGAGAGCATGTCTAACTCTTCAGCGATAATTGCTAGTGAACCCATCTGCACACAAAGGTAGGTGTTCAATTCCGGCGATTCCACCGGCATGCCATCATCCCAGAGTGGGCTATCATCCAGACCGGAAGAATATGGGTGGTTGTATTGTGCCAAACCGTCCCCGTCGTCATCATTCATCGCAAACCACCAAGCGTTTAATCGCATAAGTGGGACATATACCTCAGAAAGAAAATCAAGATTAGGGTCGATTTCATGTAATTTAAGAACTGCCCATGCAAGAATAGGTGGTTTGGTGACCTCTGCTGTTATGGGGTGATCAATGGATGCAACGATCCCGTCATCATAAACAACATCTGGTATCATGCCATTAGGCAGCTGATGGGCAAGCATAGACCGGATTTGATTTCGTGCCAATTCGGGGTCCACGTGCCGATAAGCCAGTGAATGCATGGCATTGTCCCACAACCAGAGTCCTATGTACCCCATTTTGGATGGGGTCATCGCTTCAAAAAGGACTTTTCCCAGTGGACTGATTAAGTTATTTGCCATGACCCACCAGGCATATGCATAAGTTTTCGCATACCTCGGTGAAACTTCTGGCACTCTGCTGAACCAATCCAGCCAGCGATTTTTTGCTGCTTCACGTAATTTTGAGAAAGGCTCTAAAGGTTTTTCACTTCGTTCAAGAGCATATACGCCAATGGCAGCAGAACAATCTCTCCCCCCCTTAATGATAAATTCAACCTCAAAACCTCCTTCAACCGGGCGGATTTTATCCAGCAATACGTTTCCTGAAGTGGTATACATCAAGTTTCTAACAGAAATAAACTCCCCCCCCTTTGGTGTACTTCTCCAGTATTGAGGAAACACTACAAAACGAAATCCACAATCAGCATTACGGGGTAAACCGATTGCCAGAGTTTGGGGTTCTTGAAATACAAATTCATAATTACCAAGTCTCGTTTTGAACGTTAAATTACTTGGTTTGGTTTTAACTTCAAATTCGAGCTCATTTCCTTCCCCGTCAATGAGAGTAAAATTTTGAATATATGGTTGACGGTGTAGATAAGCCTCGATATTTGGTTCAAGGTGGATCAGCCTTTCGGCCAGCTTGATATAGAGCTGGTGTCTATCTGTATATTTATAGACCAATAATCGTGAACCACGATCGCTAAAAGGAACTTTGGTGATATCAATATGATTTTGCAGTAATTTCAGATAGTCTTCTGGTTTCATTAAATGTTGGATTCACTATACCTTAGGAACAATAACATTTTGGGTTATTTTCTTCTTCTTCCAGTTTTCAGTCTACCCTATCGGCTAATGGATGTCAAACCTGCGTGGATTCACAGAAAAAACTTTTCTAGTTATAATTATTTTTAGAGAGTGTTTATAAATTCTTATGGATAAAAAAAACAAGCTTACAAAAGGCAGAATAACAGCCATCATCGTTGGAATAATCTTTCTGGCAGCGGCTGTCTGGCTGATGTTTATTTTCACTGCAGATGGTCAGATGAAAAACAATATCAATTTCTTCGCCGCTCTATTACTCATAATAGCTTTGGGGTTAGTCTTTTATGGAATCACAGGTGGCAGACAGCGAGGCAATGATATTCTTACCCGAACCATTGACCGGGATAAAGAAGATAAAAATTAGGGTAGCCTGTCAATTGTTGTTTTTTCTATTCAGACCAAGAACATCCTAATAACTTTTCAGCTTTATCTAATACAGTTTTTCCCTCAACGGTTATGCTGTGGTTTTTTGTTGCTTCTGACCAAAGATAGCATAATGCATTTTGCAGGTCTTCATCTTCTGCAAAGGCTGATTTTGTTCGAGATAATGCCTCATCCCAGTCTTGGATATGGATATTCCCCTCGATGAATACCAACTCTTCAGCCGGATTACGATGGCTAAATCCTGATCTGGCGGCGATGTTTCCTAACTCCGAAACCCTTTTCCAGTTGCTATCATATCTGGCAAGTTCAGCTTTCTGGAAGAAATAACACCACTGATGTAAGGGTTCATTCCCCGCAAATTGAGCTGGGTTGGCGTATGGAATTTCCTGGTTGTTCACTTGCGCAATGTTTGAGAATGTCAGCGCTTCTGTGACGAGAGGATTCAATCCAGGCAAATATTGGTCGCGCGGAGGATCAAGAAGCCACATACACCCATTCTTCGGAAAGTGCAACACTATGGCTTCATTGGTATTCCCCCTGAAGGTGCCCAACCGATAGAATTGATTTACTTCTGTGTCGGGTTTCAATTCCAGCACACCTGTATCAGTTCGGACTGAAATAAAAGCAAACAGGTATGGAATATCTTCCCCTGAAAATTCTGGAGCATACATCCAATTCAGCGGTGCGGTCAATGAATTATCACTCTCGAACAGGGATGGCAGGTTTTCTGCCATCACCAGCGTGCCCGGTTTAAGCATCGGCGCGCGCCAGTGAAGCTGCCAGTAAAGATCTTTCTGCAACTCCCAATCAGCCTTGAATGTACTGGCGTGGATCATCTGAAGGCCTACAGAAAGTGCCACCATAGAACCAAGCATTAAGGCTCGCCAGGTTTGTCTGACGGGTATGGCAGAGAGCAACCCGACAAAAAATAGGCTGCCTCCTAGCATGTAAGGAAGGGTAAAGCGGTCGCGAGGAAAATCCAACTCCACCCGCAAGTCAGTCACAAGGAAAGGAATGCCTGCTAATAATAATGCCGGGATTGAGATAACTAGCATTTCACACCAGCAACGTGGTTTTGTATTTTTATTTACCAGCATTTTGCTGCTAAACAAACCCACCACAATCATGAGGCTGGCAACCACAACCACCCAGTATAGACCGATCAACCAATTTCCATAAGCCTGAAGTTCAGGAGGGTTTACCAGTAGAACCCAGATATCCAGTAGCACAACTTTTATATGGGAGAGCGCTCTGAGAATAAGGAACCATAAAGATTGCAGGGAGATACCACCTGAAGTTAACCCCTCGGGTTGGTATGTGGGAAACTGAAAAAGGAAAATACGCCAGTATAAATAGGCGGCCATAATCAACAGATACGGTATCCAATGTTTGAGGGACATGAATATACGTTTGGATATGCCTTGATAACGGGGAGATAGAATCAGAAAGATGATAATCGGCCGCAATAGTTCCAACCCGAAAAAATATTCCATGCTGAACAGATTAACAACAGATGCCAGCAGAGCTATGGATAAGTAAAGCAGAAAGCGGGAAGGCATTTGGATTGCTTTGATCATTAATCCGAGTGAAAGGAAAAAGGTGATCAAAACTATATAGAAATGTCCATACATCAAAGCGATAGAATGTTGCATAAAGCTGGGAAAAACCACAAAAATGAAAGACGCTGCTGCGGGTTCCCAAATATGATCTGGCCAGATCTTTCGCAATACCCAAAAAAGCGCTATACCGGTAGTAAAGCGAAGAGCCAGACCAAAAACTTGCCAGCCAACCGGATTATTTCCGAGAACTGGCATAGTTACCGTATAGATGTATCCCCAAAATGGACGATTATGGGCAAAGTATTTCAAGATACCATCTGCGCCATACGCGTGATAGTACCAGAGAAAAGGCCATTCATCCCAATAAAAACCCATTTCCGCAAGGAATAAGCCATAGGAGAGGACAGTGATGGTAAAGAGGCTGATGGGGAAAGAGAGGGTTGTATAATGTCTTTTTATAACTTGTATCATATAAATTCTGTTTTCTTCGGTAATTATAGCAAATTGATCATGACGAATTTGATGTAAATTTTGTAATTTTCCAGACGCTATACATTACATTATACAAATATTTAATAAGATAATACAAAGAATGTATATTACATATACAAACGTATCCAAATTATTGGTAAACAAAAGGAGATTGAGATGAAAAAGTTATCCCTCTTATCGTTAGTTGTTCTTGTATCAGTTGTTGTGGCGGCGTGTGCACCGGTAGCAACTCCTGCTCCAATGCCAACCGCTATGTCTGAGCCTACTGAAGCTCCCATGCCTGAACCAACCGAGGCTCCCAAGACCATTGTTGATATAGCAGTTGCCGATGGAAGGTTCAGTACACTGGTTGCTGCTGTTCAAGCTGCCGGATTGGCAGAAGCACTGAGTGGTGAAGGTCCTTTCACTGTCTTTGCTCCCACTGATGAAGCCTTTGCGAAATTGCCGGAAGGTACTATGGAAGCTCTCTTAGGTGATATTCCTGCTCTCACCGATATCCTGCTTTACCATGTTGTACCTGGAAAAGTAATGGCTGCTAATGTAGTGAACTTGACTTCTGCCGATACAGTGCTCGGTAAACCGGTATCGATCAAAGTAGATATGGGTAAAGTCTATATCAACGATGCTCAGGTTCTGATTACCGATATTGAAACATCTAATGGTGTTATCCATGTCATCGATAGTGTTATCCTTCCACCTGCTAAAGAAGAGGCAAAAGGCATTGTTGACACAGCAGTAGCAGATGGTCGTTTCACTACACTGGTTGCAGCTGTTCAAGCGGCTGGTCTGGTTGATACACTTAAAGGCGAAGGTCCATTCACAGTTTTTGCTCCTACCGATGATGCCTTTGCCAAATTACCCGAAGGTACTGTTGAAGCGCTGCTCGGTGATATCCCCGCTCTGACTGATATCCTGCTCTACCATGTAGTTCCAGGAAAAGTGATGGCAGCAGATGTTGTGAAACTGACCTCTGCAGACACCCTACTGGGTAAGCCGGTAACAATCAAAGTTGATATGGATAAAGTTTACATCAATGAATCTGAGGTGATTATCACTGATATCGAGACTTCCAATGGCGTAATTCATGTAATAGATTCAGTCCTGCTTCCTCCTCAATAATAGCGGTAGACTCCTCCCGAATGATGACCGCCGGTAATCTTAACCGACGGTCATCTATTGCAGCTTTAAAACTCACTAGGTGAAGTAAGATTCCCACATATGTCCAGCCATTATCCGCACTTCTGGATGCTCTGCAGCCCAGGCTTTGATTTTAGGTACATGCGGTCCAATTGCCAAACGATTGAGCCATTCGGGGGTAATGTCAAATTCTGCATTTGTTGGAAGAGCATCTCCACACTGAAAAACCCAACCATCCGTATCTTCTATTGCAACACCACAATGCCCCCTGGTATGACCAAATAATGGAATAAAGTACATTTCAGGGTTGAACGGCAGGTGGATGGCATCCAATCCGAACCAGCTTGAATCTATCTCCGAATACAGAATCCAATCCGGGTGATGTGCAAAATCCTGGCGGTCATAAGCCAACTCGATCCATCGACTAGGTTGCAACATTGCCTGATATTCATTTTTGTGAACATGTACTTTCGCGTGAGGAAATTCTGGTAAACCTCCAGCGTGGTCAAAATGCAGATGGGTTAAGATAATGTGTTTAATATCTTCCGATTGATATCCACATGCTGCGAGTTGGTTATTTATTGTCTGGTTAGGATCTTTGGTAAAGTTCATCAGCCTTGTGTATAACCAAACTACAGGGGCAGGGTGGAGATAATCATGTTTGCCCATACCCGTATCCAATAGGACTAATCCCTGTTCTGACTCAACCAGTAGGCATGGGGTGCCCACTTTCCACTTGGGAATGCGGGGGTAAACGGATCCACAATTAAATATTTTTTTGATCATCTGATTTTTGTCTGGTATTACTATACCCTGAAAAAGCTGCTTGTATAGAATAAAAATCAGCCCATAAAGTATGGGCTGATTTTGTTAAGTGAACCTATTTTATTTTAACTTTTCAAATGAAACACCAAACCAGCCGAATTCCGGTCCACGAGGATAGTGGATCCTTCGGGGAATTCCCCCGACAATATATTCACTGCCAGTGGATCCTGCAACTCACGCTGGATTGTCCGCTTTACAGGACGTGCACCGAAATCTGGGTCGTAGCCTTCTTCTGCCAGATACTCCCGGGCTTCCGGGCTGACTTCCATTTGGTACCCTCGTTCTTTCAAGAGCGTTTCTACACGTTTGAGCTGGATATCCACAATCGCATTGAGATGTTCTCGGGTAAGTGGATGGAATATGATAATCTCATCAATACGATTTATGAACTCTGGTTTGAAGTGCATCTGCATTACACGGGTGATCTCTTCGCGGGTAACTTTATGACCGCCTTCCCATAACTGATTGCCCAGGTTAGAGGTCATAATCACGACTGTATTCCGAAAATCAACAGTTCGACCCTGTCCGTCAGTTAAACGACCGTCATCGAGAAGTTGCAATAGAACATTAAATACTTCACTATGTGCTTTCTCGATTTCATCAAATAAAACTACACAATATGGCCTCCGTCGAACAGCCTCGGTCAGTTGCCCACCTTCGTCATACCCAACATAACCCGGAGGTGCGCCGATGAGACGACTCACGGTATGTTTTTCCTGATACTCACTCATGTCAATTCGAATCAGAGCATGTTCATCATCAAACAAGAATTCAGCAAGTGTGCGTGCCAGTTCCGTCTTTCCCACCCCGGTAGGGCCCAGAAAGATAAAAGACCCGATGGGTTTATTAGGATCTTGCAGACCAGCGCGAGCTCGACGTACAGCATTGGCTATAGTTTTAACTGCATCATCCTGCCCAATCACACGTTGATGTAGACGCTCTTCCATGTGGAGTAATTTCTGAGTCTCTCCTTCAACAAGTCGCGATACAGGTATGCCTGTCCAGCGAGCGACAATTGCGGCAACTTCCTCCGCATCAACCTCTTCTTTCAGCATCGCACCCTCTGTCTGGATTTCTTTGAGCCTTTTTTCTGCTTCTCTTTGTTTATTCTCAAGATTGGGAAGTGTACCATAACGCAAACGGGCTGCGTTTTCCAGATTATTCGCACGTTCAGCTTGTTCAATTTCGACTCGTGCCTGTTCGATCTGTTCTTTTATACCCTGCAACGATGCAATGGTTTGTTTTTCATAATCCCACCTTGCTGACAGTTGATTTGCACGCTCCTTAAGGTCAGATAGTTCAATGAGCAGTTTTTCAAGTCGGTCTTTCGATGCGTTATCTTTTTCCTTTTTCAAGGCTTCACGTTCAATTTCCAGCTGCATGATGTCACGCTCAACTTCATCGAGTGCCTGAGGTTTTGAATCAATTTCAGTACGAAGCCGAGCCGCTGCCTCATCAATCAGATCTATGGCTTTATCTGGCAGAAAACGATCAGGAATATACCGATGCGAGAGCATAGCCGCAGCGATTACCGCCGGATCTGTGATTCGCACCCCATGATGTACTTCATATTTTTCCTTAAGACCGCGCAGAATACTGATGGTATCTTCCACAGATGGTTCTTCAATAAACACCGGTTGGAATCGCCTCTCAAGAGCGGGATCCTTCTCAATATATTTTCGATATTCATCAAGTGTTGTCGCACCGATTAGATGCAATTCACCGCGCGCTAACATGGGTTTGAGCATGTTTCCCGCATCCATGGCGCCTTCAGCGGCACCTGCACCCACCACGGTGTGCATTTCATCCAGAAAGACAAGAATTTCTCCCTGCGATTCAACAATTTCCTTCAGAGCAGCTTTCAATCGTTCTTCGAACTCACCCCGGTATTTCGCTCCAGCCAGCATAGCTCCCAGATCCAGCTGTATGATCCGTTTCCGTTTCAATCCTTCCGGTATATCCCCTTTTACGATCCGCTGTGCGAGTCCCTCGGCAATCGCTGTTTTTCCGACACCAGGTTCACCAATCAATGCTGGATTATTTTTGGTACGACGAGAAAGAATCTGAATAACCCTGCGAATCTCTTCATCCCGTCCAATAACCGGATCCATCTTTCCCTGGCGGGCAAGCGCAGTCAAATCTCGTCCATATTTTTCAAGGGTCTGGTATGTCTCTTCGGGGTTTTCGCTTGTTACTCTTTGTGTACCACGAATGGATTTAAGCCCATTCAATATTGTATCTTTAGTTAGTCCATAAGCAGATAATCGTTTTCCTTCGGCAGGAATGTCCGTTAATCCGAGCAGAATATGTTCGGTTGAAACAAAATCATCCTGCATTCCTTTGGCATATCGCTCAGCAGATTTTAGAACATCAGATGTCGTTGCTGATAACCCTGGCTCACCTTCGATACCCTGAATTTTTGGACGTTTGTCGAGATCGGCTGAAACATCCTGGCGTAATGCCTCGGTAGATCCACTGATTCGGGCGATCAATACCGGAACTACACCTTCATCCTGATTGAGTAAAACTACCAGTAGATGGGCGGGTTCAATGGTCTGGTGATTCAGATCATGTGCGAGCTGTTGCGCCTGAAATATAGCTTCTCTTGATTTTTGTGTGTACTTATTGAGGTTCATCACTCCCTCCAATCCCCTTTCTTATTACTACCATATTACTCAGGTATTATATGAGTCATGTCAGAGGGGCGTTAGAAGAAGATTAGAAGAACCGGCTGCGCAATTTGCGCAGCCGGTATTTTTGCTAATTGGTCACTTCTGAAGGATGAATTCAAATTACCAATATTACTTCAGGTATTCACCTATGTTATTTGAATCTATTAGTGTAAAGGAAACGAGAATTTCTGGTTCGACTTTTTCGCCATTTGCCAGTTTAACAACAGTTTCCATTGCGGTCATTCCCTGAGCGGTTGTGCTTTGCGAGACAGTAGCTGCCAGACGGCCGTCTTTAACTGCTGCAAGAGCATCAGGTGTGGCATCTAGACCATAAATCTTGATTTTATCGAGCAGTTTGGCATCTTCTACAGCCTTTAAAGCTCCCAAAGCCATACCATCGTTGTTGGCGACAATTGCGTTGATTTCTGTTCCGGTTTGTAACCAATTCTCAACAAGCTTGAGGGCTTCATCGGTCTTCCAGTTAGCAGACTGTTCGAACACCACTTTGATATCAGGGTACTCTTTTAATACTTCATAGTAACCTTCGGTACGACCGATTTGTGCATCGGATCCCATTGGCCCAAGTAGGAAGGCTACATTGCCTTTCCCGCCGATGGCTTCAGCTGCAGTTTTCATTTCAAGAATGCCACCCTCGACATTGCTTACACCAACAAAGGCACTTGCAGCTTCTGGTTTACTAATTTTCTGATTTACAACAACTACCGGGATACCCGCTTTAGTTGCTGCTTCGATGGCTGGAACGAGACCATCAACGGAAACCGGTTCAATTACAATCCCATCAATGCCCTGGGTTACTGCGGTTTCAATTTGACCAGCTTGTTTTGCTGCGTCTTGACCGCCATCATATACAGTTAGCTCCACACCCAGCTCTGCTGCCTTTGCTTTCACTGCATCAGACATTTCAATAGTGAAGGCGTTGGTCATATGGCTCATAAAAAGGCCATAAGTCTTGGTTTCATTTGCCGGTGCAGCTGTAGTACAACCAGCTATCATGACAAAAATAACCAATAAGACTACTACTCTGGAAACCATTCTTAACGATTTCATATTCTCTCCTTGTAAATATTGATTCATTTCAGAAGTAAACCAGCATTTAGCAGGATGTGTTAAATTTTAGATTTTTCCTTTACCTTTCATATCTAACAAAACAGCAACGATGATAATGCTGCCTTTAATAATCAGCTGAAAGTGAGATGATACATTTAAAATATCCAATCCGTTTCCAATAACTGCAATCAACAAAGCCCCAATAATTGTTCCGTACCATTTTCCAGCTCCACCTGACATGCTAACACCGCCTATGATTACTGCGGCAATTGCATCCAATTCATAAGACTGTCCCGATGTTGGATTTCCAGATATAAGTCTTGAAGCAAGTAGTAGACCAGCCAGACCGGCAAGTAAGCCGGATAGTGAATAAACGGCTATTTTTATTCGGTTTACATTGATTCCTGATACTCTTGCTGCCGTTTCATTTCCACCTATTGCATAAACTCGCCTTCCAAACACTGTTCGAGTAATGATAAAAGCGCAGATAACTGCAATGATGACAAAGTAAATCACTAATCGAGGAATCACATCAAAAACGAAACCGCCTGCGATACCTTCGAATGCTTTTGTAACATTAAAAACTGGTTGACCATTGGCAGCGATTAATGCCATCCCACGAACAATCGTCATAGTACCAAGCGTAACTATGAATGGAGGAATATTGCCATAGGCAACACTGACGCCATTAAACAAACCCACAACCGCGCCAATGACTGCAGACAATATGATAGGAATAATTAATGGGTACTCATTGGGGTGGGCAAATGTTGCCGCAATGACTCCCGTGAGAGCAACAATTGAACCGACGGATAGGTCAATACCACCCGATATGATTACAAACATCATTCCCATAGCAAGAATGCCGTTAATGGATGCCTGTTTAAGAATATTTACTAAATTTGCAGGTTTTGCAAAAGCATTTGGAGAGAGGATCATTAGGATGATCAAGATTACAAAAAAAGCAATAATGATGCCGATCTCTCGTAAGGATGATACTTCAAATCGTTTTGTAATGGATTTCATCATTGGATACCACCATTATTGAAGGCTGATGCATAGCGCATTATTATTTCCTGTGAAAAGTTAGGTCTCGATATTTCCCCGGTTTTTTTACCGGCTGCAAGAACAATAATTCTGTCTGCAAGACCCATGATCTCTGGTATCTCTGACGAGATCATCAGAACCGCTTTTCCGACTTTTACCATTTCTCCAATCAGAAGGTAGATATCTCTTTTAGCCCCTACATCTATTCCCCGAGTTGGTTCATCAAGAATTATAATTTCTGGTGTAGTAAGGAGCCATTTTGCTAAAACGACTTTTTGTTGGTTCCCCCCACTTAGGTTAGCCAGAAGAGTATTACGAGAAGTGGTTTTGATTGTTAGATTTCGAATAAACTCATCTGCTACTTTCTTTTCTTTTAGATTATCAATGATTCCCAGTTTTGACAGGTTTTCCAGACTAACTATAGTGATGTTATCTTTTACTGAAAATTTTAAATTTAAACCGGTGAGTTTACGATCTTCGGTGATTAAAGCGATTCTATTCTGGATAGCCTGTTTTGGATTACGGAGGTTTACTTCCTTTCCATTTATCCGAATAATGCCACTTGTGGAATGTGTTATACCAAAAATTGATTCAGCAAGTTCGCTACGGCCTGCTCCAACAAGTCCGGCAATACCAAGAATCTCGCCCGAGTGCAATTTGAAACTTACATTCTGAAAGTGTTTTCCGCGAGAAAGGTTTTCTACTTCCAGAACAACATCCCCAATGCATGCTTCGGTCTTCGGTATAAACTCTTTAATTTCTCGGCCAACCATCATTCTAATCAATTGATCTTGATTTACATCAGCAACAGGAAACGTACCAATGAATTCGCCATCGCGAAGAACACTAATTCGATCAGCAATTTGGAAAATCTCATCCATTTTATGAGATATATAGATAATGGCAACATTCTGTTTGCGAAGACGGTCTATTTGTTCAAAAAGAGTTTTCACTTCTTTTTGAGTGATGGCTGAAGTAGGCTCATCCATCACAATAACCTTTGAAGAGAGGGAGATTGCTTTAACAATTTCAACTAATTGGATCTGAGCAACGCTCAAGTTACGCATTATTGAACGAGGATTAATCTGAATTCCGATCTCTTTAAACAACAATTGAGACTGAAATCTTTCCTCACGAAGATTGACCAAACCATTTTTTTGAATTTCTCTACCCAGGAAAATATTTTCCGCAACTTCCATATCCATGATAGGATTTAATTCCTGGTGGATCATGGATATTCCGTGTGATATTGCCTCACTGGGGTTACGAATATTTGCTTTTTGGTCAGAAATTATGATTTCGCCGCTATCGGGTGAATGAATACCCATCAATATTTTCATTAGAGTAGATTTACCAGCTCCATTTTCTCCTACCAGAGCATGTACTTCACCAGGCTTAACTTTAAAGGTGACATCATGTAAGACGCGCACCTTTGAAAAACTTTTGCTTATATTTTTCATTTCGAGAATGTATTCGTCCATGGATAAGCAACCCGTATAAAGTAAGAGAGACTATTACTACCGACTATCCTCTAAATCCTGAACACAATAATAATAATGAAATTGTTGCATGCAAACAACTTATTTTAAGAAATCTCATACATTTATGAAGTGATTATGAGATAAAAAATCACTATCCCCCCCTTCAGGGGGGATAGTGATTTCAGCAATAAGTTCTAAAAATAATTGTGTGGATTATCATTCAATCCCATGTAGCGGATTTCAAAGTGCAGATGTGGTCCTGTAGAATTTCCGGTACTGCCTACAACGCCAATCTGGGTACCCTGACCGACCGATGCACCGCATCCCACTGTGGTCGTTGAAAGGTGGGCATATAGTGTCTGGAAACCGTTGCCATGATCGATAACTACTGTAATACCATAGCCGCCATTTGCCCACCCAGAATAAACAACAACACCGGAATCGGCAGCAACAACAGTATTACTGGATGATGAACCCAAATCAACCGCCTGATGCACACCCGGTATCCAATCATTCCCGATCACAATACCGCCGGGAATCGGATTACCGAAATTACCATCTCCAACGGCTCCACCCGCAGATGTATCACATCCACCATCGCCCATTACCCTGGCAAGTGTACCTGCTGAGCCACGCGGGATTTCTCCCGAAAAGAAACTGACAGATTCACCTTTTCCACCTGGAATCATCACGTGCTCTCCAGGTATGAAAGTGGGATTTGTAAGATCTATGTTGTTCAGGGTGGATTCAAGTATCGCTTCTGGGTCAACCTTATATTTATCGGCAACACTTTCCAGAGTATCGCCTTCTTTCCATTCGTAGTAAACGCCATCGCCAGGTGGAATAACCAATTCTATTCCCGGTTTTATGGCGTCTGGGCTTCCTCCAAGCATTTCATAATTTGCCCAGAAGATTGATTCAGGTTCTAGGTCAAATTGCTTTGCAATGGCAAAGAGCGAGTCGCCTTCATCTACTTTATAAGTGATAGGTTCCCGGCGAATATCTTCCAGAGCGGTGTGCACGTTTAGAGCTCTGACAAGAGTTTTCTTAGAAACATATGCTGCCGGCACAGTAGATGGATCTGCGGGTGCTGGCCTGGTTGGCTGCACAGCTACAGGCGTAGAGGTCGCAGCCGGAATGATGGCAGTAGAAATTGATGGAAAGGTATCCAGAACCAGGGCTACCAGTAAGATGACCATCGCTCCTGCCGCTGCCCAAAGGGTTATGGAAAGTACCCTTTCGCGTACAGTTATATGGGTGCGGGGTGCCTGACCCCCGCTATTTGTAATTGTTGCGCTCACATATCCTCAGCTAACATATCCAAAAATTCTTTATTGTTTTTGTATTTTACCATGCGCTGCAAGATGGCTTCAGTTGCAACAGCCGGGTCCATACCTGCGCCTTGTGGTTGCTGCCCAATCATTTGCAGATACATCCGACGCATGAGCCAGACACGGGAAAGTTCTTCTGCGGACATTAACAAATCATCACGACGGGTAGATGACCGTTCAATATCAATCGCGGGGAATATGCGCCTTTCCTGCAATCTCCGGGAGAGATGCATTTCCATATTTCCAGTCCCCTTAAATTCTTCATATACGACGTCATCCAGGCGGCTGCCGGTATCAATTAGTGCTGTGGCAATAATGGTTAAAGACCCGCCTTCTTCGAGATTACGCGCGGCGCCAAAAAATCGTTTTGGGGGGTAAAGGGCAGAGGGATCCATACCGCCAGATAGTGTTCTACCCGATGGGTTAACAACCAGGTTATAAGCCCGAGCCAGGCGGGTAAGAGAATCCATGAGAATAACTACATCTCGGCCAATTTCTACAAGACGTTTTGCCCGTTCAAGTGCAATTTCTGCAGATCGGACATGGCTGGATACGGGTTCATCAAAGGTGGATGCAACCACTTCTGCTTCAACCGTGCGATCGACATCGGTGACTTCTTCAGGGCGTTCCCCGATCATGGTCATGATTAAATGAACTTCAGGATACTGGGCGGAAATTGCGTTGGCGATTTGCTTGAGGATGGTTGTTTTCCCTGCTTTAGGCGGAGAAACGATCATTCCTCGTTGACCACGTCCAATAGGTGCAACCATATTGATCAATCGGGTGGAAAGGACACCTTTCTCCCCTTCCAGATCAAACCGTTTATTGGGAAATATGGGGGTCAGTCTTTCAAATTCGGGGCGACTGCGGGCTTCTTCTGCGGGTATGGCGTTAATGCTTTCTACTTTCAGTAAGCCCCAATGCTTCTCTGATTCTCGCGGCGGACGGACATGTCCAATCACTAGGTCCCCCGAGCGGAGATCGTACCGGCGAAGCTGTGCCTGTGAAACATACACATCATCCGGTCCTACCTGGTAGTTCTGGCGCAAAAATCCCACGCCTTCACTCATAATTTCCAAAATACCCCCACGAACCTCTAATCCTTCCCGTTCCGCTTCTGCCTGGCGGATTTTCAGGATCAGGTTCTCTTTCTTCATTCTCTCCGCTTTGGGGATGTTCATCTCTGTGGCAATAGTACGCAGGGATGCAAGTGGCGAGTTTTCAAGTTCAATGATTTTCATATAGACTGTTCTCTGACCTTCAGTTATGTGATGAGAATAGAAATATCCCTGCGGAGATCCGCCTGGGAAAAACAAGCAGTATCAAAAATACAAATAATGTGACATTCAGGAAAGTGGTTTAATAGGTTATGGAAAAGGGGAAAACTCTGAATGGAATTCTACTTATTAATGTGGATTATAGCAGATGGCATAATTTCATGCAAGCACTATATAGACAGGTAAAATAATGTTTAGTACTTCACCCGGCTAATTTTGCCCAATAAATCTAGCCGGTGGGTAGCAATAATCTCCCGTACAGTACCTGTTAAACCACGCATTACCAGACTGTGTGTTCTGGCAAAACCAGCTTCATAATCTACGCCTCTTAATAATTCCCCATTGGTTATTCCAGTTGCAGCGAAGAAAAGATCATCCGATGAAACCAGATCATCTATGCTAAGAAATCGATTTAGATCATACCCCATCTCCCTTGCTTTCGCTGCTTCCTCTTCATTTCTCGCAAATAACTTGCCTTGAATGTTGCCTCCCATACATTTGAGAGCACAAGCAGCAAGAACACCTTCAGGAGTTCCACCGATACCCATCAGTACATCGAGACCAGAATCTTTACGGGCAGTCATCATTGCCCCAGCAACATCGCCGTCTGGTAGCATACGGATACGCGCACCACATTGACGCACTTCGCGGATAAGCTCTTCATGACGTGGGCGATCGAGTATTACAACTGTTATGTCTTCAATTTTTAATGATAAGGCTTTTGCTACCGCGTATAAATTGTCTTTGACCGGAGCTTCAATATCAATCACATCTTTCGCCTCAGGACCAACCGCTAATTTATGCATGTAAACACAGGGCCCGGGGTTAAACATGGTTCCACGTGGAGCGAGCGCCACCGTAGAAATGGAATTGAGGGCACCATTTGCCAATGGTCGGGTTCCTTCTATAGGATCTACGGCTATATCAACTTTTGGATCCAATCCTGTCCCCAACTTTTCTCCATTAAAGAGCATCGGAGCTTTATCTTTTTCCCCTTCGCCAATAACTATTACCCCATCCATATCAACCGTATTCAGGACCAGACGCATTGCATCAACAGCGGCGCCATCTGCTGCTTCTTTATCACCTCTGCCCATAAACCTTGCTGCTGCCAGAGCAGCAGATTCTGTTACACGTACCAGATCCAAAGCCAGATTACGAGTAGGTTCAAGCGTCATATCGGCTCCTTACTGTTAAATATAATTGGGCTTATTTCCAAAAATAAGTGACCAGATAGAATCCCAGAACCCCAGCCCATATCCATGAATCGATTCGATCAAATACACCACCATGTCCGGGCAATAAATTGCTGGAATCTTTGGCACCGACCATCCTTTTAAACATACTTTCACCCAAGTCACCCAATGGAGTAATTACACCCATTACAAAACCAGTTATTGCCCCACGCAATAGGGTAATGGAAGGAGCATATTGATGAAAAATGGCAGCCATAATTATTCCGCCCAATACTGCGCCCAAAATACCAGCATAGTAGCCTTCACGAGTCTTTCGAGGGCTTAAACGGGGGGCCAGAGGAGTTTTTCCCCAACGGGACCCGATGAGGTAGGCGAGTGAATCGCCTGCCCAGGCAGAAGGAAGTACAAGGAAGAACCACCATATACCATCGGGGAGGGATCGCAATGAGATCAGATAAGATCCCAGCCAACCAATATATAGAATTCCGCCCAGAGTGATACAAAAATCAACGGCTGCCTCTGTACGCCCATTTTCGTACTGCATTAGGTGAAAAGCCATCCCAGCCATTGTTATCAGTGCTACCAGCTCAGGAGCATATGTGAATTGAAAGAATGACCGTAATAACGCAATAGCAGAAACGCTGATAATGCCCAGTAACTTCCAGGGTTTCCAGCCGCCTTTTTCGAATAAGTTGCCATATTCCCACACAGATAAGGCAAGGATGAGTGAAAAGAATAAATAGAGGGGAATTCCGCCGATAACTACCAGGAACACCCCAACAGGCAATAAGATGGCAATAACCAGCAAACGCTGACCAAGCATCAAGGACTCTTCAATTTTTGGTAGGATTGGTTATCCTCTTGTGATAACCCACCATAGCGCCGGTTACGTTGGCAAAATGATTCGAGGGCAGCTTTTAGTTCATCCCGATTAAAATCTGGCCAGTAAACCGGGGTTATATAAAGCTCAGAATATGCAGCTTGCCAGATTAAAAAGTTGCTTAAACGCATTTCACCAGAAGTACGAATAACCAGATCTGGATCGGGAATACCCCGGGTAAACAAATGTTCTTGAATGATTGTATCGGTAATCTGATTTGCGGGTATACCTTGATTGATGATTTCTTCAACCGCGTGAACTATCTCATCGCGACCGCCATAATTGAACGCCACGATTACTGTAAGGCGGTTATTGTTTTTAGTAAGCTCTATCGCCGCTTCTACTTTTTTCCGCAATTCATCCGGCAACCGATCCAATCTTCCAATATGGCGGAGCTTTACCCCCTCTTTATGCAATTCGGCAAGTTCTTTCTCGATAACACTCTCGAGAATCTTTAATAATCCTTCTACTTCTTCTTTCGGACGTCCCCAGTTTTCGGTAGAAAAAGCATAGATAGTAAGGTACCTGACACCGAATTCGACACATGCGCGAATAATTTTGCGAAGGTTTTCAGTTCCTGCCTGATGTCCGGCAAGCCTGGGTAATCCGCGAGCTTTTGCCCAACGACCGTTACCATCCATGATAATGGCAATATGCTCGGGGATGACTGGTATATCCAAATTACCGCGTTTTTTGGGCATATTGGAAGTCTTTAGACCTCCATAATTTCTTTTTCTTTTTTCACACCAGCCGCATCAATTTGAGCGATGAATTTATCAGTAAGTTTTTGTAATTCTTCCTCAGCATATTTCAATTCATCTTCAGAGATCATTTTCTCTTTTTCAAACTCGCGTAAATCCTTAATTAAATCTCTTCGGACGTTTCGAACCGCAACACGGCTTTCTTCAAGGTGGTTATGAACTACTTTTACTAGTTCACGACGACGTTCTTCGGTAAGAACCGGGAGGTTCAAACGAATCACTTTACCATCATTATTGGGTGTCAAGCCCAACTCTGATGTGAGGATAGCGCGCTCAATATTTTTTAGTGATGAGGCATCAAAAGGTTTAATCATCAATTGACGGGGTTCAGGTACGCTAATACTGGCAAGCTGCATCAAAGGGATGGCTGAGCCATAGTATTCCACAGGGAGACGTTCCACCAAGACAGGGGAAGCCCGACCTGTGCGAATCGTTGCCAGAGTATCGCCAAGGGCATCGATAGCACCCTTCATACGGGTTTCAGCTTCCTGAATTGTTTCCTTTACCATGTTCTCCTCCGAAGAGAATAAATTCAGCTTGTACTAATTTCTATTATAAGGGATAACCTGAAATTTCTGATTGGTTATGTATTAATGCTTTAGCATTTAGTATTTTCTGCCAGTTTGATTCAATTAAGAAAAAATGAATACTCAAGCAGCTACGAGCGTACCAACTGGTTGTCCCATAAGAGCAGCTTTAATTTTTTCTTGGTCCCACAGGTTCAAAACCAATATGGGAAGTTTGTTTTCCATGCAGAGAGATACTGCAGTGCTATCCATTACCTCCAGACGTAAATTTAGCGCATCTATGTAAGTAAGGTTGTCGAACTTCTTCGCGTTTGGATTTGTCTCAGGATCACTATCATATACGCCATCGACTTTTGTAGCTTTAATAACCACATCAGCCCCAATTTCCATTGCTCGTAAAGCTGCAGCAGTATCTGTTGAGAAATATGGATTACCCGTTCCACCCCCAAAAATGACCACACGACCCTTTTCGAGATGGCGGATGGCACGCCGTCGGATATATGGTTCGGCAACTGCGCGCATTTCAATGGCTGATTGAACGCGAGTCATTACACCCATGCTTTCAAGCGAATCCATTAAGGCAAGCGCATTCATCACAGTAGCGAGCATTCCCATATAATCCGCAGTTGCGCGATCCATGCCGCTATCGAGGCCTACCTTCCCGCGCCAAAGATTGCCAGCTCCGATCACGATAGCAACATCCACACCCAGTTCACGTACTTCTTTTACGCGGCTGGCAATATCACGTGCTCGCTCCGGGTCAATACCGGAACCATGCATTCCTGAAAGCGCCTCTCCGCTGAGTTTCAGTAAAATACGGTGATATTTCAGACTTTCCATCTGCTCACCTCCTGTGAGTATTATACAAAAGAACAAAAATAGTAATTGTTTCTATTTGAACAACTAGCTATATCTCACTCATAATTACAGGCAAAAAAAAGCCAACCGCAAGGTTGGCTTTTTGAAATCTTAGTCTTGTGTGCTTTCGCCGAGTTCCCATCGGACAAAACGCCGGACAACGATGTTTTCGCCCATACTGACAACTGCTTCATTAATCAATTGTTGAACAGTCATCCCTTCATCGCGGACATATGGTTGCCGGAGAAGTACGACTTCATTCTTGAACTTTTCAAGAGCGCCTTCTACGATCTTGGGAATAATATTCTCAGGTTTTCCTTCCTCGCGAAATTTTGTTGATGCAATCTGGCTTTCGTGCTCGAGTACATCAGCAGGAATATCTTCTTCTTTAATGTATTGTGGTGCGCTTGCCGCAATCTGTAAGGCAAGTTCATGAGCGAGTTTACGGAATGGTTCTGATCGGCCTACAAAATCTGTTTCGCTGTTCAGCTCAAGCATTACGCCAACCCGTCCATTGCCGTGAGAGTAAAGTTCGACAACACCATCAGAAGCTGCGCGATCTGCTCGTTTTGCGGCTGTCGCAAGACCTTTTTCTCGAAGATAATCTACGGCTTTCTTATAATCTCCGTCAGAAGCCTGCAGGGCTTTGCGGCAATCCAAAACACCAGCGTGAGTTGCTTCGCGCAATTGTTTAATCATCTCAGTTGAAATTTCCATATCTATCCTATCCTGTAAAAATCGTAATAATTATGCTTCTTCGGTATCAGTGCTGGCTGTTTCTGCAACATCGCTGGCATCTTCTACGGCTGCATCAACGGCATCATTTTCTGTTTCGTCTTTGGTTGCTTCTATGGTGGGACCAAGTTTGGCAAGGGTTGATGCGCCTAGCAGTTCTTCATCTGCCAGGTCATCTTCAACTTCAATGACGGTGCGGCGGGGTGTGGATTCAACCACTTCTTGTGCTGCTTCTTCAGCGAATTCATCTTTACGAGCAGCCTTACCTTCAATGGCGGCATCAGCAATTTTTGCTACCATTAATTTAATGGCACGAATGGCATCATCATTGGAGGGGATAACATAATCCACGCCGCCGGGGTTGCAGTTAGTATCGACCATGGCAATCACGGGGATACCCAGAAGGTTAGCTTCATGGATTGCAGTATCTTCACGAGAAACATCAACAACAAAGAGAAGTTCTGGTGTACGTTTCATATTACGAACACCACTGAGGTGAATCTCAAGGCGATTGATTTCACGATTGATGAGAAGGATTTCTTTTTTGGTAAGTCCACCATAATCATCCGAATCGCGCATTTTTGATAATTTTTCAAGTTCGCTGATGCGCTGGTACATGGTTGACCAGTTGGTAAGCATACCGCCCAGCCAGCGTTCGGTAACGTAGGGCATTCCGCAGCGAATGGCTTCTTCGCGGACGGTTTCCTGTGCCTGGCGCTTGGTACCGACAAATAAAACCTGTCCGCCACCGGCTACGGTATCGCGGACAAGATTGTATGCAGTTGTCAGGCATTTGACGGTTTGCTGCAGATCAATAATATGAATACCATTGCGTTCGGTGAAAATGAACGGACGCATGCGGGGATCCCATTTATTGGTGCGGTGGCCAAAGTGAACACCACTTTCCAAAAGGGCTTTCATGGAAATAACGGACATAGTAGCTCCTTCGCGTTATGCCTCCGGTTTCGTCACCCCCGGCTGTAACTCTCATGATTGAAAGCACGCTCAGTCAGGTCGGAAACCGTGTGAAATAGGTACTCTTACGGAAAACCGCAAGGCGGTAGCTATTATAACACGGAATTTTATGACTGAAATACGTAATAATATTACCCGGGTTTATTCAAGATGGCTCGGATGGGTTTTAAGATTTCAACCAATCAGTAAGCGAATTCCAGAACTCGAAACAAATCTGCTCTTCATTTGTATTTTGGGTATCCAGAAACAAATGGTTGCAATTACTCAAGCGTTTCATTTTCCTTATCCGGGTATCTAATGCTGCACTTTCATATAGCATCATACTCTCTTCTATCGGAACCCATTCATCGACTTCGCCATATAAAAATAAGACCTTCGAATGCACTTGTGACCAGATTGCGAGAGGATCATAATCCAATTCCAGAGCCCATTTGGAGTCTGATACAGATAAAGGTAAGAGTCCATCCCCGGGAAGAAAGCATAATCTAAACCAGGGCTCTTTGGAAAAATAATCTATAAAAAGCTGCAGTTCTTGTCTGCCGATCCCAGTCCGATAGTAATCATCCACCTTCCAGCGCAGGGTACGGGCAAGGTCTAATACATCTCTTCCATATCCGGCTGCTTGCAGAGCATTAAATGCAGCATAGGTCATCTGTTCGGAAGGGGATACACCGCAAGCAGAACCCAGAATCAGAGAATCAATTACAGCGCCATGTGCTACAGCAATAGGCGCAATCCAGCCGCCCTGGCTGATACCCATAAGGTGTATACCAGATATATCGATATTCATTTTTCGGATTGAATCTACTGCTGCAACAACATCATCTGCAAAGAGAGAGAAATCAGCTGTATCGAAATTGCCGCCTGATGATCCTGATCCTCGTCTATCAAATACACTAAATCCGATTCCTCGCATGGGAAGCTGCCGGATGAAATGGTTATAGTAAGAACAGGAACGTTCAGGCTGATTGGCTGGATGAACCATCAAAATCAATGGATACGGTCGGGCTGAAAATGGTAGCCAGCAAGACCCGGACAATATAGTTCCATGAGAGGTAAAACAAAAATCTTTACAAATCATACTCTGGTTGGTTTTTATGGGCGGAGACCGCTTTCTACTACCAGGCGAGGGACAATTGACTCCCAGGTTACCGACATAAAATGCAAACCGCTAATACCCGGTATCTTGCGTACTTTTTCAATAATTTCCAGCGCTATCTGGACCCCTTCTTCTTTCGGGTCGGTTGCATTTTCAAGGCGGTCGATCAAATGTTTGGGAAAGTGGATACCGGGTATTTGATTCATAAACCGGGCAGCTTTTGCATTTTTGACTGGAGCAATCCCTGCCAGTAGATATGCTTTCCCTAAAACTCCATGTTTATCAAGCTCTTCCATATAATCGGTGAAACGGTTTGTATCATAAATTAAGTTTGTCTGGAAAAATTGTGCACCGGCATTTACCTTCTTTCGCTCGCGTATTCCCTGGAAGCGGACTTCTGATGCAAATGGAGAGCCCGCTGCTCCCAGGAAAATTTTTGGAGGTATTTTTATTTCTCGACCATCTAGAAATTGCCCTTCATCGCGCATCTTACGAAGGATCCAGAGCATTTGAATTGAGTCAATATCCCAGATATCCATTCTTCCATGCGGCATTGTGCCCATTCGTGGATGATCTCCGGTCAGGCAGAGTATGTTCCTAATTCCAAGAGCACTGGCACCCAGCACTTCAGCCTGCACACCCATCCGCGTCCGATCACGTGCTGCAATCTGTAAAACCGGTTCCAGACCGTTTTGATGGGTAATCACAGCACAGGCAAAGGAAGACATACGGGGCGTAGCTGAAGGACTGTCAGTGTAATTGGCTGCATCAACATAATCACGAAGCATTTCCACTTTTTTAATTACATCAGCTGGTGAATCAGAAAGAGGAGGTGAAATTTCTACAGTAATGGCAAACTCGCCATTAACTAATTTTTGTTCTAGCCTTGAAACTGGTTCATGTTCAACGGGTGGATGATACTCTCGGTCACCTGACCACCAGATCGGTTGACGAATATCGCGGAAAAATTTTTCGACAGCCTGAGCCCTTGCTTTTGGAGAAGAAAAAAGAATTTTCCATGTACCTGAAAGACCAATTTCCTTTTTCCAATGCCGGTATCCATCCAACCAGGTATCTGTGCCAACTTTTTCCCAGTCTAAAGGAGGCAACACTTCCAGGAGGTACTCATTACGTCCGAGCTTTTCTGATCTTTCATAAATTTTGTACCAGATACATGGCCGGGTTGGATCTACATAGCAGCCATCGGCACTGGAACCACCACAAGGACCGTTTCTTAAGCCCTTGGCGCATTCCATCGGGCAGATAAAAGCAGTTTCTTGCAGCAGACAATTGCCACACATGCGGCAACCAAAAAAAGCACCTTTAAGGAATCTTTCAATACTAGCGGTAAGCCTATCTAAAGGAGGTTCTTTATGAAAGGGGAAATATGCAGGTTGCCAGCGTCTTCCGGGGGTAAATCCAGGCATGTTAATAACAGTATCCTATTCCTATGTGATGTTTCATTATATCAAGGTGTAGTTTTTACGTTTCAAATAATCGTCATTACAACTTCACAATAAATGTCAAATTCTGGTGGATATTTATCATAATTTTCACACAAAATTAATAACAGAGCAAATCGACGTGCTATAATGACGGGGTGCGAAGAGTATCGGAAGCATATCAAAGCCTTAAGCAGTTAACAAAGGAAAAGAAAGTAACATGGCAATTCCAGACCTCACCTTTCTTCATGCACCCTCGGTGTATGATTTTCGAAGAGAATCAATTTTATACGGACCAGTTTCAGATCTGGTCCCATCCACACCAGTTTTCGAGATGTACCCAATCGGATTTACCACGATAGCAGAGTATCTTGAGAGGGCAGGTTTTCGATGCCGGATTATCAATCTGGCTGTCAGAATGCTTGAAGATAGGCATTATGATGTAGAAAAAACAATTCAGAAAAATGATTCAATTATCTTCGGTATTGATCTTCACTGGCTTCCTCATGCCCACGGATCCATTGAAGTAGCAAAAATTGTTAAGAGATTACATCCTAACCGACCGGTATTATTTGGTGGAATCAGTTCAACATATTTCCATAAGGAATTAATTGAATACCCGGCTGTGGATTTCATTATCCGGGGAGATTCAACAGAGTTGCCCTCGCTTGAACTTGTCAGATACATCCGGCAGGGGGGCGAAGTTCACCCGATAGTCGATAGCGAAGATGCAAGAAAGCTGGATGCAATCCCAAACCTGGTATGGAAAGATGCCAGTGGGCAAGCGCATATCAATCCCATCACATATAGCCCGGATACACTCGATGGAATTCTCCTCGATTACTCTGGTGTGGTGAAATCAGTGGTTCGATATCGTGATCTTGCCAGTTATATTCCATTCAAACGCTGGACCAGTTATCCGATCACAGCAGCACTTACTGTGCGTGGTTGCCGTTACAATTGCACAACCTGTGGCGGCGGATGTACCGTTTATCGTGATGTGCATAACCGAAAAACACCAGCTTATCGGAAGCCAGAAGATCTGGCAAATGATATTCGTAGAATTGGTTCTTTTAGCAAAGGTCCTGTGATGGTTTTGGGAGATATCCGCCAGCCAGGAGAAGAATATGCGGATCGTTTCTTAAAGGCGATCGAAGGATATAAAAAACCATTATTTTTTGAACTCTTTGATGCATGGCCGCGTGAATTTATTTTCAAACTGGCGAAAGCTATTCCAAATTTTGTAATTGAGATTTCCATGGAATCTCATGATGAACGTGTCCGACGGGCATTTAACCGTCCATACACGAATGAAGAAATCGAAAAAACCATTGATGACGCCATTGAAGCAGGGTGCCAGCGCTTAGATTTATTCTTTATGGTGGGTATTCCTGAACAGACATACGAAAGTGTGATGGAGACGGTTGAATATTCGAGAAAGATGCTGGAAAAATATTCCAGAAATGGGATTCATCATGTTGTTCCGTTTATCTCTCCCATGGCGCCTTTTCTGGATCCAGGTTCACGTGCATTCGAAAATCCAGAAAAATATGGATACACACTTTTTGCCCGAACGCTCGAAGAGCACCGTCAAAACTTACTTGCTCCAAGCTGGAAGTATGTCTTGAATTATGAAACGAAATGGATGAATCGTGATCAGATAGTGGCAGCCACCTACGAAGCCGGAAAGCGAATGAACGCAATGAAGGCAGAATATGGTGTTATCTCGCCAGAAAAAGCAGCCGCCACAGAAGCTCGAATTTTGCAAGCAGAACAGCTCATAAAAGAAATTGATGAATTGATGAAAATTGAAGATGAAACTATCCGGCGACAAAAAATACTTGACCTTAAGCACCGGGTACATAATTCGAACGAGTCAACTGTATGTGACAAACGCGAGTTGGAAGCTCCTATGAAAGGACTAAAGATAAGTGTGTTCGGAGCAGCCAGGTTAGTAATTGCCGGTTGGCTAAATGATGCAAAAAGGGCGTTATTTCCGGGTTAAATCTCACTTATCTATTTCGATTTTTCTATAACGCGATCCTGAATCGCGTTATTTCTTAATCCTGTTATTGTTATTTCTGCTCCATCTTCAAACAGATACATTAGCAGTGCATAGATAAAGAGGATAATTCCTAACATCTCAAGAGATTCTTCGATTGTATATGCCCAGAAAAACGGCTGGCTGTTAGATTTGAAATAATGGATTACAACGCCACCGATCATCTCAAATCCGACCGCTCCCAGAATATAAATAGATCCGGCTATGCCAAATCTTTTCTTGCTGGATCCGGGTAGATTTCGAAAGAAGTGAAAAAATGCTATGACCAGTATCGGAATGAGGATTACAAGTAGCAATACCCAGCTAAAGGTGAATATTCCAGCAGGTCCCATTCCAAAAACATTTGATAAATATTTCATGCTGAGCTCATGAAGAATGGAGCCTTCATCAATGGCAATATAGAGGAAACCAAGGCTTAGTAAATACCAATGAAACGTAAAGCGGTCTTTTTTCAGTCTTGAATTTATGGCAATAATAAACAGTAATAAAGCAGAAAATCCCAGTAACAAAACAGTAAATGAGGTTGGTATATTTGATTCATTGTTGAGATTGAATATCGGAATGATATTTTTGAGTTTGATGATTTTGTATCGATCAAGGTACCAGGTTGCCAGGTGCAGCATTAACAAAATACCTTGAAGTAACAAAAGGTAATTTGCGATAAGTTTTGGTTGAATCACAATGTTAATTTAGTTCATTCGTTGCTCTATTGCCAATTCTCATTATGTTATCTTAAATGCTGACAGTGCAGCATTTAAACGTGCTTGTTCGACTTCTTCTATAGTGCATCCTATGATGTCTCGTGCGTTTTGATATTCGTCCTGCAGTGTCAAGTTACCCATTAAAGAGGGATCATCGGTATTTATTGTTGCCAGAATGCCATGTCGGAGGAAAACCGGAAGGGGGTGGTCTTTCATTCTGGTGACGGCAGTAGTGAGAACATTACTGGTCGGGCAACATTCGATGGCAATTTCTTTTCGGGCGAGCATATCCAGTAGACGTGGATCATCTATTGCATGTACTCCATGTCCGATGCGGTCTGGTGATAGAGTATCAATTGTTTCACGAACCGAATCAGGACCAGCGAACTCACCCGCATGCGCGGTTATTTTTAAACCTGCGTCTCTTGCTTTGTCAAACAAATCCTTGAACTCACTAGCTGGATGACGGGCTTCGTCTCCGGCGAGGTCAATTCCGCTGATGCCTGAATCTCTGTACCTTAATCCGCATTCCAATTCAACAGAGCAAGCTTCGGCACCATAGGTTCTAGAAAGGATGACTAGAAGAGATGATTTCATTTTTGAGTTTTTCGAAAACTCCTGCCAGCCTTCACAGACAGCAGCGGTGACGGAAAATGGGTCCAGTTTATGGAGCTCAGCCATAAAAAGCGGGCTAAAGCGCAATTCCAGGTAATCCAGTCCCTCGTCTTCCGCATCTTGAAGACACTCCATTGTTACCTGCCTGCAGATTGTGTCATTAACAAATACCTGTCTGAGAATATCGAATTTGGGGAGAAGGAGCAAAATATCCGAGGTGGGTTTTTGGATCCAGACATGGGGTTGTAAACCTTCCACTGTCCAGGCTGGGAGTGGAAGTTGGTGCTGTCTGGAAATTTCTATGACTGTTTCCAGCTGAACTGCGCCTTCCAAATGACGGTGTAAATCAATCATGGGTAAATTTTTATCCATCAAACGCCTCAAATTAAGGAAACAAGCCGATTAGATATTATTGATTATTATGACATACTTCTAATGAAAAGTATGGGTATGCTTCTTGCATCATAGATGCTGTCGAGAAAACATATGTTTGCACCTGTCACTCACTTCCTACCTTTAACAAAAATTCGTCGTGAACGGGTTTTACCCTTCCCCGGCAAGATACTGGTTCAGAGCGGTCAGCATGTCAGATCAACAGATGTGATCGCCGAAGCCAGAATCTCGCAGAAACACATCTTACTGGATGTATCTGCGGCGCTGAGCGTAAATGCAGATCAGGCAGACAGATCGCTGATGGTCAGCCCAAACCAGGTGGTCGGTGAAGGGGATGTTCTAGCCGGGCCAGTTGGAATCATCCCGCGAGTTGTTCGCGCACCTCATCCCGGTAGGATTATTTACTGCGGAGAAGGACAGATCCTGTTTGAGGTGGATAGTGAACCTTTGCAGATTCGTGCTGGTATGGATGCTGTCGTAAAAGGTTTGATCGCTGAGCGCGGAGCGGTGCTTGAAGCTTCTGGAGCGCTGGTTCAAGGTGTCTGGGGGAATGGCCAGGTGGATCAAGGTATGCTCTATATGGCTGCTGCTACACCCCGTGATGAATTGCTTCCAGATATGGTCGATGTATCGATGCGAGGTATGGTTTTACTTGCTGGTCATATTGCCCGCCTGGAAACCATCAAAGCATTGCAAAAGGGATCGGTCAAAGGGTTGATCACAGCCAGTATCACAGCCAATCTCGTTCCAGCAGCTTCTCAGCTATCCTTCCCCATTCTGGTGCTGGATGGGTTTGGTAAGATCCCGATGAATTCTTTCGCTTTTAAAGTCCTTGCAAATAACGAGAAGCGGGAAGTCGCGGTAAATGCAAGCTATTGGGACCGTTTCACCGATTCGCGACCTGAGGTGGTCATTCCATTACCCACCACCGATGTGTTGGACTCTCCCAAGTCAACCGCTGTCTTCACCCCCGGTCAAAATGTGCGCATAATCAAAAATCCACTTGCCGGAGAAGTTGGCAAGCTTATTGCATTAAGAAATGAACAGACACCCATGAGCAACGGATTACGGGTCCCCGCAGCCGTTGTGCACCTGGAAAATGGCGACCAAACCATTATCCCGCTGGTGAACCTGGATGTCCTAGGATCCTGATAGGAATATGAAGAGGTGACCATGTCTGACCTTGATTTCACCAATTTTGAGCAAGAACCCCAAAAACCCCAGCGGGGTAATAAAACTTTCATGGTAATTGCTGGAATATTGGCGGCAATTATTTTGGTTGCAATTGTAGCAGCTGCAGCGTATGCCATTCTGGTTCTCCCCCGGCAGAATGCCGCCCGCGCAGAGCAGGCTATTCAAATTAATGCCCAGAATACTGCAACTGTGATGGCAGTGACCGCGGCTGCAATGACAGAAATGGCACCTACTGAGACTCCTTTGCCTACGGATACACCAGAACCTACCGAAACACCCGAACCGACCGCCACACCCGAGCCCACCATGACACCTGAGCCTAAAGAGGCGGATGTGATTGCCATGGGCGGCGGCATGGATGAGGAACAGGCAATTACAGCAACAGTTTCAGCTTTATTAACGATGGCAGCTGGTGGAAAACCGGAAGAAGCAGCTGTAACCGTTGTTGCCGGAACTGATCCAAATATTGCTGCGACTGCCCTGCCGACGACCGGATTCATTGATGAAATTGGTATTCCATCGGTAATTGGTTTAGGATTTCTCTTCATACTATTGATTGTTGTCACACGTAGAGCGCGTATGGCACGCAGCAGCTAATTTATTATCTGTTTTATTCTCCCTATTCCGAAAGGACGGCCTTGAGCAGCCGTCCTTTTGGTAAAAAATGCTCTCAAATATGAGAGCTTTTTTTAATTGTAGCAAATTATAGTAACAATCTACTTTACAATCCCTGCCGCGAATTGATTTCCAAAGTCGAGTAATTCTTTCACCATGTCCTGAGTTCTGCCTTCGGCGTAAACACGCAGAACAGCCTCTGTTCCAGAAGGGCGGATTAAGAGCCATGAATCATCTGCCAGAATGTACTTCACGCCATCCAAAGTGGATACTTCCTTCATAGTCTGTCCACCAATGGCAGATGGTGCTTCCAGGGTGAGTTTTTTGACCATCAAATCTTTGGCAACCGGGTGTTTCAAGCGAATATCCGTTCGTTCATAAAAAGCTGGTCCGACTTCCTTGAGCAAATCTTCCACCAAACCATAGAGCGTGGTTTTAGATTCAGCGATGATCTCCAGTAACAACAACCCCATGAGAACACCATCCCCTTCAGGGATGTGCCCCTGGAAGGATATGCCGCCAGATTCTTCGCCTCCGATCAAGACATTTTCATTCATCATGTAATCGGCGATGTGATTGAATCCGACCGGGGTCTCATGGCAGGGAAGTCCGTATTTTTCAGCCAGACGGTCGATCATGCGGGTGGTCGAAACAGTTCGGACAACTGATCCCCGTAAACCGCGCTTATGATAAAGGTAACGCAAGGCAAGAGCCATGATTTTATGCGGATCTACAAAATTACCACGTTCGTCCATGGCGCCAATGCGGTCCGCATCGCCATCCGTTGCCAATCCGAAACCACCGGAGCCCATGGAAATTGCTCCAGCCAGTGCGCCGAGGTAATGGGCAATCGGTTCAGGATGTACCCCGCCAAAACCGGGATTCATTTCTCCTCGGATCTCGTGTACTTCACAACCGGTTCCCTGAAGAATCCCCTTGATTACACCACGGCCGGATCCATACATGGAATCTACTACGAAACGTTGGGGGTTTTCGGCAATAATATCAAAGTCAATAAGCCTGCGAAGTTGTTCATTATAAGCAATTATGGGATTGAAGCGTTGGATTAATCCTTCATTCCTGGCGAGATCGTAATCCATCAAGTTAGGGCCACGACCCTGGGATTCGTTTTCATTGAGATAAATCTCTACCAGGCGGCATTGTTCAGGAGATGCTGATCCTCCGTAAGATGCTTTGAGTTTCACTCCATTATAGCGAGGGGCATTGTGGCTGGCAGTGATCATCACACCGGCGATGGCGTGTAAGTTTTCTACAGCATACGAAATAGCCGGGGTGGGGGCATCAGCTTGCGCGAGATAAACAGAAAATCCGTTGGCCGCCAGTACACGGGCAACCTCATTTGCATAGCGATCAGAGAGGAATCGGGTATCAAATCCCACAACCATCTTTTTAATATCCGGGGGAATTTCAGGACAGCATCCGTTTGTCCAATGTTTAGTTGCAACAGCATCGGCTATGGCTTGCGTGACAAGGCGCAAATTTGAAAATGTAAAAGTGTCTGAAATGACTGCGCGCCAACCATCGGTGCCAAAATGTATCGACATAGATCCATATCTCCGGGAGAAGAAAATTATTAAGGGGTAACTGTGAGCAATGGTGCAGGAGTTGGTGTGTCGAACACCGTCTGCACCATCCAGCCTATTGTACCATCTTTAGTTGATACCTCAATCCAGGTCACTCCGTCAATTACCTGGTTGTTTCCGAGAAATTTTACTGATTCACCGTTAGGGATCATTAAAAGGACAGGTTTGTTGTAACCCGGTTCAGAGCGGAGACGGGCTATTGCCTGTCCTTCCACATTTACCACAAGGATATCTCGAGAGTCAGGTGTGGTTGTGTTGGTGGGTTTTCTAGTGGATGTTGGAATCACCTTGGATGGGGTGCTGGTCAGTGATGCTTGAATTGTGGGTGAGATTGATGGAGATGGTGTCACTGTAGCCGTCTGGAAAAGGATAGGAGGAGTTTTGCCAATTGGGGTTCCAGACGTATGTTTCCAAATCATCAAAACTGCCAAAAAGAAGAGCGCAAGCGGGACAAGGTATCCAATTTTATGAGCCTGCCTGTATCCGCTGATGATGAAAGGTATACAACCGAGCGAAGCGGCAGCTAAAATCATCAACCCTGTAAGGGTGAGAGGTTGCATGCTATTAACTAGGGAACCTCTTCCCAACCAGATGCCACATAGACTGACTTCAGTATAGATAAAGAAAGCCAATACCACAGAGGCAATTCGTGAGGATGACTTCTCTTGTAGAAAAAGAATCGTGGTAACGATTACACTTGCTAAAAGAAGAAAAATAGTATCTAGAGGTATGGTGTTTCTAAATGCAGAAAGTGGAAACGGGTTCCATGCTGGGGGGTAACCTGTCGATCCGGCAACTACACCACAAATCAATACAAGGCTAATTCCCAACAACAACCCTCCAAAGGAGCGGAAGAATAATCGAGTAGAGCCGGCAGCTAATCCGAGCTGCATACCAAGAAGTGGAGCCATAAAGGGAGCGACAGCAGCTCCGGCTGTCAATAATGGCAACGATTTTAGTAAGAGACCAGCAGTCAGTAATGCTCCTGCCAGTATGGAGTATGTAAAAAAATCAAAGGTAGGAGCAACCTGCCGTGCGAGATTTTCCAGTGTTTCCACCTGTTGTGGGTCGCTTAAATGTGGGAAGTAAACCTGCCTGCGGCGGTGTAGACGGGTTGGGTGAGCGTTGAGGTCTGGGGGAATTTCCTGCGAAGAAAAATTCATTTACGAAGCGTGGCTATCAGCCTTCGTGGATGCGTCAATAATGAAAGACCGCTGAAGATATCTGGAGTGATGATATCTGCATTCAAAAGCGTTTCGGTGGCTGTTCCCTCAATTGAGAGGATGCAAATGCCCAGGACAGCTTCTTTTAACATCAGAGCATCATTTGCACCCTGCCCAATGGCAGCCACTTGTTGACTACCCAGTTGGCGAATGAATGCAGCTTTTTGTTCAGATTCGTGTCCCGGGGTTAAGATGTGAGAATCTATTCCCAATGCTTGTGCGTGGTCTTTTTGTTTTCCATGGGTATCTGCGGTAAGCATATGAATTTGTAGCAATGGCTTTAGTTCATTGAGAACGGCAGAAATACCCGGCAACAATACCCCATCCAATGCAAGAGTGCCATTAACATCGCACACCAGATGATAAATTTCTATTAGATCTCGTCCTGGAATTTCAATACGAAGCATAAGCCTATTATAATACAGGGGAGACTTGATGATATGAAACGTCTGATTGGATTAGTTTGCTTTTTCATTGTACTTATACCGTTTCTTGCTGCTTGTAATTCCAACCCGGCGCCAGAACCAACCACGCTGCCTGCATCTTTGGAACCTACAATCACACAACAGGAACCGACTCCAACATCTCAACCAGCCACTCTCGTTTGGATTTCTTTGGGTGGAGCATTACCACAGGCACAAATGCAGGAACTCGTTTTTCAGATTCAATCGCTTTCTGAGCAATCTGGACTGATGATGGAGCAGATCCCTGCTGTAAATTTATCTGACCTCGAGGCTAATGCCAACCGTCTTACAACTGTAGTTGTCTTTCCGCCAGATCCCGGCTTGTCAGAGATGGCGGGACGATTTCCTGAAATCAGGTTTATCAGTGTAGGTATTCCAAACCTGCCTGAGTTACCTAATCTGTACCGGGTGGCAAACGAAGGTTCCAAACCCGAATGGGATGGATTTCTGGCAGGATACCTCGCTGCCATCATCGCACCAGAGTGGCGGATTGGTATTCTTACCGAATCCAATTCGGAGGATGGCGAAAGAGCCTGGCAGGGTTTTAATAACGGAGGCATACTTTACTGCGGACTTTGTAACCCGCAATATCCACCCTATACCGATTATCCTTACCGCCTTGATCTTGCATCAGATAGCAGTTTAGATGATTGGCAGAGAGTTGCAAATCAATTCATTCAAAGTGGTGTCAGGGTTGCCTATGTTTATCCCGGGGTTGCGCAACCTGATTTAATGAGTTATATGGCAGCGAATGGAATTCTGCTGATTGGCAGCACTCCACCCGGGGAAGACATCAAAGCTTCATGGGTGGCGACCATACAGACGGATCTGCTTTCACCATTGCGCAATGCCTGGCAGGATCTAATCTCAGGCAAGTCACCCGGTATTTACCCAATCCGACCAAAAATCATATCGGAGTTTACTGGCTACGTGACTGAAGGAAAACTCCTGTTGCTTGAAAGTGTCATTAATGATCTAACCTCAGGAGCAATAGATCCATTGACGGTCCCGTGAGCATGTACCAGAAAAAACCATCCCAGAGGATACCATTAGTTAAACGGTTGATAGATATCACCTTGAGTTTGCTTGCACTCATAGTTTTTTCTCCGATCTTGATACTTTTGTGTATAGCGATCCTGTTTATTGAGGGAAAGCCGGTTTTCTTTAAACAGTTGCGTCCTGGATTTATGGGGAAACCTTTTTATATTTACAAATTCCGAACCATGCGTCAGGCTAAATCAGGTGACGATTCAATTGAAAAAGATGCCCACCGATTAACGGCTCTCGGAAAATTATTACGGTCAACCAGTCTGGATGAATTACCCGAATTATGGAATATTCTGAGGGGCGACATGAGTATAGTAGGTCCACGTCCCTTGTTGATGCAATACCTGCCACTATATTCCGCGGAACAAATGCGCAGACATGATGTACTCCCTGGTTTGACCGGATGGGCACAAGTGAATGGCAGGAATGCATTGAGTTGGGAAGACAAATTTATACTCGATGTATGGTATGTAGATCATTGGTCATTATGGCTGGATATTAGAATAATCTGGATGACGTTCTGGAAAACAATCAGACGGGAAGGTATTTCGCAAGAAGGGGAAGTCACGGCACGAGAATGGAAAGGTTGAGATTTATTAAAATCGTTGATTGACTACGAGGTATAAAGCAGGGTTGTCAAGACGTGATTCTCGCTTTATAATGATTAGACATTTCGCCACAGTGGAGAATTAGAAGAGTATGGATCAGCATGAAGCCCACCTCGAGCAGGCCGATTCGCCCGAGAACAATATGAGCATGGAAGAATTGCTCGCCAAGCAAGACATTGGGGATTATGATTTCCCCAAGAAGGGTGAAACCCGCAAGGGGACTGTTGCCAGCATCAGCGCCGGACAAATTCTGGTAAGCATTGGAACAAAATCTGAAGGTTTGATTACTGGCAAAGAGTATGAGAACATCCCACCCGATGTTCTTGCCAAGCTCCAGGTCGGAGAAGAAATTGATGTATTTGTTATTGACCCGGAAGATAATTCCGGTAATGTAGTTCTTTCATATCGTAATGCTCTCGAAGCCAATAGTTGGAAACAGGCTGAAGATCTGAAAGAATCCGGTGAATCGATCGAATCTGAAATTATTAAGTTTAATAAAGGTGGATTGATCGTTCCGGTAGGCACATTAATGGGTTTTGTTCCAGCATCACAGATCAGTTTATCCCGCCGTGCAACCATGTCTGGAGAAACGCCAGAAGCCCGCTGGGCAAAAATGGTTGGTGAGCCTATTACAGTCCGGGTCATTGAAGTTGACCGCGAACGTCGTCGTCTGATACTTTCAGAACGGGCAGCCAGCACTGAAACACGGGAGCAGGTCAAAGAAAGAATTCTGGAAGAAATTAAAGAAGGTGATGTTCGAACTGGAAAAGTGACCAGCCTGGCAGATTTCGGCGCCTTTGTGAATATCAGTGGAGCCGACGGTCTCGTTCACCTTTCAGAAATTTCCTGGGATCGCATTAGTAAACCGGATGAAATTCTCAAGGTCGGACAGGAAGTAAAAGTAAAGATCATCTCAATAGATCGAGACAAAAAACGAATTGGTTTATCGATCCGAGCCCTCCAGGATGATCCGTGGAGCAAACAGGTAGCACAATTCCAGGTTGGGCAGCTTGTTGAGGGAAAAATTACTAAACTGGCGCCTTTCGGTGCTTTTGCACGCCTTGAAGGAGATGTGGAAGGTCTAATTCATATTTCGGAGATATCCGAAAAACGAATTGAGCATCCCAAAGAGGTTCTTAAAGTAGGTGATAATGTTACTCTGCGTGTTATAAAAATTGATGCAGATAATCATCGTATTGGGCTCAGTCTACGCAGGGTCGATTCACCTGCATATTCTGAAATCGATTGGCAAATTCTTTCTGGTGAATTAGAAGATACCGGAGAAGAAAATGTCGAAAAACCTGAAGATGAAACGCAGGAATAATAAAAAATGAAGTTAAAAGCGCACCTGCAAGGGTGCGCTTTTTTTCTACATAACCCCGGATAAATTTCATGACAAAACCCATAATCGTCGATTCTCATGAAGATTTGGCATGGAATATGCTATGTTTTGATAGAGACTATAACCTGTCATCACAGCAGATACGCGAAAAGGAAAAAGGTTCAATCGCACCAGTTGTTAACGGCGATACATTGCTCGGCTGGGAGGATTACCAGATCGCAAGCGTCGGGTTGATATTCGGAACACTGTTCTCGGCACCGATCAGGGCAAAAGAAGGCGATTGGGATTTTATTACCTATCGTGATCAAAGAGAGGCGCATCAGCAGTATCTGATGCAGTTGGATGCTTATCAGAAATTGCTGGACAGGCATTCCGATCATTTTCGCTCAATAAAATGCAAGGCAGACCTGCGAAAACTATTGGAAGACCGCAATCGGATGGAGGAGCAATCATCTGGTGAATTGACGTCTTTACCCATCGGACTGGTATATCTAATGGAAGGTGCAGATGCGATTAACGTTCCAGAGGAATTGTCCGAGTGGGCGGAAAAGGGAGTGATGCTCGTTGGTCCGGCATGGCATGGAACAGCATATTGCGGAGGAACGCGTGAACCGGGAGGATTCACTCCAGCGGGTAATAAATTATTGGAGATTATGCAGAATCTGGGATGTATTTTGGATATCAGTCACATGGATGAGTGTGCGGTTTTTCAAGCATTTAATAGATTCTCTGGACGGATGATGGCGAGTCATTCCAATGCACTTACTCTTTTGCGAGACAGGGAATCTAATCGCTTTTTGAGTGATGAAGTAATCCATTTGCTTGCAGAAAGGGATGCTGTAATAGGTCTGGTTCCGTATAATCTGTTTCTTGATGCCCGGTGGAACCGCGGTGATGATCGTAATCAGGTATCAATTCAAAGATTTGTTGAACAAATCGACTATGTCTGTCAGCTTCTTGGGACCACGGATAATGTGGGAATTGGAACTGACTTTGACGGCGGTTTTGGTTGGCAATCTGTTCCACATGAGTTGAATAGCATTGCGGATCTTCCAATTCTCATTCCTTTGTTAACTGAGAGAGGTTATACTGAGCAAGATGTGGAGAAAATCTTTGGTATGAATTGGATACGTTTTTTGCAGGAGGCGCTTCCATCATGACAAGTGCAACCACCGGTGCAATGACAACCCCCCGAGAAAAAAAACCTAAATGGAGAGTACGTGTTGGTCTGTCAATGAGCTTGCTCGGATTGATAATATTTTTACTGGGAGCCAGGCCGGCATTATTCGGGTTAGATCGCAGTCCAACAGTTGGATTTGTTCAGATAGCGACCTTTGAGGTTGGTCTCGGAATGATATGTATTGGTGGGTATATTGCCATGGTCAGTCTGTGGGGGCAGGAACAGCGTAGTATTCGTGCGGATTTTGGTTTGAGGTTTGTAGCTACAGGATATGTTCTAGCGGTATTTTCTGGAATGGCTGATGTTTTTGGATTTGGAAGTCATCCGCTTCCAGGAGTTCCATACTTTGGACCATGGCAGGCGCGAGGGGTCGAAATCGGAGAGGCTATTATTGCCTTTGGATTTCTCTTGCTTGTTCCAATAGTGAGTCGAATACGAAGCCAGACAAGAAAAAGGTAAGTTCCTAGTAATTTTTGATTTGCTGTAGCATTTCATCATTCGAATCAAATTTAAACTCTTCCAGCCCTAATTCCATCGCTTTACGTAGCTCAATCTCTTCTAATTTTTTAATACCTTCATATGTCACTACCTGAGGAAGCCTCTGTTGAAGTTTTCTGCAGAGGGTATCCAGGCTTACTGGTTTAAGGTATATATCTGAAGTCAGGAATAACTTTATCGCGTTTGCTGCATGAGTGCCATCTCTTCGCGCTACTCCCACCACCCCGGTACTGGCTTTTCGGGCCCAACCTGCTACAAAAACCCCACACGGCTCATCGTCATGTCTGGATGCACAAGATTCATACGATTCGCCTTCCACGAGAAAGCGGGAATCGGGGTTTTTAACAAATTGATTTCCATCCATTGGCAATCCAACATTTGTATCTACTGAATCGCCTATTGCGAATATTACCGTGTCCACTTCCAGTGTGCTAATTATCCCTGTGCCAATCGCTTTAACATCAGCCCCATTCTGTACAAGGGTGGTTGCTTCAATTTCCAGACCTCGAATTTTTCCAGTTTGATCAACCAATATTTGTTTCGGAGAGGAGAGGAACTGTAGTGATAATCGCGTGTGCGTTTGGTGCTCAAATGCATGGAGTATAGCTTCGTGGTAAATTTGCACCGCATCATCCGGATCCTGATTTACTGAATGCATTATTTCACTAACACGATCGATTTCTTTTTTCAAAAGATCCATATCGAGTTGTGAGATTACCGTTTCCAATTCTTTACGGTCAAATTTAACTTCGGCTGGTCCACGACGGGCAATCGCGATTATTTCATCTACTTTAACTTCATCCATCAGCCAGCGGGCTATATCCATCATTACATTTCCAACTCCCACTATGGCAACCCGTTTACCGATGATTAATTTACGATGGCTGTATGGAGGAAGATGATTATAGTGGTAAACAATTTCCTTAGCATGATAAACTCCCGGATTTGTTTCGCCTGAAATGCCAAGGTGTTTATCTCCCTGCGCGCCAACAGCAACAAGGATGGCATGAAATCCCATAGTGCGGATATCTTCAAGTGTTATATCGCCATCATTTCCGACACAGATATTTCCAAAATACCTGGCTTGAGATGAAGAGAGAATGGCTCGAAACTGAGCTCGCAATCCTTCTTTCATCCTGTGTTTATCAGGGTAAATTCCATATTCAGCCAACCCGCCGGGCTTAATATCACGGTTTAATACAACTACCTGGCAGCCATCAGCCATTAATTGTTTGGCAGCATACAAACCTGCCGGTCCTGCTCCGATAATCGCGACAATCGGGGTAGTTTTATCTATCAATGTATATTCCCTTATAAATTTAGTTTGATTGCATATTATACAGCTTTCCATCCCCGTGAAAGCAGGCATTATGATATATTGGTTACACAACTATCTGAAAACATGTTTTTTTGGAATGGAGAATTATGCCCGATAATACGGACTATCAGAGAATTGAGCTATCCAATGGATTGACGCTACATCTAAAGGAAGTACATACAGCTCCTATTATTAGCAGCTGGATATGGTATCGGGTAGGTTCCAGAAATGAAACCCCTGGCATCACAGGTATTTCTCATTGGGTAGAGCATATGCAGTTTAAAGGAACACGTAAGTTCCCACCCGGATTATTGGACAGGGTAATATCACGCGAAGGTGGTTTTTGGAATGCGATGACCCACATCGATTGGACGACATATTTTGAGACGATGCCGGCCGAAAAAATCGATATCGCATTTGAGTTAGAAGCAGACAGAATGACTAATAGTTTATACGAGCCAAAAGAAGTTGCTTCTGAACGCACAGTAGTGATATCTGAAAGAGAAGGAAACGAGAATGAGCCTACGTTCCGTCTGGGAGAAGCAGTACAGATGGCGGCATTCTCAGTTCATCCATATCGCCATGAAGTTATTGGTGAAATGAATGATCTTCGAAAGATGACCCGAGATGATTTGTTTGAGCATTATAAGAGATACTATCATCCAGGTAATGCCATAATGGCGGTAGCTGGGGACTTTGAAATTCATGAAATGGAGGATCGTATCCGGGCGATATTTGAAACAATTCCCGGTGGACGTTCGTACACCCCCCAGATTCCAATCGAACCACAACCAAGTGAGGAGAAGCGGGTAATTGTACGCGGTCCAGGAGAAACATGTTTCATTCAGGTGGCTTTCAGATCACCCAGAGCAGCCGATCCTGATTTCTTTCCTCTGCTTGTCCTAGATTCACTGTTAACAGGACCTTCTAGTTTGAATATTATGGGTGGTGGAGGTATTTCCAATAAAATCAGCCGCCTGTATCAAAGCCTGGTTGAAAAGGAACTTTCAGTGGGGCTACGAGGAAGTTTACAGACCACGCTGGATCCATACATGTATGATATTTCAATAACGGTACATCCTGATAGGAAACCGGAAGAAGTCCTTTTGGCATTAGATGATGAGTTGGAAAAACTGATCGCCCATCCAGTCCGATGTGAAGAGATTGACCGTGCAATAAAACAAAGCCGCGCTTTATTTGTTTATAGTGCTGAAAACATTACTAACCAGGCATTTTGGATGGGCTACGCTGAAATTTTTGCAGATTACAATTGGTTTCTAACGTATCTGGATAGGATTGCTGAAGTAACGATCGAAGATGTTCAAAGGATAGCTGCCAGGTATCTTGTTCCTGCCAATCGCGTGGTAGGAATTTATCATCCAGAGGGCAGTGAAGCGAAAGGAAGCGCCCATGCGATATCATAACAATCCGTTACAAGCGTACCCTGGTCCACATGATGTCACTCGGATAGAGCTACCGAATGGGATCACGCTATTAATCCGATCCAATTTCACCACCCCTTCATTTGTTCTTCAGGGTTATTGTGGAGTAGGCAGTTTACAGGACCCTGAAGAAAAACTTGGATTAAATGTATTTACTGCAAATTTGTTGAATCGCGGCACCGAAAACCGAACATTTAACCAGATTTTTCATCTGCTGGAATCTGTTGGAGCAAACCTATCTTTTGGCGGAAATATGCATACAACCAGTTTTAATGCCAAAGGTCTGGTTGAAGATTTCCCCTCGATCCTTGATCTTCTTTTCGATACTTTATCCAAGCCAACCTTTCCGGAAGATCAGGTGGAAAAATTCCGCGCGCAACTACTGACTGCTTTGTCAATCCGGGCACAAGATACTGCTGAAATGGCTTCACTCACATTTGATCAAATTCTGTATGCTGGGCATCCATATCGTCGCCCTGAAGAAGGTTATCCGGAGACAGTCAGAAAAATTTCACGCCAGGATTTGGTTGAATTTCATCGTCAGTACTTTGGCCCCCGTGGCATGGTCGTTGCAGTTGTGGGTGCTGTTAATCCAAAGGAAATTGTAGATCTGGTAACCTCTAGGTTTTCAGGTTGGGTAAATGAACAACAACCTGAGCAGCCACCATTGCCTGAACTTGAACCAATGAAAGCGACTATACGTCAAAATATTTCAATTCCGGGGAAAAGTCAGGCGGATATCGTGATGGGATGCTCTGGTCCAACCCGTAATTCACCGGATTTTATGCCTGCATCATTGGGCAACAATATCTTGGGAGTCTTTGGTCTGATGGGAAGAATCGGGGAAGTTGTGCGGGAACAATCCGGTTTGGCATATTATGCATATACTGGATTAAATGCAGGAACGGGACCGGGCTCCTGGGAAGTGTCTGCTGGGGTAAATCCGGAGAATATCGAAAAAGCCATCCTGTTAATCCATGATGAAATTTCTCGATTTGTTACCGAAATGGTAACGTCTGAGGAATTGGCAGACAGCCAGGAAAATTATATCGGAAGGTTGCCCCTTTCGATGGAGTCAAATAATGGAGTTGCAGCGGCTTTGCTTTCAATTGAAAGGCATCACTTAGGTTTGGATTATTATCAGCGTTATGAGAACCTTGTTCGAGAGGTTACCAGGGAGCAGATTTTAAAAGTAGCACAAAAATATCTACAACCGGAGAAAATGGCAATTGCGGTTGCACATCCATGAGGTGAAAGTTTGAACCAGGTTGTCATAAACGGGGTGGATTTGGAAGAGATTGACCGGATTCGCCAGTTAAAACCCGCGATACGTGCTCGGTTTATTGAACGGATTCTTACCCCGGATGAACGAGTAGGAAAACTGCGAGATGAGCATATCACTGGAATATTTTGCGCAAAAGAATCAGTGGCAAAAGCACTAGGCTGTGGTATTGGGGAAATATCCTGGCATGAAATTCAGATTTTGATTGATGATCTTGGCAAACCCTTTGTTCAATTGTCAGGAAAGGCAGCTTTAATCGCATCCAGACAGGGAATTCAGACTTGGTCGCTGAGTATCAGCCATACCCGGACACATGCAATTGCAACAGTGGTAGGGTTGGGTGTCAGATGAGAATCTTGGCGGTCAGTGATGTTGAGCTGGGCCTTTTGTATAATGCGAGCGTATCTGAACGGTTTAAAGGTATCGATCTAATTCTTTCATGTGGAGATTTAAGATATTCATATCTTGAGTATCTTGTCAGCATGCTGAACGTGCCATTGTTTTATGTTCTAGGCAACCATGCGAACCAAATTGAGCATACTGTCGCAGGACCAAAACGAGCTCCTGGTGGAGGAGTTAACCTTCATATGCGTTCAATTCACTATCAACATCTCTTAATGGCAGGAATAGAAGGCTGTTTGCAGTATAACAATGGTCCTTATCAATATACACAATCTGAAATGTGGACTAAAGCTTTTTTGTTGGTTCCCAAGTTATTGATCAATAAAATCAGGTTTGGCAGGTATCTCGATGTTCTTGTTACCCATGCTCCACCATGGAAAATCCATGATCAGGATGATCGTCCCCATGTGGGTATCAAAGCATTCCTTTGGATGGATAAAGTATTTCAACCCATTTACCACATTCACGGACATATTCACGTTTATCGGAATGATGTAATCACAAAAACCCTTTTGGGTAAAACCTCCATTCAAAATGTTTATGGATACCGGGAGATTACGATCATACCCGGTGCCAAAAAGAAATAATAGCTATAAGGTAAAAAATTATGGGCTGGTCAGAACAGACAGCAAAATCAGATTTTGAAAAAGCACACTTTAAATCATTTGTGCGTGAAATAACCAGCAAGCTGTATCGCACAAATAATAAACTGCTTCCTTTTGATGAGGTGCGGAAAGCATTACCCCTGTATGGACAATTTGATCTGGGAATGCGTGAGATTTCTATCGATAAAATCATCGGATCGGTCAACAGATCACAAGATTTTGATAGAGCTTTCTTGCCCCGTGAGAATCATATCCGATCCCGTTGGGTCAATATTGACAAAGCCCGTATTGAGGATGTTGAACTACCTCCAATTGAAGTATATAAAATTGGTGAGGTTTATTTTGTTATTGACGGAAACCACAGGGTTAGTGTTGCTCGTGAGAGAGGACAATTATTTATTGATGCCCATGTTACTGAATTAAAAGTACCGATTAATATTACATCTGATGTAGATTGGCATGATGCAATATTAAAATATGAGCGTGAGCAGTTTTATGAAAACACGTATTTAAAAAATATCCGACCTGATGCAAACATCAACCTTACCCTGGTAGGACAGTACAATACTCTATTGGATCATATCAATGTTCACCGTTGGTATTTGGGTGAGCGATATCAAAGATCAGTAGGGTGGGATGAGGCAGTCCTTTCGTGGTACCGAAAAGTGTACCTTCCTACTGTGCGAATTATTCGGAACCGGAATATTATGCAGGATTTTCCTGGAAGAACTGAAGGTGATTTATACATTTGGATTATCCAACACCAGTATTTTCTTGCACAGCATTATGGCCGGGAAGTGCCCATAGATCAAGCAGCACGCCATTTTGTGGATAAATACTCCACGAATCTGGGTAAACGGCTCAGATACATGCTACACAAGTTCCGCAAGTTAATCAGAAAATAGCCGGAATAAAATTTCCTGCCATTATCAAAATTCGAATTGCGAACCTCAAGTACAATTAATTTGTGAATTTGTGCAGAGGCCAAAATGAGTAATGATGAAATCTTGGTCATTGAAGATGAACCCTCCGTAGGTGAAGTAGTAAGTTTATACCTTCGTCGGGCGGGTTATGAGGTTGTGGTTGCTAGGGATGGCAGTGATGCTCTGGAAATTCTCGACAGGTCTTTTCCGCAACTGGTTGTTTTGGATTTAATGCTTCCCAATGTTGACGGCTGGGAAATTTGCCGATGGATTAGAGAACGAAGCAATGTTCCCATTATCATGCTTACTGCCCGTCGGGAAGAGAGTGATCGCATTGCCGGATTGGAGATGGGCGCCGATGATTACATCACCAAACCATTCAGCCCGCAGGAATTGGTCAGCCGGGTTAAAGCAGTTCTACGAAGAGGACGAACTGATTTGCCTGCAAGTCAGATGTTGCCGCTTGTTTTTGGAGACCTCGCTATTGATATCGGAAAACGAATTGTAACCCTGAAGGGCGCTGAAGTTGATCTAACCCAGAAGGAGTTCGACCTCCTTCTATTGCTCACCCGTCACCCAAAACAGGTGTTTAGCCGTAATCAGGTACTGGAAAGAGTCTGGGGTATTTCTGATTATATTGATCCAGGCACCGTAACGGTCCATATGAGAAGACTACGTGAAAAAATCGAACAAGATCCATCCAATCCCAGTCATATTCTTACTATCTGGGGTGTAGGATATAAATTTGAACCATGAATAATATTTCTGATTACCAGATGGATCGCAATACACTGCGATTTTTACGTTTCACCATAGCTATCGTTCTGGCTCTTGAAATATCATTAGCATTATTCTATTTTCTACTTCATCCTCCCATCTCTTCCTTCATCTTTTTAACAGGTTTGATGAGTGGCATGGCGATTATTTCGCTCATTACTGTATATCTTTCTTACCGATTGGGTTGGATGTATCGATCAAAGGGTTTAAAAACAACCATGCTAGGCGGCTATGCCATCACGCTAACCATTGTTCTGCTTAATATGGGATTGATCTCTCGTGTGATGTTCACCAGTGTGCAGGATGTGGTTCTTACCGGAATATTGCTGATCTTTACCAGTGGGATTGTTATGACTTTTGGATATTTCCTCTCCCAAACATTAACTGAAAGGATGGAGGAACTAGCCAAAGCTGCTGAAGAGATTGCCCAGGGAAATCTGGCGATGCGAGTGCCGGTGACTGGGAATGACGAACTCGCCCGATTAGGCAATGCATTTAATGACATGGCAATTCAGTTGGATCAAATGGACATCCGACAGCGCGAAATGCGGAAAATGCGCAATGAACTATTGGCATGGATAGGGCATGATCTACGCACGCCACTTACTTCTATAAGGGCAATGCTTGAAGCGTTGGCAGATCAAGTAGTTGAAGACCCAGATACAATCCAGAGATATCTGGCTACTGCGCAAAAGGAGACTCGTTATCTCTCCCGCCTGATCGATGATCTTTTTGATATGTCGCAAATGGAGGCAGGAGGCTTGCGATTGGATATACAGGAGAACTCTTTGACAGACCTTGTTTCAGATACGTTAGAAAGTTTTACAGAGCAGGCATTTAAGGAAGGTATATTATTGGATGGAAGCGTGGAGAAAGATGTGGATCCAGTTGTGATGGATGCACAGTTAATTGGCAGGGTATTGACCAATCTTACCAGTAACGCGATACGGTATACGCCTCCTGGCGGAACTGTAAGTATTCATGCGAAAAAGATGGGTACTCGAATTCAGGTAGAAGTCATTGATAATGGTGATGGGATTAAAGCAGAGGATATTCCATTTGTCTTTGAAAGGTTTTTCCGGGGAGAGAAATCCCGCAGCCGGCAAACGGGTGGAACGGGATTAGGCTTAGCTATATCACGAGGTATAGTAGAAGCGCATGAAGGTCAGATTCGTGTAGAAAGCACTGAGGGTGTTGGCACACGAATGATTTTCACGATACCTAAATCTCCAGAGTAGTGTTTCAATGTAAGACAGGATAATCAAGTCGGTATTACCCTCCCTAAGGTGCTTATGACAAATGAATCTAATCAATATGATGTGATAATTATTGGATCAGGTCCCAGCGGAATATTTACAGCTTATGAAATTCGCAAGAAAGATCCATCTACCCGCGTAGTTATGATCGAAAAGGGCAAATCCATTGAAAAAAGGAAATGTCCCAAAAGAAAAACGGGGGTCTGTGCAAATTGTCAGCCTTGTGCAATAACCACCGGATTTTCTGGTGGAGGCAGTTTTAGCGATGGGAAACTCTCGATTAATTATGATGGTGAGATCGGTGGCGAACTGGCACAACATGTTGGACTGGATCGATTCAGGCAATTACTGCATTATGTTGATGATCTGTATGTTGGTTTTGGCGCAGATAATAAGGTATATGGAAATGACAATCAACCCGAAATTGACGTCATACGAAGAAATGCAGCCCAGGCACATTTAAAACTGGTTGATTCGCGTGTGCGTCACATGGGAACTGAAAAGGCGTATGATATTTACTCAAGAATCCAACAGGAATTGACCCAATTGGGTGTCGAGATGCGTTTTGAAACCACTGTTCTCGATCTAATCGTTGAAGAAAAAGCTGATGGAGAAAAAACTGCACGGGGTGTGGTACTGGATACGGGAGAAAAATTATATGCTGATCATATTGTGGCAGCCATCGGTCGTGAGGGTAGCGAGTGGTTAAATAATATGTGTCACAAGTATGGAATCAGCTCCAAACCCGGACCGGTAGATATCGGGGTGAGGGTTGAGACAGATGCATCTATTACCGCACCGATCGATAATGTACTTTATGAAGCCAAATTGGTTTACTATACACCCACTTTTGAAGACAAAGTGCGTACTTTTTGCTGGAATCCACGCGGAGAAGTAGTTGAAGAAAAATACGGGGACCACCTCTCGGTAGTCAATGGTCATTCTTATAAGGATGAAAAACTCAAAACCAGCAACACCAACTTTGCTTTGCTGGTATCAAAAAACTTCACACAGCCTTTTAAGACCCCAATAGAATATGGACGTTATATCGCTGAAATGGGGAACATGCTATCGGGTAACAAGGTGATTGTGCAACGTTATGGAGATTTTAAGCGGGGTAGAAGGACCACGTCTGACCGGCTGGCAAAAAATACCATCCGACCGACTTTAAAAGATGCTGTTCCGGGTGATTTGAGCCTGGTCCTCCCATACCGTATCATGTTGGATATAGATGAGACACTCGAGGTGTTAGATAAAATCATGCCGGGTATGTCTACGGGAGCGACATTACTATATGGGGTTGAAGTTAAATTCTATTCAAACAGATTAGTAGTGGACAAACATTTTGAGACCAGTATCCATCATCTGCATGCTCTCGGTGATGGAGCTGGAATTACCAGGGGACTCATGCAGGCAAGTATGAACGGGGTTTGTATGGGCAGGATACTTACTGGCGACTGGTAAACTTATATTTGGCCAACCTCGACTGAGCTTCCGTAAAAATTGCGGAAGCTTTGTTATCTTAAACCTTGTGCTTCAATTGAATCCCAATGCTATAATTTAATTACCCTGCATAATACCCGCTGGAATAAATCTGGCATACATCATTAACGGTACTACCCGGATACTTTAACTTAAAATCTTATGTCTTTTGCTCATCTTCACGTTCATTCTACTTATTCTCTCCTGGATGGCTTCAGCGATGTAAAGAAGCTCGTCAACAAGGTGAAGGAAATGGGAATGAGTTCCATCGCGTTGACAGACCATGGAACTATGTTTGGCGCGATCGAGTTTTATAATGCCGCTACTGCCGCAGGGGTTAAACCCATCATTGGCCTTGAAGCATATATGGCAGCCCGCCGTATGACCGATCGGGATGGGAAAATTGATAAACACTCAAGTCATCTGCTTCTTCTGGCTGAGAATCAAAACGGGTACCAGAATCTATTAAAGATCGCAACAGCCGCACAGCTGGATGGCTTTTATTATTTTCCGCGAATTGATCATGAATTCCTTGCAAAGCACTCGGAAGGATTAATTGCCACCTCGGGTTGCATGGCTGCTGAAATTCCACGTGCAATAGTAACAGGTGAAATTGAAGCTGTTCGAAAAAAGATGGATTGGTATTACGACATCTTTGGCAAGGAGAATTTCTTCCTTGAGTTGCAACAGCATAATATCAAAGAACTGCCGATGATCAACAAGGCACTACTTGATTTAGGATCGCGTTACGAAGCAAGATATATTGCCACGAATGATGTGCATTATATAAACCCTGATGACGCCCGCCTTCAGGATGTATTGCTGGCGGTCCAAACCGGCTCGAGACTTGATGATCCAGACCGATTCAGGATGGATGACCCATCATACTATTTGCGCTCTCCGGAAGAAATGGCTCAGATATTTGCTGAAGTGCCCGAAGCATTAAGTAATACCCTTCTGATTGCTGAACGCTGCCATGTAGACCTGGAAAAGAAGGGCTACCATCTACCCACATTTGATGTACCTGAAGGCTTCACCACGCAGTCGTATCTTCGCAAGTTGTGCGAAGAGGGTCTTCACCGGCGCTATGGCGCAAAAGCCAATGATCCCAAAATTCGGGAAAGGCTTGAATATGAGTTGGATGTTATTCATAAGATGGGGTTCGACGCATATTTTTTGATCGTTTCTGATCTATGCCGATATGCAACCCAGGAGGGTGTCTGGTATAACGCCCGAGGGTCAGCGGCAGGGTCTATGGTGGCATATACACTGGATATCACCCTGGTTGAACCCATCGATCATGGTCTGATCTTTGAGCGATTTCTTAATCCGGGTCGTATTGAAATGCCAGATATCGATCTGGATTTCCAAGATGATAAGCGAGCCAAGATCATGCAATACTGTGCGACAAAGTACGGTTCTGACAAGGTAGCACAAATTATTACTTTTGGTACCATGGGCGCGCGGGCTGCCTTACGCGATGTTGCCCGGGTGATGAGCATTCCCATTCCTGAGGTCGATCGGATTGCCAAGATGATCCCAACCATTCCTGGAAAACCGATGGGATTGTTGGATGCAGTACAAGAATCACCGGAATTACAGGAAGTTTACAGTCAGGATTCACGGGTTCGTAACCTAATTGATACTGCTTCTCAGATGGAAGGAACCGTTCGTAATGCGGGCACGCATGCAGCAGGTGTGATTATTGCGGATAAACCGATTGTAGAATACGCCCCTTTACATCGACCGACAAATGGCTCAGAAGATTCACCAATTAAGAGCGTTGTTCAATATGAAATGTCTCATGTGGACAAGCTGGGTTTGTTAAAAGTTGACTTTCTAGGGTTAATCACACTTACCATCATGCAGCGCGCGTGCGATCTGATTCGTGAAAGACATGGAGTGGATTACAATTTGCAAAATATCCCGACCGATGACCCTGAAACGTATGAGTTCATCGGTAAAGGTCATACGGCAGGAGTCTTTCAACTGGAAGGTAGCGGCATGACCCGTTGGCTGGTGCAGATGAAACCGCGTACCCTCGCAAACGTTATTGCCATGGTTGCGCTCTTCCGTCCAGGACCTATGGATTTTATCCCTCAATATATTCGCCGTATGCATGGAGAAGAAGAAGTAAGTTACCGGCATCCTGCATTGGAACCTATCATGAAAGAAACATATGGGATTGCTATTTACCAGGAACAGGTGATGTTTGCAGCCATCGACCTGGCAGGTTATAGTGCTTCTGAGGCAGACGACCTTCGCAAAGCTATTTCCAAGAAGAAGAAAGAAGCAATTGAAAAGCACCGTGAGAAATTTGTAAAAGGTGCTATTGAACGTGGTATTCCCAAAGAAACTGCAAGCGGAATTTTCGAAGATTGGGAGAACTTTGCACGCTATGGTTTCAACAAGTCTCATGCAGCGGAATATGGTGTTGTGGCTGTACAAACGGCTTTCTTAAAAACACATTATACAGTGGAGTATATGACTGCTTTGTTATCGGCATCTGCCAGCCAGACAGATAAAGTGGCTGAATATGTAGCTGATTGCCGTGCAATGGATATAGAAGTTCTCCCTCCAGATGTAAATTTCAGTCAATGGGACTTCTCGGTAGAAGATCAACCAGACAAAACGCCGGCAATCCGTTTTGGATTAGGAGCGGTAAAAAATGTAGGAACAGCACCGGTATCTATGATTGTGGATGGACGGCGAAATACACGGTTTACTGATCTTACCGATTTTGCCAAAAGAGTTGACTTGAGGTCTGTGGGTAAAAGGTCATTGGAAGGTTTGATTAAAGTGGGCGCATTGGACAGCCTGGGGCAGCGACAGGCGATGTTCAACGCGCTAGATCGAATTATGAATGTTTCTGCTGCCCATTTTCGCGCAGTGGAAAGTGGTCAAATGAGCCTCTTTGGAATGGGAAATGGAGTTTCAGAGGAGATTATTTTACCGCCTGTGCGGAATGTAGACCGGCGTGAAACACTTAATTGGGAAAAAGAATTAATCGGATTGTATGTGTCTGCACATCCACTAACACCCTATCTTCCATACCTTGATAAAGTTGTTACACATTATGCGGGTCAGTTAAAAGATATTGCGAGCGGAGAGAAAGTTAAAATCGCAGGGCTGGTCACAAAGTTCCGTCCCTACCAAACAAAGACCGGAAAACCAATGGGGTTTGTCACGGTAGAAGATGTTCAAGGCGAAGTTGAACTGGTGTTATTTCCCCGTACCTGGGATAAATGTTCCCAGACAATTAAGATAGATGAGGTTTTGGTGGTAGAAGGGAAGGTTGATAATGATGGATCTTCCTCAAAAATACTGGTGGATTCTGTTCAGTGTTTAAAGTCAGAAGATATGCAGGGTGGAAATTCGATCGATGGATCCGATAGTAAAGTTGCCCCATCCGTTGGGCAACAATCGATGCGGGAAGAGAGAAAAATTAAGAATGTGATCGTCCCTCCAGCCCCACATACAGAGGACATAGAACCTGATTGGGATACTGAAATCCCTGAACCTGACTTTGGTTTCAATGAAATATCAGATTTTCCAGAAGAGAATACTGACCCATTGGCAAATTGGATGGCTGGAGACCCAGGTTTGGAAGAAATCACAGAGACACCCAAAATTGAATCACCCCAAGTAAAGCAGGTTTTTAACAGTTTGAAAGAAAACATGGCGATATATTCACAGAAGGAAGAACTGGGTTCTTTGAAGACAATTTCTGTAGAACCCACTTATATCACTCCTCCTACGGCAGAGAAAGATTCTGAACGGAAGCGTGTAGTGATTTACATCCGTGCATCGGGGAATCTGGAAAGAGATTTACGAAAGATGAAAATTATCCAGGGAACTTTGTTATCCTTCCCGGGAAAAGATTATTTCGCATTCCAGATTTTTGAGAAGGGTAAAGGTACATTAATTGAATTTCCAAACTACACCACGAAAGTGTGTAATGAACTCCTGGATAGGTTAACTCATGTTGTAGGTCCAGACAAGATTCAGGTGGAAAAAATTAATATCCAATAATATTTTCTACAAAAGTGTAGACGAACCATTGAAATGGCTATTAAAGCCAGAATCCGGAGATATGAATGACAAGAGTAGATATGGATCTAAAACCAGTTGACCGTATTACTGTAGATGCCATCGGACAACCGGGTTCACGGGTTTTCTATATTCAAGCACAAAAACAAGATCAGGTGGTGACGATTCTTGTAGAAAAAATTCAGGTGCAGACTATCTGTGTTGGAGTTGAACAGTTTCTAGCGGAAATTGCTCAGAAATATCCAGATATCTCACGAGTGGATGATGATTACCGTGAAGAAGATATGCGTATCACTCCACCGGTTGACCCATTATTCCGTGCGGGAGAAATTGGTCTGGCTTATTCTGTAGATGATGACCTGGCAATCTTTATCGTCAAAGAAATTCCCACTACACAGCTGGTGGAAGCAGAATTGGGAGAAGTTCGCTTTTGGTGTACCAGGGCGCATATGTCTGCCCTCAGCAAGTGGGGGATTGAGCTTTCGGGTAGAGGCAGACCGATTTGCCCACAATGTGGGGAACCAATGGCTCCTGAAGGGCATCTCTGCCCCAAAAAGAACGGGCATAAAAAATAGCTTGACAGTTGTAAATGAGTATAATTCTGGATAGGAGGAAACGTCCCTCCTATTCTTTTTATAAATTGAAAGGGTTGGAAATGAAAAAGATATCTTTATCAGTAATAATAATTATGGTATTACTAACGGCCTGCAGTGCATCACCCACACAGGCGCCAGATCCTACACTTCCTCCAGTGCCTACTCAAGCGCCTACTGTCGAACCTACTGCTACCAGTGTGCCCCCTACACCCACAATTGAGCCATCGCCGACCCCCATTCCGATTCTATTTCAGGATGATTTTGATGGGATTCTTGATGCGCAATGGCAGTGGGTAAGGGAAAACAAGAAATCATGGAGTCTCGAGAATAATGAAGGATGGTTAGAGATCGTTGCCGGGACAGGTGGTGTTGGCAGCGGAGATATTAGTAATCTTCTTTTACGTCCAGTGCCCGAAGGAAATTTCGAATTAGAGACAAAAGTTAAATTTAAACCCGTTGGAGATTATCAACTGGCAGGTTTGTTGATCTATGAAAGCGCGGCAAATTTTATACAATTCGGCCGGGCTTTCTGCGATGCACCGAATGTTTGTGCAGGTGATGGATATTATATGGATATGACTATTGGTGGTGCGCGTAACCCCGAGAATTTTGGCGTATCAGCAGCCGGGTCTGATACGGTTACTCTCAGGTTGAGAAAAGAGGGTAACACTTACACATCCTATATCAGTGAAGATGAACAAACCTGGAAGCTTATTGGCACATATACCAGTGAAATGAAACCATTGTTGATTGGATTAGTTGCGGGTCAGGCATGGTCTGCTCCACAGCCAGCTCAATTTGATTACTTTCTAATCAGACAACTACCTTAAGCACCGTACAACTTAGTAGGTTGAGCCGATGGTTTGAATAATATAGAATGGGTAGAGACATTCTGATGAATTCAATGACCATCGGCTTTATTTGTTAATATAGTAGTACATGGAAAACAATAATAACCTTCATTCTTTGAAAACCGGGACCTTTAAATTGAAAGGACAATTTGTCCGCGGGTCGAATTACACATTCCTTGGCGAAGTTCAGTTGGATGGAGAATTAATACCTGTTGTGTATAAGCCTTCACGTGGAGAACAGCCGCTCTGGGATTTTCCGCAGAACACACTAGCAAAACGGGAGACCGCAGCCTTTTTATTCAGCCAGTGGCTCGGATTGAATCTGGTCCCGCCCACGGTGTATCGCAAAAAGGGTTTGCCATTCGGAAGTGGATCGGTACAGCTGTATATTCATCACGATGTAAATTACCATTACTTCAGCTTTTCAGATGAAGATCGGATGAGACTGGATATCGTTGCGCTCATGGATTTATTGATGAACAACGCAGACCGAAAAGGAAGCCATGTTCTAATAGACAGCAAAAATAATATTTGGTGTATTGACCATGGACTTTGTTTTCATAATGAAGACAAGCTGCGGACAGTCATCTGGGATTTCGCTGGTAAACCAATCCGGGGTGATCTGTTGGAGGATATTAAACGGCTGGTTGCCTCAAGAGAAGACATCCACATGGTTCTCAAACCATATCTAACGAGGGGCGAGATTAATTCAATGCTTCGCCGTGCGGTTCGTCTCCTCGAAAATCCGGTTTTCCCGATCCCGGGTGCAGACAGGCGAATGTTTCCTTTTCCTCCGTTGTAAAATAGAATATCAGAAAGTGTGTGAGGAAAATATGAAAGAATATAGATTGGTATTGGTTGGATTTGGAAATGTGGGCAAAGCTTTTACCCGGTTATTATTGGAAAAACGGGATGTATTGAATTTATCACTTGGTATAGGATATAAGGTAACTGGAATCCTTACTGGCAGACATGGTGGTGTGATCAACCCAGATGGGATCGATATTGAAAAAGCGTTGGAGGTTCTTGCGGGAGGAGAGAATCTGGTATCTCTTTCAAACAGACCTGCACCTGAAGATGGAGTTTGCTTTATCAAAGCCTGTGATGGGGATGTATTAATTGAAACTACTCCTGTGAATCACCATTCTGGCCAGCCGGCCATTGATCACATTAAGACAGCCCTTGAAAAAGGAATGCATGCTGTGACTGCTAATAAAGGTCCTGTTGTTCATGGATATCGGATGCTCACAGATATTGCTGAGCAGAATGGAAAAAAGTTTTACTTTGAGTCCGCAGTGATGGATGGTGCGCCGATATTCTCCCTGTTTCGCGAGACTCTGCCGCTGGCTGATCTGATAAGTTTTAAGGGCGTACTAAATTCATGTACAAACATGATTCTGGGCAGGATGGAAAATGGTGAGAGTATGAAAGAAGCCATTAATTATGGGCAGCATATTGGTATAACAGAAACAGATCCTTCAGCAGATATTGACGGTTGGGATGCTGCGATTAAAGTAGCAGCTTTATCAACTGTTCTCATGGGAATACCGCTAACACCCCAGCAGGTGAACCGCTCGGGTATTCGCGAAATTTCCCAGGCTGATATTCAAATGGCAAAGTCAGAAGGGAAACGCTGGAAGTTAGTCTGCACTGCCGATAGAAAAGGAAACCAAGTGATCGCGCAAGTCAAACCCGAAATGGTTTCGCCTGACTCCGTTTTGTATTCTATCCAGGGAACAAGCTCGTATTGTCAATTTATGCTGGATTCGCTGCCTGGTTTGGGTGTGGTGGAATCAGATCCGGGTCCAAAAACAACTGCCTATGGTATGTTTGCCGATTGGCTGAATTGTATAAAAAATGAGTAATTATTTATGACTGGATATGAAGTGTTTCCTGTCTTTATTTCATTAGGCAGCAATATTGAACCGCGGGCTGAATTCCTTCAATCCGCTAGAACCGATTTGGAAGCACAGATAGAGATTACCCGGTTATCTGCCATTTACGAAACTGAACCCTGGGGTTTTTCTGAACAGGCTTGCTTTCTTAACCAGGTGGTGGAGTGCAAAGTTTCGCTTCCACCGATGGATCTCTTGTACTTTTTAAAAAAAATTGAGAAGAATGTTGGGCGAAAACCCACCTTCCGGTTTGGTCCACGGGAGATAGATCTGGATATCCTGTTGTATGGAGACCAGATAATTAATGAAGAAACCCTGATAATTCCGCATCCACGAATGATTGAAAGAGCATTTATCCTTGTTCCTCTTTCGGAACTGGCTTCTGACTTGCAGTTACCCGGTATGGATTTATCTGTAAGTTCCGCCATTGCATCTGTTGATTCAATCGGTGTGAAATTATGGACTGGAGTGTAGCGTGAGTAAGGCGTTGTTAGAGTGGGGCAGCCGAACCTTTGTGATGGGTATACTGAATATCACACCTGATAGTTTTTCAGGTGATGGATTAATGAGTACCCCTCATATCATAAAAACTGCTGTTAATAAGGCACTAAGTTATGAAGAAAATGGCGCTGATATCCTTGATATTGGTGGAGAATCTACCCGACCAGGTTCCCATCCCGTTAATGAAAAAGAAGAAATCGAGCGAATTTTACCTGTAATTCGTGAAATTAGAAAAAAAACAGGGTGTATTATCTCTGTTGACACATACAAAGTGAATGTCGCTGAAGCCGCATTAGACGCAGGAGCGGATTGGATCAATGATGTTTGGGCATTACAGCGGGATAAAAAAATGACGGCGCTAGCTGCAAAGAGAAGCTGCCCTGTTGTATTGATGCATAATTCTACCAGGATGGGTGAATATAACTTCGATTCACGATTAGGCGGAATGTATAGTGGCGCAGAATTTAATGATGTTGTTCGGGAGGTGCGATCTGATTTGCAGGTACTTACTGGTTTAGCGTTGGATCATGGAATCAAACCAGAAAATTTAATTTTGGATCCAGGCATTGGTTTCGGAAAATCTGTTAAGCAAAATATGACTTTGATTAACCACCTGGATATCATAAGAACACTGGGATATCCGATTCTTCTGGGTGCTTCCCGCAAATCATTTATTGGCTTTAGCCAGGATTTGCCCCCTACGGAAAGATTAGAGGGATCTCTTGCTGCAGCGGTGGTCGGAATAGTCCGGGGTGTTGATATTCTGCGGGTTCATGATGTTAAAGAGACTGTTAGGGCAGCTCGTCTGGCGGATGCAATAGTGAGGGGCAATTGAGAGCTTTACGCCAGATGCTACTTACCAGACGTCGGCGAAGCAAACGTGAGACACGACGCATCCTGCGCCGGCAATCCACGAATATCAGCGGGTGGGGTTTTGCTGCAATTTTCTCTGTTCTTACAGCTTTTGCTATTTTTATATTCATTGGGGAATACAGCCGTATTACCGCAGATTTGCCATCCATTGATGCTATTCCACGACAATTAAACGCCCAATCTGCTGTTTTTACTCGCCCCACCCGTATTCTTGATCGGGAAGGTAATGTTGTATTACTTGAAATCAGTAATCCTGCTGTGCCGCGAAAATACATGCGTTTAAGTGGGGTGGGAGATACCGTCTCTTCCGAATTTGTTGATGCGCTGCTTTCGATTCAACAGCCTGACTACTGGCGTTCTTCAGGAGTAAGGTTGGATACCCTTAACCCGGATGATCACCGTACTATTGCACAGAAATTGGTTTTTCAAATGCTTCTATCTACCGAACCCCCCGACATGCGGCGCGCCATTCGGGAAAGAATATTGGCATTGCAAATCTTGGCAAGATATGGCAGGGAACAAGTTTTAGAGTGGTATATAAACAGTCTTGATTTTGGTTATCTGGCTTATGGTGTTGAAGCCGGTGCGCAAACATACTTTGGAAAATCAAGTACATCATTAAATCTGCCTGAGGCAGCCATGTTGGCAGGAACAGCGTTTGCACCTGCCATCAACCCTTGGGATTCTCCAGCGGGAGCAGAGACACTAAAACAGGAAGTATTGAAAGCATTAGTTGCTCAAAAGAAGATAACTCCAGCCGTATTCAATGCTGCTATGAACGCAAAGGTAGCCGTGAATGGAAAATCCGTCAACAGGATAAATCAGTATGCTGGTTTTAATCAGATGGTCCGAAACCAGATGGAAAAAATCTTTGGAAAAAGCCGAACTGAACGAGGGGGATTGATCATCCAGACTACATTGGACTTAGATATGCAGACTCAAATTGTCTGTACTTCCATCGCGCAGTTATCTGCAATTGAAGGAAGATCAAAACAATCAGTCTCCTTTTTGAAAGAGTGCCCCACCTCCAGATTATTACCTCTTCTCCCACCTGTAGACATTCTAAATCCCCAATCTATTGCCGCCAGTGTGATGGTCGTAGATACAAAGAAAGGAGATGTTCTGGCTTTCAGTGGCGAAACCACATCTGAAGGTGGTGAAAGTTTACCAATAACTCATCCTGTTGGGTCATCCATTTCACCCTTTGTTTACCTGAGCGGTTTTACACAGGGATTATCACCAGCAAAACTTGTCTGGGATGCCCCAATCACACAGAAGGACGGGTCGTATAAAGGGATTACACTCGATGGTGACTACCGGGGACCGGTTAGTATTCGCACTTCATTAGTAAATGATTATCTTCAACCTGTGGTTACACAAATTGAACAGTCAGGTTGGAATAGTGTAAACAGACTTTTGTCTGCTCTGGGTTTTCCTGTAAACACGGTTGAAAAACCCCAAGAAATTTTCTCGCAATCTGTGAAGATGGAAGAAATTGCAACCGCTTATGCCGTACTCGCCGCAGAGGGGAACAGGAAGGGTTACAGAAATTCTGGAGAGGAATATCCATCTCTGAATACCATTCAAAAGGTTTGGGATGAAAATGGTGTTCTAATCTGGGAAAATGAGAATCCCGCTGCAACAGCGATTATTAGCCCTGGTATGGCTTATCTCGTTACAGATATGCTAAGGGATGAGGAAACCAGGCAGAATAGACCAGAATTATCCAATATATATAAATTAAGCTTTTCCACTTCAGTAAAAACAGGAACTGTTCCTGAAGAAACTGATTCCTGGACGATTGGCTACACACCAGAACGATTGGTAAGTGTATGGGTAGGTAATGCATATGAGTCAACAAATGGCACTTTAATAGATAAACTCTGGTCTGCGGGATTATGGCGAGCTATCATTGACAGATCAATGGAAGGGATTGTCGCAACCGATTTTAAAAAACCGCCAGATATTCGAACGGAGGCGGTCTGTAATCCGGGAGGTTTGCTCCCTTCTGCTGATTGTCCGGAAATTGTTGAAGAAATTTTCCTGGATGGAACTGAACCACAGATTATCGACCCCCTCTTTTTCAAACAAGCGGTAAATCGTGAAACTGGAAAGCTGGCAACAGTATTTACTCCACGGGAATTGGTGGAGGAAAAAACTTTCATCCAGATACCTATCGAATACCAGAATTGGGCAATAAAAGAGGGGTGGAGAATTGCACCCAGGGATTATGATACTATACTGTCCCCTCAGAAAAATCCAGCCATCCATTTTAGCTCTCCCGAAATGTTCAGTTATGTGCGAGCCAAGTTCCCGTTGATGGGTACAGCCAGCAGTAATGAATTTGTAAGCTATCGCTTAGATGTCGGAGAAGGGTTAAATCCGAAATCGTGGCAGCAGGTGGGTAACGAAGGAAAAGTTCCTGTAATTGAAGGAGAATTAGCCGAATTTGATACCACTGGTCTACAAGGGCTTTATATTGTCAGATTACAAGTAAGGGATCAACAAGATCGAATTGAGACTGCTCTTTTACAAATTACAGTGGATAATGAACCACCGCATACCAATATCGAATATCCCTCGCAGGGTTTAAAAATCTATCGAGACTCTACACCCGAATTGTTTGTTAAAGTAAATGCTGATGATGCAATGGGTATTTCATCTGTTGAACTTGTAATCGATCAAAAGAAGATGGCGACATGGACTCAAGCTCCTTATGTCTATATCTGGAAGTCACAACCAGGCAATCATGTTCTTCAAGTCATCGCAAAAGACCGGGTAGGTAACATTAGTGAAAGTGAGATTGTAAAAATTTCTGTAGAGTAGTTTTCTGACTGCAAACCAAATCGCAGTTTAAATGAGAGAAACGGAAAGTTTTATCGGCTGGAGAAAAGGTTATGTACTCAATCGTTCAACAGATTCATTCAATTATTCGTTGGATTTACCTGGCAGGATTACTGGGGGCAACATTAAGAGCATGGTATGGATGGCGTGGAAATCGCACCTGGTCCAAAATGGATAATCAACTTACTCTATCTCTGATGATTGTTGCGGATGTTCAAATGCTTACTGGTGTAATGCTCTATCTTGTGTTGAGCCCAATAACTAAAGAAATCTGGAATGATTTTTATGGCGTCTTCTACAAGGCAGCATTCCAGTTTTTTGGCATTTATCACTTGCTAGTGATGTTAAGTTCAATTTTTTTAGTTCAATTAATGAGGAAACTAAATCAGACAGCAGACAGCAATATTACAAGATTTAAACAATCTCTACTAATTCTTTCAATAGCATTATTGGTAACTATACTGGCGATACCCTGGTAATGAAATTAGAGCTCAATCAATTATTCTGCTAGATCTTTATTATTATCTTCCCGGCTGACCCAACGGTGAAGATCTTCTGGCGGCTGATAATTTTCCATTTTATTTAGAAGTTCTGAAGTATCTTCAGAGATTACAAAAAGAGATTTATGTTCCGGGTAAATAAAACCCTCAATGCTTGCGTGTTCCACCAGGGTGATGAAAGGATCATAATATCCTTCAAGGTTTAAAATGCCAATTGGTTTGTTGTGAATTCCAATTTGCGCCCAGGTTAGGGCTTCAAATAACTCATCAAAAGTTCCATAACCGCCGGGAAGCGCGATCAAACCATCTGCCAGGTCTTGCATTCTTTTTTTTCGTGATTGGATATCTGGACACACTTCAAGGTTGGTGAGGTTGTTTGATATCAGTTGTTTCTGATTAAGGCTTTCAGGAACAACACCTGTAACTTCTCCACCACCAAAAAGAACACCACCAGCAATCGCTCCCATTAATCCAGTTTTCCCGGCTCCATACACCAGACGAATTTTTCTTTCAGCAAGGATCAAACCCAGGTTGCGGGCACCTTTCAGAAAAACCGGATGGATATCATCAGATGATCCACAGTAAACACAAATTGATCTTAGGTTATTATGCTTCATGGTGTTCCTCCTGAGGTTGCGTCATATTGTTTGATAAATATACCAATAAATCAGATGTCTTTTCCACAATCATGTCTGCACCTGCCCGGCGTAATTCACATTCTTCTCCAAAACCACATAGAACACCCACAGATTGTGCACCAGCCCGCCGGGCAGAAAGGATATCTACAGTTGTATCTCCAACCATCAATAGTTGATAAGGTCGCAACCCCATTTGATTAGCTGCATGAAGAATTGGGTCGGGAAAAGGCTTTGTATGCCTGCAGGTCTGACCAGTTATAATGGTGCAAAAAAATGGTAATAGGTTGAATTGATTTAAAAAGCGCATTGTTCCATGTTGATTTCTGGCACTGACCACTGCCAGAGGGTAACTTTTTGATAGTTGAGTGAGTAATTCTACAACCTGTGGAATTAACAGAAAATGATACTCTTTATTGCTCCAGCGAGACATTTTCTCAGCCCACCACATGAGTTCATCATCCAGCCCAAGGATATCGGGTATGGATAAGATCAAATTACCGGGAGTTTCAACCGCCATTACCAATCTTCTGGAAAATATTGAAAAATCGGTGTTTCTGAAAACAAATGAAAGTGGTTTGACCAGTTTAAATACGGAATCAACCATCTGATTGTCTGTATCGCTCAATGTTCCATCGACATCAAAACAAATACCTTTTATCCGGTTGACATCCAGAGGCATGAATTACTCCTTAAAGTAAGGCATTAATCGGTCATTAACTGACTTGCTGGGAGAATCTATCCAGCAGGTTTGGTTTCCATCCATCACAATAGAATGTACGATACCACCTGCGGTCCAGATTGATTGATTTTCCCATTTTTCAATAGATCCATACGCCCAGCGATTATCACCATACTCATTAAAAGAATTCATAAATTCGGCAGCTTCAACAGAGCTATCCCACATGATGCAAAGGACCCAAACAGATTCGGTATGTTTCTGGGGGTATCCGAATATCTGGTATTTATCACCTCCCCAGCCGCGTGCGGCAGCTCTGGCTTGATTTACTGGAAGTTGGCTACCAGGGACAATACCTGTTGATAAAACTAAGCCGAGGTCCCACTCTCCTAATTCGCCTTCATCGAGAAGCGTCATGCCGTTGGGCAATACTTTCACAATATCCGGCAGATATACCGGAATGGGCAGATGATCAGGGTAGAGGGATGGATGCATAATCTGCTCAGTAGAAACTGGTGGTTTTTTATACAACTCATTTACTCCATCCCACCCAGATTGGTCAAAGACCTGGTTGACAAAATTTAAACCATATTGATAGGGGAACATGAGTGATTCCTGAAAGTACGGTGGAATCTGGTCGAAAACAGGTGATTCCAATGCCATGTTAAATGATAACCATTCTCGGTAGTCTTCTTTACCAAAATAATTGGATTGCCAGCGATATTCAGAAAGTGTAGCGTCCCCTTCTATCAACGCCTGGATTGCCGCGCAACGTTGTTCCTGACCTACGCATTCCTCTTCTCCGTAAAGCAATCCTTTTTTGATGTCAAAAACCTGATCTTGCAATACGTGGGTATATTCATGGGCATAGGTCATCTGTTCTTGTGGACCAAATTCAGCACCCCCAATCACATACATTTCTTTTTCTTCGTTATCATAATAACCAGCAATCTGCTCAGAGTAGAGGTCTTTATACAGGGAAATCAGGTCTTCTTCGGGATTTATCAAACCCAAAGCCACCAGGACCTTTCGGTCAATTTCAGCCTCCTCTCTGGAATATTCTTTGAAAAAATCCTTTTCTACATTGGTTCGCAGTTCTTCAGAAGAAATGATCTGCCGCATAATTTCAGTTTCGGGTAATAAACCTCTCTCCTGAATTACCTGAATTTGGATCTGTTGCATTTGTTTCAGAAGATCGTCAGGTATGTCTGTGTTGTTCCCATTGGGTTGAGGTAGCTCGTCCACCGGGAACGGAGTTGGAATTGAAGCGGGAACGGCTTGTTCAATCTGTTCTGGAATCCAGGTAAGAATAGCTCCGAAAAATAGAATCCCACACAAACAGAAAATGATCACTGCTGAAAGCAGAAAAAATGAAAGAAATACTGGGTTATGTTTCTTTTCCATATGGGTCTAATTCTAATCGCACAATAATCTACAAGCAACCATCCACATTTTATCTTTGAATGGTCTTGTCAGTCGGATTGACTCTAGCTATAATTGTTACCTTGTCATCATTAAGATTTGAAAGAAGTTAGTAAGCCATGCCTGTTTATACATATCGGTGCGAAAACTGCGGTGTGCAGTTCGATGAGAAACAAAAATTCACTGATCCTGTTTTGGTAACCTGCCCGGAATGTGGAAAAAAATCACTAAGGAAGGTTTACCAACCGGTTGGGATTGTTTTTAAAGGATCCGGTTTTTACGCAACAGATCACAAATCGCCATCGGGAATGAGTAAAAACAACAAAAGTGATGAGAAACCTCCCAGTTCTGAGAAGACCACGACTGCAGAATCAGCATCCGCAACTACTGAATCTGCAGTAAAAACACCATCTGAGACGGCTGAAAAAGCTACCACTGCCAAGTGATGGAATTCCCCATCATTAAAAAGTTGATGAAGAATGACGCCTCTCTGGGCGTCTTTCTTATTTAGTTGAGGAGTATTCCAAATGACACTACCAGAGCAAACAACTATGAATTTTCGTAATTATATTCGTGCAGCCGGTTTGGATTTCTCCCGGAAAAGTTTACAGGACTATATATTCATCTTGCTTGGTGCATTAGTTCAGGCACTCGCGATGCGTATGTTTCTGGTTCCGGGCAAGCTTGTAAGCGGTGGCATAAGTGGTGCGGCACAGTTGATTAATCACTATACAGATATCCCAATTGGCTTGATGGTTTTCTTTGGTAACGTGCCCTTATTTATCCTTGGATGGCGTTACCTGGGCGGTCCACGATTTGTAGTACGAACCGCACTGGCAATTCTTTCCTTTTCAGTGCTGACTGATGCATTGGTCTGGTTTATACCTTCACAGGGCTTAACTCATGATCTAGTTTTAAACTCACTATATGGCGGGTTGATGCTTGGAGCTGGTTTAGGGCTTGTATATCGGGGACAGGGTACCAGTGGTGGAAGCGACATTATCGGACGTATCCTCAATCATCGCCTTGGGATATCGATTTCACAGGCTTATCTGGCAACCGATTCTATTGTTGTATTGACAGCAGGATTTGTTTTTGGCTGGGAATACGCTTTATATGGGTTGGTTATGATTTATGTCAGCGGACTCGCAGCAGAAGTAGCGGTGGAGGGTTCTTCTGTATTTCGAACTGCAATGATTGTAACATCCCAACCTGCTGAAGTCGCACAAAAGATCTTGGATGAGATGGAGCGTGGTGTTACTTTTCTTTCAGGAAAAGGAGCTTACACCGGAACCGAAAGGGATGTAATTTATTGTGTGGTAAATAGATCAGAAATCGCTGTATTAAAAAGCTTGGTTAAGCAAATTGATCCGGCGGCGTTTATGGTTATCGGTATAGCACACGAAGCCCTGGGAGAAGGATTTCGACCCTTAAAATAAACTCTTTCCCGTGGAAAAAGTATATTGTTGTATTGCTCCACAGATTATCATTATCTGTCCCAGATGATAAGTAATTCGAACTACCAGACGGGCGTTGCGAAATGGTTTTACAAACCTGTCATATCCGAGCAAACTATCTGACGTGAAGAAGAATATGCCACCGATAAATAGAACTACCGCGGCTGATTCCATCCACTCAGGTCGAAAGAGGGTAGATCCCGCACTCAGCAACATGGCGGTGAGTATAGTACCGTAAATTATCAGAGGCAGTCTCATCCGCAATGTTCCGATCATTTTCATTAAACCGAATTTAATTTTAATAATAACAAGTAACGCTGCAATGATCAGGATAAAACCTACCAGGATGGATGAGAGTGAAAAGGGAAAAGGTGTCCGATTCAAGCCAACGATATAACAGATATGCGCTAGCAAAAATGAGAATAACCCGGCAATAAAAAAACGCCTGGGAAGCATTAGCCAGACATCTCCCAGTAAAGAGAATAATAAGCCAAATGCAAAGAGTATTGTAAAGTCAGTGTATCCCGTGGTAATCAGCAGCCATAACAACATGATTACCATAACGAGTGGTTTGGTGACATATTTTAATGAATTGTGTTGAAAGGCAACCACTACCCAATCTGCTATGGAAAAAATCAGAGACAAAACCAAACCACACATAAATGCCATCAGATTATTCTTCTTTATTCGAATAGTAACCAAGTTGCCGCAACGCGTTGGGATCATCACGCCAATTCTTCAACACTTTCACCTTTAATTCAAGATACACTTTTCGCTCTGTCAGAGCTTCAATCTCTTTCCGCGCCAGGATGCCTATCTGTTTGATCATCTTGCCGCCCTGACCAATTACAATAGCTTTCTGTGATTCACGTTCAACCATCAAAGTTGCATGGATTCTGGCAAATGACTCGCCTTCATCGGTATATTCATCCAGTCGAACGCCGATTGCATGGGGAACTTCATCCTGCAGGAGGATCAACACAGATTCGCGGATAAGATCGATCACGATATCTCTTTCATAGAGATCAGTAATCTGGTCATCATCATAATACCTGACCCCTTCTGGCAATCGGCTGGAAAGAGATTCGAGAATGGTTTGAACACCTTCACCAGTTTTTGCCGAAAATACTATAGTCTCATCTACTGGATACATTATCTTGTATGATTCGACTCTTTCTGCAAGTTTCTTTTGAGCGAGTTGGTCAGATTTATTGATTCCCAGAATGACTCGAGGGAGACCTTTCTGGTTTTGCAGGTACTCGGCAACCAGTTTATCTTCGTGGAGGGGAGCAGATGATCCATCCACCAACCAGAGGATTACATCAGCATCCTGAAGCGTATCAATCGCGAGTTGGTTCATATATTCACCGAGTTTATGCACCGGTTGATGGATGCCTGGTGTGTCAATCAGGATCAATTGTGTGGTGTCGCTGGTGTAGATCCCTAGTTGTTTTCGGCGTGTAGTTTGCGGTCTTGGTGAAACCGATGCGATTTTTTGGCGGAGAAGGGAATTAATGAGGGTGGATTTCCCGACACTCGGGCGTCCAACAACAGCAGCAAAACCGCTATGAAAAGAGGTAGTATTTTTTTCGGTCATGTTTTTGATTATAGACGATGAAGTAAATTACTGGTTAAATCATCAGGCGGGCACCTTCCAGCTTGAGCAGGGCAGCTTTGGTTTGAATGCCCCCGTATCCAGAATAACCATGTAGTTTTCCATCCTTTCCAACAACTCGATGGCAGGGAATGATGATGGGAATGGGATTGGCAGCGAGACACATCCCCACAGCTCTGGCAGCTGCAGGAGGTCTGGACAACATCTGGGCAAGGTCACCGTAGGTACGGGTCTGTCCATATGGGATTTGCCTGCATAGTTCAAGGACATCACGTAAAAAACCATCCAATCCCGAGAGATCTAAATCCACATCCCACTGTATAACCTCGCCAAGAAAATAAGCCCAAAGGTCATCTACAAAAGTAGGAAACTGCCCGGGAATGATCGCAGCATTGATTTGTTCTGGAACTGGAATACAACCTTGAATGTGAAGTTCCTTAATTCCAAGATTGCCTGTCACAATTTGGATGTTTCCCGCGATTGGCAGATTAGAAACCCAGAAGCATTTTCTTTCAGATGAATTAGTAATGCTCATAGATAAATCGTATACCAAGCGTAGGGTAAGCGTCAAGTAATTTTTACGGCAACCGATTATATTAGTATCAAAGGGCGACTTCTCTTCTTCTCCTCCTTAAAATGAGTGCCGGGGTCGGCGTCCCCGGCACTCAAATTTTTATTTATCCCAAACCTCACTCCAACACTATAAAATTTCCGCTTGAATAATCCTGCTTTTTCCACTATTATTATTAAGCCTTGTGGATCGGTTGCCCCCCTCAACCGGTCTGCAAGGCACTCTTTTCGTAATTCAACAAAAATGTAGTAAACTTTCAATATCTCATAAACTTCTGCTGGAGGGGCTTTCATGTCGCCAGAAAAAGAAAAATACTCAGTTGAAATTGCTGGTGTAAAAAGAGATTTAACATTATTTGAAATCAAGCCCGGATTACGGATCGCCATCCTTAATATTTTAGGTGATACAGAACTGGTAGAGGCTTGTGCAAAAGAACTTGCGAAAAAGTTATCCTCAACCAGGTATGATATTCTGATCACCGCTGAAACTAAATCCATACCTCTGGCACATGCTTTAAGTGTTGAAACAAAAAAGCCTTATGTCATATTACGCAAAACATATAAACCTTATATGGGAAAGGCGCTATCTGCTGAGACATTATCCATTACCACTGGACAACCCCAAACCCTTTTCCTAGATGAAAAGGATCGTGAATTAATGGAGGGAAAGAAAGTAGTCATTGTGGATGATGTAATCAGTACTGGTTCAACCCTGCAAGGAATGAGATTGCTGATCCAGAAAGCGGGTGCCCAGATTGTTGCAGAATCTGCCATCTTCACGGAAGGTGAACGTGCAAAATGGCGTGAGATAGTATCTCTGGGGCATCTCCCAGTTTTTACTGATTAGAAATTACCCGCACTCCATCACTGGGTTTACATGGGAATACACTGGCTGATCTGCCGGTTACCTTGCGGTAACCGGTTTCTAATTTTTTTGAAAACTCTTCAACAAAAGGCTCTGCCACCAGGTTTACTGTGCAACCACCAAAACCGGCGCCTGTTAACCGTGCCCCAAAGCATCCCTGAGTATTGATTGCAATTTCTACGAGATGATCCAGTTCGGGGATACTTACTTCATACAGAACTCGTAGGCTTTCATGGCATGCGGTCATGAGTTTTCCAAACCCTATCGCATCACCTGTCTGTAAAAGTGGGATTGCCTGATCAACCCGTTCACATTCATCAATCACATGTTGAGCACGTTTATCTGCTGGGAGTGGAATTTCTTTACGAATTTTCTGGTACTCTAAGCTGGAGACATCCCGCAGGGCGCAAATACCAGGTAGATGTGTTGCACAAATCTTGAGTGCGAGTTCGCAGGAAGCACGCCTTTCGTTATAAGCCGAATTGTGAAGCGAACGGCGGATTCCTGAATCGGCTATCACAATTATTGTACCTTGCGGTAGAGGAACTGGTTGCCATTCAAGTGATCGGGTATCCAGTAAAATTGCATGCCCAGCCTTCCCCATGCCGCAGGCGAATTGATCCATGATGCCGCAATTCACACCTACATACTCATTCTCAGCCCGTTGTGCAGCTTTAACCAGTGAGATAGTATCAGTGGTACTACCGCTCAAAAAATTCCACATTGCTGTAAAAGCCATTTCAATTGCTGCAGAGGAACTTAGTCCCGAACCAATTGGCAAATCTGATATCGCTACCGCATCTACACCTCCAGTTGGAATTCCCATATTCTGTAATACCCAGGCAACACCTGCCGGATAATGTGCCCAACCGGGGATGGAATTGCGTTTTTCAAGGAGATTGTCCAATGTGAAAGAAGCTGTTAAATTGCCAAGTGATTGTGCAATTAACCTGACCTGATTATTTTTTCTCGGCCGGAAATATACCTTTACCGTTCGGTCAATAGCAGCCGGTAAAACCGGGCCGTCATTATAATCAACATGCTCACCAAGCAGGTTCACTCTACCGGGAGCAATGGCAACGTAAGGATAATCAGGTAAGCTGGTTGAGGTCATAAGGATTAGATTGAATCAATTTCTCTTTTTGATCGTGTTTTAATTGTTTGATCTGTCTTTCACGCTTCATTGCTGAGGACCGATCGGATTGCGCTTCGATATAAACAAGCTTAACCGGGCGATGCATTCGAGTATATTTTGCCCCTCTGCCTTTATTATGTTGTTTTTCCCGACGAGCCGGATCTAAAGTCCAGCCTGTATAGTATGAACCATCAGCGCAGCGCAGGATATAACAAAAATAATGGATTTCCATACAGGTATAATCCGCTATTCACTTTTTCTTCTTTAAACCTAATAATTTACCGAGACGCTCACTCCAGTTGGGGAGATCCACCTGAGTTCTGGGAAGATCCTCCCAATCGCCCGTCTGGCGTTGTGTCTGCAATGCAATCAGTCCTTGCAATGCTTCAGTTTGCCATTGATCCAACTGATCCTGATCTCCATCCTGCAGCATTCGCTTTACTGCGGATAATTCAGAAGACAACAGGTCGATCCAGCGGATAAGATTTTCACCATTATATATGTAGTCTGCTGCGGGATGTTTTCCCTGACTGTTGAGATATTGAGCAGCGGCTGATGAAAAAAATGCACGATCGGTCAATCTTCTCGTTTCGCGCCATCCCGGTTGATGAGAAATCATCCGCATAAGTGATGTGCCCATTATTTCGGGGAGTTGTTCAACACCAGCGCGTAAACCATCCAATTCCAAAGGATCAGTGAAGACCATGCCTGTGCTGAGCATGGAAGCCAGGGCTTCGGCGAGTTCTACAGCTTCGGAAGAGCTCCGGGGTGTGGTTGCAATAAACATCAATCCACCTGCGAACATATCTGACCTGGCTTTCTCAGGACTGACAGAGGTCTCTTCTAAATACGCTGAGTTGACAGTGAGGTATAGATTTACATGATGTTTAAAATCAGGTGCCACTTCATGTAGTACCTTATTAAACTGAGACTTTGATCCACCAACATCAAACAGGTAACGGGTCTCACCGAGATCAGATGCCATGTGGCTCAGGTCTTCTAAAGATTCTCCGCCAGGTTCACAAAGTAAAATCAAATCACATTTATCGATTGCCTGGAGTAGATTATTTTCAATTCGATCCACTGCTCCCATTTTTAAAGCTTGTTTTGTTCTGTCAGGATCACGATCGTGTCCTATACGGGTGACTTTATCGCTGTATTCGCCCAGCGAAAGACCGATGGATGTTCCGATAATATCCAAACCCAGAATGGCGATTTGAAAAGTCATATCATGCTCCCATGAGTAATCGGAATATAGCGGTCAGTGGAGGTCCCATTAATGCCCCCAGCAGGTCCAGACCGCCGACGCGGCCAATCATGATAAATGCCAGAAGTAACAGAGGACCATACGGTCGGATGCGATCCATAAAGTCAGCGCCAGATGGGGGCAGGAGACCATAGAGTACCTTCTCGCCATCAAGTGGTGCAAGTGGAATCAAATTAAAGAGCAGTAAAGATATATTGATAATGATGAATGTAATTAGAAAATCAGAAATACTTGGAAAAAAAATAGAATTACTTGGTGAATAACTTACCAGTCCGAGCCTGAAAGGAACCGCAGCCAGAATAGCCAATAACATGTTTGAAACCGGGCCAGCAAGAGATACAAGCATCAAAGCAGATGAAGATTTTCTCTGTAATGCATACGAGTTAACAGGGACTGGTTTTGCCCAGCCAAAACCGCCAACAATGAGCATGAGTGTTCCGATGATATCTAGGTGAGCAATGGGATTCAATGTCAAACGACCTGCCCGTGCGGCTGTGTCATCTCCAAATTTATAGGCAGACCAGGCATGGGCAAACTCATGAATGGAAAATGCAACTAATAGTGTGACGATCCTTGAGATTAAAACTGCGGGAGTGAGGTTTAACATAAGCAAAAATGATTATAACATGCGGATGTTATAATCATTTTATGCTGTTAGAGCTTCAAATTAATGATATTCTCCTTCTACGCAAACCCCATCCATGTGGTGGAAGCATCTGGAAAGTTGTACGTTTAGGTGCGGACATTGGGTTGGAATGTCAAACCTGCCAGCGACGCGTACTGCTTCCAAGGCGTGAACTCGCAAAGCGGATCAAGAAAAATCTGACTGGAGTATCTAATGAATCCACCCCGACGTAGCCCACCACATGTTTTGTTCTTATTTTCAGATACTGGAGGTGGTCATCGGTCAGCGGCTGAAGCAATTATGGAAGCCATTGCATTGGAATATCCAGGAAAAATTACCGCCGAGATGGTGGATATCTTCAAGAGTTATGCGCCACCACCATTGAAATATGCCCCCCAACTTTATCCGCCCATTTCAAAGATGCCTGAAATGTGGGCATTCGGTTACCACATTTCCGATGGGCGAAAACGTACATCCGCTTTCAATACTTTTGTCTGGCCATACATCAGACAGGCTACGAAAAAACTGGTACAAGAAAACCCCGCAGATTTAATTGTCTCTGTGCATCCCTTATCCAACAGTCCGGTGCTGCGTGCGATGAAAAGGTCTCCGCTTCCATTTATGACGGTTGTTACAGATATGGTATCCGTGCACGCTTTCTGGTATGACCGCCGGGCTGATGTGGTTGTTGTTCCAACCGAAGAAGCCCGCGAGCGCGGAATCTGGTATGGCTTAGACCCAGACCGGATCAAAGTGGTCGGGTTACCTGTCGCGCAGCGATTCTGCCATCCACCCGAAGATCCAATTGCTGTCAGGAAGGAGCTCGGATGGGATCTCGATAAACCAGTGATTCTCCTGGTGGGCGGGGGTGAAGGGATGGGTCCGCTGGAAAGAGTTGCGCGAACTATTGACGCGGCAAATTTTCCGGCGCAGATGGCAATCGTGTGTGGGAGAAACCAAAAGATACTATCCCGCTTGCAAGAACAAACCTGGCAAATGAAGACTCACCTGTATGGATTTGTTAATAATATGCCTGATCTGATGGCTGCTGCTGATATGCTGGTAACCAAAGCTGGACCCGGAACGATTAGTGAGGCTTTCATTGCCGGATTGCCATTAATCATTTATTCTCGAATGCCCGGGCAGGAAGACGGTAATGTCTTTTATGTTGTTAATCACAAGGCGGGAATTTGGGCTCCGCACCCGGAGCGCGTTGTTTCCTGTCTTCGCGAGTGGATTGAGAAACCAGAAACCCGCAAACGAGCGGCTGAAGCCTGCACCAGGCTGGCAAAACCCGATGCATCACGTGATATTGCCAGAATAATTGCAAACAAAGTAGGTGTGGAAGACTAATTTTCTTCCTTGTCTGTCAAATTTCTGTATCGTATAATCTTGCATATGCCAATCCTTGACGAAAATAGCCTGGATTACTTCTCTCACAGCCCTGAGCAGACCCGTAGATTAGGAATACGTCTCGGGAGTCTATTAAAACCGGGAGATATTGTTTGCCTTACTGGAGATTTGGGTGCAGGTAAGACAACATTTGTGCAGGGAATTGCCAAAGGATGGGGCTCTCTCGACTCGGTTTCAAGTCCTACTTTCGTTCTGATAAATGTTTACAGGCGGCAGGACGGTATTAAATTATCACATCTGGATGCCTATCGACTGAGTGGGGCAGAAGAAGCAGAAGATCTAGATATACTGCCGCTGATGGAAAGTGGTCCAGTTCTCATAGAATGGGCTGACAGAATAACTGAAGTTTTACCTGGTGAACGAATCTGGGTTTCTCTGCGCTGGCTAGCTGATGAACAACGTGGATTGTTATTTAAAGGGTATGGTAAACGAAGCCAATCCATCATTAAAAGCCTTCAAAAATCGGTATACGGAGGGGTTTGATGTTACTGGCTGTTGATTGTTCTACTCAATGGATGGGACTGGCTTTATTTCAGGAAGAGCAGATTCTAATAGAACAAGTATGGCAGACAAAATCTCACCATAGCGTGGAACTTGCTCCCGCCATTGACCAAATCTTTAAAAAAACTGGGACCTCTACTAAGGATCTTACTGTCCTTGCAGTCGCGACCGGTCCGGGATCTTTTACAAGCCTGCGAATTGGAATGGCTGCTGTCAAGGGGATGGCGCTGGCTTTGAATTTACCGGTGATTGGCATTCCCACACTAGACATTCTAGCGTCCGGAGTACAGGTAAGAGATATGGCGCTGGCAGCTGTGCTTCAAGCGGGCAGAGGTAGACTTGCTGTGGGTTGGTATGAACCTGTAAAAAATCACTGGATTTCATCAGATGAAATGGAAGTCCTAACCCCAGACGAACTGGAGCAGAAAATTAGAAAAACAACCATGATCTGTGGTGAACTGACCGTGGAAGAAAGACAGACCCTTGCCCGACGATGGAAAAAAGTGGTTCTGGCATCACCGGCGGAATGTGTTCGCCGTCCAGCCTATCTGGCTCAATTAGCCTGGGAACGCTGGCAAAACATGGATGTTGATGAGGTTGTATCCCTTTCTCCGTCTTATCTGCACTACAAGGAAGCTGTCCCTGGATAATCCTCTATCTTCTAATCATCTAATTACTATTCGTAAGATGTCGATTGGCGATGTGCCGTCTGTTTGCGCGCTCGATCGAAAATCTTTTTCTCTACCCTGGACAGAAAAGGCTTTCATTTATGAAATAACAGAGAATCAATTAAGTATTCCGCTCGTAGCAGAAATTGATTCTGCAGCTGGAATATCACTCATTGGGTTTATTGTTGTCTGGATTATTGTTGATGAAGCGCATATTGGTACCATTGCAGTAGATGAATCGTATCGAAAAAAAGGTGTAGCTCAAAGGTTGATAAGCGAAGCATTCAGACAGGCAAGGTATGCCGGAACAGTTATCGGGTATTTAGAAGTTCGCGCAGGTAATGTGCCAGCCCGCCAGCTATATGAAAAACTTGGATTTAAGGTAGATGGTGTCAGGAAAGGTTATTATCAGGATAACCATGAGGATGCAATTCTAATGTCTTTGAAAGATCTAACCTCATACGAATAAATTTCATGGCATCCTGAAAAATAGGGTAGAATCACCCCCGGAGGAATGTTTGGATCCCGTTGCTGAGTTAACCCAAATTGCCCAGGAAGTACGTGTCTGTACTCAATGCGCCCTGCATAAAACCCGAAAAATGTCCGTCCCGGGTGAAGGTCCTGCCAATGCACAGATACTCTTTATTGGTGAAGGTCCCGGTCATAATGAAAATGAGCAGGGGCGACCTTTTGTAGGAGCCGCCGGGAAATTCTTGGAGGAACTATTAGGGAAAGCAGGTCTTCAACGAAGGCATGTATTTATCTGCAATGTAGTCAAATGTCGCCCTCCAAACAATCGTGACCCGGAACCACAGGAGATACTGGCATGCGGCAAGTATCTTGACCGGCAAATCGAGGCAATCAATCCAAAAGTTATTGTTACACTGGGAAGATTTTCAATGAATAAATTCTTTCCAAATGCCCGGATCAGTCAGATTCACGGGAAAGCGAGCCATGTTGACGGTCGCCTGGTTGTTGCCATGTACCATCCAGCAGCAGCATTGCACCAACCAAATCTACGCCCTGAGCTGGAAAAGGATTTCGCAGGTTTGGCTAAATTGCTGCACCCGTAAACAACAGCTATCAATAGAGAAGATGAAATCGACTCAGTCCCTGCAGAACAAGTCGAGATGATATCGGTTGAGAAAGCAACGCCTTCTTTGTTTACATTCGCAGAGGAAAGAGATCCACAAAAACTAACATCCTCTCCTGAGGATGATTCTATTGAGCCAAAACAACTCAACTTGTTTTAGCAAGGCCGGGAGGCTGAATGTCTCATTCTGTTTTACAAATTCTGAAACAAAAAATAATTGATCGAAGTGCTGTAGTTGCTGTGATTGGCTTGGGATATGTCGGTTTGCCACTCGTGGTGGTTTTTGGAAATGCCGGTTATAAAGTTATCGGCATCGATGTAGATCCGCGGAAAGTGGAAAAACTTAATCAGGGTGAGTCATATATCCAGGATGTTCCCACAAAGGATATTAAACGGATGGTGGATGCCGGGTTGTTGCATGCGACCACAGATTTCTCTGCACTGAAAAGTGCAGAAGCAGTCAGTATCTGTGTGCCTACTCCATTAAGAAAGACTGGCGATCCGGATCTCTCATTCATTGTAAATGCGACAGATGAACTTGCGAAATACGTCCATAAGGGAATGGTGATTATTCTTGAATCCACTACCTATCCAGGTACTACGCGTGAATTAATTCTGCCAAGACTGAATGAATGTTGTGATTTGAAAGTTGGCGAAGATTTCTTTTTAGCATTTTCACCCGAACGGGTTGATCCAGGTAGGCAGGATTGGACAACTTATAATACTCCGAAAGTTGTGGGAGGTATCACACCTGAATGTTGTGATGTAGCCTCAACCTGGTACAGTCAGGCATTACAGACCGTTGTCCAAGTCAGTTCAGCAGAAGTGGCAGAGATGACCAAGCTGCTGGAAAATACCTTCAGGATGATTAACATCGGCCTGGTGAATGAACTGGCATTGATGTGTGACCGTCTGGGTGTGGATGTCTGGGAAGTGATTGATGCCGCATCTACCAAACCTTTTGGCTTCATGCGATTCACACCAGGCCCAGGATTGGGCGGTCACTGCATTCCCATTGATCCACTCTATCTTTCCTGGAAGCTGAAAGCGCTGAATTATAATGCCCGGTTTATTGAACTTGCATCTGAGATCAACACCAATATGCCGCGCTTTGTGGTCCAAAAAACACAGGATGCTCTAAACGACCAGGGCAAGGCGGTGAAAGGCAGCCGCATTCTGGTGCTTGGTGTCGCATACAAACCGGATATAGATGATCTGCGCGAATCTCCCGCTCTGGATGTGATGGGCTTGCTGATCGCTAAAGGAGCGCAAGTTTCTTACCACGATCCATATATCCCGACCATCCGGCACGACGCGCTCAACTTGAAATCAGTTGGTGATGTATCTGCAGCGATAAGCGCAGCTGATTGCGTGGTTATCATTACTGACCATCAAACTTATGATTATAAAGAGCTGGTAAAGCAGGCAAAACTGGTGATTGATACCCGCAACGCAACAGGAAAAGTTGGAAAAAATCTCAAAAACGTAGTGAGGTTATAAATGTCCCGTTATCTGGTTACGGGGGCTGCCGGGTTTATTGCTGCCAGGGTTGTAGAACTCCTGCTGGCTGATGGGCATGAGGTGATCGGGATCGATAATCTCAACGATGCCTATGATATCCGTATGAAGAACTGGCGTTTGGAACGTCTGCTTTCCTCTCCACAATTCCAATTTATAAAATCAGATATATCAGACCGCGACCAGCTGGACAGTCTGGTAGACAAAACCCAAAATACCGATGCGCTATTTAATCTGGCTGCGCGGGCGGGAGTGCGGTCGAGCGTAACCGACCCGTGGGCGTATCAGCAAACCAATGTTATTGGTGCTTTGAACATGCTGGAGGTTTGCAGAAGGAATAAAATTCCAAAGTTTATTCAGGCTTCTTCCTCCAGTGTTTACGGTGAAAATACCCCCATGCCTTTTCGGGAGGACGCGAATACTGACCTCCCCCTCCAGCCGTACGCGGCATCCAAAAAAGCTTCTGAAGTGCTGGCACACACCTACCATTACCTTCATGATATTGATGTAACGATATTCCGCTATTTCACTGTTTATGGACCTGCCGCCCGACCTGATATGGCAATGTTCCGTTTTACCCAATGGATCGCTGAAGAAAAACCGGTTCATATGAATGGCAACGGCGAACAAACGCGTGGTTTTACCTATGTAGATGATATTGCCCGTGGAACGATCCTTGGTTTGCAGCCTGTGGGATATGAAATCTTTAACCTTGGAGGACATGAAGTAATTTCAATGAACTCCTTAATCAATCTCATGGAAGAACAGATTGGCAAGAAAGCCAATGTTGTATATGAACCACGCCATATGGCGGATGCGCAGGGGAATCAGGCTTCTGTGGAAAAAGCTGGCGAAATTCTCGGTTGGGAACCGCAGATTGTGCTTAAGCAAGGAGTTACCAACCTGGTTAGCTGGTATTTAAGTGAACGTTCCTGGACTAGCCAGGTGGTGACCGGATGATATTGTTCCAACGCTTCCAGGCTTCCTGGGGCAAGGACCGATTGCTCGGCAGGGTTGTACGTAACTCCGGATACCTTTTTGCCAGTAATGCAATCAGCGCTGTATTGAGTATTCTAACCGCCAACCTTCTGGGGGTTGCACAATTCGGCGCGCTGGGGATGATCATTTCATTCGTTTCCAGTATCAACCGTATTCTTAGTTTCAGGATGGGTGAACTGGTTGTACGGTACATGGGAGACTATCTGGCTAAGGGAGAAAAACAAAAAGCTGCAGCGATTGTGAAAGCAGCTGGGCTTGCCGAAGCAATTACTTCTGTTACTGCTTTTCTCGTCTTGTTGTTTACTGCCCCCCTTGGAGCAAAATTTATCATCCATGATTCATCAATCTCGGATTTAATCGTAGTATATGGATTATCCATTTTAGGGATGATGTTATTAGAAACATCCACAGGTGTGTTGCAGGTGGGAGGGAACTTCCGCGGACAATCGGTAATTAACTTAATCCAGGCTCTCGTTACAGCTACCGGCATTGTATATGCTTATATAACCCAATCCGGAGTTATGGTGGTCCTCCTGGCATACCTCTCTGGAAAACTGATTACGGGTATTGGTCCGTTTATTCTTGCCATCAATCGGATGAGAGAATTATTTGGGAAAGAGTGGATTTATGCACCTATGCGCGAGCTTCCCTCGCCAAAGGAAATCATTAAATTTGCTTTATCCACGAATATCAGTGGAACAATAAATATGGTGGTAAGAGATAGCGAACTGCTTTGGGTTGGTGGTATCTTCAACGCACAGGCTGCTGGTTACTACAAGACTGCACTGGCGGTGATCAATTTGCTCATCATGCCAATTAATCCTTTTATTGCAACTACCTATCCTGAAATAACACGAACGATATCTCAAAAAATGTGGCCGCAACTAAAACAGCTTCTTCGCAGAGTCACTGTAATTGCAGCTGGATGGACATTATTAGTTGCAGCAGGGTTGTTTCTGTTGGGCGAATTTCTGCTTTTTACCCCCTGGATTCCTTGGAAGGGTTCGTTAGTTTCCATCTACAAACCTGAATATCTGCCCTCATTGAATCTAATTCTGATCCTTTTATTTGGATATGGAGCCGCGAACAGTCTTTACTGGAACCGCTCGCTATTACTGGCATTTGGGCAGGCCGATATTCCTCTCCGAATTGCATGGTGGGGGATGGTTGCTAAGGTATTGCTCACTGTCACCGTTGTCCCGCTATTGGGTTATGAATCTGAAGCTGTACTTCTTTCAATCTATCTGGCTTTAACGGTTGGAATCATGGTTTGGAGGGGGTGGTCTCTGATTAATGCACAGGAAAGGCAACCTGTATGAGAATCGCATGCATAAGCACGTCTCAGGTGCCTTCACTGACCGCTAACAGTATACAGATGATAAAAACCTGTCAGGCAATGGCTTCCCTTGGTCACGAAGTAACGCTCTGGGTTCCCGGTAGTGCACCTGAAAAGAGAGAAATTTCATCCCTTTATGGCGCTAAGATCGAGTTTCCCATAATCTGGGTACCAGAAAATCGACGTCTTAAGCGTTATGATTTTTCATGGCGGGCAGTTTCGTACGCAAAAAAATGGACGAGCGACTTGATCTATACCTGGGCGCCTCAAGCTGCCCTGCTATCGCGAATTAGATTGACCCCCACCGTTCTTGAGATGCACGATAGAGCAACAGGTTTACTCGGAACTTGGTTACTGAAAAGGTATTTAAAATCGGGAAGACAGAGCGTGCTGGCTTGTGTAACCCGGGCATTACGAAACGCACTGGAATTGCAATTGAACCTGTCCATCCCAGATTATCAGGTAGTTATTGCCCCCAATGGTGTGGATCTCGACAGGTACGCCGACCTTCCTGCGCCGCAGGAAGCGAGAAAATTGCTTGGATTGGCAGAGCGGATTACAGCATCTTACACCGGGCATTTTTACACCGGACGTGGATTGGACATTCTCTTCCACCTGGCAGAATCCTTCCCAAAGGTCCAATTTTTATGGGTGGGTGGGAGAGAAACTGAACTTGCCAATGTAAGAATTGAAGTGAAAAAACGCGAAATAGCCAATGTAATACTCACCGGTTTTATTGATAACACGAATCTTCCTCTCTACCAAGCAGCTTCAGAGGTGTTGCTTATGCCCTATGAGCGTAGTATCGCTGGTAGCAGCGGTGGCAACTCGGCAGATATTTGCAGCCCTATGAAAATGTTCGAATATATGGCTACGGGAAGGGTGATATTAACCAGCGATCTTCCGGTTATACGTGAAGTTCTGGATGATTCAATCGCTGTTTTTTGCCAGCCAGAGGATAAAATTGCCTGGCAGGAAGCATTTGCTCGAATTCTTTCCACACCTTCTTTAAAAGTCATGGGCGAATCGGCGCGTAATCGATCTGCAAGTTATGACATCCTTGCCAGGCAAAGAAAAATCCTGTCAACCATCACAGGAGCTGATAAATGAAACAGATCCAAACCTGGAAATTGCTATTGAACTGGGTTTTAGTTTCGTTGACCCTGGGAGCAGGGATTACTTCCATGATTGAATCCAACAGCTTTTGGCAAGGTATGATTTCTACTACATTGCTGATTGGGATTTCAATTGGTGTTTTGTACTTATTACACCGCTATGCGCGAGGAGGCAAGACGCTTGCCTGGATGATGTTGGTGGCTTTTACCTTAAGATTGGGAATCGGTATATGGTTGATGCAAGAACTTCCTGTGCAAGGGTATCCAACAGACCAACAGAAAGCGGGTTATGTATTTTTTGATGCTTTTAAAAGGGATACTCAGGCATACAACCTGGCAAAATCAGAAAAACCCGTCATTTCAACATTCACAAAACGTTACGCTTCTGATCAATATGGCGGATATCTGGCATTAAGTATGCTGGTCTACAGGTATCTGTCTCCAGATACACATCGTCCAATCCTGATGTTGATCCTTTCGGCACTCGCCGGCGCTGCCGTGATACCTTTTTTCTGGCTGCTGGCAAAAAGGTTCCTTTCTCGGTCGATTGCCGTAATTTCCGCCTGGATAATAGTTTTATTCCCGCAAGGTGTTTTAATGGGCGCTTCGCAAATGAGAGAAGCCTGGATCAGTCTCTTCATGGTGATTGGTTTCTGGAGTTTTTTAGAGTGGATATCGGATACACACAGTCGAAAAATCTGGCTTCTGGGTATCGGTTTAGTTGGTTTATTATTGCTGTCCCCCGGTTTCATATTTTTGTTATTAATTCTTTTGATTGGATGGTGGGTACTCGAGAAACGAAAAAAACCCATTCCGCTCTGGGCGGTAATTACACTGATCATTTTTGTTGTGACAGGAGTATTGATATTATCCTATGGGCTGTCCCGTCCGGACCAAACAGGGAATGATTCCCCTATCGAGGTCATAATCAATTGGTTCAGAAATGCCATTGCATGGGATATGCGACTTTCCGCAACAGGTTCAGGTAGACTTTCATACCTCTTTGAAACCCTCCCTGTAGTTTTCCAATTCCCTTTCATACTAGTGTATGGCATTCTTCAGCCGGTCCTACCAGCTGCAATACTTGATGATGCACGGTGGATATGGAACTTAATCTCTTCCATTCTTGCTGCAGGCTGGTATTTGCTGCTACCCTTGCTTATCTATGCCGTTTTCGCAGTCCGTAGTGAGAAGGATGAACGGTTACGCGCTAAGCTTATTTGGATAACAGTGCTTTCTTGGCTCTGGATTATTATCAGCTCTGCCCGTGCGGGAGGAGACCAATGGGATAATCCACGATACAGAGTGATTATGCTTCCTTGGATGGCAATCATTTGTTCATGGGCATGGATGTGGGCACAAGAACAGGGCAGATTCTGGCTGAATAGAATTCTGTTATGCGAAGGGGTCTTTTTGCTGGTTTTTACTCAATGGTATGTATCACGCTACCTGCATATTTTTAGCAGGTTGGATTTAAAGGTAATGATCCTACTTATCTTCGTATTAATGGCAGTGATTCTTGCCACCGGATGGTGGAAGGAACATCGCCGGAAGAAATTATTCTTACGGAAAAAGAATTCTATTAATGATTGAACCCCCCTTCATCCATTCAGAATGTTGTAGAATGGATGAAGCATTTAAAAATTAAATACTATTGGGGAATTATCAGGTTATGCCAACTACTATTCTGTTAGCCATTTGGTTTCTTATGATCCTGATCGGGGGCTATTTATCAATTCGCACCATATTTAGTGTGTCACCACAAGAGGAGTTTATCCTGGGAATTTCCGGTGGTATAAGCATGAATGTGGTATTTGCTGCCATTATCACCAAGCTAATTCCTGCTCCCCTATCCTTTTATCTAGCTGCGGCACTGGTTCTTCTGGTGGGGATTTTACTAACGATAGTTCAAAAAAGGGATGTTTCAAGCAAACACTGGAAATCGTTATCGGTTTTCATCCCATTTCTCATAATTGTATGGATTTCTTTCAGAATCTGTAGAGGGATGGCAATATTTGATGATTATGCACATCTCCCTACCGTTTCCCTGATGGCGCTCGGGCAGGTACCACCAGCGTTTGCGTATGATCCGTCGATCACATACGCATATCACTATTTCCTCATGCTTTTTGCTGCTCAAATCATGCGAATAGGTGAAGTTTTACCATGGACAGCGCTTGATATTAGCCGGTCGATCTCATTTGGGCTGGCTGTTGTTATGGCAGGTTTTTGGGCGTATCGAATGACTTACAGTAGATGGGCTGCATTAGTGGGTGGATTTTTCATGGCTATGGGTGGTGGAACCCGCTGGCTCAGTTTATTCCTGCCGGAAAAGTTTTTTGAAAAACTATCTGATCAGGTTTACCTGATAGGCTCTGGCGCAACTAGTGGGGCAAGTATCTTAGAAGCTATTCAATCAAATTGGAAAATTGAAGGGATTGGTAAACTGTATATTCCATTTAGTTTCACAAATGGGATTCTTCAACCTGGCGTTCTGAGCATGCATGGTCCTAACGGGCTGATGGGGATCGTTTTATTGTTGTTTATCCTGCTCACCTGGAACCGTTGGAAAGATATCAAAGCTGCGGGATTGACAGCAATCATCCTTTCTGGGATATCCCTTGTAAATGAGAGCGATCTTCTCCTTTTTCTTGGAGGGTGGGGATTGGTTTTCCTGGCCAGGGCATTCCAGATGAAATCAATCCATGTTGATAAAAGATTATGGATGTGGGGCGGTGTAATTGCAGCAGCGATCATCCTCAGTATTCCCCTAGGTGGTGCGTTTCAGGATATCCTTGTAAAGTGGATTAACCCAGTTTCTACATCCTATCAGACCGTAGGCTTTGTGTTGAATCGCAATCCATCCATTGTGTCTGCTCACCTTGGCCCGTTATCACTGATAAATTCCAGAACTGCTTTACTTGCGTTCTTTGAATTAGGTCCGGTGATCCTATTGTTGCCACTATTGGTTTCCTTTGGTATTCGGTCGTTTCGTGCGCATCGCTGGATGGAAAGTACATTAATATTCGGATTCCTGCTCACACTCGCTACGATATTTGTAAATTTCGAAGGGTCCACGGGAGTCCGAAATACCTCGCGACTGTACTCATTTCTAACAATATTATTTATTTATTTTGTTTCATTGGCCTGGTTGTGGTTAAGACAGCGCAGGAAATATTTGCAATACACTGGAATATTCTTAGGCGCCGTTGTATGTGTGGGTGGAATAGTCGTATTCGCTTTCCAACTTCCATCCATGATTTCTTCAGTTCCATCATATTACATGAATGAATTGGATGCTCAAATACTGGATAAATACTGGAACACCTTTGATAAGAATACGATGGTTTTTGATGTGGTTCCATCCAGAGCTGTAACTGTGTTCGGTAGAGCTGTGAATGCGGGGACAACCTGGTATGAGTTAAAGCCTGAGTGGAAGGAGTTGGTCGCGACTCCTGATCCGTATGATTTACTGAAAGCTGGTTATCACTACGTTTACATGGATGAAGAATTCTGGGTAAAAGATGAGGGCGCGATTCGAACGTATTATTCCGTCCCATGCGTGAAGCCGATGGAATTCATCAAAGCATGGCCCGGCTTACAACGACGCTTGTTTGATATTTCTAAATGTAAATAGATTATCAAATGGAACGCGATTTTTGAAAGTGAAAGTCTTAATAAATTTAACCTCAGCATTGATTATTCTAAAGACGGGAGAATGTCTGAATGAGGGAGGTCATTGTTTTTGAAGAGCAGGTTTCTTCCAAATGGACAACCATTCTCTTTATGGCGCTTGCAATAATGTTTGGTGAGGTTGCCTATTGGAAATATTGCACAACAGGAGTGAATTTTCTTGAATATTCCAGAGTATTGTTAACGCTAAAGAACAAGATTGGACCCATTCAGAATATCTCATTCTCAACCCGAAACCCCGACGAGATCATAAAAACAATTTAAACCCAAATTTCTACGGCATTTCAAGCAATTTAAGGAAGTTGAATGTGTCTGCCAGGACAATATGTCTTATAGTAAAATCAACCCAAATAGACAGAGAAAGTGAAACTTCACATGGATTTTTCCATTGTTATTCCGGTATATAACGAAGAACAAAATCTACCGCTATTATTTGATGCCATTCATAAATCTGCTGACAATTTTCAAGCTGATAGTAGGTGGGAAATGATTTTTGTTGATGATGGCAGCAAAGACAAAAGTATGGCTGTGTTATTGGATTTGTTTGAAAAAGACCCCGATCACGTGAGGTTGGTTCAATTACGCCGCAATTTTGGGCAGACCGCCGCCATCGCAGCCGGTATAGATCACGCCAAGGGAGATGTAATTGTTATGCTGGATGCAGACATGCAGAATGACCCGGTAGATATCCCCATGATGCTGGGAAAGATAAAGGAAGGTTATGACGTGGTCAGCGGTTGGCGAAAAGACCGGCAGGATACATTTCTGAACCGCACATTACCATCTCGATTGGCAAATAAACTCATATCTTCGGTAACCGGAGTTCATTTGCATGATTATGGCTGCACACTCAAAGCTTATAAACGGGAAGTCATAACTGGATTCAGACTTTACGGCGAAATGCATCGATTTATACCGGTTTACGCTAATCGGTTTGGGGCGAAGATCATCGAGGTACCCGTTCACCATCATCCGCGAAAATTTGGTAAAACAAAATATGGTCTGGAACGGACATTAAAAGTGCTTCTCGATCTATTCGCTGTCAAATTTCTAGTCAGTTACGCAACCAAGCCTATCTATGTGTTTGGTGGGTTTGGTCTAATTTTAATGGCGATCAGCGCCGTTGTATTGTTGTATTTATTCATTCGCAGGGTTTTCTTCTTAATCGGTGTAACCCAATCGCCGCTATTCTTAATTAGCACGGTGATGGGCTTGATGGGTTTCCAATCTTTGCTGCTTGGATTAATATCTGAGTTGCTTGTACGCACGTATCATGAATCGCAAGGGAAGCCTATTTACAATGTAAAAAATTACATCTCAGCTTCCTCCGAGGATAAATAACCAGATATGCGGGTGCTTGTTCTGGTTCATGAATACCCTCCCATCGGGGGTGGTGGTGGAAAAGTCGCAGAAGATATCTGTGAAGGATTAGTATCTCGGGGACATGCAGTAAAGGTAATTACTTCACACCTGAAAGGTCTCCCCTCTGCAGAAATCCGTAGAGGTGTGGAGATCATCCGCTTGCGGTGTGGAAGAAAGTATGCATACAAGGCATCATTCTCATCCATGTTCTGGTTCATCATAACAGGCATATTGCGTGGGCTAAAAGAAATCGGCTCATGGAAACCCGATATCATGCATGTGCATTTTGCCGTTCCCGCTGGTGCTATTGGTTATGCCCTTTACAAGTTGACAAGAATCGGCTATTTGTTAACTGCCCATCTGGGTGATGTTCCGGGGGGTGTACCAGAAAAAACAGATAAATGGTTCAAACTGGTTAAACCACTTACACCTCCCATTTGGAGAAATGCCCGGCAAATCGTCACAGTGAGTGAATTTACCCGTAGTCTTGCCCAAATGATATATCCAATGCCCATGCAGGTCATACCCAATGGAATTACTCTGAATGATGAACTAGCTCCAGAAATTACATTACATCATCCCCCGAGAATAGTCTTTGCCGGACGCTTTGTCTCTCAGAAGAATCCACTTCAGGTCATTCGCAGTCTCAACGATTTAAAAGATATTGATTGGCATTGTACGATGATGGGTGATGGTCCGCTGAGAACGGAAATGGAAAAAGAAATTTGGAATAATGGATTATCAGATCGGATAGATCTACCTGGCTGGTTAACGCCAGAGGTTGTCGTGGAGGAATTCGGCAAAAGTGACATTTTATTTATGCCTTCCCTTTCGGAGGGACTTCCAGTGGTAGGTATACAGGCAATGTCGAGAGGGCTGGCTTTGGTAACAAGTACTGCCGGTGGATGGGCGGATTTGGTGAAGCCTGGGCAGAATGGATTTCAGTTTGCACCAGATGATTGCGCGGGTTTCACTAAAAGTTTGCGTGATCTGCTCACAGATGAAACCAAACTATTGGACACAAGAAGTGCATCTCTAAAGCGGGTGAAAGATTTTGACTTGAAGTCGATTGTGATCAGGTACGAACAGGCGTTTTCCAGTGCGTTAATAACAAATAAACCAATGTAATAATTACCAATCTAACAGGATGCAGAAAAAATCAGGTTTTTTAAGTATATTATTTAATTTCCTGCGGGTTATTGTACCGGTAGTACTTATATACTTTCTATTTAAGAATCTGGATTGGGAGAATCTGGGTGAGATACTGAGATCTTATCCTATTGATGGTTTGTTAATTGCCATCGCCGCCAGTATTACTGCAAATATCTTGTTCGCTTTGCGATGGTATTATCTGATCAGAACAGTAAATATAAATGTTGCTCCCGGGTATCCAATCCGTCTTATGTTTTATAGCTTGTTTTTATCCAACTTTCTCCCCACTACCATAGGTGGAGATTTAGTTAAAATCGCAGGGATTACACTCAACTCTCCTTCTGGGGAAAAATCTATCCGTGTTTCTACGGTTGTTGCGGATAGGATATTCAGTCTGTTAAGCAAGATTATCTTGATACCCTTGGTGCTGATATTCAAACCTGCAGAATTGCTCCAAAACTGGCAGCTTCCAATGAGTTCATCATCAGCTATCTTTGTAAAAATTCCAGTCCGAATCCGAAACTGGCTGGGTGATTATTTGCATTCAATAAAACCCTGGTTTAGAGCGAAACCTTTGTTTCTGATTTTCTGTATCTCCTTTGGATCATTGTTTTTTACCATCTTATCCCAATGGATCCTCATCCAACGTCTCAATCCGTATATCAGCATGTTGGTTGTGTTTTATATCGCGATCCTCACCTATTTTGTTACAATACTTCCAATCTCAATCAATGGTCTTGGCATTCAGGAAGGTAGTTATACTTTATTGTTAATGCAGGTTGGAATGAGTTACGACCAAGCGTTGATTTCTGCGATCCTCATCAGGTTTATCACTCTATGTGTAAGCGGGATTGGTGGATTGCTTTTCCTCACGCAGGATCGTGATTTGTGGAATGTTGTGCAGGGGAAATCGGCTCAGAAAGAATCTTTAGATGAGAAACTTTAGTAGAGCAACTAAATGGATAATTCCTCTCCTCGTGGTGATAGGATTTAAGATTCCAGCCACAATCGAAGGATATACAAACCAAATACCGGGTGTTTTTAAATTACCAACAGGCTATATCCAACTTGGATGGGGAATACTCCTTATTCTATTTGTATGTGGATTGTGGTTTTGTATTTGGAACATGCTCAATTTTAGGAAGGATGAACAGTCAAAAGTAAAAGGGAACTGGTGGCAGCAATCATTAATTGTCATGCTGGGATTTGTTGCGCTGGTTTTTGCGTTTATTCAGGTAACACCGCTCAGAATCTTTCTCCTTTCCTGGGTTTCTCCACTTGTTATGTTGGGATGGGTTCTAATTGTGAGAGCCGTCCTATCTCAAACTTGGGCATCATTATTCAAGAAAATTACTCATAATGACTTTGTTCTGGCATTTATTTTCTGGATATTGCTGAAAGCACTCCTAGAATTCAAATTAGCAATGCCCTTGGATAACACATGGCGAGTTTACTTTTATGTGGCTGTTCTTTTCCAGTCCATCCTGGTGGCAAGCATTTGGCACGGCTTTGAAAAACCTTCTCTTTTCTTCCAGCTAACAAATAAAGAAAACAGAAATACTGCCACCTTAATCGTTGCCATAACAGTATCTTTTTTTATCCCCGTATTACTATATTGGTTGGATACCCTCAATATCACCCAGGGGATTGTCTTACGAGCTGAGTTGATTCTTCTCGGCGCTTTGCTTCTTACATTTGGTGCTGGCAAGTGGAATATTCGGTGGGGAGTCGGCAATGTGTTGATCTTAGCTATCACATGGATGGGCTTTCTTCTCATGGCAGGTAGTTATCTGAGCCGTGTTACAACATATCCATTTTCTCTGTCATGGTCCGAAGGAAACCGATTTTATGATTATTCCCTGATTTTTGGAAGCCATCTTTATCGAGCCGATGGAATAATCAAACCTAATTACTTTTCTCCAGGAAGATATGGTTTATGGGGATTACCTTTCTTAATTGATGGGTTGCCAATTGCTATTCATCGCTTGTGGAATGCAATTCTATATACAATTCCTGGCTTGATTCTCGGGTGGCTGATGGGAAGAAAATTCCAGAACCCGATTTTCCGTTGGATTACAGTCTTTGGAACCGCCTTGTTTTTTAATCAGGGCCCGGTTTATCCAACACTTACCATTTCCCTGATAATTCTGATACTTTCAAATTCCTTGTCGCCACGCTGGCGTTATCTGTTAATCATAGCTGCAAGCTTATTTGCGGGGTTAAGCCGTTTCACCTGGGTTCTGGCAATAGCTGCCTGTTCTGGAATGGCTGATCTCCTGGTATTCTATCCAACACGCGGCGGGTCTTGGTATCAACGATTGATGCCTACAGGCATCAGTATCATAGCCGGATTGATTCCCGGAGCACTGGTTAGCTGGGGGGAGGTATTCGCAACGCAGGGTGAGATGATCTCTTCCCAACCTTTACTCTGGTATCGTCTGTTGCCCAACTCAACCTATTCATTTGGTATTCTGCTGGGTGCTCTTATTGCGTCTGGAACAATGCTCACAGTGACAATCTGGCAAGTTCTCTCGAAAAAATCTCAATTAGATTTATGGCAAAAAACCGGAGCATTATTAACAATATTGGGATTGTTTATTGCCGGGATTGTTGCTAGCACAAAGATTGGTGGAGGCAGTAATTTACATAACCTGGATATGTATTTTGCCATTCTCTTATTGGTATTTTGCTTATTGTTGAGCAGGACTGCTACCCAAAACTCATTTCAACTCAAATTTCCACAACTTATACTGATCGTGATTTCAATAATTATTCCTGTTTTTAGTGTTACTTGGTCGGGTGGTCCATTAATCCTTCCCAAAGTTGCAACAATTGACCAGACATTGGAGAAAATCACATCGGAAGTGGCAAAGCGGAAGGTGAATGGAGAAATCCTTTTTTTGGATCAACGTCAACTGCTTACTTTTGGAGAAATTACAGATGTTAAACTGATTCCAGAGTATGAGAAAAAATTCATGATGGATCAGGCAATGGCTGGGAATGACCAATACTTTAAAACATTTTATGATGATTTGGAAAACAAGAGATTTGAATTGATCATTTCAGGTCCTTTGAACTTAAATGAGCAAACAGATATTCATGATTTTAGCGAAGAGAATAACGCTTGGGTGCGATTTGTCAGCAGACCAGTGTTGGAAAATTACCAATCCATTTTTCTCGATAAGAAAAATAATATCGAGCTATTTATTCCAGTGGAATGAAAGATTATTCTACCTTGTAAAGAGCCCATTCTTTATCTGACAAAATGGGTTTAAAAGGTATTGCAATGGTTTCAGGTATCGACTTTTTATTTACCAATAAAAAGTCGATATTATTTGCAATAAGCCATTCTCGATTGGCGATGTTTTCAATAGGTTTTACTGCAGTTAAATTCCTAGTAAATCTTTCACCAAAATAGGGATATTCCATAGTGTTTGGGGATAACCCGATAGTTGCTCCATCAGGTACTTTACGTTCGACAAAATCAAGCGGAGTTCTCAGCATTCGGGCTTGTAATGTAATCTTCTCAGAGCGAGACAAGTTCCAGATGGCATCACGTCCAATTAATGGCTTGGATTCGTTATTAAGTACCATGTTTATCAGCATATATCCGCTGAGGATCATGATGATCGCGTTAAAGATTTTCCATCTGCGACTTGATTTGTACAGATATCCTATCAATGGAGAGAGAATAGCTACTGGTACTAAATAATTCCTTCCAACATAAAAATCCCATCCGGGTCGCACAAGGAATTCTAGAATGTGGAAACTTATTACACTGAATGGAAAAATCAAATATAGGAATTGTTTTCTTCTAATTGCCCAAAAGAATGGGAGACAAAATGTCACTGGTAAAGTAACTGAACTGATAATTCCAAACCAGGAACCATCTTCCTGAAATTTAGGTCTTAGATAGTAATCAAATTTTATCCTGCTATCTTCATACCATGCGATCGTGGAATCAAGCGGCAAACCGAAAGAATTAAATAAATTCGAAGCTAGTTTTGCCTTCCCTCGAAATATATATCCTTCCAAAATTGGAGGCAATGCAGTTGTATCCACAAACTGATATAGAAGACGGCTTGTATTCAATATAAATGCTTTATGTAGTGGTGTATTATCCTGTAACCCGACAAAATTGGTTGTAACCTCTTTGGGGCCGATAGGATTTTTGAACTCTATTAAATTTTTCACATAACTTCCTGATCCAAGTATTACAAAAGAAATAATTAATGCAATAATCCAATTGATAATATTTTTGAATATTTTTTTATCACGAATAACTCCCCCGACTGCAATAAGTGCAAAGATTGGCAGGATAAAAATTGCGGTTTGCTTGATACCAAGGGCAATTCCCAACGATATTGCTGATACTGCTAAGAAATGTCGACAATTTTCCTTTAAACCTTTCATCAATAAATATAGTGCATTAAGAAGAAATGCAGCAGTTATTAAATCATTTTGAGATGTGGTCGATTGGAAAAAAACCTGAGGAAATGATAAAAAGATGGTAGCCGCAAATAAGCTTTTACTTTCAGACAACGATAAGAACCGAGAAAAACCGTAAATAACAATACAACAGAAAAAAGCAGATAAATACTGAATGAAGCCAACAAATTTCTCAGATTCAGTAAATAAAACTGTCCAATAAATTAATGCTTGAGCGTTATATGGATAAAATAGTTGATATGGATAGTATGTGCTGAAATTCATCAATGGACCTAGCTTGATCCAATGACCGACTCTGGCCATGTGAATGTAAAGACCATCGTTATTGTTTGGCGGCATTATGTAAATCAAGTAAGCATTAATGGCATAAACTATATCAATCAAAAGGGTGAATATTGCAAGAAGTGGGTTAGTTTTTACAAAATTCTTAAGTTTAATAATTGAAAAATGTTCAAATAGTATTACTTTCAAGTTTATAGAAATTCGCTCTCTAAAAAATATATATGTAATTATCAACATACCGACTTGGATTGATAAGAACCAAATATTTTCATGAGAACGAGACAATAAAGCGGTTACTTGAAAAGCGAGAAGAATGTTGACGCAAAAAAATGTTATTAAGGTAACTAGGTATATGTGTATTGATTTGCAGATTATTTTTGAGTTGGCGAATACTGCAAATAATACAGCCAATGAAAAAGAGATAAATAACATGATTGCTATCTAGAATTTTTACGAATTTGAGAAAGTTGCTCTGCGATCAAGCCCAGCATAAAAAAAATCACCCCCGTAACTATTGCGAGCATCGACCCGACACTTACACCACGCCCCATAATAATTATTGGGATACCCCATATCAGTCCTACTAATACAAGAACGATAGACGCAGGCAAAAATACTCTTAGTGGGTTGAAGAGCATGACTAAATTAATTATTTCCAACATTGTCTCAAAAGCAGTCGCAGTGCTAATGGTGCTTTCACCTGATTTACGAGGCAGGACTTGGATAGGTTCTTCAAGAACTTTATGCTTCTGGTTCAAAAAAATCAAAGTTATCACATCGCTGAAGGCCATAGAGTTCGGGCATAGGGAGAGGTATGGTTTCATGATTGAGGTGCGATACAGTTTGAAACCGGAATTTAGATCTTTCAAGGGCATGGGCATTAGAAAAGCAGCAATACGGCGGATGATCCATTTGCCCAGCTCACGATACCAGTGAGATTGTTTGTTATGCTGGCGCGATCCAACGATCATGTCCGCATCTTGCTCCATCATTACTGCCAGAAGGCGTGGAATATCATCCAACTGATGTTGACCATCAGCATCAAAGGTGACCGCATAATCAGTATCCACGGCAGCCAATCCAGATTTTAATGCACCACCATATCCGCGGTTTACTTTGTGATGAATTACTTTCAGACGCGGATTCTGCTCAAAACCCGCCAGGATTTCGCGTGTATCATCCTTGGATCCATCATTGACCACGATTAATTTCCAATTCATTTCCTTTACATATTCAAGCATAGCTGGAAGAGTTTCGGGCAACGCTTTTCCTTCGTTAAATGCGGGCACGACAATGGTTAGGGATTTCTGATCCATAAATATTCCTGATTTATTAATTAATATGATGCATTAATTGTACCGTAACATCATTTTAATCAAAGACGAGCTATCTACTACTCCCTGAGTTATACTTGAGGCAGGCATTTTGACTGGAGAGTACATGAAACCAGATTACCTTATCGCACGCTTCATTCGTCGGATCTTACCCGAAAAAGTCACCCGATTTCTACTCAGACATAGCTGGATTATCAAACCTGGTTTAGAAACACGTGAACCAGCTGACGCGGCGAAGCGTTATGCAAATATGCTGGAGGACCATGGCGAGACGTTAATAGGGAAGCGAATACTCGTGTTTGGATATGGTGGTAGGTTTTCCATAGGTATTGAATTATTGAAACTCGGCGCCGCAAAAGTGATGATGACGGATTTATTCGCGCCGCCAGATGACCGCAGAAACGACCATCTTCTGACTGAGTTTAACATGTATCTCGAACGCATGGATGGAAGAGTGGTTCCTCATTCAGATAATCTAACTCTGCGGCATGGTGATATTCGATACATGCAATTCAATTTACCCGAAGAAGCATTTGATTTGGTGGTTAGTACCTCAGTGTATGAGCACCTTGAGGATGTGAACGGGATTACAAGGGCGTTAGCAAATTTATTAAAACCAGGTGGCTGCTTCATTGCTTATATTGATTTGCGCGATCATTTTTTCAAATATCCATTCGCCATGCTTACATATAAGGAATCTATCTGGAGACAATGGTTGAATCCTACCAGTAATCTGAATCGATATCGCTATGGAGATTATCAGAGAATCTTGAAACCACATTTTTCTTCCATTGATTGGAATATTATTGAGAGAGATTTACCTAACTTCCTTTCTACAAAGCAGAAGATTTTACCCGAGTTTTTATCAGGCGACGATCAATTAGATGCAATTACTCAAATCAGTGTATTTGCCCGCAGATAAATAGTCATCTCTTGACCCGTTGGTCCTATCAGTTATAATTCATTCGTTGAATATTGAAACAAGTGTTGAAATTTCCCCAGACACCATTCGGGATCTGACTCTTCTGGAAGAAATTGAGCAGGATCCGGATATTAATCAGTCTGCATTGGCTGTTCAGCTTGGAGTAGCGGTTGGTACAGTCAATTGGCATTTAAAAAGGCTGATCGAAAAGGGTGCCATAAAGGTTAAGCGGGCAACAAGGCGCAAGCTGCGATATATTATCACTCCTGATGGAATAGCATTACGTGCACACCTGACTGTTGATTTCATCCAACAATCTTTCAAACTCTACCGATTGATACGGTCTCGGGCTCAGTCAATTATTCCAAAAATACATGATGGTGGATATCAAACTGTCAGGATCAGAGCATCAGGAGACGCAGAGGATGTAATCCGTCTAACCTGTTTGGAAAATCAACTTGAGGTAGTGGAAAATGGGGATGTTCCTGTTATTGAAATGCGGGGGTTAAAACTACATCTGCTATTTCCGGGAGAGGATCAATTATGAGCACCCCCATGCTTCTTGCACTTACTAGTCATGGGAACGCTCCCTATTTGATGGCTGCTAGATTGGCAAATGCATTGGGAAGGATGCCGGTGGTAATCCCTGATTACTATCAGCAAACTCAACGAAGGATCATCCTTGAAGAACTGCCGGATTGCGGTAGTTTTACCTGGTTTTCGCGTGAATTAGGAGAAATTCTACAACCGCTTTTGTTGGATGTGTCCAATGGGAATTCGTTTGGAAATTTTGGTAAAAAAATATCAGACCCGAATAATCCAGAGGGTGCTCTGGCAATAGAAAACCGGCTTCATCAAGTACTTAAGGAAGGGCTTTTAGCCGAAAGGTTGGATGGTAGAGATCGGCGAATGATCTATCAAAAAGACCTTTGTGGTGTATTAAATAGTTCGCTTCCTGTCCGCTCAAGGGTAGAGAATCACATTTTCTTTTTTACAGGAATGATGTCGCGATTGTATGGCACCTTGCCGCCAGGTGATTTGTCACCTGAGTCTTTTAAGACGTTAGAGGACTTGAGAGAATATTCACAGATTTGGAGAAAAGTAGAAGACACTTACAGCATGTCATTTATTCCGAGGGTAAATGCGTTTTCTTACAACAGAGAGTCTAATGATGGTTTGATAAGAACTCCACCTCTTGCCTTCCGCAGAGAGAAAGTTCAAAACCTCGCCGTACCATCCATACTGTTTATTCCATCAGGAACACGGACAGATGTGACAGCATTAAATCAACTGGCGAATCAACCTTTTTTTGGATATAAACGGTTGATCATGGGCTATTCGAGAGAAAGTTCTGATTTTTCAGCCAAAGAATTCTCCCGTGTAAATGCCACAGTTTTTGGTGATCCGCTTATAAAGGGAGTTGTCGCGCGGGGCGGATGGGGAACAATCTGGGAATGTATCTGTAATGGAATTCCCATGGCAGTTCCACGGTTAGGGTTTAGTGACGATCCAGAGATCGGTCACACTCAAGTGGCTTTAAACCACATTGGCATAGGTATGATACTGGATGAAAAAATCGAAAAATTTTTGGATACCTCTATTCAGGAAAATATGATAATCGCGATTCAGAGGATACAAACTGAGGATCAAAGTATCTTTGGGATACTTGCAGAAGACGGTTTTTCTTTTATGGCAGAAAAGATTTTAGAAATGTTTCCAGAGTGGATGGAATATTCACAAACGAAAGAGGCGATCAATGGATAATAATTACTGGTCAAACAAACGGATATGTATAACCGGTGGTGCAGGTTTTCTGGGGTACCATCTTGTGGAGAATATAAAAAAGCGGGGTGCTAATGAAATATTTATCCCAACGATAGAAGCCTATGACTTAGTTCAGCAAAAAGATATTATCCGTATGTTGGATGACAGCAAACCGGATGTAATCATCCATCTCGCGGCGCATGTAGGGGGAATAGGAGCTAATCGTGAACATCCGGCAGAATTTTTCTATGATAATTTGATGATGGGCGTCCAGTTGATGCATGAATCCTGGAAACGTGGAGTTGAGAAATTTGTGGCAATTGGTACCGTTTGTGCCTATCCGAAATTCACACCTGTTCCATTCCGTGAAGATGATATCTGGAATGGATATCCCGAAGAGACAAATGCTCCTTATGGACTGGCAAAGAAGATGCTATTAGTCCAGGCGCAATCTTACCGGCAGCAATATGGATTTAATGCATTATTCCTGATACCGGTGAATTTATATGGTCCACGTGATAACTTCAGACCAGAAAGTTCGCATGTTATCCCTGCTTTGATAAAGAAGTGCGTAGAAGCAAAAGAAAATGGGTCAAAGGATGTTGTAATCTGGGGGGACGGAAGCCCAACACGGGAATTTATCTATGTGGATGATGCTGCTGAAGGCATTGCAAGTGCGACAGAACTATACAACGGGTCAGAGCCAATTAATATCGGATCTGGTATGGAGATAAGTATAAAAGACCTTGCCCAACTTATTGCCAAATTGACTGGTTTTGAAGGACAGTTGGTTTTTGACACGACCAAACCGAATGGGCAACCGCGCCGTGGATTAGATGTATCGCGTGCTGAAAGGTTGTTTGGTTTTCGGGCAAAGATGGGGTTTGAAGAGGGATTGCGTCGAACGATCGACTGGTATCTGAAAAACAAGTGAGGGCGGTTTTTGCCACCGAACTGGAGAAAAATGGCTGAAGATGTAACGATTATCAAACCAACCAGCGGATGGGTTGCGCTGAACTTGCGGGATTTATGGAAGTATCGTGAACTAATATACTTTCTGATCTGGCGGGATATAAAAGTCCGTTATAAGCAGGCAGTTTTAGGAATTGGATGGGCAATTATCCAGCCGATTTTAACTATGGTGATTTTTAGTATCATCTTTGGCAGATTTGGCAAATTACCAACAGATCAATCACTTCCTTATCCACTGTTTACATTTGCGGCTTTGTTACCATGGGGACTGTTTGCTAATGCATTGCAAAGATCTGGAACTAGCCTGGTGGGATCTGCGCACCTGATTACCAAAATCTATTTTCCCCGACTGATCATTCCGATTTCTGCAGTGATCGGTGGAATTGTGGATTTTGCCATATCCTTTGTAATTTTGCTTTTGATGATGGCATACTACAAGGTCTATCCTACCTGGAACATGTTGTGGATTATTCCTCTGACATTGTTGACTCTTGTTACAGCTCTGTCTGTAGGATTATGGTTATCTGCATTAAATGTTCGTTATCGTGATGTACAACAGATGATCCCTTTCCTTGTTCAGGCATGGATGTATGCTTCACCGGTTGCATATTCAGCGAAGATTATTACGGAACGAACATGGCAGTTAATTTACGGTTTGAATCCACTCACTGGAATCATTCAAGGTTTCAGATGGGCGTTACTGGGTGGGACACCTCCTGGTGAATTAATGTGGATATCCTCAACTGTGATGGTCATCCTTTTTGTCTCGGGTCTCTATTATTTCCGGCGAATGGAAAAAACTTTCGCAGATACGGTGTAGCCATGAGCGATATTGCTATTCGTGTAAAAAATCTTGGAAAACGCTACCAACTGGGGGCACTAGGCACCAATTATCGAACCCTGCGGGATAGCCTGGTAGATACCTTTAATTTAGCATCTCAGGCGATTCTGCACGCAGGTGAACGAAATCAAGATATGCAAAAATCCATTAACAATAAATTCTGGGCGTTAAAGGATATCAACTTTGAGGTTCATAAAGGACAAGTACTGGGGGTGGTCGGAAAAAATGGTGCCGGAAAGAGCACCCTCCTTAAGGTTCTTTCGCGGGTAACAGAACCGACGGAAGGACAGGTAGAAATTCATGGAAGAGTAGGATCTCTTCTGGAGGTAGGCACAGGCTTTCACCCAGAACTGACCGGACGCGAGAATATTTATCTGAATGGTGCAATTCTAGGGATGAAGCGAACTGAAATCGCCAAGAAGTTTGATGAAATTGTAGCCTTTTCGGAAGTGGAAAAGTTTATTGACACTCCGGTAAAAAGGTACTCTAGCGGTATGTACCTGCGTTTGGCGTTTGCAGTGGCTGCCCACCTTGAGCCGGAGATTTTGGTTGTAGATGAGGTTTTGGCAGTAGGTGATGCAGAATTCCAACGTAAGTGTATGGGAAAGATGAGTGATGTTGCGCATGAAGGACGAACTGTGCTCTTTGTAAGTCATAATATGAGTGCAATCTTGCGTTTGACTGAAGAAACCATGGTCCTTGAAAAAGGACGCCTGGCAATGCGGGCTCCTACCCAGGAAGCTGTCGATTATTACTTATCCAGTGGATATTCCCGTCAGGGTGAACGCACCTGGGATATGGATGAAATCCCAGCGGATTCTGCCCCGTTTCGCCCACTTTCATTACGTATATTGGATAGCCGCCAAAAGGTGGTTGATACCATCCGCTCGACAGAACCATTTCAGGTTGAAATGGAATATCAATTGGATCAACCTCTTACTGGCCTTCGAGTGGGATTTTACTTCATGACCACCCGCGCCGAGCATATCTTTACTACATTCGATACCGATGATGAAAATCGATTTAACCGGTTCTCCTCACGGAAAGCAGGCAGATATATAAGCCGGTGTACTATTCCCGCGAATACTTTCAATGAAGGAAGATTTATTATTGGCATGAACGCGAGTTCTTTCAGGATCAAAAGGTATTTTCAGGATGAGCAGGCTGTCATTTTTAGCGTAGATGCAACAGGTGCTCCGGGAACTCATTGGAGTGAACCACGCATGGGCCCGATGCGACCTAATCTGGTGTGGGATATCGAGGCAAAGTCATGAAAGAAAAATCAGGCAACCGGGTAAAGATGATCCTGGGTGAGCTTCCATATGCTCCAGAATTGTATTGGATGCTCCGACAGCGTGGAAAGCCGATTAAGACCCGGTATTCTCTTGCAAACCTTGAGATCCATATCCCCGAATTGATTGAGCAGATTAGTCATCAGGTTGAAATATCATTACCGGGGAAGAGGGTGCTGATATTCGCCACGCTGCATTATTGGATTGAACAGGCTGCCTTGCTGGGATTGACTCTTTCCGGCTTGGGACATGATGTTCATATGGCTTACCTTCCTTACGCTGATTGGCAGAAATCAATAAGTAAGTTTGACTTGCGACGCCAAAATATTTATAGCCGATGGGTTCTGGAAAAGTGTCAACCATATCTTAAGACAGTTTCATTATTGGATTATCAAAAATCGCGTTCTTTACCTGCAAATCTACAGGCAGATGTGGAATTGGTCAGTTATTATGACGCTCAGTATACGCTTCAGGTGGAGACCGTAGATGAACAGAGTGACATCTATAAATTGCGTATGGAACGAAATCGGTATGCAGCAGAAAAATTATTGGCATTATGCGCGGAATTAGAACCGGATGTGGTCGTTGTTCCGAATGGAACCATCCAGGAGTTGGGTGTGGCTTACAGGGTAGCTATGATTCTTGGTATCCCAGTAAGTACATATGAGTTCAGTGATCAAAAGGATCGAATTTGGCTGGCGCAAAATAGCGAAATCATGCGACAGGATACCACTGCAATATGGGAAGCGAGACATGATATTCCCTTCTCCGATGATCAACGTGAGAAAGTGGAAGAGCTATACCAGGCAAAAGTTCAAGGCAATACCTGGAAAAACTTTGTGCGCAAATGGCAATCGACACCGCGCGAAGGCGCTGGTGATGCTGCAAACCGATTAGGTTTGGATGAGCGACCAGTTGCTTTACTGGCAACAAATGTATTAGGAGACAGTCTGACCCTGGGTCGGCAAGTTTTTAGTGAAACTATGGCTGAGTGGATTGAAAGAACCGTTCAGTTCTTTGCTCAAAGAAGAGATGTACAACTGGTAATCCGTGTTCATCCGGGAGAAGTTCTTACACATGGACCATCCATGGTCGATGTAGTGAAGAATTCAGTTGCAAGCCTGCCTGAAAACATTCACCTTGTAGGTCCTCGGGATCAAGTAAACACATATGATTTGATTGACATTGCAGATTTAGGTCTGGTATACACAACCACAACAGGTCTTGAAATGGCTATGAGCGGAATACCAGTGGTAGTTTCCGGGATTACACATTACAAAGGAAATGGCTTCACCTACGATCCCCAAAGTTATGAAGATTATTACAAGATACTGAACAGGTTGTTGCAAGATCCTAAAAACTATCGATTGAATAAAAAACAGATTGACCAGGCCTGGCATTATGCGTATATCTTCTTTTTTGAGTATGCAATGCCTTTTCCCTGGCGGGTAGTAAATATGTGGGAAGATTTGAAGGAACGACCGATTTCGTACGTATTTGGAGAAGGTATGGGACAATATAGCAATACTTTTAATTACATCACTGGCACACCAATAGACTGGTAATGTATGGTACAAGAAGAAGTTAAACAAGAAGTACGGCGTTTTTATAATGAGGTAGGCTGGCAGATTGAATCTGACGGTTTGTACCAAAACGCTCATTACGAAGATCTGCGTACAGTTTCAGCAGAATACATCCATAAATGTCACCTGCGTGTTGGAAGGTATCTGGATGGGAAAGGGAAGTATCTTTTAGATGCAGGTTCCGGACCTGTGCAATACACAGAATACATGGCCTATTTGAAAGGTTATCAATATCGGGTCTGCGCAGATATTTCTATTGTGGCGATCAGAGAAGCCCGGAAAAAGTTGGGCGAGCGTGGTTTATACGTGGTGACGGATGTGGCTAATCTGCCCTTCAGGGAGGATGTATTTGAAGGTGTGATGTCTATGCACACCATTCATCATCTGCCGCGTAAAGATCACCGAAAAGCCTACCAAGAACTTTACCGGGTGACACAAAAGGGACATACGGCGGTTGTGGTAAATGGTTGGTCAGATCCTGCGCTCATCGGATGGCTGGATAAAACTGTAAAAGGATTTAATAGGGTAAAGAAAAAACTTGTCCGGTTAATGCGAGGAAAAGGACCTGTTGCAGAAAAGCAAAGAGAAAAAGGAACATTTGTACAAAAGTACAATGCAGACTGGCTTAAATATGAACTAAAAGGTTTGGTGCCGATAGAAATTCTTGTATGGCGGAGCGCAAGTGTTCGCTTCCTAAGAACTTTTATTCATCCCTGGTTGGGTGGAAAAACTCTCCTCAGAGTTTTATTCCACTTTGAAGAAAAACACCCCCATTTTTTTGGTGAGAATGGTCAATATCCTCTTATCCTCATCCGCAAACCGGATGAAGTCACAAAAGATTAATTTCTATATGACATCAATCATTATGGCAAGGAGCAGGCATGGAATGGAAAGATAAAGTAATTCTGGTGACAGGTGGAACCGGGTCATTTGGCAAAAAATTTATTGAGGTAATGCTTCGAGATTATCACCCGCAGAAATTGATAATATTCAGCCGGGATGAACTCAAACAGCATGAAATGCGCGTGAAAGGTTTTGACCATCCATCCCTTCGATATTTTATTGGCGACATACGTGATCGCGATCGTATGCTCCGGGCAATGCAAGGAGTTGATATTGTCATCCATGCTGCGGCTTTAAAGCAGGTTCCTGCCTGTGAATACAATCCGATGGAAGCAATAAAAACCAATATTATGGGTAGTAGTAACGTTATTGATGCCGCACTTGATGCCAATGTTGAGAAGGTAATGGCACTGAGCACAGATAAGGCTGTTAATCCAGTCAACCTTTATGGGGCAACTAAGCTGGCTGCTGAAAAGCTTTTTGTTCAATCCAACGCTTACGCAGGTAATAAGCCTACTCGCTTTGCCTGCACTCGCTACGGGAATGTTGTTGGAAGTCGTGGAAGTGTGGTCCCCGTTTTCATTAAACAGCGTGAATCTGGTGTGCTAACAATAACTGATGAACGAATGACCCGATTCTGGCTTTCATTGGACCAGGGAGTTGATTTTGTAATTCGATGTGTTGAGCAGATGCAAGGTGGAGAGGTTTTTGTGCCCAAGATTCCATCAATGAATATGATGGATTTGGCGAAAGCAATGGCGCCTGAGGCAAAGGTCCGGGTTATTGGGATTCGCCCTGGTGAGAAATTACATGAAGTTCTTATTTCTGAAGATGAAGCCCGTACTACGGTTGAGCTAAAGGATATGTATGTTGTCCAACCTGCTGAGACTTTTTGGTTCAGTAGAAAGTGGGAGGATAAAGGAAAAAGCTTACCAGATGGATTCCGTTATGCGAGTAACAATAATACTGAGTGGCTTGATATCGGAGCAATTCAATCCATTGTGGATTCCGTAGAAATAGAATAGGAGGAAATGATGCGCGTCCTCGTAACTGGAGCCAGCGGACTGCTGGGAATCAATCTGGCAGTGGAAACTGCAAAACAGCATGAAGTGATTGGTGTTGTCAACACTCAAACGTTATCTAATACACCTTTCCGATTGATAACTGCTGAACTGCTGGCAAAAGATGCGTTCGCAGAAATACTTGAGCAGGTTCAGCCTGATTGGGTGATTCACTGTGCAGCGCTGGCTAACTTGGATGAATGTGAGGACGATCCGGCATTTGCTGAATTGATGAACGCGATTTTACCCGGGGAGATCGCGAAGGTTTGCCATAATAAAACCCGCCTGCTGCATATCTCAACAGATGCTGTTTTTGATGGATCTCGTAAAGATGTAACAGAAGATGATGAGCCTAATCCGTTGAGTGTTTATGGACGAACAAAATTAAGCGGTGAATGGGCTGTAATGGATGCCAATCCGGAAGCCATCATTGCACGGGTAAATTTGTTTGGTTGGAGTTTAAAAGGAAAGCGGAGCCTTGCAGAATGGTTTTTCTACAATATGCAGGCAGGAAAATCAGTTAAAGGTTTCACCGATGTATGTTTCAAACCGATGCTTGCTAATCATTTGACACAGGTGTTGCTCGATTTGCTTGAAGCAAACCAGCCGGGTATTTACCATGTAGTAGGAGCAAACTGTATCAGTAAGTATGATTTTGGTCTCGCTATCGCACGAGAATGCAATTTAGATGAAAGACTCATATCACCAGTATCTGTTGTTGATTTTGGTTTAAAAGCTGCCAGGGCAAATAACCTTTGCTTGAACACTAGTAAAGTAGAGCAGGTTTTACACAGGCCTCTCCCCGATTTTTCCACTGGAATCAAACAATTTTTCGAACTTTATCAACAGGCTTATCCACAAATTCTTCGCAAGATGGTGGATAACTCAGAGAGAAGTCTGAACCCGTTCCTGTAAGGAGAAAGATGATGGATATGAAAATTGGTTCACATTTAATTGGTGATAACCATCCCACCTATTTCATTGCGGATATATCTGCAAATCATGATGGTGACCTGGAAAGAGCAAAACTTCTAATCCGGTTAGCGAAGGAAGCAGGAGCGGATGCTGCCAAATTTCAAAATTTCAGAGCTGCTCAAATTGTCTCAGATTACGGCTTCACCCACATGGGAGACCAGCTCTCTCATCAAGCAAAGTGGAAAAAATCCGTTTTTGAGGTATATAAAGATGCCTCAATTCCGTTTGACTGGACACCAATTTTAAAAGAGGAATGTGACAGAGTTGGGATTGATTACTTCTCTTCCCCCTATGATTTTGATGCTATTGACATGCTTAATCCCTTTGTTCCAGCCTATAAAATTGGATCGGGTGATATTACATGGGATGAAGCCCTCATCCGGATGGCGAAACTAGGGAAGCCTGTATTATTGGCAACTGGTGCTTCTAATATTGGTGAGGTTCAACGAGCTGTAAAAATAATTCTGGAGCATAATTCTCAGCTTGTGTTGATGCAGTGTAATACAAATTACACTGCTAGTTTGGAAAATTTCAACCATATCCATCTGCGTGTTCTTCTCACTTATCGGACGATGTTCCCCGATCTGATTCTGGGTTTATCAGATCATACTTCGGGGCATGCTACTGTTTTAGGGGCGGTTACATTGGGAGCGCGTGTTGTAGAGAAACACTTTACTGACGATATCAAACGGGTCGGTCCTGATCATCCCTTCTCCATGACCCCAGCTACCTGGCGTGAGATGGTTGATCGTACGCGTGAGCTGGAGCGGGCATTGGGAAATCCCAACAAGGTTATTAATGAAAATGAACAACAAACGGTTATTGTTCAGAGACGTTGTCTGCGCGCTGCAAGAGATATCAAAGCCGGAGAATACTTTACCCGGGAAATGATCAATGTTCTCAGACCGGCAACACCCGGATCTATTTTGCCTTACGAAATACCTGCTGTTGTTGGCTGTAGGGCGCTGGAAGATATTCCAGCTGGCAGGGAACTTTACTGGACTGATTTGGGAAAGTAACGAAACCTCGATGAAAATCCTTTATGTATCCCGAGACTACAGCCCACATGACCATCGTCATCTTTCGGCGATCATAGGTGGAGGTCATGAAGCATATTTTCTCAGACTTGAAGATGCAAAAAGAGGATTAGAAGGTCGATCTCTTCCTGAAGGTGTAATTCAGCTGGAATGGAAGGGTGGAGGAAAGGATCGCTTTCACATTTGGTCAGCACCATCCCTTGCACTGGACCTGAAGAAAATAATTATTGATATCCGCCCTGATCTCATCCACGCGGGACCGATCCAATCGGCAGGTCTGGTTGCTACATTGAGTGGATTCCATCCTCTGGTAAGCATGTCGTGGGGTTTTGATCTGATGCAGGACGCAGATCGAAATTTTGTCTCTCGTTGGGTTACAAGTAATGTCTTACGGAAATCAGATTGGCTTTTCGCTGACTGCCGGGCAGTCCTTAAGAAAGCTGAAGATTATGGTTATGATCTTTCAAGAAGCACATACTTTCCGTGGGGTGTCGATTTAAACCATTTCCGACCTGAAGAAAATTCAAGAATTATTGAAGACTTGGGCTGGAAAGATGCATTTGTATTATTCTGCAACCGCTCATGGGAACCGCAATACGGTGTCGATATTGTAGCCCGAGCATTCGTTGAGGCAGCAAATAAAGATCCAAAATTGCGGCTACTGTTATTAGCGAGCGGATCCCAGGGAGAAAATTTAAAAAGCATTTTTGAAGATGGAAATGTTTTAGACCGGATACACATGCCCGGGCAAATTAGCTACACTGACCTGCCCCATTATTACCATTCTGCAGATTTATACATCAGTGCATCTCATATTGATGGTTCATCTGTATCGCTGATGGAAGCGTTGGCTTGCGGACTGCCAGCAGCAGTATCAAATATTCCTGGCAACATGGAATGGGTGACTCCGGGCGAACAAGGATGGGTTTTCGATGACGGGAATGTTGCTGAGTTAACAGAAATTATTCTAAGTGCGAGTAAATCGCGGGTCGACCTTGCGGTCATGAGTTTAAAAGCACGCCATAAAGCAGAATTGCAGGCAAACTGGCAAGTTAACCAGCAGCGTATGATGGAGGGGTATAAAAAAGTGATGGCTGCGCAGCCATTTGATATGGGTAGAGCAGGTAAGTAATGAGATCAGATTATCCTTGCGAAAGCATAATTGCCATCGTCCAGGCGAGAATGAAATCCAGCAGATTGCCTGGAAAAGTGCTGATGGATATTCAGGGCAAGCCGATGCTTGCCCGGGTTGTTGATCGTGTTATGCTGGCAAAAAATATCTCACATATAGTAATAGCCATCACTGATGAAGTTGATGATGATCCCCTGGCTGAGTTTTGCCAGAGGAAAGGTCTTAATTACTATCGTGGCAGTATGCATGATGTTCTGGACAGGTACTATCAAGCAGCGAAAATTGCTGGTGCAAATATTGTTGTCAGGTTAACTTCTGACTGCCCGTTACTTGATCCTGACCTTATTGATGAGACGATTTCTGTTTTCATGGGTAGAGCAGGTTCGCAGGCGTCCTGGACCCCAATAGGAGACCCCAGGTATCTTCCACCACCGATCGACCCATCCTTTCCTTGGGATTTTGCCGCAACAAGATTACCTCCACCTTGGGAACGAACCTTTCCGATTGGGCTTGATGTGGAGGTGTGTTCTTTTGCAGCTCTGAAGAAGGCCTGGTATGAAGCAACTGCTGAGTATGAGCGCGAACACGTCTTGCCCTATCTTTATGATGACCCCAATCGCTTTCGATGCCTGGTAGGATGTTGGAGTGAAAACCTTGGTAATCAGCGATGGACTGTTGATACTGCGGACGACTTAAAATTTGTTAATGAGATTTACTCCCATATTGGAAGCAGTGATTTTAATTGGCTGGACATTCTAGATGTGACTAAGAGAAATCCAAAATTACTGGAAATCAATGCAGGTATACGTCATAAAGATTTCCGTGAAGTAGATAGTCGGAGGAGTTGATTTTGCCTGAAGTTGTTCTCTTTTCTGCTCCCAAGCCATTTACCAATTCCCATATTGGTTTAATTCAGCGTAATGCAATAAGGTCATGGAAGGCGCTGGGTGCCTCCGTCGAAGTGATATTGTTGGGGGAGGAAGATGGATTGGCACAGACTGCGAAAGAAATTGGCGTCAAGCATATCCCCGAAATACTGAAAGCGCCATCCGGTGCACCCCTGATCAGTTCGATGCTGGAACAGGTAAAGGAAGCAACGAGCGCGAATATTTTTGTAATTATTAATTCCGATATTATTGTTTTACCGGGATTTATTGAGTCAATTCTGAATGTTGATCGGGTTTCGCCAAAATTCCTGATTATGGGGCATCGATGGGACATGGAAATCAAAGACGTATTGGATTTCCTACCCGGATGGGCGGATACACTCAAAAATATGATCAGGGTGACTGGCAAATTGCACAAGAGCAAGGGGAGCGATTACTTTGTTTTTCGTCGTGATCAATTTGATCAATATCCACCTTTTGTAATTGGCAGAGCCGGATGGGATAATTGGACTATCTTTACTGCTCGTAAATTGCAGTGGGATGTGATAGATGCAACCAGAGATATCCAGATAATCCACCAGCAGCATGATTATCACCATTTACCTGGAGGAAAAATTCACTACAATCACCCGGAATCGGAGGAAAATCTCCGGCTGGCTGGAGGAAAACGTCACATCTTTACTCTCCTGGATGCGACCAAGGTGCTTGTAAATGGTAGAATACAGCCGTATCCGGTAACATTACGAAAAATAATCAGGGAGTTTGAGATATTGCCTGTAATCTACGGAGGCAATCCTTTCTGGATGGATGTGTTTTTTTATTTAGCACATCCGATAAAGTTCATCAGGCATAAGACACCCTGGTTGGCGAGCCTGTTAAGGATATCTCGGAATCAGGAATTGGAAGAGTTATAAAGGACCTCCTACATAATGCCCAGAATAGGTATGAATCCATCGAGAAATAGAGAATCAGGCTATGAACCTAGCCGGGTAACGTTAGCCGTCTTAACTCATGTTCCCCACAAAGATGGATACTTTGAGCACCGGTTTGATGTCCTCAGATTGTGTATTGAAAGCCTGATAAGCTCTACTGACCCTGTTTCTGACCTTCTGATTTTTGATAATGCAAGCAGCCCGGAGGTAGTGAATTATTTACGGAGTTTATACGATGCAGGAAAAATACAGTATCTAATTCTATCCAGCCGAAATGTTGGAAAAGCAGATGCGCTACAAATGATATTTAAAGCTGCGCCAGGTGAAATTATTGCATACACGGATGATGATATTCTTTTTATGCCTGGTTGGTTGAGTACCCATTTGAATATTTTAGAGACATATCCAAAAGTTGGGTTGGTGACTGGTTTTTATATCCGCTCTCAACTGAACTGGTCGGTTACTTCGACCATGAGTTTTGCCAACCAGAATGGTGTAACCGTGGAGAAAGGGTTACTATGGAATTCACGGTGGGAAAATCATTACTTGGAAAATATGGGGAGAACTCTGGAAAAATATCAGGCAGAAAGCCGTGGATTAGAAGATGTTTTATTCACTTATAAAAATATCAAAGCCTTTGCTTCTGCAGGACATCATCAGTTTGTGGCATATAAATCTGTATTGTTGCAGGCTCTACCAGAGGGATGGTCAGGTAAATTGATGGGAAAAATGCGTGAATTTGATGATGCTATCGACAGATTAGGATATTTACGTTTAAATACACCTGAACCAGTTACCCGTCTTCTTGGAAATGTGATTAGTGAAGAAAACGCAGAGACAGCCAGGCAAATGGGTATTCGTGTTGATGCCATAAAGATCGAAGAGCCGTCTGTAGTTCAACAAAGGTTGAGCCATATGCCTCTCATAAATGGTCTTGCCCGAAAGTTGTATCGCTGGCTTTATAAATTTATCAATGCATAGATGGTGATCGGATGACAGAATCTTTACCGAGAAGAATCAAACAAGCTGCAGCAGTTATATTACGCGGATCTGCCCCGGCTAAGCAGGTACGCGCTGAAATTCCTGTTATCACCCCCGAAGAAGTGGCAGACGCGCGGGCTTTCTTCTCACGCGATAAGTTTTTTATTTTTGGTCATGCCCGGTCCGGAACGACCCTTCTTGCACGTTTGATCCGTTTGCATCCGGAAGTGCACTGTAACTGGCAGGCCCATTTTTTTACCCGAATGCCAATGTTGAAATCTCTTGTCAATGATGTAGAAATAGAAATGTGGCTGAAACATCATAGCAATCGCTGGAATCATGGTGGAGACCTGTCCCCACTGGTCATGCGAGCCGCAGCAGATATGATTCTTGAAAGAGACGCCATGAAAGTCGGGAAAAGAATTGTAGGTGATAAAAGTCCATCCAGCGTGTTCCACGGGGAAGCTGTCCGAAATGCGGCTTCAGTATATCCCGATGCTTTTATTATTAACATTGTGCGTGATGGACGTGATACTTCTCTATCACATCGTTTTCAAGGGTTTGTTGACAGACAGGATAGAATGACCGGAGAAGATCGTCAAATTCGGGATGATTTTGTGGCGAATCCACAACCATATCTGAATGGCGAGAAATCCATATTCACAGAAAAATCTTTGCGCCAAATTGCGGGATCCTGGGTTCGAAATGTTAGTGAGACGGAGAGCGAAGGTATGCGATTATTTGGAGATCGCTTCTATCACTTAAGATATGAAGATCTCATGGCATCGCCTTGGGATGAAATGTGCAAGATTTGGCGTTTCCTCAGGGTTCAAGAAATACCTGAAGATGTCAAAGTGGTGATTGACGGGGAGATGCACGCCAACCCGGACGCAGAATGGCAGGCTGAGAAGAGTAGTGATCTTGCCAGGTTGATCCCCAAGGGGCAACAGGGCAGCTGGCAGAAACTTTTTACTCCACGAGACAAAGCCATCTTCAAGGAAATCGCAGGAGAACTTTTGATACAGTGGAAGTACGAGATGGATCTGGAGTGGTAATATGAAATTTGTTATCGCTGGACTGGGCTCTATAGGTAGACGCCATATGCGGAACCTAATTGCGCATGGTGAAAAAGACCTGATTCTGTACCGAACCAGGAAATCTACAATGCCAGATGATGATTTGCAGGGTTTTCCAGTAGAAACTGATTTGGCTGCCGCATTAGCGCATCAACCAGACGGGGTTGTTGTATCAAATCCAACTGCCATGCACCTGGAAGTTGCAATCACAGCGGCTAAACAGGGAACAGCAATCCTTCTAGAAAAACCCATTTCGAATAATATGGATCGTGTATCAGAGCTAAATGCTGCAGTGAAAAATTCTGGTGCTAAAGTTTTGGTTGGTTTTCAATATCGTTTCCATCCAAATCTTCTAAAAGCAAAGCAAATTATATCGGATGGAATGATTGGTAGACCGGTGTCTTTCAAGGTAAATTGGGGAGAATTCCTGCCAGGATGGCATCCCTGGGAGGATTATCGCCAGAGTTACGCCGCCAGGCAAGACCTGGGTGGTGGTGTAGTCCTGACTTTGTGCCATCCCCTTGATTATTTAAGGTGGATATTTGGCGAGGTCGAAGCACTTTGGGCATTTACCTCAACAATTCCAGAACTTGAAACAGATGTTGATGCAGTAGCTGAAATTGGTCTACGAATGACTGGTAGTATCAGCGGAACAATCCATTTAGATTATATTCAAAGACCAGGGAGCCATACGCTGGAAATAATTGGAACAGAAGGAATGCTGCGCTGGGACAATGGCACCTCGGTTCTTAAGTTATACCGGTCAAAAGACTCAATCTGGCAGGATTTTAATGCGCCAGATGGATTTGAAAGAAATTGGTTGTTTATGGATGAGACCTCTTATTTCTTGAACATGATCCGAGCAGAGACTGAATCTGCCTGCACACTAGAAGATGGAATCCGGGCGCTTGAACTCACCCTCGCGGTACATACATCTGCCCGGGAAGGCATTCTTCAGAAATGGTAGAAAAATTATGGCAATATTGAGAGATTCACCCATTTTTATCTGTGGTCATCCAAAAGCTGGTACCAGCCTTTTGCGGAGCCTTTTAGATTCGCACCCGGAAGTGATTGTTTATCCAGAAGAGACCGGCTTTTTTAGGCGTTATCTACCCAATGCACTTGATAAAACTTTGGAAAAAAAGCTGGAAATCGCTGATCGATATCTAACGCACATTTTTGAATGGAATCAAAGTAATCCGCCCGAACATCAACAGAATTTTCCAGACAGAGATTATTCAAATATACCTATAGCTGAAGTCCGTGATGAAATGCGCAGGCTTGTTAAGGAGACTTTCAAGCATGAAGGGGATATGCTTTCTGCGGCAATGCTAGCCTTTGGAAAAGTAACTGGAAAGATAAATACTGGTACAAAATTTTGGGTAGAAAAGACACCTTACAATGAACGGTATGCTGAACAGATATTTAGTTACTGGCCAGAAGCACGCTGTATCCATATAGTGCGTGATCCACGGGATAATTATGTATCATATCGAAAAAAACACCCTGACTGGTCTGCAAGGTTTTTTGCCCGAAACTGGAATCTAAGCACTCAACAGGGGATTGAGAATCAAAAAATATTCGGTGCAGAACGATATTGGTTGACAACTTTTGAAGAATTTGTACAACAGCCGGAAAAATGCCTGATGAATCTGACTGATTTCCTGAAAATTAGTGATGATCCATCTCTTCGCCAGCCTACACGTGCAGGGCAAGATTGGAAGGGAAATTCTATGTGGTCAGATCAATTTTCTCAGATATCGGCAACCCCGGTAGGTAGATGGGTGTCAGCTCTTTCTCCCCTTGACACAGCAGCAATTCAAATTATTACGAACAGCGGGATGAAATGCATGGGGTATAATCAATCGGTTATCGATTGGAAGTCTATTAATCTGGTGGACCGAATCCGGTTCGCGATGGAATTATTACCATATAAAGTTAAGGAGCTTATTCAATGACTGAATCAAAACAGGCGATCATTGCCCCTTACGGCGGTAAACTCGTCAATCTGGTTGTAACTGGTGATGAAAGACAGTCTCTTATAGAGAAAGCCTCTCACCTCCAATCAATCAAAATCTCCCCACGCAATCTTTGCGACCTGGAATTAATGGCAACCGGTGCTTTCTCTCCATTAGATCGGTTTATGGGACATAAGGATTATGAAAGAGTACTTGAAGAGATGCGGTTGGCCGATGGAACTTTGTTTCCCTTGCCGATAACTTTGACTGTAGATAAAGAAGCTTATGATTCTCTGGGTGAAGAAGTTGTCCTGCGTGATGCTCAGAATAACCTGATTGCAATCATGAAAATTGAAGAAGCCTTCCCCTATGATAAGGACAAAGAAGCCCGTTTGGCATACGGATCTACCGATTCAAAGCACCCAATGGTATCTGAAATGGTTCGTTGGGGGAACCTTTGTATTTCGGGAGAATTGAAGGTTATTAATCTTCCCATGTATTATGATTTCAAGGATTTGCGTCATACCCCATCAGAGGTACGGGCTAAGCTTGAAAAAATGGGCAATGCTAATGTGGTAGCCTTCCAAACACGGAATCCACTTCATCGTATCCATGAAGAACTAACCAAACGCGCCGCAAAGGCTGTTGGTGGCAGCCTACTCATCCATCCGGTTGTTGGTTTGACTAAGCCAGGTGATGTGGATCACTTTACCCGGGTTCGAATCTATAAGGCTCTTGTCGAAAAATATTACGATTCAAAGAACACGATGCTCAGCCTGCTTCCCCTTGCAATGCGCATGGCAGGTCCGAAAGAGGCTTTATTGCATGGGATCATCCGTCGAAATTATGGAGCTAATCATTTCATTATCGGTCGCGATCATGCTGGTCCGGGGAATGACAGTTCGGGAAAACCATTCTATGGACCGTATGATGCACAGGAATTATTTAACAAATACGCTTCTGAACTTCAGATGACAGCTGTGCCGTTCTACGAATTGGTCTATCTACCAGACACAGATGAATATGTTGAAGCAGATAAAGTACCTGCAGGCGCGCGTACATTAAATATCTCAGGAACTCAAGTACGTGATGACTACCTGGCGAAAGGCAAATTATTGCCTGAATGGTTTACCCGCCCCGAGACTGCTCGAATCTTACGCCAGATGTATCCACCCCGGCACAATATGGGATTTTGTGTTTGGTTTACCGGGCTATCTGGAGCTGGAAAAACGGCAACGGCTGAAGTTTTAACTTCCTTGCTTCTCGAATACGGCAAACAAATCACCCAACTCGATGGCGATGTTATCCGTACCCACCTATCCAAGGGTTTGGGTTTCTCGAAGGAAGACCGTGACACCAACATTCTTCGGATAGGCTTTGTAGCATCTGAATTGGTGAGGCAAAAGGGTGTGGTTATCTGCGCTGCGATCAGCCCCTATCGCGCAACTCGTGATGAGTGCCGGAAGATGGTGGGAAGTGATCAGTTTGTGGAAGTTTATATGGATACTCCAATCGAAGTATGCGAATCCCGTGATATAAAAGGCTTATATGCTAAAGCGCGTCGGGGTGAACTGAAAGGATTCACTGGTGTGGATGATCCATATGAAGCGCCAATTAATCCAGAAATCTCATTAAAAACGGTTGGTGTTACACCAGAAGAAAACGCTCGCATGATCATTAGATTCCTCCAGGATCGAGGTTTCCTTCTGGCAGATGGATCTGCCGCAGAATAATTTCAAAATTGATTGGACCGGGGACCTGACATTGTGGTTTCCGGTCTTCAATTCTCTCAGGGATATAAATGACTACCATACAAGATAAATTTGTACTTACCGGAAAAACTGCAATAATTACCGGCGGTATAGGATTGCTCGGAAAAGAATTCTGCCGAACCCTCGCAGAAGCTGGAGCTAATGTTTTAGTTGCGGATATCAATGGTGATGCGGCTGAGAAATATGCTGATGAATTACGCAGCAAGGGATTTGATGCAGGATTTGCGAGGGTAAATGTAACTGACGCCGAATCTGTTCAAGCGATGGTCGATTGTGCAAAAGATCTGTATGGCAGTGTTGATATTCTGGTTAATAGCGCAGCTATGGACCCGAAATTCGACCAATCGCAGGCTGGACAACACAGCAATACTTTTGAAGAGTTCCCAGTGGATGCGTGGCGGCAAGCGTTGGATGTGAATCTAACTGGAATGTTCCTTTCCTGCCAGGCAGCGGCACGTGAAATGATGAAAACCAATACAGGTGTTATCATCAACATTTGCTCGACTTATGGTTTGGTTGGCCCAGATCAAAGGATATATATCCGCCCCGGTGAACCACGAAGAGTTAAACCAGTGTATTACTCGGTAACCAAGGCGGGTGTTCTTGGCTTAGTGCATTATCTTGCGACCTATTTTACTGGCACAAATATCAGAATCAATGCCCTCACGCCAGGCGGAGTTTTTAACCAGCATGATGATTTGTTTGTAAAAAACTATTCTGCTAGAACCGTACTAGGGAGGATGGCGCATCTGGATGAAATGAATGGAGCTTTACTTTTCCTTGCATCGGATGCATCTTCCTATATGACAGGTTCAAATTTGGTTGTTGATGGAGGCTGGACTGCATGGTAAATCGTTCTGAAGTTTTGGCTATCATTCCAGCACGCGGTGGATCTAAGGGGATCCCTCGCAAGAATATCAAATACTTTGCAGGTCATCCTCTGGTGGCGTGGAGCATTGCCGCTGCGCGGCAAGCGGATTTGGTGACGAGGGTGATAGTCTCTACAGATGATGAAGAAATTGCATCTGTTAGCCGACAGCACGGCGCGGAAACACCATTCCGTAGGCCGTCAGAGCTTTCAGCAGATCTTTCTGTAGATTACCCTCTTTTTGAGCATGCTTTAAAATGGCTAAAGGAAAATGAAGGTTATCAGCCTGATATTGTTGTTCAACTAAGACCTACTTCACCCATACGCCAAAAAGGTTTAGTGAATCAGGCAATTCAACAATTAATTAGTCACCCAGAAGCCGATTCGGTTCGAGGTGTGGTACCGTCAGGACAAAATCCATATAAAATGTGGCAGATGGCGGGTGATCACATGATTCCTCTTTTGCAAGTGGAAGGAATAGCTGAACCATATAACGCACCCCGGCAATTGCTTCCTGCAACATACTGGCAAACCGGACATGTCGATGCAATCAGAGTATACACAATTTTAGAAAAGAGATCCCTCTCTGGGAATGTAATTCTCCCTATTCATATCGATCCTTCATTTACTGTAGATATTGATTCGTTGCGTGACTGGGACAGGGCAGAATGGTTGGTATGGCATGGTGATCTGGATATGGTTTTTCCAGGTAAACAACCGCGACCTTTCCCTGAAAATGTCAAAATGATTGTTATGGATTTTGACGGTGTACTTACGGATAACCGTGTGTGGGTTGATGAGAACGGGAAAGAAGCGGTCGCTGCTTATCGATCGGATAGTCTTGGTTTAGCGTTACTGCGGGGGAGAGCGGGTATTGAACCACTAGTGATTTCGAAAGAAACCAATCCGGTTGTAACAAAGCGGTGCCAGAAAATGAATGTACCTGTATTACAGGGTATTGATCAAAAAGCAAATACATTGAAGAAAGTGCTTCAAGAGAGAAGGATAAAACCAACTGAGGTAATTTATGTTGGCAATGATGTCAACGATCTCGAATGTTTTCCAGTAGTTGGATTTGCGGCTGCTCCAGCAGATGCAGAAAAATCAGTGTTAATGGCCGCCGATCTGGTACTTACCAGAAAAGGTGGACACGGAGCAGTTAGAGAGATTTGTGATCTTCTCATGGATCGCATTAAGAATAGTAATTAAGGTACATTTGAAGAAAATCCCTTTTTATCCTATCCTGTTGGCTGTGTTTCCTATTCTGAGCCTTTGGGCGGCCAATCTGAAATATGTTCGACCGGAGTCGACCATCCGATCCTTCTTGGTTGTATTGCTTGGAACAATCATTTTTGGGGGAGTGCTGGTGGCTCTTCTGAAAAATATTCACAAGGCGGCGGTAGTCACCAGCGTTGTTGTATTAATATTCTCTTCTTATGGAAGACTTTACCCGCTGATAGAAGAGTTATCTATATTAGGGGTAAATATCGGACGCCACAGGTTTCTAATAATAACCATGTGTATTGTCCTTTTCACTTTTTCATGGTGGGTCATAAGATCCAAGAGAAATTTCTCCAGAATTCTGCCTGCTATGTTGCTTGTAAGTATGGGAATGCTGATTGTACCCATAATTCAAATCTTCACTTACTTCATTAAAGAAGCAAATTTAAAATCCGCAAACCTTGCAACGCAGGTAAGTTCTCAACGGCGTGACGGAGCCTATATTCCTCTTAAATCACTCCCGCAGGACCAGCTTCCGGATATTTATTACATTATTTTAGATTCGTATGGTAGAGCAGATGTGTTAAGTGACTGTTTTAGCTATGATATTCAACAATTTCTGGTGGGTATGGAAGATCTTGGTTTTGTTACCGCTACTGATAGTCAGACAAATTTCACCATCACAGACCTTTCTCTTGCAGCTTCGTTAAATATGGATTATCCACAGTCCTTTGCTATTGAACCTGCGCAAGCTAGTGACCCTGCTGTATTAAATGAGTGGACTATTCATAATACTGTCAGGAATTCATTAGAGGGAATTGGGTATAAAACTGTAGCTTTTGATTCTGGGTATGGAATTTCTCAATGGAATGATGCTGATGTCTATTTTGTTCGACCATCAAGTATGCGTTGGCTGCTTGGAGGTATCAATCCATTTGAAGATATGTACCTGAATACCACTTTGGGCACTCTGATATTTCAGCTAGAATCAAAACTACCTGCATCTGTGCGTGTATTTCTCGATGGAGCCCACCTGGAGCATCGCCAGAGGATGTTGGATATCATGGATAATCTGGTTAAGGTTCCAGATAACCCGGCGCCCACATTCGCTTTCGCCCATATCCTTGCGCCACATAATCCATTTGTATTTGGACCAGATGGCGAATACATTAATCGTAATACACCTTTTACATTAAATAATGATCCAGATACAAAGAACGGATTTGCATACATAAGTGGTTATACAGATCAGGTTAGTTACCTTAATAAAAGATTCACTGAGATACTAACTGAAATCATCCAAAAATCAGATATACCTCCGGTTATCATACTTCAGGGTGATCATGGACCATCGAAATGGGTGACATCAATTTCTGGCAGAAGCGATATATTGAATATGTATTTTTTCCCGGGTGCAAAAGAGGTAATATATCCGTCTATCACCCCGGTTAATTCGTTCAGACTTGTATTCAATAGTGTCTTTGATGCAGGATTACCATTAATTGACGATCAAACATTTTTCACGACTCATAGTACAATTGAGCAGCTTCTTCCGGTTACTGGAGATGGAGAAAATTGTAATCCGGCATTTCTTAACCCAAGAAAGCAAAATTGATGCGAGGATAAATGACGAGGACAATAAAAATAGGCAACCGCGAAGTGGGTGATGGATACCCCATCTATTTTGTTGCTGAAATTGGCATCAACCATAATGGTGATATAGATATAGCAAAACAAATGATTGATGTAGCGGTACGGAATGGCGTCGATGCTGTTAAGTTCCAAAAAAGAACTCCTGAATTATGTGTACCTCCTGACCAACGAGGTCAGATGCGAGATACACCATGGGGGTATATTTCATATTTGGATTACCGCTATAAAGTAGAATTTGGTCAGGAAGAGTATCAGGAGATAGACAGGTATTGTAAAGAAAAAGGTATCACCTGGTTCTCATCAGTTTGGGATATTCCTTCAGTTGATTTTCTGCAGCAATTTTCTCCAGTATGTTACAAAATCCCGTCTGCTTCTCTTACTGACCATGAACTTCTAAAAAAGGTAAAATCTTTAAATATGCCAGTAATCTTATCTACAGGCATGTCTACCCTGGAACAAATTAAGAAAGCGGTAGATGTAATAGGTACAGAAAATTTACTTCTTACCCATACTACCAGCACTTACCCTTGTGAACCCGAAGAGCTAAATCTGAGGGCAATCCAGACTCTAAAACAAGAATTCTCTGTCCCCATTGGATACTCCGGTCACGAGGTGGGATTAATCCCATCAGTAATTGCAGCTTCTTTGGGTGCATGCTTGATTGAGCGTCATATAACACTGGACCGGGCAATGTGGGGTACCGATCAGGCTGCCTCGGTTGAACCAGGTGGCGTGGAAAGACTGGTTAAATATCTGCGTGTCACCGAGCACGCATTAGGCGACGGCATAAAGCGCGTTTATGATTCTGAAAAACCTTCGTTAATGAAATTGCGAAGATATCAATAACTTGTGGAGGTATTCATGTTTCCTGTTCAATCATTCACTGGTGTCATTCTGGCATATTTAGATCCTGGATCCGGCAGCTATCTTATCCAATTACTGATTGCTGCATTATTAGGTGGGGGTTTCGCCATAAAAACATTTTGGAAGCAGATATCTGCTTTCTTTAGAAGAATAACTGGAAAAGCAGATCCGCAGCCACAGGAAGAGAACAAGGATGAGCAACCTCAATAAAATTGCTGCCTCCTTTCGTGATCCTAGCGGATTTATGTTCCGCAGAGATGGGATCTTATACAGGCAAATTAATAAGCATTACCAGAGCCAATATGAAAAATTAGTAAGTTCTGGATTGCTTGAAGATCTATGGAAATATGGCCTGCTTGTCAGGTCTGCTGAAGTAGATGTTCAACCCGCGGAAGAAGAATCAGCTTACCGGGTTATTCAGCCTGATGAATTGCCCTTCATCTCCTATCCCTTTGAGTGGAGCTTTTCACAGTACAAAGATGCCGCCCTGGCCACATTGCAGATCCAAAAGAAAGCATTCGAAAAAGGCTTTATTCTAAAAGATGCCTCTGCTTATAATATTCAGTTTGTAAATGGAAAAGCCTTACTTATTGACACATTATCATTTGACAACTATGTTCAGGGTGAACCGTGGGTCGCGTATCGACAGTTTTGTCAGCATTTCCTGGCGCCACTTGCCTTGATGGCGCTCACAGATATTCGGCTTTCACAACTGATGCGAGTTTATATAGATGGGATTCCCCTTGATTTGGCGAGCAAACTATTGCCCGGTAGTACCAAGTTAAATTTGGGTTTAAACCTGCATATCCACACACATGCTGCTGCCCAATTGAAATATGCTGATGATACCTCCGCAAAGAAGCAAAACAAAGGGCAGATGAACAGGAATGCATTTATGGGACTGGTTGATTCCCTTGAATCAACCATCAAAGGTCTAACGCCTAAGGGCGTAAAAACCGAATGGGGTCATTATTATGATGATACTAACTATTCGGACAATTCCCTGAAAGAAAAACGAGATCTTGTTAGTAAATTGGTTATGCAGGCTTCTCCAAAAACATTATGGGATTTAGGCGCGAATACCGGATACTTTACTAGAGTTGCCTCTGAGCAGGGGATTTTCAGTATTGCATTTGATATCGATCCACTCGCAGTTGAACAAGGTTGGCAAGATGTTAAAGCCAGGAAAGAATCATACTTGCTTCCACTGGTGCTTGATCTGACTAACCCCAGTCCATCTTTAGGTTGGGCTAACCAAGAGCGGTCATCTTTCCTGCAGCGTGGACCTGCCGATTGTGTAATGGCACTTGCTCTTATTCATCATCTTGCAATTTCTAATAATGTTCCACTAAGTACATTAGCGGAGTTCTTCGCTCAGATTGGCAAATGGTTGATCATTGAGTTTGTGCCCAAAGAAGATTCTCAGGTGCAAAGGTTGCTAGCTACTCGTGAAGATATTTTTCCTGAATACACACTCGAAGGTTTTGAAAAAGCTTTTTCAAATGTGTATAGCGTTCGCACCAAAGAACCTATCACCGGCTCTAAACGCTGGTTATTCTTATTGGAAAGAAAATAATGCAAGAGAAATCAACCGGACGGAAGATGGTTATTCATCCGTTCCTGTTCGCTCTCTATCCGCCACTGGCGTTACTTGCAAGCAATATCCTCCAAATACGACCAGTAGATGCAATCAGATCACTGGTGGTATTTTTCGTTGCCAGTATTCTCATTTTTGGTGTTGTTAGGTTAATCACACAGAAGGATGATCGATCTGGAATTATTAGTTCGATCCTGATAGTCTCATTTTCAGCATATGGACAGGTATATACATATCTGGAAGGACTTCAAATTTTTGATTTGACCCTGGGCAGGCATAGATATCTGCTTCCGGTATGGTTAGTAATAACAATCATCTTACTCTATAAAACATTTAGAACCCGTAATAATTTACAGCTTGAGACAAAAATATTAAACGCAGTTGCAATAATACTAATTGCCTTGCCTATATTCCAGCTAGGATACACAGCAATATCGATAGCCAGGAACAATCATCTTAATTCAAAAGCGGTTGATAGCCTGCAAACTCATGAGGGTATCACTTCTGAAACAAAACCCGATATCTATTACATTATCTTGGATATGTATGCTAGAGATGATGTTCTTTTAGATCGTTATAAATATGATAATTCTGATTTCTTAGCAGACCTGGAAGGTATGGGGTTTGAGGTAGCCAGATGTAGTGTGTCGAATTACAACATGACTGAATTGTCGATGGCGTCCAGCTTTAATATGGAGTACTTACAAACTCTGGGTAAGCAATATTCTGCGGGAAATTCTGATCGATCAGGGTTGCCATCATTAATTCATAACAGCAGGGTTAGAAAAATATTTGAGGAAATGGGGTACCAGTTTATTAATTTTGAAACTGGTTTCACATTTACAGAAATTAGAGACGCAGATCAATTCCTCGCGCCATCATACCAGGCATTAAAGGCGTCTCAAGCGGGGATTACCATCAATGGTTTTGAATCTTTGCTGGCGCGAACAACAGGCTTGTCGGCTTTGCTTGACGCACAAGCGCGTTGGTTCAGTCCGGTTGCAGATGCTCTCGATACACGGAAGGCTCATGTGATTCGTGAGCTGTTTGTTTTAGATACACTTCCAAAATTGGTTACAACGCCCAGCCCAAAATTTGTTTATGCTCATATCCTTATTCCGCATCCTCCATTTGTATTCAGCCGGCAGGGAGTAAACATAAACTACCCTGGAAATGATGGTGCAACTCCCATAGGTCCGACTCCAAAGGATTATGCAAGTGGGTATAGAAATCAATTGGATTATATAAATTTCCGGATTATTCCAATTCTGAAGGAAATAATAAATAATTCCCAAACCCCGCCCATCATCATCGTTCAAGGGGATCATGGTGTTGACCCTAAAAGGACATTTATCCTGAATGCTTATTATCTACCAGGAGAAGGCAGTGATGCTTTTTATCCTTCAATATCACCGGTGAATACATTCAGACTCATCTTAAATGAATACTTTGGCGGAGATTATGATTATTTGGATGACATCAATTACGCTTCCAATGATTCAAATCCATTTGATTTTCGAATTATTAAAGATGACCGGATATGCGAATAGAGTATAAATGGCAATAAAAACTATAGAGCATTATTCTAAACAGTTACGGGCATCCCTTTCTCGTAGACAGGGGGATGAAAAGATCAGAAAAATGGCGCAGAAAGTATCATCCGCTGCCCGTACCAAGCCTGGGATGAAACCGGTAATTTTCTTCAATGCCTCAACACGATTGGGAGGATTAAGTCTAAATGCAGCCTTCTCATTGCTGACTGCCTGGGGGTTACGCCTTGAAGGTGTACCGGTTGTTCATTTTGTGTGTCAGCATGGGATGAGTAAATGTGTATTAGGAACCAATCGTGATAATGTTACTCAAGATCTTCCGTGTGAAAAATGCATCAGGCACTCTCTCGTAGAATTTGATAGGTCTAATACATATTGGTTTAAGTACCAGGAAGATGTTCCCCTTAGCAATCTGATCCGGGATTTACACATAGATGATTTGATGAAAGTGCGATATCAGGATATACCCGTAGGGGAAATTGTTTTACCAGCATTACGTTGGGAATTACGCAGGCATCATCTCGTTGATGATGAAACCACCCGTTATCTGTATCGTGAATTCATTCTTTCTGCGTGGAATGTTGGCAGAGAATTTTACAACCTTCTAGAACAAATCAATCCGCAAGCTGTAGTCCTATTTAATGGACAATTCTTTCCAGAAGCGATGGTGCGATACATTTCTGGCTCAAGAGGTATTCGTGTAGTAACACATGAAGTTGGGTTAATGCCTTACTCTGCATTTTTTACCGAAGGAGAAGCTACTGCTTATCCTATGGAAATTCCTGAAAAATTCCAATTAAATGATGATCAGAACACGAAGTTAGACGAATACCTTACAAATAGATTCAAGGGTAACTTTAAGATGGCTGGTATCCAATTCTGGCAGGATATGAAAAAATTGGATGATGCTTTACTACAGAAAATTTCCAAATTCAGTCAGGTGGTACCAATTTTCACGAATGTTATTTTTGATACCAGTCAGCCACATTCTAATGTTCTTTTTTCTGATATGTTTACATGGCTTTCTGAGTTGTTAGGGATTATCAAAAAACATCCTGATACACTCTTTGTTATCCGAGCTCATCCTGATGAATTACGGCCAGGATCTGCCAAACAGAGTCGGGAGACAGTACGGGATTGGATAATTCAAAACCGGGTACTTGAATATGATAATGTCCATTTTGTGGATGCAACAGAATACCTTAGCTCGTATGAGCTGATACAAAAATCAAAATTTGTTGTTGTCTACAATTCCAGTATCGGTTTAGAAGCATCTATTTTAGGTGTACCTGTTCTTGCGGCAGGACAGTCCAGATATTCAAAATATCCAACAGTATTTTTTCCTGAAACAGCAGATCAGTACTGGACCATACTCGATAATTTTCTTAAAACAGAGAGGTTATTAGCTCCTCCAGAACATAAGCTGCAAGCTAGGAGGGTGCTATTTTTCCAGCTATATAGAACCGCAATACCTTTTTCAGCTTACATAACTGATGCGCATCGTCCTGGATTAGTCTCATTAGGTGATTTCGGTGTTTCTGATCTGCTGGTTGCTAACTCACCTACGATGCAGATTCTTGTGAATGGGATTGTTAAAAGGTCACCTTTCCTGGTGGAAATGGAATGAAAGCAACACTGCAAATTAAACAATATGCCAAATATTTTCGCTGGCAATTTCGCCGTCTTTCAACCTTGGTACACTCGGGTGGCAGGATCAATCAAATGCCGGTTGTTATTGGTAATTCTATGCCAAAATCAGGCTCTCACCTGATTATCCAAATCCTCGAAGGTCTGACTGGTATCGGCCCATTTGTAAATCCGGGAATGCCGCCCCTCAATCGAAGCGAAGACAATAGCATTCTATCCCCAGATGAAGTCTGTTCAAAGATAAGCAGATTAAATCATGGCGATATTGCTTATTGTTATCTTCCTGCAGAAGAGCCATTCTTATCCGAACTGACAAAACCAGATCGATCAGTCATCTTTGTTTACCGTGATCCACGCGATATGATTATCTCGCATGTTTTTTATGCGACAGAAATGAATAAAAATCACAATATGCACAAGTACTACAATGAGACTCTCAGCAACATGGATGAACGGATCCGAGCAGCTATATTGGGTGTCGATATGCCAGAAAATCCTCTCACGCCAATTATTAAAAAATACCAGCGCTACCTTCCATGGTTAGATCAGTCATCTATCCTCGCAATGCGTTTTGAAGATCTGATCCTTGATAGAGATACTGCTTTGAAGAAAATATTAGATTACTTGGCAATATATAATTTCAGCCCAAAGGTAGATCAAATCACAGCAATTAGTTTTCTAAAAAATGCAATTGAACCCAAACGATCAGGAACATTTAGGAAAGGCAAACCTGGTAACTGGCGTGAGTATTTCACCTCTGAATTGAAAACCTTATTTAAAAAAGAAACCGGTGATCTACTTCAAAGGTTGGGGTATGAAACCACGCAGGATTGGTAGTTACTTATGAGAAGCGGATCAAGAAATTCTTTAATCCAATTTGCTAAGGATCAACGAAGATTTTTGCGAAGAGCACGGCAGCAATGGAAATACCGATCACTTTCATTGCAAAATGCCCCCATTCTCTTTGCGAATTCATTTCCAAAAAGTGGCACACATCTACTTACCCAAATCATGGAAGGCTTTCCTTTCATCGGTCCAGCTGTGAACACCGGGATGCCTGCCTTTGTTATGTATGATGGTGAAACAGGTAGAGAACGTACCCGACAAGAAATACTATCTGGATTAAATCATTTGTCATATGGTGATACTGCTTATGGGCATCTGCATGCGCTTCCATGGATCCAGGATGTGCTTACATCCGATGCTTTTGCAACAATATTTATTCTGCGTGATCCCCGTGATGTTGTAGTATCACACGTTCATTATGTGACAGATATTGAACCAAACCATGTTCACCATAACTACTACATACAAGTGTTACAAAATTTTAATGACCGATTGAAGACCAGTATTTTGGGCAGACCGGATGCCGAAAACCCATTTCCAGATATCGCAGGTAGATTTGCGCCATTTGTGGGCTGGTTAGGTAGTTCTGGAGTATTGACACTTAAGTATGAAAACTTGATGGATGATCCCCTGATCTTTACTGGACAGATACTAGATTATGTCATCGAGCGTGGGTTTCCCTTGCATGTGGATAAGAGCAAAGCGGTGGAAGTATTGGTATCCAGAATTAATCCACAAAAATCACCTACCTTTCGAAAAGGTAAATCTGGTGGATGGAAAAGTGCCTTCACACAGGAGCACAAGGATATATTTAAGGATCTAGCCGGTCAATTATTGATTGATTTGGGTTATGAAAAAGATCTCAATTGGTAATGGGAAAAACATGATTCTAAAAAAGATTCGAAGCTATCACCTGGTTATACTACTAGCAATCCTGATTGGATTATCAACTGTTCTGGTTGCTTCTGCTTCCCCTTCCACTTTGATGAACTGGTACAACAATGATGACGGCTTCTTTTATTTTAAAGTTGCCCAAAATATTGTTGCTGGTAAAGGCGTGACATTTGATGGAATTAACCCTACCAATGGGTTTCATCCACTCTGGATGTTGATATGTATTCCCATATTTCTAATAAACAATGATTTGATCCTTCCGCTCAGAATGGTTGTAATTGTGTTTGGAATACTTCAGTTGGGATCTGCGGTCGCATTATTTGATGTGTTGAAGAAGAAGATAAACCACTGGTTTGCCTTTTCACTTGCGATATCCTTTATGCTTTCCTGGTATATGTATAGTAATACTTTCATGGGAGGGTTGGAATCAGCATTAAGTTTTTTCTTAATAATTATTACCTGGCGGCATGCAATAATTCTACGGGAAAAGACTAATCCGAGGAAAATCGATTATTGGATTGCTGGTATTTTGGCTGGATTAACAATTCTTGCCCGTCTCGATAACATCATATTTATTGGATTTTTAAGCGTATGGTTGATGTTTACAAGGAAGAAAGATGCTTCAATACTTTTGCTGGATGCTCTAACAGCATTAGTTATCGTTGTGTCAATCAGCATTAAGTTTATTGGTTACCGTATTCATCCACATGCTCTATTTATTTTTATAACAATTCTTCTAGTATTCATAACAGGTATTCTTTCATTTTATCTTTTGGGATTATTTTCGATTACACATAAATGGTTGAAGGGTAGATCTGTTTATGTGCGGGGATTATTAGCTGGTGTAGTCGCCGCGGGAGTATCCGGGTTAATTATTCTTGCTTTAGGTCAGATTGGTTTGCTTGAAAGGTTTTCCAAAACAGTATTATTAGTTTCGGTTCTCTTATGGATTGTTTATGCTGCAACCATCCGAAGTTGGCTTGCAGTGAAATTTCTTGGTAATAATCTAAGCCCGACTTTAACAATATGTGATCAGTGGATTTTACTTAAAAAGTGGTTGCAAACTGCTTCTTTATATTTTTTCCCAATAATAATTCTGGTGGGCGGTTATATCCTATGGAGCCAAGTCAATTTTGGAACTCCAATGCCAGTGAGTGGTCAAATCAAACAATGGTGGGGATCATTAGGGGCGACTGTGTATGGATCGCCGATTTCATCTCTAGCGGAAATCAGAAGGTATGGACTGGGAGAGGAATCGCCATTTGCCCTTATCTATCAATTTTTAAATGTTATTACCCGGTTTTCCCATTCCCATCCATATTCTTCGAGTTACTTAGCATGGGGAATAATTGGAAGTTTGTATCTGATATTTATTTTAGTTAAACAAATTTCCCGTATAGCAGCCTGGTGGGATCGATTAGGAATGATTCCATTGCTTTTAGCAACTCTATACCGTGTGGCTTATTTTTATATAAGTGGTTACGTTCACATGCGTACCTGGTACTGGACGGTTGAGACTATTTCTCTTTTTCTCTTAGTAATTATCTTGATTGTAGTCTGGATTGAATGGCAACAACATCGGCAGCATCTGATGGTTTCAACAGGAGTATTGGTTGGTGGAATTTCGATATCAATAGTGTTAACATTTGCAGTAAACCTGCTAAATGTGTATCCACCGACAAGCAAGAGGAATGATCCAGGCACATATCTATTAATTCCTCAAATGCTAGAAAGCATGACCCCTCCGGGTGCTGTAATAGGTACCCCCGGTGGAGGAACGGTATCCTATTTCATAAACGACCGTACAATTATCAATCTGGATGGCTTGATGAATAGCAAAGCTTACTTCCAGGCATTGCGCAATGGAAATTTAAAAGAGCAATTGAAATCTGCAAATTTGCAATATGTTTATGTCAATGAATACACCTTACTGGAAACAAGTCCTTATCAGAAGGTTTTTTCAGGATGTGTTAATCAAGTTGGTTTGGTATATAAAAAATCACTATTTGCTTACACTTGTAATTAATCTGATTTGGTATAGGTTTATCAATAAAGATGAACGAAAACAAGAAAAAATCATTCAAATGGTGGGGAATAATACTATTAGGTGTTTATCCGATTATTTCGTTATATCAACTAAATATTGCTGAGATTGGGATTATCTATATAATCCGACCATTGATAGCCGGTATTGTGTTTACATTCATCGCATATGGTCTGTTTTTTCTGTTGTTCAAGCATCAGGGGAAAGCGTTTATTACTTCATTTATCACCTCCATCATTTTGACAAGTTATGGCGCATTGTATAACCTGATTAATGGATGGCAATTTGGAATGTGGATTTTCGGACGGCATAGATTTCTTGTCTTTATTGTAATGCTTGTCCTTCTTGGGATAATATGGGGGATTTCAAAAATCAAAACTCCCGTAATTTCGAATCTGGAGAAAATCGCAGCCATGATTTGTATCATTATGGTTGTTCTTCCGATTTTTCAAATAAGTTTACATTATCAGAAAATTCGATTTCCCGATTCCTCGAGAATTAACAATAAAGCAGTGATTTCAACAGCGCCAAATAATCATCCAGATGTTTACTATTTTCTTTTAGACAGCTATGCTCGCGAAGATTATATTAAATCAAAAATGGACTACGATAATTCTGGATTTATCAGTCAACTGGAGATGCGTGGGTTCCAGGTGGTAGATTGTAGTCTTAGCAATTTCACTGCAACCCGGCTTTCGTTAAGTAGCTCTCTGAATTTGGATTATGTTCAAAATCTGGATGATAGCCTATCGCCTTCCAACAAAGATGCCTCAATTCTTGATCCGTATATTCAAAAGAGCAAAGTTGTGAAGTATTTTGAAGATTTAGGCTACACAACCATTGCTTATGAGACAGGTTATCCATTTACAGAATTAACAAATTCTGACTACTACATCAGATCAATTGCGAATCCTATTGCTCTTCCATACATTACTGAATTCGAAGCTCTTGTAATGAATAACACCATTCTTGCCGCTACCCACAATATTCCTTTTATAGAAAAAAAACTTGGGTTAAGTTTTCCCTACAAAAGTAAATATAATCGGCAAAAGTTTATTTTGAATAACATTTCATCAACGCTTGATATACCTGGACCGAAATTCTATTTTATCCACCTGGTAACAAATCACCGACCATATATCTTTGATTCTGACGGGTCAATTCTTACTGATAAGAATTATTATCTTAATGATGGTGTACCAATAGATGATAATTATTACATTTCAGGTTATCAGAAATCTTTAGATTTTACCAACCCTCAGATAATCACTAATGTTGATAAAATCATTTATGCCAGTAAAGTAAAACCGATTATTCTTTTGCAGGGGGATCACGGGGTCAGATCTCCCGGAAGAATTAGTATCTTCCTTTCGGTTTACGGGCTATCTGAAAATACCATTTTGCCTGAAAACCTTTCACCGGTAAATCTATTCAGGTTTGTTTTTAATGATAGGTTTGGAGAAAATTATCCGTTGCTTCCTAATCATTACTATTCATCTAACGTAAACAAAGATCCATTTAATTTTGAAGAATTTCCTGTTACTGATCCTTGTAAAATCTATTGAAGACAATGAATAATCTTCCTGTATGTTCAGTAGTTATCCGCGCGTTCAATGAAGAGAAATACATTGAACGACTTTTTGTGGGAATTCAACAACAGACTATTAAACAAGTTGAAATAATATTGGTGGATTCTGGCTCAACAGATCGCACATTGGAAATAGCTTCTCGCTATCAGGTAAAGATAGTTCAGATTAAACCTGAAGATTTTACTTTTGGTAGATCATTAAATATGGGCATTTCTCAAGCGAATGCCGATTTAGTTGTCATGGCAAGTGCACATGTCTATCCAGTTTATCCTGACTGGCTAGAATCTCTGATTAAACCATTTGAATCATCTAAGGTTGCATTAACATACGGCAAGCAAAGAGGTTACGATGGTAGTAAATTTTCAGAACACCAAATCTTTGCGCAGTGGTTCCCCGATTCGCATTACCCAGATCAAACCTACCCATTCTGTAACAACGCCAATGCAGCTATCCGTAGGGCATTATGGATCGAGAATCAATATGATGAAATGCTTCCCGGCTTGGAAGATATCGATTGGGCGAACCGCATGATCCTTCAGGGTAAAACAATTCAATATGTCCCTGAAGCTGAGATCATTCATATTCACAATGAAACTCCGGTTGGCGTTGGAAACCGCTATTTGCGGGAAGCCATGGCATTTAAAAAGATATTTCCTCAAGAACGTTTTGGATTGTGGGATTTATTTCGTCTAACCTGGGTAAACATCCTGCATGATTTTCGAATTGCCCGCGAACAAGGTATGATATCGGGCGTTTGGAGAGAGATTATCTGGTTCCGGGTGATGCAGTTCTGGGGAACTTATCGTGGCTATCGCCAATCTGGACCATTAACATGGCATTTGCGTAAGCGTTTTTATTATCCTGGAGATATGGATACCAATCATAAAAAATCTAGCCGAAAAATTCAACCAATTCAGTATAATGAGTAAAAAAGTGAGTTAACCGCATGGCTGAAAAAAGAATCGCTGCATTAATTCCAATGCGTCATCACTCTCAACGGGTGCCAGGTAAGAATTATCGTCCGATGGTGGGGAAACCATTGTTTATGCATATACTGGATTCTCTCATGAGGGTACCGGAGATTGAGAAGATTGCTATCGATACCGACAGCCCAATTATTCTTGAGATCCTTGAAAAAGATTACCCTAAAGTAATAAAAATCGAGAGACCTGTATATTTACAAGCGGATGATATTCCAATGAACGAAATCCTAATGTATGACATCAGCCAGTTAAATGCAGATTTTTACATGCAAACCCATTCCACCAATCCATTGTTAAAATCTGAGACAATATCCAAAGCATTGAACACTTTTCTGGCTAAATATCCTGCATATGATTCCATGTTTAGTGTTACCCGTCGCCAGGTTAGATATTGGGATGAACTGGGCAGAGCGATCAATCATAACCCCGCGATTCTTATTCGGACTCAAGATTTACCTCCAGTCTATGAAGAGAATTCCTGTTTTTATGTTTTCACTAAATCAAGTCTGGAAACCAAGCGTAATCGATTAGGTAATCGACCGCTAATGTATGAAATTTCCCCTGAAGAAGCATGGGATGTGGATGAAGAGATCGATTTTAAGATGGCAGAACTTATGCTTTCATTAAGGAATGCTAATCAATAAAAATTTCTGCAGGGTTATAATTTATGAACTCTCAATGATAGCTATTAAATCGACTAGCTATCAGGAAATTATGGCTGTTGAATAATAATCATTAGTCAGAAAGAATAAAAAAATTAATGCGTCAATCACGAACGTTCCACTGGTTTTTATACCCTTTTTTACTGGCACTTTATCCACCGGTTTCTTTGTTCTCTGCCAATTTAGGGCAAGTGGGCATCGAAAAGGTCATATTCCCTTTAGCATTTTCGATTAGTGTAGCAGTCTTGGTCTGTCTATTATTTTTCATATTTGTAAAGGATATCGAAAAAACTGCATTGTTATCTTCAGTATTTCTGGTATCTTTTTTTTCCTACGGACATTTTTATGGGTTGGTGGAAGGCTACTCACTTGGAGATTTGATTATAGGCAGGCATCGCTTTCTGGTGGTGATATGGGTCATTATCAGTGTTATGATCCTCGCTGGGATCTTACGACTCAGTAATATACCTGTGCAACTTCATAAAATGGTTACGATTTTTGCTGTTGCCCTCTTGATCATGCCTGTAATTCAAATCACTTTATCCCTGGGAAATTCCACTAAGGCAGTCGTTTCAAGCGAATCAGGAGAATCTCAGGATATTCAATTATCGCAGGGATATAAACCAGATATTTACTACATTATCCTGGATACTTACACCAGAAGTGATATTTTAAGAGATGAATATGGGTATGATAATTCGGAATTTATAAACTACTTAAGAAATACTGGTTTTTACGTTGCTGATTGTGCCAAAGCTAACTACAATCAGACAAATCTCTCATTGTACCTGTCGTTAAATATGGATTATCTTGCCAATCCAGGCGATTTTGAAGATATCAGCCTGGGGCGTGGTATTCGTTATAATGCAGCTCGGCTAAAGTTAGAAGAATTGGGTTACAAAACGGTGGCATTCGAAACCGGTTATAACTTCACTGAATGGTTTAATGCTAATTATTATTTTCTTCCAACTAGTTCGGCACTTGGTACGCAGTCTGTTTTAAGCAGGCTGGGTAGTTTTGATATCATGTTCCTTCGCAACACATTTCTGGCTCCAGTTGTGGATGCGAATATTCAAAAGGCGAATTATGCAGAAGAATCCTACCGGCGAGCTGTAACCCTGTTTACACTGGAGAAGCTCAAGGAAGTGCCGCAAATTACCGGTCCCAAGCTGGTATTTGTCCATCTGAGTATTAATCATCCTCCATTTGTTTTTGATGCATCTGGAGGAGCAAACCCTGATTTGATTAAAGTAATCAAACCAAAAACAGAAAACGATGCATACTACAAAGGGTATCGGGGAACATTTCCATTTACCGATGTTAAGATGAAAGAGGTTGTTAATACCATTATTGAAAATTCAAAACAACCTCCAGTGATCATTCTGCAAGGCGATCATGGACCGGAAAGAGTTGGTTCAAGTAAACATTATGAAATACTTAATGCACTCTACCTTCCCGGTGTGGATTACAGTGATTTATACCCAACTCTTTCACCAATAAATACATTTCGAATTGTAATGAATAAATATTTCGGGCAAAATTATCAACTTCTCCCTGATCAATCTTATTCATCGCGCCCGGGCGAATTAACTCATATGATACCCATTCAGTGCCCGGCAGATTAAGGACCTAAATGAAAACAGTACTTATATCCGCTCCTTATATGATCCCATTCCTGGATCGATTCAGACCTGTATTTCAGAATTACGAAATAGAATTGTTACTTACAGATGTTAAGGAAAGGCTATCTGAGTCTGAACTTTTGCACCTTGCGGGGCAGTTTGATGGAGCCATTTGTGGTGATGACCGATTTACTGCCAGAGTCATCGAGGCTTGTGCGCCCCGGTTGAAGGTAATCTCCAAATGGGGAACAGGGATCGATTCAATCAATCAAGCTGCGGCAGCAAAATTTGGAGTTCAGGTGAGGAGAACTCCAAACGCTTTTACTGTGCCTGTTTCGGATTCAGTTTTGGGGTATATTTTGGCTTTTGCGCGGCGCCAGCCATGGATGGACCGCTATATGAAAGAAAGGCAGTGGGAAAAAATTCCAGGAAGAGCATTATCTGAATGTTCACTGGGGGTGATTGGCGTGGGGAATATTGGAAAAGCAGTGATTCGAAAAGCCAGAGCATTTGGTATGAGATGCTACGGAAATGATATTATTGAAATTGATCCTGATTTCATTTCTGCAAATGATGTTGAAATGACATCTTTGGAAGATATGATAAGTAAAGTTGATTTTCTAAGCGTCAATTGTGATTTGAACCCGGGAAGTTTTCATCTGATTAATTCTGAACGGTTGTCAGGCTGCAAGCACGGATGTGTTTTAATCAATACTGCACGCGGACCAATTGTGGATGAGGCTGCCCTGATTGAGGCTCTCGAGTCTGGAATATTGGCAGGAGCAGGTTTAGACGTGTTTGAAGTGGAACCACTACCTGAAACGAGTCCATTGATAAAAATGGAACAGGTAATGCTGGCTCCCCATAATTCAAACTCAAGCCCGGCAGCGTGGGAAAAAGTGCATTGGAATACGATCAGGAACCTGTTGGAGGGATTAAATATTCCCTGTTCTGATCTGGTAAAGTATCAGGAACCTGGAGAGTGAAGATGACCAATCAATCGATGACAGTACTGATAACAGGTGCTTCCGGAGGGGTTGGTCGCGCTACTGTGAAACTATTCTCTCAAAAAGGGTGGCGCGTGATTGGTGTTGACCGCTCATTAGAGGCGGAAGATTTTCCTGTAGATGGATTATTTATTCAGGCTGATATTTCCAACCCGGAGGATATTCGAAGAGTATATGATGACACTTTTCGTTTCTCTCAATCTCTGAACGCTGTTGTAAACAATGCCGCCTACCAGGTTGTAAAACCCATTTTGGATACATCCGTTGAAGAATGGGATGCAGTGATGACTTCCAATTTGCGTTCCGTTTTTCTTGGCGCGAAATTGGCACACCCATTGATAAAAAACGCAGGTGGTGGATCCATTGTAAATGTATCATCGGTGCATGCAGTTGCTACCTCTGCAAATATTGCAGCATATGCAGCCAGTAAAGGCGGCATGCTTGCATTAACTCGCGCAATGGCAATTGAATTTGCCCAGGATAACATCCGGGTAAATGCGATTTTGCCTGGAGCGGTTGATACTCCTATGCTTCGGGCGGGTTTGAATCGTGGACATCTGGATGGAGGTAATGTAACAGACCGACTGGAGAATCTCGCAAGAAAAACTGTAAACGGAAGGATAGGTCAACCAGCAGAGATCGCTTCAGCAATATATTTCCTCTCGGATAGTTCACAATCTTCCTTTATGACAGGACAAGCACTTGTTGTTGACGGCGGCGCGACAGCGCGATTGAGTACAGAATGAGTTCAATTAAACAGACCCTGAAACACTGGATACCTGACCCGGTTAAACCTGTTGCTAAGCAGACTTATGATGCCATGATGAGGTTACCGGGGGTGCCTGATGCTTACTTGCACCCCTGGCGCCAGGAAAGCATCAAGCGTATAAGAAGATTTCATAACATCCATCGCGGTGAACGGTGTTTCATAATCGGAAATGGACCAAGTCTTAAAAAAACTGATCTGCATCTACTAAAAAAAGAATACACCTTTGGAATGAATAGGCTTTACCTGGCATTTCCTGATATGGGTTTTTCCACTACTTACTACACATCGATGAATGACCTGGTTGTGGAGCAGTGCGCCAAGGATATTTCTGCATTAAAAATCCCCAAGTTCTTATCCTGGCGCGCAAAGAAGTGGATCATACCAGATGATAATACCCATTTCATCTATTCAACATACACAGGCCCGCGCTTCAGCCGTGATGTAACCCGACGGGTGTGGGAAAGTGCAACTGTCACCTATGTGGCGCTACAATTAGCGTATTACATGGGTTTCTCAACAGTTATCCTGATTGGAGTGGACCATAACTTTGTCACGCAGGGAGCACCCAATACAACCATTACATCTCTGGGGGATGACCCTAACCATTTCAGCCCGAATTACTTTGGAAAGGGATTCCGCTGGCAGCTACCTGACCTTGATACATCTGAAATAGGCTATCAAATGGCAAAGAATGCTTTTGCAAGCGATAACCGGCAGGTTCTTGACGCGACTGTTGATGGAAAACTTACCATTTTCCCAAAAGTAGATTACAACGGTTTGTTCGCTTAACCGGCAAGCCTGGAAATGCATTTATGGAGCAACCTCGGATCAGTATCGTAATTAATTCTTTCAATCAAGCCACTTACCTGGAACAGACAATCCTTTCTGTTCTGGAGCAGGGTTACGAAAATTACGAAATTTTGCTGGTGGATGGAGGATCTACAGACGGAAGCCTGGATATCATTAGAAAATACTGCAATAAATTTGCTTGGTGGGTATCTGAACCAGACCAGGGTCAGGGGGATGGGATTAATAAGGGATTATGCCGAGCATCGGGAACCATTGTGGCGTGGTTAAATTCAGATGACTACTATACTCCGAATACGCTAAAGAAGGTTGCGTCTGCATACAATAAAAATAAGAATGCCGCATTATGGTATGGCGATGTTATAGCGGTGGATGAAACCGGGAAACCATTTCATAATATTCCATGTGCACAATACAGCTTAATTGATTTGATGAAGTTTAAAATAATCAACCAGCCAGCTGTTTTTATGAATGGAACGGCATTAAGGGAATCGGGTTACCTGGATCCGTCTTATCATTATCTCTTGGATCATCACCTTTGGCTGCGGATCGCTGCAAATGGTCCTATGTTCTATTCCCCTGAAATTTGGGCAGCAGGCAGATTTCACGAAGATGCAAAAAATATTGCCAACGCAGAACTTTTTGGTAGGGATGCATATCGGATTGCTGAATGGTTAATTACAGATGCATCATATAAGGAAATATCTTTGCCAATAAAAAAATCTATCCAGGCAGGAGCACATAGAATCAATGCGCGTTACCTGCTTGAAGCTGATAAACCCGTAAAAGCACTCAAAGGATATTGGAATGGAATGTTAGCGGATCCAGCTATTGTGTTACCTGAATTTCACAGAATGCTCTATTGTCTGTTCGCAATTATTGGATTAAAACCATTAAAATCTCTCTACTTATCACTGCGCCGGTTCTTGCAACCAGTTAAAACCGATTCAAATTCATCATAGGACTCTCTTCGTGAGCGGATATTTCGACGAACATAACATCTTACGCAAAATTCTGCTGATTCTAATGTTTATGGCAGGTATTGGTGTTCGCCTATTAGATTTAACTGATCCTCCATTGGATATTCACCCCACCCGCCAGCTTCACTCAGCGATCATGGCTCGTGGATATTATTATGAGTCGCTTCAAGGTTCTCCTGAATGGATGGTGAAAGCTGCAGCCCAACAAGCCAGAAGGGAAGCAGTAATTGAGCCCCCAATCCTCGAACATATTACCGCGTGGGGTTATCAACTCATGGGTGGCGAGAATGTCTGGATAGCGCGATTGTTATCTTCCATTTTCTGGGTTGTTGCCGGATTGGCTGTTTACAGTCTTGCCAGGAAATTATCAAATCATGATGGCGCAGTGCTAGCGCTGGGGGTTTATCTGTTAATGGTTTACGGAGTACAGGCATCTCGTACTTTTCAACCAGATCCGTTGATGGTAAGTCTGATGGCGGCTGCCTGGTGGGGTTTTTATTCCTGGCAGGAAAAACCAACCTTTAAGTGGGCGGTAATTGCAGGATTGATTAGCGGATTGGCGATATTTGTTAAAAACTCTGTTGTGTTTTTTCTCGCAATCCCCTATGCGATTGTCGTTCTTGAAAAGGGATGGAAGCAAGCACTAAAGGATAAACAGACTTGGCTGGTGGTTCTTCTGACCATTACTCCTGCTCTTGGGTATATCATATACGGAACATATTTTGCTGGATTTTTAAACCAGCAGTTTAATTTTCGCGTTTTCCCCAACCTCTGGATTGAACTGGCAAATTATTCGCGTTGGTTTAAACAGGTGCAGGATACTGCAGGGTTACCTGCACTATTACTTGGATTGATTGGGATCCCATTTTTTTCAGGTGTGCGTCCTCTGAGGTTTATCCTGGGAATTTGGTTGGGCTATATTATGTATGGCTTGACATTTGCTTACCATATTGGCACACATGATTACTATCAGCTACCGTTACTGGTTGTGCTTTCCTTATCCATGTCTTCGGTGGGTCAGCATTTGATGGTCAGATGGAAGAATGGTTACCTCAACCGTATTTGGAAATTTTTCCCGTTCACTATTGCTATTCTGATGGTCATGGCAGGCTTCTGGTCTGGAAGGCTGCAATTACTTAAAGCAGACTACCGTGAGGAACCTGCATTCTGGCGTTCCCTGGGAGACAGGTTAAGAGAATATCCTGTGATCGGGTTGACTCAGGATTATGGTTACCGGATGACTTTTTACGGTTGGGATACAATCGAAAACTGGCAGGGGAGTGGCGACCTTGCTTTGAGAAAAATGGCTGGTAAAGACCAAGGCGATATTATTAACCTGCTGGAAAAGAATATTACGGGTAAACGTTATTTTCTGGTAACCTGGTTTGATGACTTTGAAAGACAAACTGAAGTGAAGGATTACCTTGACAACCACTTTCCGGTAGAAGATGGGAATGGTTTTCGTTTGTATGATTTATCAACCAGAATACAATAAAGAATACGAAAGTAAAACCAGAATTACAGTTTACCCATTCGATTGAGAGGTTATCTATGTCAAGTGATAATCATGATCAGCTAAAAGCTAGCGATGGGTTAACAAAGCTGGCAATGATCATACAAAACTGGAAAGTTTTATTAATCTCCATGTTGGTTGGTGCCGTAATCGGGCAGGCAGTTTTCTCACTGTTTCCCCCTCCTTTCAAAGCCCGTGCTGTGATGATAATGGATCAGAATCTTGAAGCGGTTTTTCCTGCAGCGCCTGATCGGGAGATATTTTATTTTCTTGAGCGCGAAACACAAAAATTGGAAGCAATCGCTTGGTCAGATGTAGTCCTGGAAGAAGTTGTTGCTAGTGTTGATGGATATTCGCTTGATAATCTGCGCTCAGGTAGTCTGATATTATCTCAGCCATACGACGGCGGCTGGAACATGTATGGAGTAGCTGATAACCAAGATGTTGCACGTAAACTCGCAAATGCATGGGCTGATAGTTTTTCAAAAGTTGTAAGGAATGGTGTCGAAAATGCCCGGTTCTTGGAACAGGCACAGAAAGAGTTGGAAAGTATTCCGGCAGCTGAGCTAGGAACTTCTGAGAGGGCTAAAACGCTTAACATCAAAATTACTGAATTAGAGAAGAATTCTCTGGGAATTCATCCTGAAATTGAGGTTTATCGCAGCGAAGCAACTAACATCAAAGTAATGCCTTCAGTTAAAACTGGCAGCTATATTTTCGTAGGAGCGATTTGTGGATTTGTTCTCGGAGTATTAAGTCTGGCTTTATGGAGGCGGGAAGATGGCGGATAAGAAGAATCTGACTGCCCGACTCATCCGTTGGAGTCGATTTTTTTGGGCGTTGGTAGTACTCTTTCTGCCGGTAACCAGTTTTAGGTATTTTCCTTTCTTGGGGAAAGACACAATGGTTCGTCCGCTCGCGTATTATCCACTGGCTTTCCTGATTATATTGCTGGTTATCCGTATTGCATTTCTTGATTATCGCCCCAGATTCAATCGCTTGATTTTTTTACTGGCATTATTATTACTTGTTGCCTTTTCAGCTACTACAATAGGATATCTTCTTGAACCAATCCCCTTACATGGACAGCAATACATGGGTCGAGCACTGCGTGCCTGGGTTACACTTGGCGGGGGAGTTGTTTTCTTTCTTGTAACAATGATCATGAATCAGAACGAGGAAGACATTCGGTATACGCTACGATGGCTCTATGTTGGTTTGGGATTGAGTATCATTTGGGGTGGCATCCAGTTTTTTTCCTATATGACTGATATTCCCGGACGGGCTGCTCTTTCAAAGATCCAGACTTTGTTTTCTATTCGTAAACTCCTTGTTAAAGAGAGGGTCCCGGGTTTTGCGTATGAACCATCCTGGCTGGCAAATCAGTTGGCAACAATTTATTTTCCGTGGTTATGGATATCCATACTCACTGGATATCGAGTTTTTAAGAAGAAGTGGATCGAACCCTCCATTCTAATTGGTGCCGGTTTCTTACTTGTGATCACATTTTCAAGAGGCGGCTTGCTTATTGCTCTGGTTTCGTGTGCCATCAGTTTTCTGTTTATCAGACGCGATCTGATTAAAATAATTTGGAAATGGTTCACAAATCCTTTCAAGACAGGTCAGACCAGGCAGATTCTATTTCGTTTCCTGAGCCTGGTAGTGCTGTTGGGAATGATGTTTTCTGCTGGGTACTTAATCAGCCAGAACCGCTATATATCAAAAATCTGGAAGTCAAATAAATCAAACTTGGTTGCCTACATTGTAGATGTCTCCGCTGGTCCACGTTTGGCTTACGCATTGGCGGGTTGGGAAATATTTTCCGATCATCCCTGGACGGGGGTTGGAATGGGCGCAGCGGGTTTCTACCTGTATGATGTGATCCCAGAGTGGTCACAAACCACACTCTCAGAAATCACCCGGCAGCTGACTCCAGAATCATGGTTGTTCCCCAACATTAAGAACCTGCATATCCGCGTCCTCGCGGAAACTGGCATACTTGGTTTTGCTTTTTATCTGATCTTTGGGGTTGGGTCTCTTGCCCAGATGGTTCTCATTTTGCGGAAATCAAAAGGTTTTATCCGCATGCTTGGAGGAGCTGGTCTGACCACCTGGATAGCGGTTTTCCTTTTCCACTTTACTCAGGATTCTCTAATTGACCCCAATGGTTGGTTCGGTTTAGGGATTTTCCTGGGTTTGGCAGTAAATATTTTTATTTCACAAAAAGAAACAAATAAAAGCACTTATGATTCCATGTTATCATTGACCTGATATTCTAAGCACACAGGGATTCAACATGATCATATTATCTGTGGGTATGCCGCGCGCCGGGTCTGGTTGGTATTATAACTTGATGCATGATCTGGTTATGACTGTGGGGGGGACGGATGCCAGGAGCATTCGAACGACATATAATCTGGAAACTGTCCTAACTGAAGTAAACTGCAATATCAGCGCACTCACACTGCGACGTGTGAGTCGCGTTTTATTGCCTTCCTGGCAGGGAAAAACATTCACAATTAAAGCCCATTCTGGTCCGACACTGGTTTCTGATGTTGCTTCTGGTTTAGGCTGGATGCGCATCTCATATATATATCGTGATCCACGAGATGCATTACTTTCTGCCATGGACTTTGGTAAAAGAACACTGGAAAAGGGAAAGCCAAATGCATTCTCGCATCTCACCAATCTTGATCAAGCGATTCATTTTATGCTTCGCTATTGTGAAATATGGAAAGCCTGGATGAAAAGGGATCAAGTGCTGCATTCCCGTTATGAAGACCTGTTGTCCAATTATGATCAGGAAGTAGCCAGACTACTTGAATTCCTAAAAATTCCTGCTCAGAGAAACGAGGTTCAATTGGTCATAGAAAAATATCGCCCCGGACAGGCTAAAGAGGGACGGGATGGCCTTCATTTTTTTAAAGGCCAAATTGGAAGATTCAGAGAGAAGTTCTCAACTGAAGATCAGGAAAAAATGGTGAAAGCTTTCAAACCATACCTGGATGATATGGGATATTTGATTTGAGATATCCAATTCATAGAATAAGTCAAAAATTCTTATGTGGTTCTTAAACCTGCTTAAACCGCCACCGGTTGGCGATCCCAATGAACCTCGTTGGAAGTATTCCATTTTAGGTTTATTAGTAATTTTATTGATGATTGGAATCGCCCTGTATATTTATACAGGGACGTTCTCACGCTTCCAGGCAGATGATTACTGCTCATCGCGTTTGCTACGGGAAGAAGGATACCTGAGCGCCCAGATAAAATCATATACAACCTGGTCGAATCGGTACTCCACCATGCTGGTTACGGGAGTCGTGGATGTGTTTGATATTGCTGGAATTCGCTTCCTTCCGGGAGTCCTAATTGCGGGGCTCTTCTCAAGTATTTACTTTCTATTCAAACGCATTTTGATTCGGTTGGGTAGAAAAATCAACGGGATCATATTGTTTGGTCTGACCAGTATTGTCACATTTTTTTCGATTTACACATCACCAAATCAATTCCAATCATTTTTCTGGCGATCAGGGAACATCACCTATACATTACCAGTGATTTGTCTGTTTCTCCTTTTGGCAATTCTGATTGACAATAATCCGGATGATGACCATAACTGGCAGAAGGTGCTTATAGGGTTTTTCTCGTTTTTTGCAGCAGGTTTTTCAGAGACAAATGCTGCAATGCAAACCATCATACTTGGTACAGGTGTAATCGTTGTAATCTGGCTTGAGAATAAAACTGGAGTAAACAACCATAAGCGTAGCTGGTGGATAGTAGCTTTGGCGGGGACATTGGCGGGATTGATTGTGATTACTTTGGCACCGGGAAACACAATCCGCATGCAGCAGATGCCAGAACCCCCGGGCTTTTTCGAATGGGTTTTTCTCAGTTTGCGGTATAGTTTGGGCTTTATCTACAACAGTATCACTGGATACATTGTGCCAGTATTTGTAGTTATTTTACTTGGCTTTTTACTGGCTATTCAGACGCAGTGGCAGGATATTAAAATCAGTCATCTACTAAGATTGATGGTTGCGATTCTGATTATTGTTTATTTTGTGATAGTTGCTTGCTGTGCACCCAGCGCTTACGCGCAATCTGCTTATCCAGAAGACAGAGCATTTACAGGTGCAAAAATTCTATTTACTGGGGGCATAGTCTCTTTTGGTTATCTTCTTGGGATAATTTTCCAATTAAGGAGAGCCAAATCGCCTGGTTTTAAATTCAAAATGCATCAGGCAAATGGTGCGTTTTTAATTCTCCTAATATGCGTTTACCTTATATATGCTGTCTTAAATGTATTGGTGGAAATACCTGATTATCTGAATCGTGCTATAGAATGGGATGAACGGGCTGAACAGATCTATTCATTGAGACAGGCAGGAGAGATGAATCTCACAGTTAAAGCGCTGGATAGTTTTGAGCGGGTTCGTGAAATTTCTGATAATCCTGATTTATGGGTGAACCGTTGTGCTGCAGCTTATTACCAGGTAGATTCGGTAATCGCGAAATGATATCTCTACCAAAAGTTACCATTGTAACTCCCTCATACAACCAGGCAGAATTCCTGGAAGAAACGATTCTTTCTGTGCTTAATCAGAATTACCCCAATCTTGAATATTGGGTTATTGACGGCGGATCTACAGACGGAACAAAGGAAATTCTCAAGAAGTATAGTAACCGTTTAACTGGCTGGGTTTCTGAAAAGGATCAAGGTCAGACAGATGCCATCAATAAAGGCTTTTCACACGCTTCGGGAGATATTCTTGCGTGGATAAATTCAGACGATACCTACCAACCGAATGCTATTTCCCAGGCGGTAAATTTGCTGGTTGAGCACCCAGAATGGGGCATGGTTTATGGTGATACCCAGTTTATCAATGAGCATGGTAAGATCATCGGGAAATTCCCGGCCGCACAAACGGATTACGAGAAGCTCAGGCAGGGATATGTACACATTCCCCAGCAAGCTTCATTTTTTCGTGCTAACCTCTGGAATAAGATTGGTCCATTAGATCCAACTTTTTATTTTGCGATGGATTATGATCTTTGGGTAAGGTTAGCTAAAGAAGCACCGCTGGTGTATGTACGTCAGCTATGGGCAAATTTTCGTCTTCATGGAAGTGCAAAAACCATCTCTGCCGATGATCGCTGTTGGCCTGAGATGCTGAGAGTACATTACCGTGATGGCGGAAGTTTTTTTTCTGTTCTAACCTTCAAATATTATTTACGAAAGCTGGCTGCGCCCCTCATTTCATGGCGGAGACGTAGACAAATGCGTGCCTGAACCACCTTCTCGTGTTATGATGATAATAAGTGCTCTGGAGGGTTAAGATGTCCAATTCCACATCCAAAAATATCACACCAACCAACCCCGGATTTATTAAAGATCTGGTAATGAAGGCGAAACTTGTCTTCAGGTTAATGGGTGATAAACGAGTAAATCCACTGGTAAAGTTGATTCCTATTGGTTCAATTCTATATCTTGTGTTTCCCGCAGATTTTATGCCGATAATTCCCCTTGATGATATTGCTGTTCTTGGCGCAGGTATGTATCTGTTCATCGAACTATGCCCTTCTTTTGTAGTAGAAGAGCATCTTACCAATTTAAGAACAGTAACAGAGAACCCTTTCCGTGGCACAAAAGTAGATGAATTGATTGTGGATGGTGAGATAGTAGATCAAGAAACAGAAGAAATTACAGGTAAAGAATAAGGAGGTACAAATGGCGGAAAAACAATGGGAGAAATTGGAAACTTGTTATTGTGCTCATGCTGATATGGATGTAAGTTTGGAAGTAGAAACGATATATCCAGCAGATGTCCTGGGTGATGTTCCTCGTTTAGGAGCACATCGCTGTTCAAATGCGGTTTTTTGCAATCAATTAAACCAGGGCTCCTGCATTTATGCAGGAACAAACCCGGACGTTGATCCATTTCAGGATTAATTACAAAAACTGCTGGCAATCTACCAGCAGTTTTTGTAATAGTATTTCATTAATGTATAACTTTCAATCTTCGACCAACATTACGGAAAATCTCCAATCCCTGGTCCAGATCATTCCGGCTGTGTGCGGCAGAAATCATTACTCTGATTCTGGCTTTGCCCTGAGGAACAGTAGGGAAGCCTAGAGCCATTGCAAAGACTCCTTGGTCAAACAATTCGGCGCTAAACTTTTTTGCCAATGTCACTTCCCCTAGCATGATGGGCGTGATAGGAGTAACGCTCACACCGGTATCAAAACCTGATTTTTTCATTTCACTTTTAAAGTAATCAGCATTTTGCCAGAGTTTATCTACGAGCTCGGTGGATGTTGAAAGGATATCCACTGCGGCGATGCAGGCAGCCGTATCAGGAATGGTAAGCGCAGAGGAGAACAGGAAGGGCCGTCCACGTTGTCGAAGCCATTCGATAACCACCGGATTTCCGGCTATTACCCCGCCCATCACTCCAAATGCCTTGGATAAAGTACCAATTTCCACGTCCACTTTTCCATGAAGATTGAAATGGTCTACAATTCCACGTCCGCCTTTACCAATGACTCCTTCGCCATGTGCATCATCCACCATCAGGATGATGTCGTACCTGCTTGCGACATCATAAATCTTGTCAAGCGGGGCTATATCTCCATCCATAGAGAATACGCCATCGGTAATAATAACTGCTCTCCGGTAAGTTCCCTTGGCTTCCCTGATGACCTTTTCAAGGTCATCTACATCACAGTGCGAATAGCGAATAATTTTTGCACCAGATAACCGGCTGCCATCAATAATGCTTGCGTGATTTAATTCATCGGAAAATATCACATCTTCCTTACCCACCAATGCAGGCAGCACAGCACCATTAGCGCAAAATCCAGATTGAAAAGTAATCGCACTCTCTACACCTTTAAATTCAGCCAGTTTTTGCTCAAGTTCTAGATGTAAACTATTGGTTCCCGCTATCGTTCGAACAGCACCGGGCCCAACACCAAATTTATGTATGGCTTCCTGTGCCGCGGCGGTTATCTTGGGATGATTTGCAAGACCCAAATAATTGTTCGAACAAAAATTGAGAACTTTTTTTCCATCTACTACCAACCAGGCTCCCTGAGGTGATTCGATAGTCCTGATGCGGTTATACGATCCAGTTTCTTGTAGCTTATTCAGTTCTTCCTGAATCCATAGCAGTTTTTCGCTCATAGTCTCCCTGATCTTTGCTCTTTTCTGATTCGATCGGATTATTTTGTGCGGTACCGCCATTATACTCTTTCTTAACTTCTGCAAGGTAACCGACTTCAGCCAGTGATCTGAGGATAGAATCTTTGGTTCCAGTTTTAATAACGACCGCAGTAGGACCAAGCGGTTCACCTAAAAATCGGGCTGCCTGCGTATCACGGAGCTTATTTAGAACAATAGGTGAGCTCACCCTGAGAACTTCTACGGTTTCAATGATTGCTTCTGTACCGACATCTTCCCATCGCTCCAAAGCTCTGACAAGACTCGGGCGCATGGGTGTGGCGCTAAAACGTTGTAAAAGTTTTACCAGATGAGATGGATACAAACTCTGTTTCCGGGCAGCCGAGAGCGATTCGGGAGTGATCCTGTAAATATATACATCGGACTGACGCCCAATCCATTCACAAGTACGGGCAATCATATAGCGAACCCACCGTGGAGCTGCTGAAGGAACCATAAGCATGGTTGATTTCATGAAGGTGATTTTGCCAAGATCACTCGGAAATGCCGGAGGAGGCGATCCAGCTAGGAGGTCCTGCCCTAATTCTGTAAGGCGGAAGAATATTTGGCTACCAGGCGTCTCATCGCGCCGTGTTTCTACTACATTCATCCAGAATAATGGACCTAGAATTAGAAAACGAAGGTAAGCACCTTCCACATCATCCCAGTGTTCAAAACCTTGCAAGTATTCCCCTGATGAACGGGATCGAACAAACCAGGTTGAGAAATTTCCATCTGGCCGCAAGAATTCTGAATTCTTCTCCTTAACTTCATTGCAAAAATCTTGAAGGCTGATCCATTCTTCTGTATGGAGATCCAGTACCATATTTAATGCAGCCGTTCTGGCTGCTAACGAATCATAAGACCAATTTCCCTCCATTCGTAATGCCGGCACCAGTGCAAGTTCATAAATATCATTACTGGATCTCCAGGTCTGAAAAACTTCCAGAAAAGCTGCTTCGCGAGGTGCTTCAAGAAGTTGCCGGGCTTGTTCAGGTTGGAGAATCCCGTCACTGCTTACTAATCCCATAGAGCGCATCAGTTCACCCAGAAATGCGGAATATGGCGGCCGGATCAGTAAATGCTGATTCTGGTAAGGAGGAATATTCATTCTTAAGGCGGCGAGGGCAGTACACAAGTCGTCCAATAATCTGGTTGAATATGGCGGTTGGGGCGCCGGATCGACAGATTGCGATGTGGATGAAAAACTGGATCTTGAATACTTTCGTGTTGGTGGGGGTACCAATGCCAGCAGATCTTCAGGCGTATAAGCAAATTCTTGAGGGACAGCACCCTGTTTGAGAAATGCGCGGGCAATCAGACTACGATAGAGTAATAATTCACTTGTAGATACCGGGTTGAGATGGGGTTGTTCTCGATCACGCCAGGCAGGGCCAAAATCTCTAACCTCACCATATTTTCTAGTAAAAACATTCCAAAGCATTTTTCCATGCTGTTTTTGTAAATCATGTAATGCCTGATGAGCTTCCTCAGGCAGACTGGCGTAGATTTCTTGAAATTTATCAATATCTGTCATCTGCTGGGATAATCGCGTTAGTTCTGAAACCGAATTATCATCAGGCTGGTCAATATCCCATAAGTCGGCAATAATTTTTAAGAAACCAATATCCTGCCCTTCAAGGCTGTGAAGTAAATCTGGCATTATAAATTTCCTTAAAAGATATATTTAATGATCAACTAAAAGTGATTCTGCAGAATGTCCGGTTTGTCATTAGGAAGGAATATGCTTCTGACATTCGTGAAACCAATAAATTAAAAGGCTTAAATTTATTTGAGAAATATTCCTTTCAGCCTTTCACATACTTATATCAGTGTATTTCTATCTTACCACTTGAATTGCGTTTTGAATCATCTCGATTGATAAGAAATTGCAACTTTTTTCTGGCGTTGCATAAATTTCACCATCCGCATGGACAAACAACGGCCGGTCTGAGTTTAATTCCAATTTGCAAAACTTACCCAAATGGCAGTCTTTCATTTTTTCATGTGTTCCATTGAGAACCTCAGGCAGGATGCGTAGCATGCGCACCCTGTTGACATGATCTACCATCAAATAATCCAAAATACCGTCATCAGGTCTGGAATCTGGAGTTACGTGGAATCCACCGCCTTCCCTTTTCCCATTCATGAGCACTAATAAAAGTAAATCCTTGTCAATTACTCGCCCATCAATTTTCATATTCAATTTGAATGGTTCATACTGAAACAGAATCGTTTGTAATACCGCTATAAGATAAACACCAAATCCTTGCACAATGGGGACTTTGCGCGATTTTATGGTTACGATTGTGTCAAAACCAATTCCAATTGCATTTGCCCAGAACACTTCCCTTCCTGATCCATCCCGGACAATACCTACATCCACTGGGTTTGCAGTACCCGAATATACCTGGCGGACAGCTTTCTCTGGAGATGTAGTTATGCCGCATGCATGAGCGAAATCGTTACCCGAACCGACCGGCACAATCCCCATCTTGGGACGTTTGTTTTCTGGAACTTGCATTAATCCATTTAATACCTCATGCATCGTGCCATCACCCCCCATGGCAACGACCACTTCGTAACCATCTTCTGCTGCCTGTTTGGCAAGCTCGGTAGCATGAGTAGGATAATCTGTGCCTGTCCAGTCTGCCCCTCCGAGTTCATGAACATTAGCTCTGAGTGTAGATGCAATAGATTTGGCTCTACCCAGATTTGCACTTGGATTAAAAATCAATTTAACACGTTGGGGCATTCTCATTCTCCAGTTAGTATCAGAATATATTAATCCTTAACCCAGATATCTCATGCTGGTTCTGATTTATATCCAACATGATTATATAATCAATATATTCCTTGTCTCTGGAGGCAAAGATGAAAAAGTTGGCTGTATTAACAGGTGGTGGAGATGCCCCCGGTCTAAATGCAGTAATTCGTGCGGTGGTTAAGACCGCCATGCTGCAATATCATACCGAAGTATTGGGGGTGAGAGATGGATTCGATGGCTTTGTGGAAGATGATGGTGTTTATCCACTCGATCAAAAAGCGGTTCATGGGATTTTACCCAGGGGTGGAACGATTCTTGGCACAGCCAACCGGGGTAATCCTTTTGCGAGAAAAATCATTATTGAAGGTAAGGAAGAAGTCGAAGACATCTCTGGTAAGATAATTGACCGAATCCACTCGCTCGATCTGGATGGACTGGTAGTCATTGGTGGGGATGGAACTTTGAAAATTGCTTACGAGCTTTCTCAGTTAGGTGTGCCTGTAGTCGGTGTGCCTAAGACAATTGATAACGATGTTGCAGGAACAGAGTTATCTTTCGGATTTGACACAGCTTTAAATACAGCCATGGATGCGTTGGATAAGCTTCATACCACAGCTGAAGCTCATCATAGAATTATGGTGTTGGAGCTAATGGGGCGGGATGCAGGTTTCATCACATTAAATGCCGGGCTTGCTGGTGGTGCGGATGTGATATTAATTCCTGAAATTCCATTCCAGATAAAATCTGTTTGTGAAAAGATAATGGAAAGAAGAAATGAGGGTACAAAGTTTAGCATCATCGCTGTGGCTGAAGGTGCGCATCCAGTGGATGGTGAGAAATTTTATGCTATTGACGGGGACGAGGTATCTGTTCCACGCCTGGGCGGGGTGGGAGAGTTTGTCGCTCAGGCTGTGATGAAGTTGACTGGTCTGGAAACCCGTTTGACTGTACTTGGTCATCTACAGCGCGGTGGTAGCCCGACTGCTTTTGATCGCTGGCTTGCAACCAGGTATGGATCTGCTGCTGTTCGCTTGTGTGCACAAAATAAGTTTGGAAGAATGGTGTCATTACAGAATGGTGCAGTTAAGGATATTGCACTGGTTGAAACCGTTACCAATAGCAAACGGGTTTGGTTGGAAGGGGACGCCATATTAACAGCCAGGAGTATAGGCATTAGTTTTGGTGATTAATAAAGTGAAAACGCCGCCTGATGGCGGCGCTTTCCGCGCTGCGGATCCCAATTCATTCGACTTTGAGGAGGGATGCCGCAGCGCTTTTACGGGAACTATGACTATCGTTCATTGTAGGCACCACCTCCTCGTCGATGGGATGGCGAGAATTACATGGATAGTATAGCATCAATGATTCTATGCGCAAATTAATGAGTAATAAATTTCACCGCAAATATTGATTTCCCTTCTTAATTGACGCTCCACCATAGCGCATGTATAATTCCACCAACGATAGTGATCTCCAATTGAGCAGAGGCTATGGCATTACAGGGGAATTTACGAGATTTTTCCATAACGCAACTCCTTAATTTGATCAATATTGCCTGTAAAACGGGCATGCTGATCATCGAGGGGCCGACGGAAGTTGCTCAACTGGCTTTCCGGGAAGGAAAACTATCTTATGCTCAAATCGGACAGGATGACAGCAGCCTGCCTACGGTTCTATCTGCAACTAAGAAAATCACATCACAGCAAGCTGCATCACTGAAAGCAAGAGCTGTCCAAATGACTGACAAAGAACTGGGGTTGTTATTAATTAACGCCGGATTCTTTAGTCAGGATGTAATTCTCGTTTGTATTCAGGAATACTATCTCGATCTGGTCCGCCGTCTTTTTACCTGGGTGGAAGGTTATTTCCATTTTGAAGCTGATAATACGCCAGCTGATGGGAAAATACTTGTTCGTGTAGACCTGGAAAACCTGATCATTGAAGGCGCCCGCCAGCTAAAAGAGATGGTCCAGCTGCAGGAAGAGATCCCAAGCCTGGATATGGCATTAAAGTTTACAGATCGCCCAGGTGCCAATCTACGTAATATCAACTTGAATGTTGAAGAATGGCGTGTTGTTTCTTTTATTAATCCCAAGAATTCCATCCGTCAGATAGCAAGAACAACTAAAATGGATGATTTACAGATCAGACGGGTGGTATATAGCCTTCTACAAGCGGGATTGATCGAAATAGTCCGTCCGGTAAGCTCGACCGGACCCATTGGGCGCAGTCAGTTCCCAACACAGAACCGTGAGGAGCAAAAATCTCTCATGAATCGTCTGATAAACAGGATCAAGTCGTTATAATCAGTGAGTGAGGACGTTGCAAAATGCAAACCGTCAAAATGGTAGTGACCGGACCTTTCAATTCAGGAAAAACAGAGCTCATCAGTTCTGTTAGTGAAATTGACGTTGTTTCTACTGAAAAGAAAGTATCTCTGGAAAGCGAACAGATAAAAGAAACCACCACCGTCGCAATGGATTTTGGCCGGATTACAGTTGATGAAGACCTGGTTCTTTATCTGTTTGGTACCCCTGGTCAAAAACGGTTTGATTTTATGTGGGAAATTCTCTCAGAGGGCATGCTTGGTTTTATTGTTATGGTCGATAGTACCCGTCCAGAGACTTTCCGCGAAGCACGATCAATTTTAGAAACATTCAGAGCATATGCTCCGACCCCGTACATCGTTGCTGCCAATAAACAAGATAGACCAGATGCTTGGGATGTAGAAGATGTCAGGCATGCTCTCCGTCTGGATCCGAGTGTGAAATTGTTGCCATGTGTAGCTGTTGATAAAGAATCAGTAAAATCTGTACTCCTTGAACTACTTTACAGCATTTTGATGGAAATGGAGAAAGACCAGCCTGAAGGCTAATTGCCTGATGGTACAATTCCGTCATCATGGTTACACAGAGGTTTTCCTTTGTCTGATATTCTGAATGACATTGTTCATCCCCTCCGCAAAGATCAAGTGGAGGGATTGATTCGTTACTCGATAAGTGAGATTTTGGGGGAGGAAGTAACCGAAAGATTAATCCACGATATTTCCACATTTTCATTAATTGAATTAAGACAAGAATGTAAAACGATGTATGGAGAAATCAGTGGGAACGGATTAATGATTAGGATGGGAAGAGCTTTTTTTAGAAAAATGGTTCTTGCAGATAATGAGGATTCACCTCTGTATCATCCGCTATTTCGTTTTCAGGGGCTGAGTAAAAAAATTCCTGCCGGGCTTTCGATTTTAGCAAGAATATTGGGAAATCTCTCCGGTAAGAGCGTGAGAATATTTCCGAGTGAAGAAGGATATTATTGGGAGATTGATGGCTGTTCAGAATTTTCTACATTGGAGCCAGATAATGCAGGTTGTCCTTTTCAGTTGGGTGTGCTGCAGGAATTTATGAGCTGGTTGGGCAGTGGGAAAATGTACAGGGTGGATCAATGTCCAAATACTGCTTTGAATGAAACGAAATTACGGATTAATATACACACCCAGGCTGTCGAGTAGTATTAACACTCAACATCCTATTGACATATTCCATTTGCACGCTTAACATTAAATTAGAAATTTGAACGGGGAGCCTGAAAAAAATAGGCTGAGAGGAGAACTTCATGTTCTCGACCCGATGAACCTGATCCGGGTAATGCCGGCGGAGGGAGCATTAGTTAATCTACACAACCTCCCCGGCGGAGGTTGTGCTTTTATGTCTGATCAAACATTACATATCTTTCTCAATGGTGAGATGAATCTGCCTGAATTCTTTTTTCAATACTATACTCCAGGAGAGATCATCTTGGCGGTAGATGGAGGTTTGCGATTTGTTCAGCATCTGGGTATAAAACCGGATATTCTCGTGGGGGATCTGGATTCAATCGATGAAAGCCAGCTAAAGCAGATTCAAAGCCAAAAAGTCATCATTAAAAGATTCTCACCACACAAGGATGAAACTGATTTTGAACTTGCTTTGTTGGAAGTAGAAAATTATTCGTGGAAACAAATTAGGGTTTATGGTGGTTTGGGGGGCAGGTTGGATCATACGATCGCAAATCTCTCTATAGCTGGCTCAAAACGATATGTTGATCGGCAAATTATATTTACTGATACCAGCCAGGAGGTGTTCTTTACTATAAAAGGAAAAAAAATTTCAGGCAAACCCGGTGACCTGATATCATTAATTCCCTGGGGTGGAGATGTAACAGGAATATTTACTGATGGTTTAGAGTATCCCCTCAAAGATGAGACCCTTTACTTCGATGGAACCAGGGGTATTTCTAATATTATGAATACGGATTCGGCAGAAATTGGGTTTGATTCCGGGAGGTTATTATGCGTTCATCAAAAGCAATCGTAGTCATAGTTCTTAGCACGTTACTTTTAGGAGCTTGCTCTCCACAACAGGCAGAAAAAGATTCATCGAAAATATTGCGCATTATGGTTCATGATTCATTTTCTCTTTCTGAACCAGTAGTAAAAGATTTTGAGACTGAAAATAATGTAAAGCTGGAGTTTATTAAAGCTGGGGATTCTGGATCTGCATTGAATCGAGCTATTCTTACAAAAAATTCACCTCAAGCAGATATTTTATACGGTGTAGATAATAGTTTTCTCTCACGTGCCATACGTGAAGGGATTTTTGAGAGCTACGATTCACCTTTATTGGCAGTCATCCCAGATGAGTTTGAAATGGATCCAGATAATAGAGCCCTGCCGGTAGATTACGGAGATGTATGCATCAACTATGACAGGACATACTTTGCCCAGAAAAATTTATCAGTTCCTGATTCGCTGGAAGATTTGATAGACCCCAAATATAAGGGATTACTTGTGGTTGAGAATCCCGCTACATCTTCACCAGGATTGGCGTTTCTATTAACAACGATATCAGCTTATGGTGAAGATGGGTATTTGGATTATTGGAAAAAACTTGTTTCAAACGATGTTGTAATCGCCAATGATTGGGAGTCGGCATATTACACGTATTTTTCTGCGTCCAGTGGAAAGGGTGCTCAACCGATGGTCGTTTCATATAGCAGCAGTCCCGCAGCTGAGATGATTTTTGCTGAAACACCCCTGAAAGAAGCACCAACTTCATCAATATTGTCAGATGGGATGTGTTTCAGGCAGATTGAGTTTGTAGGAATATTAAAAGGAACATCGAATCGCAAACTGGCTGAAAAATTTGTTGATGCTCTCTTATCGAAATCCATGCAGGAAGATATTCCATTACAGATGTTTGTTTACCCTGTAAATTCTGATGCTAACATCCCTTATGAATTTAAACAATATGCACCGACAGCTACTAACCCTGTGATATTTGATCCAATACGGCTGGATACCAACAGGGAAAAGTATTTACAAGACTGGACGGGTAGCATTCAACCATGAAATCCTTTCATGCGATATGGATGAAAGGCAAGCCCTATCTGGTTTGGATAATTCCAGTTATCTTTTTATTGTTATTTTTCTTTTTTCCCCTAGGGGTAATTTTTGCTACAAGTTTTGATCGATTTGTGGGTGAATTAACCGCCTCATTGTGGATTAGTATCGGTAATACCACAGTCTTTACTTTCTGGCAGGCTATCCTCTCTACACTGGCTACTTTTATGATCGGTCTGCCTGTTGCATATATCTTTTCACATTTTCGATTCCCGGGAATTCAGTTAATACGCAACCTGGTTAATCTACCATTTATCCTTCCCACTGTAGTAGTAGCAGCAGCTTTTAATGCACTTATTGGTCCGCGTGGCTTACTAAACCTGGGTTTGCAGGAATTTTTCCAACTCGAATCTCCCCCGATACGATGGATTGGTACACTGACTGCGATTATTTTAGCTCATGTTTTTTATAATCTTGGGATAATTATCCGTCTGGTCGGGGGTGCCTGGACGTCACTCTCACCCAATCCCGGACAGACTGCCAGGACTCTGGGCGCGTCTCCCCTTCAGGAATTTTGGCTGATTACTTTCCCTTTACTCAAGCCTGCCGTTTACTCTGCCCTTGTTTTAGTCTTTCTTTATGACTTTACGAGTTTTGGTGTTGTTTTATTATTAGGAGGATTGGGTAAAGCCACCCTGGAAGTAGAAATTTATAAACAAGCGGTTAATTTGTTTAATTTGCCAGTGGCATCCATACTTACACTGATCCAAATGTTCAGCACGGTCATTCTCACGTGGATGTATCGCAAGCTGAGTGGTAAATCGATACCCCTTCTGCCGTCTGGTGATAAGGACCGACGGAAGGTCCCCAAAACAACTTTTGAATGGGTTCTCGTCATTATCGGGGTATTCATTCTTTTGATTTTGATAATTGCTCCATTAGCTGCATTAGTTCTACGGTCTTTCCTGATCTTAGAGGCTGACCGGGGTTTTCGGGGTGTGGTACATAATGGTTTAACATTAAGATATTACATTGCTCTTTTTGAAGATCCACAACAGAGTATTTTTTATGTTTCTCCTATCAGGGCGGTGGTTAACTCTATATTGGTTGCCATCACTGCGTCGTGTATATCTTGCCTGGTAGGCATCTTTACGGCTTATGGTTTACAACTTAAAGGGAGGATGGTTCGATGGCTGGACCAAATATTTTTACTTCCTCTCGGCGCGTCTGCAGTTACCCTTGGATTGGGTTTACTCCTGACATATAGTAAGCCACCTTTATTATGGGGGTCAAACTGGTTCATTTTGCCTGTTGTCCATTCATTGGCTGCCCTGCCTTTTGTTATTCGTTCCCTACAACCAGCATTGTCATCCATACCAGAGCAGGTAAAAGATACCGCCTCAGTTTTGGGTGCATCTCGGGGCAAATTGATTTTCAGGGTCGAGATACCAATTATTCGGAAAGCATTAATTTCCAGCTTCATTTTCGCTTTCACTATTTCGCTTGGCGAATTTGGAGCAACAGCATTTTTGACCCGCCCCAATTTTCCCACTATCCCAGTCGCGATATTCAGGTATCTATCTCAACCGGGTGGAATGAATTATGGGCAGGCTTTAGCCATGTCTGTGATCTTATTAATGATCTGTGGAATCGGAATATGGTTGATTGAAAAATTTCAGCTTCCCGGGTTACAGAGGTTTTAAGGTATGGTTATGCTTGAGCTAATTCATGTATCCAAAATGTATGATGGGAAACCGTTGCTTCGTGAAATTTCATTGGCTGTTTTATCTGGAGAAACGCTTGCTCTTTTGGGTGCATCCGGTAGTGGAAAGAGTACTTTACTTCGGATTATCGCGGGATTGGAAAAACCCGAATCGGGAGATATTCTCTGGGATGGCAAATCCATTCTAGACATCCCAGTACACCTGCGTAACTTTGGTCTTGTCTTTCAAGATTATGCTCTCTTTCCACATTTGTCTGTTGAAGAAAATGTTGCATTTGGTTTATCTATGAGAAAAGTTAACCCCCTCATGATTAAACAGATAACAAAAACGGCTTTGGAAAGAGTAAAAATGGATTCTTTTGCGCAACGCGATGTACTTGATCTCTCAGGAGGTGAACAACAACGAATTGCCCTTGCCCGGACTTTGGCAAGCAATCCGCGAATGTTTATGTTCGATGAACCACTTGCAGCGCTTGATCGAAACCTGCGTCAGGAACTAGTTGCTGACCTTAGAGATATCTTACAAGAGGCTGGTGCTCCTGCGATTTATGTTACCCATGACCAGGAAGAAGCTTTCACTTTGGCTGACCGGGTGGCATTGTTGATAGATGGGAAAATTATGCAAACTGGAACACCTCAAGATGTGTTTCAGAATCCAATATCAGAAAGGGTAGCTAGGTTTCTGGGGCTGACGAATTTCATTGATGCAAGTATTTATCTACAAAGGGATGAAATAATATGTAAAACAATACTAGGAGACTTGGAAGTAAAAAAGAATACAAATTTTGCACCACATAATTCCGGACAGAATGTAAGACTATGTTTACGGAAAGCTGAGATCTGTATGGGAACAAAAGATAGCAAAAACATTTTGTCTGCAAAAGTGATTGATTCAGTTTTTACTGAATTTGGGTTTCAAACCACATTTACAGCGTCCAATGGATTAGTGCTCCGCTTTCTTCTTGATTCGGTTGTTCACGCAGGTGATCAGGTAAAATTACTTATTCCTTTTGACCAAATCCTTATTTTCCCGGCAGGTTCTCATGACCCAATTAACAATAATTAAACAGAATCATCTTGGGAAAGAAGTCTGGCGTTATCCAGGTGAATTGATTGCGCGTGATAAAACTCAAATAGTTATTAGTGCCAAATTTACCAAGCAAGATTTTATTTTTGAGGGAATGCCTCTGAAACACCATGATTTATTTTATGAAATTTACTTTAAGCAGAAGTGGTATAACATTTTTGAAATATATGACAGGGATGATGGAAAATTAAAGGGCTGGTATTGTAATGTCACTTATCCGGCACGAATTCGCCGTTGGGATATCGTTTATCGTGACCTGGCTTTAGATTTGTTGGTGTTTTCCGATGGCACACAAAAAGTTCTGGATTTTAATGAGTTTGAGGAGCTTGATCTAAATTCGAGTGATCGAATAAATGCTCTTAGCGCATTGGATGAGCTAAAAGAGATTTTTCAAAAATCTAAGGATATTAGATTACAAAGGGATTTTATTGTAAAAAGTGGTTGGATATAGGAGATTTGCATGCGGGTTCTCATTGGTTTGGAAAATAACAACGAAGGTCGCTCCCTTGCCTGGGCACTGGAGCACTTTGGCTGCATTGGGTATGGCGATGATGGTGAGACGGCGGTTATATCTATGGCCAAAGCAATTCCAGATTATATTGCATGGATGGAGAAACATACACCGAATCCATGGTTTTCACCGGCTGAAATTGACATCCGATTGGTGGATATTTTTGATGATTATTTTATTAATGAACATTTCCAAGTTGTGAACCAGAATGGAAAATTAATAAAAGCATGGTTTAAGACTGATTGGGTTCCTGTCTCCGAAGAAGATCTGGAACATGCAATGCAAATTCTTACATGGGCAAGAATGGATATGCTTGCAATGATATCTACATTAAGCGATGATATTCTTGACCGACGCTCTCCGGGAGAGCAGATGTCAATTCGCGAAATTCTGGGACATGTGGGTAGATCAGAGTGGTGGTTGATGGATAGGCTGGGGAGAGCGCATACAGAAGAAATGCTACCATCTGATCCTATTGAGAGGTATCAAAAAGAGAGGGCAGAACTTATGATTACTCTACCAGAATTAGTAGATATTGATCAGGTGATTGGTAAAGATGGTGAGTTTTGGTCTCCACGTAAGGTGTTGCGAAGGTTATGCTGGCATGAACGCGATCACTACCAGCATATACAACGATTACTAGATCAAGGATAGCAGGAAAAATATGATTTTATTAAACTTTGGTTCCCGTTTACAGAAAATGGCATTTGACCAAATAACTGCAATTTCTGGTCTTAAAATCACCGAACAAATTCTTCTTCCATTAGAAAATGGAGGACAGGATTCAATCGAAGAACTTAATGTTCTCTTTCAAAAAGTCAAACTGACAAACGAGGAATTGTGCCGGGACCGACTGATAATGATGCCATCACCCAGTTCTGTTGTGACAGCCCTGGTTATCCTTGAACTAAAAAAACGCACCGGGTTCTATCCATACTTTATCTTTACGCGTCCAACCTTGGGTAGTTTCAGGTTGAGCGCGGATGTATCTGCGGTGATGGATCTCGAAAAAGAATTTAGTTCGGGATAGTGATGATGAAATCCGCCTACGATGTCATAATTGTGGGGGGAGGTCCGGCTGGTGCATCTGCAGCCTGGTTTTTGCGCCAGGGGGGAAAGAAGGTCATTGTATTAGAAAAAGAAATCATGCCACGTTATAAACCCTGCGGAGGGGGTTTATCGCTGGAATTTTTAGGTAAGATTTTTCCATTTGATTTTGAAAATGTAGTAGAACAACATGTTGATTCCATTCTGTATGAATATGATGGTGGTGTCCAGGTGAAGGTCCCGTGCCGCAAGGGCGTTATGGCAATGGTTATGCGAGACAAATTTGATGCTCATCTTCTGTCTAAGAGCGATGCTGAAGTTAGAACTGGATCGTGTGTAAAAGATATTGTGGAAACAACAGATGGCGTATTGGTTAAGTTAGCCGATGGTGAAAGTTTTTCATCACCTTATATGATTGGTGCAGATGGAGCGAATTCCATCGTGCGAAGAAAATCCGGTCTTCATGAAAAACAAGACCTTATCGGTGCGATAGAAGTTGAGGTTCCAATAAGCAATCAGTTGCAAACCCGCTTCGGCAGATCTCCTGTGTTTATTTTTGATAAACCTCGTACAGGGTATAGTTGGATTTTCCCAAAGGGTAGTTTTTTATCAGTTGGTTTAGGGGCTTTGGGAAGACAAACCGATTTACTTCGGCATTTGGTTCGAATAATGCGGGTTCATGATATTTCAATTGAAAATCTACCCGTATACGGTCATACAATTCCTGTATTTAACCCGCGACAGAAGCTGAATACTAGGCATGTCTTGCTGGTTGGTGATGCTGCCGGGTTGGCTGACCCATTTTCAGGAGAAGGGATCAGACCTGCGATTCGAAGTGGACAGGTAGCAGCAGAAGTGATCCTTTCAGATTCGATTGAGCTTTATGCCAGAAAAATCCGTACATCATTGGGGGCAAAGAATATTCAGGGGTTATTTCTAAGGACGATCTTTCAGCCACTTCGAGAACTCTGTCTGTCATTAGGCGCTCCCAATCCGTTCACCACCGATGCTATTCTTGAATTGATATCAGACCAACGGAGCAGTTTGTCTGTTGCCATGCGGTCATTCATTACACTCTGGACAAAATATCTGCCCACAGAAATAACGGCTTTGCTCATAGAAATTACAAAGGGAAAAGCTGAAAAAGAAGAGTATTATCGAAAAAATTACCCGGGTTGGAACACAGTTGAATAATTAGCTGGATTGGTTAGATAGGATTTCAGAAACTTTCTTCTGTAAACCATCGACCGAAAAAGGTTTGGATATATATTCCACGCCATTGGCAATCTCGCCCGTAATTGCTGGATCCTGGTCTTTGGCAGTCATAAACACTATAGGAATCTGACTGGTTTTTGGATTCTTTTTTATTTTCTCAGCTGCTTCTTTGCCGGTTAAAATCGGCATACGCAGATCCATAAGGATTAAATCAACATGATGATCATTTAATAAGTCAATTGCTTCTTGCCCATTTCCAGCCAAAATTGAAGTGTGACCTATCAGCTTAAGGGTGAATCCAACCAGTTCGCGTATATCTTTTTCGTCTTCTGCAATGAGTATCTGAGCCATAAATTCCCCTGTGGCATGATTATATCGCAAAACCGAAACCCGGTTGCGTGATTTTTGTCTGAAAGGCCGTATCAGAAATAAGCTCACCAATCTGAAAAGTTAGCATTATTGGAGATTAATTTGGATCCAAATATTTATAAGGCAGCATGAGTAACTATTTGGATCACTCAGATTTGTCTTGTTATATAGCTATGATAGCTACCAGTTTAGCCAGGAATATTCATGCCTGTTGCGGGTATTCCTTAATGTGTTGTATAATGGTATAAGAATGTAAAAATAGTTGCACAATATACAACACGGAGAATATTTGTGGCTGAGATACAATCACTTGCGCGTGGACTAAATATACTAGATTTATTGGCGAAATCAGATGACGGAGTGGGAATCACCACGCTTGCAGCCGAATTAAATATTGATAAAGGGAGCGCATCTCGCTTGATGGCAACTCTCGCGAAGTATAGTTTTGCTGAAAAAGATCCGGATACCCGTCGATATAAATTAGGTCCTAGTGTAGTAAGTTTATCGCGTAGTTTGCTTACAAAGATGCCGTTGCGAGAAACGGCAAAACCTTTCTTGCATCAAATGGTCAAAGAAACCGGAGAATGTGCACATCTTGGTATCTGTTCCCAAAAACGGATGCTTTATATTGACCAGGTGGAATCACCTGAAACTCTTCGTGTAAATGCAGAAATTGGCTCCACGGCGCCATTCCATTGTACTGCGTTGGGAAAAGCACTGATCGCCTGGGGAGGAGCGCCATTACCTGAAGAATTGACCAGCTTTACTTCCCAGACAATAACTGATCTGGAAGCACTCAAAGACAATCTCGAACAAACACGGAAACAGGGGTATGCCTTGGATGATGAGGAATATGATTATGGTGTCCGTTGTATAGCAGCACCAGTTTTCGATTATCGAGGCAAGGTAGTGGGGGCAATCGGAATTTCAGGACCAACCGCCAGGCTTACTCTTGAGAAAGTGCCAATGTTGTCAGCGAGCGTGACTTCTATTGCGAGAAAGTTGTCGGATAAAATGAGTTTTAAAAGGAATGGATAACCCATTCTTTTTTGTTATCTAATTAATGCAACGAAGTTGCACAATAAACAACAATATTATCAAAGAGGATTTTTTTGAAGACAATAACTGCAATAAATTATTTCCGGAAAGTAGAACGATGAATAGGTTACATATGCACTTCTTAAAATCCAATCAATTTGGGCAAGCTAAAAAATGAAATTTACCGCTTGTAGTTCTGATATTTTTTATTTTGGTAACAGAATCCAACGGGAGGAGGTCGTTATGCCTGACGGTGACGAAATAACACCAAGAATTATGCTTGAAACTCAACGTAAAGAAAGAGCCGCTATCATCGCGGCTGCAGGAGGAATTGCTGAAGCTCTACGAATAGGTGAATTACCTCAGTATATTGATACTACTGTTTCGGAAGCAGTGATTTTGGGTTTGCTACTTCAGGATGTTAAAGTGTTTATTGGTGTACTGGGACATGGATCCACGGAGATGGGTGAAGTTCTACGAATCTATCAGAATGCAGGGTTATTGAAGGTGGTAGGTGTAAGAAGTGAAATCGAAGCATCGCATGCTGCTTCGGCTCTTCGGTGGGTTGCACAGGAAAAAGCTGCAATATTTACCTCCATTGGACCTGGCTCACTACATGCATTGGCAGCCTCGCTAATGCCTGCCTCGAATGGACTTGGAGTATGGTATCTGCTTGGAGATGAAACGACAGAGGATGAGGGGTACAACATGCAACAGATACCCTTACCACACCAGGCGCAATATTTAAAGCTGTTCAGTCAGATGGGCGAGACGTATTCCATCCACACCCCGTTATCATTAGCAACTGCATTAAAACGTGGTCTAATCACAACTTCGCATCCATATCAGGCTGGTCCATTCTTTCTATTACTGCCTATGAACGTTCAACCAAATCGGATAAGAAAGTTTAACCTGCGAGAATTACCGAGTGGAACTCCGCCCATATTACCAGCAGCTTCTTCTTTGGAGAGTTACAAAAAAGCTGCAGAATTAATTAAACAATCAAAAAAAACAGTGGTAAAAGTGGGAGGAGGGGGAAGATATATTGGAAAGCCATTAGAAAAATTCATAGAGCTTGCTGATGCGGTGGTTGTATCGACCCCAATTGCAAGCGGTGCTCTACCAGCCTCTAATGAACGGAATATGATGGTAGGAGGTTCAAAGGGAAGTATTTGTGGAAATTATGCAATGGAAGAAGCAGACCTTCTCGTTGCGATTGGCACCCGGTTTGTTTGCCAATCAGATTGTTCACGGACGGGATTCCCGAAAGTTAAAGAGGTAATTAATATTAATTCAGATCTGCATAATGCATTGCATTATGCAGATACGATTGCATTTGTAGGTGATAGTAGTCTGACATTGGAAAGATTGAATGAGGAACTTTCCCTATGTGAGAAACCGAAACCATCAAAAATATCAAATACTTCAAAATGGTTGTCTGTGTGTAAATTGAAGAGATTGGAATGGCAAAAATTTAAACTGGCGAGATACGATCATCCAGTTTTATTCGACCCCGTTTGGGATAGGGATGTTCTAACTCAACCCGCAGCCATATTTACCGCTCTTGAGTGGGCAAAACGGAATAAAGTCCCTGCAATCTTTGATGCTGGAGATGTTCAGGCAAACGGTTTTCAAATTGCCGAAGATGAATATCCGGGGCAGACCTATACAGATAGCGGTGCCAGTTATATGGGTTTTGCGGTATCAGCGCTGCTGGCTACTGGCATAAGTAGCAAACCTTTTTATGCTCTGGCTGTCACAGGAGATGGATCATTCACGATGAATCCTCAAATACTTATTGATGGCGTCGAACACAATGCGAGAGGATGCATATTATTGTTGGACAACAGGCGGATGTCAGCAATTTCTGGCTTACAGATGGATCAATATGGGATAGATTTTGCCACCAATGATTCGGTTCAGGTGGATTATGTTCAATTGGCAAAATCTATTAAAGGCATCCATGCTTTATCTGGTGGATCTTCCACCAGCGACCTAAATGATGCGCTTCAAAGTGCTCAAAAATTTCCGGGATTATCACTCATTCATGTCCCGGTGTATTACGGTTCAGATCCACTTGGTGGGCTTGGTGTATATGGGCGCTGGAATGTGGGGAACTGGTCAACTGAGGTGCAGAAGATGCGCCATCAGATTGGTTTGTAGGAGGTATGTGATGGAAGCACAAGCAATATTAAATAAGCTGTCGATCAAGACCAAGTTGTTATACGGGGTTGGTGATGTAGGCAATGCTATTGTTAATTCTGCAATCCAGTTTTACCTTCTGCTTTTCTACACAGATGGCGCACTCATCATCCCTGCACTGGTCGGATCAGCCTTGCTGATAGGTAAAATCTGGGATGCGATCAACGACCCGTTGTTTGGTTGGATCTCCGATCGTACTTCATCCAACCGGTTTGGAAAACGCAGAGTCTTTATGATATTTGGTGCAATTCCACTGGGGATGAGTGTAGCATTGTTGTGGTATGTTCCTCCCGGTTGGAGTAATGTAGCTGTATTTATCTGGATCGCAGTTACATTTATTTTCTTCGATACCCTGTGGACGATGACAAATGTGCCATATTATTCGTTGAGTTCAGAATTAACCGAAGATTATGATGAGCGATCCAGCCTAACAAGTTGGCGAATGCTGTTAGCAGTGCCGGCGTATTTGGTTGGAGCGGCGTTAACCCCCATGTTGGTAGGCTTGTTTGAAACAAAACGGACTGGGTTTGGTATGGTAGGGATTTTCTTTGGCATTCTTGCAGCCGCGGCTTTATTGATATCTGCTGCAGGAATAAAAGAAAAGAAGAATATCGTTGAGAATGCATCCACAACACCACCTCTGCAGGCGATCAAACTGACATTTCAAAATAAGTATTTTGTCAGATTGATTAGTTCATACTTTATTGTCAATCTCTCTTTTGCATTCATCAAAACATTAATGGCTTATTTTGTCATCTATCAACTCAAGATGGAAGCTCAGGTTACGCCTATCATGGGGCTGCTTCTCATTACCGTGGTGATTTTTATTTTCCCCTGGAAAAAGTTATCTGAAAAATGGGATAAGGGACCAGCGTATGCACTGGGCATGGGAATCGGTGGTCTCGCGGTAGCCATGAGTTTCTTCTTGCCCAACCAGCCAACACCATGGATTTATGTCATTGCCATTGTTGCGGGAATTGGTTTTGCATCGAATTGGGTATTTCCCTGGTCTATGGTGCCAGATGTTGTTGATATCGATAGGTTAAAAACGGGTGAGTACCGCAGTGGAATGTATTTTGGAGTCTGGGGACTTGCAACAAAAATCTCTGAGGCAATTGCGTTGGCTGCATCTGGATGGTTATTAACATTGTTCGGTTATATTGCCAATATGGAGCAGACTTCGCATACTCTTCTGGGTATCCGCTTATTTTTTGGTCCTATCCCAGCTATTGTCATCCTCATCGGTCTGCCCCTATTAATCTGGTTCCCCATTAACCGCGTATTTCATAAAAATATTCTTATGCAAATTAATCAGGTTCATAATAATTCTCAAGGAAATGAACAATGAAAAAACTGGGTGTTGCTATTGTTGGTTGTGGACGTATCTCCGACTTACATCAATTAGGTTATATGGGTCGAGAAGATGCAAAAATTGTTGCTGTATGCGATTCCAATGAAAAAGCAGCCAGGGAAAAAGCAAAAAGATGGGGTGTAGAGAAAGTTTGTAAGGAATATGAATCTTTACTAAAAGATCCTGAAGTCAAACTTATCGAATTACTCATACCACACCACTTACACAGTGAGATGGCGATAAGTGCATTCAAAGCTGGAAAACATGTATCCGTGCAAAAGCCTATGGCGTTGTGTCTTGAAGAAGCCGATATGATGATTGATGCTGCAGATAGAGCTGGAACGGTATTACGTATCTACGAGAACTTTGTATTTTATCCACCACATGTTAAAGCGAAGGAATTATTGACGCAAGGTGTGATTGGTGATCCGCAGATGCTCCGGATGCACGTGAGCAATGGCAAAAGTAAGACACAATGGAAAGTGCCTCTTTCAGCCTGGGTCTGGAGATTCAATGAGTCCAAGTGCGGGGGTGGACCATTGGTGTTTGACCATGGCTATCATCTGTTTTCCCTTGCATATGACTTGATGGGACCGGTAAGAAAAGTAAGCGCTTGGGTGGATAAATCGATGGTGCGTCCAGGTGTTTTCATTGATGCACCTGCAGTAATCATGTTCCAGTTTCAGGGCAAACGCAAATATGGAACCCTAGATTTTGCTTATACCCCAAATATCGTAATGGATAGCAAATATTACTCGGATGACGACAGGGTAGAAATTATTGGTGATCAAGGGATTATCATCATCAATCGCTGCACAGCAAAAACTCTGGATTATCCTCCCCTGGTTTTATTCAAAGATGGAGAAACCAGCGAAGTACATGTAGAGCGGTATGAATGGCATGACAGTTTTATTGATTGCACACAACATCTAATTGATGTATTGAATCATGGCGGAAAACCAAAATTGGATGGAAGAACCGCAAAGAATGTTCTTGAATTTTCCCTTGCTGCACTTGAATCATCACAGAAGCAGGCACAAATAATCATTAATCAAAAACCTGTCTGACCGAGAGATAAGGATTAAAAAATGGCATATCATAATGAAGCTCTGGTCGTTGAACTGGAAGAAATTGCCCGACAGCTGCGTATCGACTCTATAAAAATGATCCACAAACGAGGAGCAGGACATCCGGGTGGTTCATTATCAGCTGCTGATATTCTGGCGGTGCTCTATTTCCATCAATTGCGAATAGATCCACAGAACCCTAACTGGGCAGACCGGGATCGGTTTATTCATAGTAAGGGACATGCCTCTGCGCTTCTGTATGCAGCATTAGCCCGAAAAGGATTTTTCCCGTATGAAGATCTTTGGAATTGGGGCGATTTTGATTGTCATTTGCAGGGACACCCGGATCGATTGAAAACTCCGGGGGTAGAAATGACAACCGGGTTTTTAGGACACGGTTTGCCTGTAGGTGCTGGTATGGCACTAGCTGCGCGTTATGAAAAACGAACCTCGCATATTTATGTTTTGATGGGGGATGGAGAATGTCAGGGAGGTATTGTGTGGGAATCGGCAATGATGACCGCTAATAAGCATCTCTCGAACCTGACAGCTATTGTGGATTACAACGATGTCCAACTGGATGGTGCTGTGCACGACATCATGCCAATTGAGCCATTTGTGGATAAATGGAAGTCATTTAACTGGCATGTGATTGAAATAAATGGGCACCAGATATGTGAAATTTTGGAAGCTCTCGATACCGCCTGTGAAATTCATGATCGTCCCACTGTGATTATTGCCCGTACTACCAAGGGGAAAGGTGTCTCCTATATGGAGAACAAATCATACTGGCATGGTGTCGCACCAAATGATGAGCAGCTCAAACAGGCATTAATTGATTTGGGCGAAAAGGAGTAGAACATGGGTGAAATATCAATGCGTGAAGCATATGGGAAAGCATTGGCAGATTATGGTGAGAAAAATCCGAAAGTATTTGTTGTAGATGTAGATACTTCGGCATCAACATTGACCCATTTTTTTGCATCAAAGTTTCCAGAGCGATTTGTAAATGTCGGAATAGCGGAACCTTGCAGTGTGGATCTGGCAGTCGGGTTGGCGCTGGCAGGTATGACGCCATTTGCAAATGGATTTGCTGCACTTCTCTCGTTGCGAGCATTAGAGCAGATACGTACCTGTGTCTGTTATGCCCGAACCAATGTAAAACTGGCAGCCAGTTATGCAGGATTATCAGATTTCAAAGATGGTCCCACTCATTATGCCATGACCGATGTTGCGATCATGCGGGCGTTACCCGAAATGCGGGTGATCGTTCCCTCAGACGCACCGGAAATTGCCGCCTGGGTTCCGGTAATTGCTGAGTATGACGGTCCAGTTTACCTTCGGATAAGCAGAGCATCACATATACGAGTTCATGAGAATCTGCCAGTTGTAGAATTTGGAAAAGGCGAAATATTAAAAACAGGAGATGACCTGACTATTATTGCCATGGGTTCAATGGTGGGCAGAAGCATGAACGCCGCTGCTACTTTGCAAAAAAAGGGAATCCACGCCAGGGTCATTAATGTATCGAGTGTTAAGCCATTGGATAGTGAGCTTATCTTGAAATGCGCTCAAGAAACAGGAGCCATCGTCACCGTAGAAGAACATTCCATTATTGGAGGTTTGGGAGGTGCCGTAGCAGAGTTGCTGGCTGAAGAATACCCTATCCCACTCACCCGAGTAGGCATTAATGACCGCTTTGCGCTCACCGGTCCTGACCCGGAATCGGTTCTGGATTATTTTGGCATGGGTGTGGATGATATCGTTTCAGCAGCGGTAAAAGTATTACGGAGAAAGGGGTCCTGAAATGAAAATTGCTGTCATAAATGAAACAAGCGCAGCTGACCGTAATGCAGATATCTTAGAGGCTTTGAATGGTTTAGGGCACGAGGTTTTTAATGTTGGGATGAAAAAAAATGGAGAGAAGCCCGAGTTAACTTATATTCATACCGGTTTTCTGGCAGCCCTACTTCTAAATACCAATCGTGTGGGTTTTGTTATTGGGGGATGTGGAACAGGGCAGGGATTCTTGAATTCTGTAATGCAATATCCAGATGTAATTTGTGGGCATATTACAAATTCGTTGGATGCCTGGCTCTTTACCCAGATCAATGGAGGTAACTGTATCTCATTAATGTTAAATCAGGGGTATGGTTGGGCTGCAAACATTAATTTGCGGTTTATTTTTGAGAAATTATTCAGTGTGGAGAACGGAGGGGGATACCCACCTCATCGCAAAGAATCCCAGGCAAAATCGAGGGAATTGTTGAAACAGATAAGCCAAAAGACCCATTACACCATGGCTGAGTGTGTAAATAAACTTCCAAAACATGTCGTAAGTGAGACTTTGAGCTATCCGGGTGTTTCATCCATATTGGATGTGCCCGGATTATCAGACTTGCTATTAAGAAAAGCATTGGGTGGATAATATTTTGCCAAAAATTTGTGGGGGCCATACATACCTGCTTGCTGGTATGTATGGAACTCATAAATAAAATCGATGTTTGCAAAGTCAATAAAATATTCCGATCAGCTAATATAACAATCCGAGTCACTTCTAATACAAATATTCCTTTTTGGAACAAATTCTTGATATCAACCGTCTCATTAATTGCGCCATATTTGGCAGTTTTTGATTGTAGTATAATTTCGCAATTCAGGAATGGAGGGTATCATGACTGATCAAATCGCAACCCTGGGGGGTGCGGAAGATGTTGCAGAACACCCGGTTCCAAAACCCTTTCATTGGGTATATCAAATCTGGTTAAAGCCCGGAAGGGTATTTTCTGCCATTGCTCAACAAGAGAAAGGCGTCTGGCTGTTACCCCTCGGATTGTTGTCCGTTTTACAAATTATCAAGAGCGTAATAGAAGGACCGATTCGCTCTGCAGCAGCACAGGCTGCGCAGGCGGCTGCAGGGATGCCTGCAATGGATATGGGCTATCTGACCGATCAGGAGGTTGCTCAAATTCAACAGGGAGCAGCAACAACAAATGGTCCATTTTTTACAATTTTAATCCCGGCTTTTTTATCCATTCTTGGAATTTGGATCAGCTGGGTGTTATTAGGAAGCATCCTTCATCTTGGGTTGACATTGGCTGGAAACCGGAATAATGCTGGCGCATCGATGAATTTAAGTGCTTGGGCATCGTTACCTTTTTCGATTCGAATGATTGTGCAGATAATTGCAACTGTTGCTACCCGGCAGGTGATAGACAATCCCGGTTTCTCAGGTTTTCTTGCTCCCCAGGGAAATTTTGCCATCTTTATTACAGTGGTACTATCTTTGCTAGATATATATCTGATCTGGCAGGTGGTTTACTTAATCATTGGTTCGAGGCAGATGGGCAACATTGCACGGAATAGAGCGATAATTACAGTGATTGTATCTGTATTTATCGTACTGCTCCTTCAGGCTGTTCCTGGAACCATTCGCCAGGTTATTTCAGGCATGTCTTTTACCAGGCCCTATTTCTTCTAATGAACGATACTCCATTTATCCGCACCATTCAATTACGCAAGAACTTTAAAATGGGGCAAAATACTGTGCAGGCTCTTGCCGGGTTGGATTTGTCTATTCCTCGTGGAAGTTTTACCATTGTGATGGGTCCATCGGGTTCAGGGAAAAGCACCTTATTGTATCTCATTGGCGGACTTGACCGCCCATCTTCTGGAAAAATTATTGTAGATAATGCGGCGTTGAACGAAATGGATGAAAATGCTCTGGCAGTATACAGGCGGAAAAAGGTGGGTTTTGTTTTTCAGTCTTTTAACCTTGTCCAGAGTATGAATGCCTTCGAAAATGTGGCATTCCCCATGCGTTTTGCAGGAATATCCAGAAAAGAACGGAAATTAATTTCCAATAATTTATTAAGACGTGTTGGTCTGGAACAGAGAGCCTATCATAAACCTACAGAATTATCAGGCGGACAGCAACAACGGGTAGCCATTGCCCGTTCCCTTGTGAATGAACCCGATCTTATCCTGGCGGATGAGCCAACCGGGAACCTTGATAGCAGCAGCGGGCTTGGAATTATGCAATTGCTTTCAGATTTGCACCAGTTAGGCAAGACTGTGCTGGTCGTTACCCATGACCCGCGCATGCAACGTTTTGCTACACAGACCATTTATTTGCTCGATGGCATATCAGTGGATGCAGCAACTTATGAATCAAAAGCAGAATCAGCTTTTCAAACTATGGTGACATCATGAAAAAACGATCTATTGGAATATTTGTAATTTTGATCCTATCTTTGTTGATGGGAGCCTTTATGTGGGCTCCAGTGAATGCACAAGATGACACACCGGAGGTTACTCCAGAAACACCAATAGCAACACTTTCTCCGGATGCTCGACCTCTCGTAGTGGTAACAGGTTATAGTGGTGGTGGCAAGACTATTACAGCAGGAAAAACTTTTGATGTATCTGTGACTCTCGCTAATAAAGGGGCAGCTCCTGCATCCAATGTTGTGATTGCTTTTTCATCAGGCGATTTTGTTACCCGTGCTTCGGGTGGAGTTTTGGTTGTTGGAAATCTGAGTGCTGGCGAAAGCAAGAAAAAGAAGCAAACGTTAACTGCTTCAGATTCTGTTGAAGGTAAAACAGTTGCCTACATCAATGCGACTATTACATATACAGACCAGGAAGGAAATAGTTATAGCGGTGAAGCGACCCTTGCATTTAAAGTGTCAGGCGGAGAGGTCAGTTCGGGTGGTTGGTCACCTTCTGCCACCCCAACTGCACAGAAAAGACCGCAAATAATTATTTCTGGGTACCAGACTGATGTTGAACCCCTTCAACCTGGCACAACATTCAACCTTGCTCTAAATGTGAAAAATGTGGGTCTTGCAACTGCCAGAGATATTACAAGTGTTATGGGTGGGGGAAGCACTCCGGGTGATGGCACTGATGGAGGAACACCTGTTCCCGGTGGAGTAGCCGGGGCGAGCGGCGAATTTACAAACTTCGCTCCAATTGGTGCTTCGAATGTCCAGGCTGTTGGCGATCTTGAACCTGGGGGTACGGATAGCATCACCCAAAAACTGATTGTGAATGTCAGTACAAACCCTGGTACCTACCCGGTTAAATTTTCTTATCTCTATAGAGATGAATCAGGGAAACAATATCAGGATGATCAGGTAATTACATTGTTGGTGTACCGTCTGCCGCTGCTTGAGGTAGATTATTACCGGCCAGCGGATCCGATGATGGTTGGCATGATGGGTGTTTTACCCATTCAGGTCGTGAACCTGAGCCGGAGCTCTACTATCCTTGGAAACATGACAGTGAGTTCTCCTAATGGACAGATGATGAACAATACCATGCTGATTGGCACCCTGGATGCGGGCGGTTACTATCCTATGGATGTATCCTTCATTCCCGAGGTTGCTGGTCCGGCAGAAATTTTGATTCGAATTCAATATACTGATGATTTCAACCAGCCGAGAGAGGTTGAATACAAACTGACGGTTGACGTTAGTGAGCCCGCTATTGAAGAATTCCCTGCAGATGGCGATATGGGTATGCCTGTCGTTGAACAACCTGAAACATTCTGGCAAAAGGTAGCCCGCTTCTTCAAAGGTTTATTTGGGTTGGATAGCGGCAAGTCTGAACCTGAAGCATCCTTTCCAGTGGAAGGTATGGATGGCATGAAAGGCGGAGGTGGTGGCGGTGGCGGGGGACCTGTTCCAGTGCCTTAATCGGATTGGGAGTATTCCATGCGTTTATTTGATTTGATCCAGCTTGTACTGGAAAATATCAACCGCAGAAAAGGGCGGGTGCTACTCACAGCCATCGGTGTAACCATAGGAACTGCTGCCGTGGTGATCTTGGTTTCCCTTGGTGTTGGACTTCAGCAAAACTTTACCAGCCAGTTAGGCGGCATTGGGGCTCTCACCCAGATAATGGTCTATCCATCTTATGGTGAGATGGGTGTGAAATTTGTCGGAGGTGGCGGAGGAGGCATGATGGATGTGCCTCAACAAACTCAACTCATCACCCCGCAAACGATAAAAGATATTCAATCGATCCCCGGTGTTAAGAGCGTTATTTCCAGAGATTACCTGCAAGCGGGTGCCATGTTAAAATCGGGACGATTGGAATCCTGGGGCAACATCGTAGGCGTGGGAACCCGAGATCTTGGTGATCTGGATATGAAAGTCCAGGACGGATCGCTTACTCTTGAACCGGGAACAGCGATTATGGGGGCTCCAGTCTTAAATAACTTTTACGATCCGAAATGGCGTCCAGGCATGCCAGATCCTGTGCCACCCGATCCAATGAAGGATGGGATGCAACTGGTTTTGATGAAGTGGACCAATGATGGTCAAGAAATACGCAAGACCATACCACTTCGAATTGTTGGAATTATCCCGGAATCACGCGCTGAATCCGATTACACCGTTTATATGCATATTGATGATGTAACCAAGTTCAATGAATGGAGTATGGGCAGAAGGGTTAACCGGACAAAAGATGGATATCAGATGTTGACGGTTAATGCAACTGATGTGAAGATTGCCCTTGAGATCACTGAAAAAATCAAGGAATTGGGATATCAGGCCAATACACCCCAGGAATTTATTCAGGGGATCAACAGTTTCTTTATCATACTGCAGCTTGTATTTGGCGGGGTAGGCGCAGTAGCATTATTGGTGGCTGCCATTGGTATTGCAAACACGATGGCAATGGCAATCCTGGAAAGAACCAGGGAGATTGGGCTGATGAAAGCAGTTGGTGCAACCAACCGGGATGTGCTGAGCATTTTTTTGGGTGAAGCAGCTGGGATAGGTTTTATTGGCGGTTTGGGTGGAGTGGCGATAGGTTGGGGAGGAAGCTATCTATTGAATATGGTCCTGGTGGCGTATCTCAGCAGCCAGGCAGCCCAGGGCGGCGGATTGCCCCCCACAGCCGCTGTTTACACCCCCATCTGGTTGCCCATTTTTGGTTTGTTTTTTGCCACACTTGTGGGGTTGCTTTCCGGGTTATATCCTGCCTTGCGGGCAGCCACATTGCTTCCTGTGAATGCCCTCAAATACGAATAAACAATACATCCGGTCAAAAAACCGGATGTATTGTTATTGTAACCCCTTAAACCATCAGCACAGTGGAATGACGCTGGAAGATCGCTTTGGGAACATTGCCTCTAGAAGCGGTTTTGCATCAGAATAAGTTTCCACAGAGCAATCTGGATACCAGTTGACCAACTCTTCCAGACTCTTTGTACCAAATATCAGATGATAGAAACTTTTAAATGGGAAGCGGGCTTGCGCTTTCGGATTTTTCTCTGTTATTCTGAGAATATCTGAAATTTTTCCATTATCAAATATAAATTTTATTCCATCGTGATAGAAACTGATGGTAAGCTCACCGGAATAGCCAGAAGCGACCGAATTCACCAACCGGGCTTCCAGAGCTGGTTTGATAACATTCAAAAACTTGGGTAGATCGGGAATACGGATGAAAAATGTGTAGGGCTCTCGTTCTCTGGGCAGCCTGTCTGGGAGAGCAGAATATGCAGGGTGCTTGGATCCAAGCCAGAAACCGAGGACTTCAAAATTCTTCTGGTACCGCTCAGCCAGCATTTTTCCCTGTTTCCACATAAATCGCATCACACACTGGCAAATTTCCATCCAGGGATGTCCCGGGATTACTTCAAGTAATTTGATTGGCAGGGCGGGTCCCCATAGTTCATTCATGTGAGCAAGTAATCCGACTGGTTGGCGCTGATCATCCTCAATGATGTAGTACCAAAACCGCTCAATATTATCTACCTGTTTTCCGGTGAGTTCATACTTCCATATATTTTCATCGCGAATACAATTGACCAGTGAATGCGATGAACTCTGCGCATACATCTGCATAATAAATGGGATGTCCGATTCCACTGCAGGACGAAAGCTGAATCGTTCCTGATCCTGTTCTTTTAATTTCGGGATTTGAAATTCGTAAGCGTTTCTACCAGATTCCAGCTCAAGGGTCATTTCATACCCGAACAGCCGATAATAATACGGAATTCCGGTAATGAACTGCAAAAGATGTCCCCGCTCTTCGCTCCATTGGTGGACGATATCCATCTGGTCACGGACAAATCCACGGTTTCGGTATTCCGGGTGAGTCGCAACCAATTCAGGACGACCAACCTTAAATGGGATGCCATCGTAACTCAAGATTTGATCAATCATGCATAAACTGGAGATGATTTTATGACTGGATGGGTCTTCAATGAGAATGAAGTCACTTGGTTGAAAAGTTGGGTGTGAACCAGACATAAGGTCCCGCACCCAGGCGGCAATCCTCGGGTCAAAAGGGTCGGGTTCATCTGCGTGCATTGTTCCCTGAAAAATGGATAGGGCTTCAGCATCGCCTGGGGTTGCGCGGCGTAAGATCAATTTATCCGGGTAAGATTTATACATATTTCTGAAATTCCCTATTAAGTGTATTTTCCATTTAACTTACTTACTGCACATTGGATTTGGATCGAATATTTCATCATAATCAAACCTTTCTTGACCAGGTGAACTCATAGAAATATCTGGCAGAGTACTAAAGGATGTATTAAGAATTGAATTTAAAACAACTCGAAAAGTATTTACTGAAGAAATTGATGGGTAAAGGTGATTTTTGAACCTCTCCGCTGGGTAGAACGAATTAAATATCAATGACCGATTTTTTGTATCAAGTCCATGATCGCCTTGGATGATTATTATTGGTTGATTTTTTGAATTAGTAATTATTTGATCAATTATTGGGGGTAAACGATTATTCAAAAACTCAATTTGATCTATGTAGCCCTTGTTCTCATATTCTTGATTTATTGCTCCACCATCATTACTGTAATAACCAGGATCATTTTGCAGAGATCCATCGGGTTGGAAAATAAAAGGTCTATGAGGAATATTCATATGAACATATACAAATTTCGGTCCTTGCATGTAAACCAAATTTGAAAGAATATCTAATTGGAATAATTGATTATTTGCGCGATCATAATATGGAAAACTTACTCTTTGTACCCATTTTGTAACTTCACCAAGTGGCAATCGATACAGAGCTACCCCAACAGTTGTTTTGATAAACATTTCTTCAAAAGGGGTAAGATACTTATTCGCGGAAGAATTTAGATAATTTGTACTTTGTCGTATATAAATATCCGCATCGGGTATCTGCGTGCCTATATAACTATTTTCGACTGATATGAATTTATACCCAGCATCACTCAATAATTCTCTCACTTTATTATGTCGTATTAGATCTTTTAATAACTCAGGTTGATACAAATCCTGGTCTATTCTTTCATCAATGTCTGGCAGGTAATCCATATTTAAGGTAGAAGACATTGATAACAATGTATATTGATAGTTACTCATACTGCATTCTGCAATATAAAATCCCAAATTCTTTAAGGTGTTCAAGAATCGTTGGTTGTCATAGTTATACAATTCTTCTAAAACGTCTTGCCGGGTATATGAGTCTAAAATAATGAAATAAACATCGGGTAAGGAATTATTAATATCTTTGTTCTCATTTAGTGAAACTCGCGTTGTTTTTTGCTCCATTTGTTGAAAGTTTGTCATTGATCGGCCGTATACTTACCAGACGTAGCCGCCCGAATGTTTACCAGG
>CAZYOF010000005.1:0-193046 GCA_964648485.1 uncultured Leptolinea sp.
TACACGAGATGCATTTCAGAATTCAATACGGGTAACCTTGCAGGAGATTCCCGGAGACCACGCCAATTCTTTTCACTGGCGGTCTGCCCGGCAGATGTTAATATGATCGGATATCCCAGTTTCTCTTCAATCAATTCCAGATAGCTTGTTTCATCTCTCTCAACACATTCAATAACCGGTTGGCAGCGTTGCAATGCACGGGTTAATTTTTCCTGCTCCACCAGGTTGGTGGGATCTATTGGAACGTGGATATCCCTGCCATTATTCTCCAGGTAAATCCCATCTGCAGCTTCATGTGGATGGTACGCGTCACAAATATGCCATTCGGGCAGCGAGTGGATCCGGTCCAGGTGGGTTATTACCAGACCATCCATATTGCCTGCCACATGCAATGCATAGCGCACTGCCGGTAGATCCAGCGGACCTACCCGGAAAGAATGCTGCCAGGCGTTATCCCGGTTGTGGAGATCAGGTAGAAGGGCGGTCATCTGTGCATCTTCGGTGACCATGGGACCGGCACCGTGGCGGGTCATATAAGCGCGGATCAGTCCGAGTTTGCGGGTCTCACCATCCCATTGCGATTCGCATAGCAGCGCCTCAGCATTTTTATAGGTTAAAGTGCTCCAGCTGTTATATGGGTAAAAACCCCACCATTCATCCAGTAATATGCCCTGTGCACCTTCGAAAATAATGGTTCCGCCTGATGTTTGGATTTTTTGTAGATAATCGTGGTCAACCAACTGGATCCGTTTTGCCCAATGCTGATATATATCCGTGGTGGCAGCAATCAAATCGGGATCTGAGAAAATCTTCATTTCATCCTGCACCCGGTTGCTGGGGGAATAATTCATCAGGAACTCCTGAAGTTGTGCCTGTTTTTGATCACGAAGAAAATTCAGCTTGCGGGTGATGATGGAGTGATCAGACAGGTCCCCCGCGAATAAAACTTCATCTCCATGGGTAAGCCAGTCAGACATGGTTTCACCGATTCCCAATCCGCAGGAACCATGCAAACCGTCAGCCCGGGCAATCTCTTTAATACGGTTCGCAGCCTGCTGATAAGGGGAAATGATGAGGGCTTCTCTTTCAACAGAAGTGCGTTGAAAAGCATCTGCCACCCCCACCGATTGGAGGTGGCGTTCTTCCGCCAGCATCGCCAGCGGATGGATGAGCATAAAACGGGAAAGGTGCGTACGAACCCCGGGGAGGAATGATGCGCTGCCGAATTGGGCAAAGGTATGATGCCGTCCATCGGGGGTGATGACGTTATGGGCAGCCTGCGCCCCGCCATTGTAACGGATGACCGTGTGGGCGCCTGTCTCGCGGGCGAGAAAATCCACAATAGAACCCTTGCCCGCATCTCCGTAACCCAGGTCGGCAATTAAGATGGCTTGTTTGTTCATTGATTTTCTCCTCGTTTTACCAGACCGCAGTGGAACGATTTTTACCCACTGCGGTCTGGATGATCCGTTATTTCATTAAACCGGGTAACAGGGCGGAAAGCAGCGCAGGTTTTTCCTTTGCAGGAAGCAGCGCCAGGGCGCTTTGCGCAATGCGAATGGCAGTATCTGATGCGCCGCAATCGCGAAGATCATCTGCGCCCGATTGAAGATCGACTATACCCTCATTCAACCCGATGGTCAGGGCAATCAACTCGCAAACCGCATCTGCGTCTTCCAATTCGAGCACGTGTTCCCCGAATAGCTTGCGCCAGAAATCTAAAATCTGGCGATCCCCGCCGTAACTGGCTTTTTTCGGCAGGATGTAGTACACATTGTATTTTTCCCTGGCTTCCAAGGCAATTTCCTCGAGCGGGATGCTTCCTTCCAACCCATCCCCCATGACCCGCTGTACTTCAGGTTGGTTTACCTTTTCATACGCCATCTCATCACCGATAAGGAAGAGATATCCTTTACGTCCCCGCTTTTCATAACAGTCGATGGCAGTGTGTCGGGAGGCAAAGTAAAGTGCCAGTTCGTACGATTCTGTTCTCTGTCCGCCACCGCCACCTTCCAGGAAAAGGTTTTCGAGATTCTCATCCATACGGTTATCAGATTCGAACTGCCCGACTTGCAAGGGAACGAAATCGCAGGTGGCGTCTCCCACTGCGCCGAACAAGATCTGCGGATCAGAGATATAGTTTTTGCGCAGGAGCATCCCCAATAGTTGCGGTAATTTTTTCTGTAACGTCATCGGGATGCCCAGCATGGAGCCTGTCACATCAAACATCACCATCACCGCATTCGATGCGGGATGCTCGTCGCTATCCCGGCTTTCTCGCACTTTCACTCCGAATGGATCCAGGGTGGGGTGTGCTTTCCAATTGGCGGGATCAGCGCTGCGGGTTCGGTCGCTGTAGTCAAAGGTGCTCATCCCGGCAGCGGCTTTATATCGCCGGTGTTCGTCATAAACATTGGTGGACCATCTTCCACTACCCATTTTTACCTCCTTGGTATTGGGTGGTCTGCTGATTGCAGACCATACTGAATGGATGAAATTTCCGCTTTCCCCAGAGTTGATGCAGGAGCTCATCGAATTCATCTTTGAGCGCCCATGCATCCGAAGGGGTGGAACGGGTTGTCGGCATAATGCAGCCGCGTAAAAACGATTTAATTGGTAGAGGTGTATCTGCTGGATAACCTTTGCCAGTGTGATCCGCAGCGAGAATATAGCGCATGCACTTGGCTGCCGTGTAGATATCTGTTGCAGAATTTACGCGGCGGGTTGTAGACAGGTCGGGTGGATACCAATTCTTTTCTCCTTCAGTGCAGACAATGGGCAGGTTGCGTCCGGTGCCATCCACGGAGAATGCCGAGCCGAAGTTGGTCAGCATCAAGCCGTGCTCATCCGGTTGAATGAGGATGTTTCCCGGCAGGATTGCACAATGGGTAATGCCGCTTGTGTGAAGAAAGCCGAGCGCTACCAGAAGACGTCTGAACATCCAGGCCATATCCCGCGGGTCCACCCCGAGAGGATTGCATTCGCGCACCTGCTGCAGGGTGTACCATCCCGGTTCGGAATGATAAACTGAGGCGGCATGTTCAACGGTGCCGACCTGAACCGTGAATGTTTCTTCAAGTTGAGGGAGGTATGCTGAAAACTTCCTGTAATCCGCATTTTGTTGCAAAATCTTGAGAATAGCAGCTTCATTGCGAATGAACGGATTACAGTCTGGCCGGGTAGCCAGGTGCAGGCTGACGGAGTGATACCTTCCTGAAAGAATGTAACCACCGGCATAATCCAGAGAATACATACCTGGTTCGAATTTGCCTGTCAGGTGGTATTCGTGCTTGCGGGAAAGAATCGTATAAACAGCATCTGCCGGGATGCTCTGCGGATTGCGATATGTTCCAGCAAGTACCCTTTCGCGGGCGTGTTGATAGAGCAGGGTCAGACGGGTAAACGCATCATGTGCCGCCGCTTTTTCCGGTGACAAACTGTATCCATCGGGGTGGGCGATCCGCGCCAATCTGCGGTACTGGTCACTCAGTTCTTTTAACTGACAGGTAGTATCTCCATGAAGCTGCCCAAAGACATCTTCTGGCAGTGTTGCTGTACCCAGTTGTTTTGATAATTCTTCGAGAGCATTTTTCATTAGTCCTCCAATAGTGTAATAAACACACTAACTATTTTCAAAAAAATATCCTGACAATTAATGATCGTTGTTGAAATTACCAGAGTGAGTTGATCGTACTTGCTGATGCATTGATCCTCCTATCTTCTCAATCACTGAATTCCACATCGCGTTTGGTAAAGCGATATAACCTGGCAGGACGGTGAGCTCCGCTGTCATCGATACCTCCGGTTTCGGTAAGCCAGCCAGTGGAAAGCATTCGCTTACGGAAATTACGTTTATCCAGCGGTTGTTCCAGGATCACCTCGTAAATCTGCTGTAATTCAGTCAGGCGGAAGGCTTCGGGTAACAAGCCGAATGCAATGTTGCTGTATCCTGCTTTTGCCCGCAGACGGTTGACCCCATATTCAAGGATGCGGTTATGGTCAAATGCCAGCACTGGAGGTCTGATTGCTTCAAACCAGCTCACTTCGCTGACCTTACGGGAACCGGGTCGGGATAGCTTCTGCCATGGGATAAGTGCGAAATATGCGATGGTCACAATCCGGTTGCGCGGATCGCGGTCTGGTTCGCCAAAAGTATAAAGCTGTTCCAGATATGCATCCACGACCCCGGTCTTATCATGCATTACGCGCCTGGCAGCGTCTTCCAGCGATTCGCCTTTGAGCAGAAATCCTCCGGGTAAGGCCCATTGTTCGGCGAAAGGTTCTTCCGCACGGCGGGTCAGCAGGACCTGTAGTTTATCGTGGTTGATCGTGAATAGAACCAGATCTACGGTGACACCGGGCATTTCGTAGGCATAATAAGTGTTATTCATACACTAAGTATATAGAAAGAAAACACACTTGTCAAGAGGGTTAATGCAGATTGAAAAAATAGTATGGCTATAGAACAAAAATCATGCTATTGTGAACATAATAAGCAAGGAGGTTGTTATGAAGAAAAGCATCTCCCTTGTAATAATCGGACTCCTTCTAGCATCCATCGCATGCCAGGTTATTAATCGTAATGAACAAAAAGAGAGAATATTCGACGGGAATAATTTCTCATTCACTATACCGGCAGGCTGGAAAACGACAGAAGAAGTATGGGGAAAACCGATGCCGGAAGATAGAGATTATTACGGGCTGGGTGTAACGGAAAAAATTACCATCCAATATCCACCGGAAAAAGGAAAAGGTAAGGCGTTCTTCTCAGTCGCTATGGGTGAGCTCGAGCCAGGTGAAAACCTGGAGAGTAGAGTTCAACAAGTTTATGAAGATCCAGTCACTGAGATTAAAGATCTGACCCTGCAGGAGATTGCAGTAAATGAAAAGGTTGCATACGAAGCTATTTACAGTCGCCCCTGGGGGGAACCATGGTGGAAATTCCGGGATATCTGGGTAGAACATGACAACAAACTATATCTTTTGTCATATCATTCCATGCCCGAAAATTTTTCTGACTATATCGAGACCAGCAACGGTATTATCGATAGTTTTAAAGTTAACTGATCAATATACTAAAACCTGAAACATCTATACAGTTGTTTCCTTCATGCCATTGTATCAGGTAGCATATGGACAGGAGAAATTCTATGCAAAAAATCATCCCCTGTTTATGGTTTGAAGGGAACGCCGATGAAGCAGTCCGGTTTTATACATCCGTGTTTCCCGAATCAAAAGTGTTGGAAACCTCTTACTACAGTGAAGCCGGACCCATGCCTGCCGGGACTTTATTAACGGTGACGCTCTCCTTTTTCGGGCAGCAATTTATGCTGCTCAATGCTGGTCCATATACAAAATTTACCCCGGCAATATCTTTCATTATCAACTGTGAAAACCAGGCAGAGATTGATGAATACTGGGCGAAGTTATCAGCAGGTGGTAAGGAAGATCAGTGCGGCTGGCTGAGTGATCAATTTGGAGTATCGTGGCAAATTGTTCCCACTGCCTTGGATAAAATGATGATGGACCCGGATCCGGAGAAAGCGAAACGGGTTGCTGAAGCCATGTTGAAAATGGTAAAACTGGATATCGCCGAATTGGAAAAAGCCTACCATCAGGCATAAAATAATCCTACAGACTCGGGAGGGGAAGGTCATGTTCAATTATTTCAAACTCTACCTTGCAACTCTGGTTGTGTTTCTGGTAATTGATCTTTTCTGGTTGGGACTGATTGCCCGTGGTTTTTACCAGAAACATCTGGGTTATATTCTGGCACCTTCCACGAATTGGGTGGCGGCTGGTATTTTTTACCTGCTCTTCATTTTGGGCATCCTGATTTTTGTGGTCTTGCCCGGAATTCAGCAAGGTTCCATCAATGTATTGCTGATCCGGGCAGCCTTGTTTGGCTTGATCACCTATGCCACCTATGATCTGACCAATCTGGCAACATTACGGAACTGGCCACTGGGGCTCACAGTTGTGGATATTCTCTGGGGAATTACACTGACAAGTTTGGTGAGTCTGGCATCGTACTATATTGCCGGGTGGCTGAAGATCGCCGGATAATTTTCATCTATGGTTATAATTAAATACGGTAAGGTTATGCGCCAGGCTGGCAGATGGCTGCCGATTTTGATAAACTTTCCCATTGAAATAACCGCCTATTAAATTTCAAACAGGCAAATTTATCATCACTGAATTTACCTGCCCGGCGCTGATAATCACCAACTAGAAAATCTTTCTTGAACAGGTATTTGTTTGCCCGCGGGTCACTGATACGGCGGGGGAAAATTCAGACCAGGCTAAAGGTTGCATGCTAAGTATCATCATACTCAGTTTTATGGGGGCTTTTCTTTCACCGTTTATCCACAATGCAGGAAAACGGTTTGGAAATGTTTTAATAACACTGATTCCACTGGGGGTTTTTCTATCCTTTTGTGCAACCATTCCCGGGGTAGCACAGGGTAATCCGATCAATTCCACTGTCATCTGGGCAGCAGATTTGAATATCGAGCTGGCTTTTCGCCTGGATGGTTTGAGCCTGATGTTTGCTCTGATCATCTCGGGGATTGGTACATTGGTGGTGCATTATGCAACCGGATACATGAAGGGGCATGAACATTACGGCAGGTTCATTATGTTTCTTCTGCTGTTCATGTCTTCGATGCTCGGTTTGGTGCTTTCAGAAAACCTGATCGGCTTGTTTATCTTCTGGGAGTTGACCAGTATCACCTCTTTCCTGTTGATTGGCTTTGATACCCAGAAGGAAGAATCCCGATCCGCTTCTCTTCAAGCATTGCTGGTGACCGGTGGTGGTGGACTGGCTCTATTAGGCGGTTTGATATTGCTAGGTCAGGCGGGGGGCAGTTATTCCATCACCGCCCTTATCAATAATGGCAATATGATTCTGAATCATCCCCTGATGCTTCCAGCATTGTTGCTGATACTGGTGGGTGCTTTCACTAAATCTGCTCAGTTTCCATTCCATTTCTGGCTGCCCAACGCCATGGCAGCTCCCTCACCGGTTAGTGCCTACCTGCATTCCGCCACCATGGTCAAAGCGGGCGTATATTTGCTGGCAAGGTTTTACCCGATTTTTTCTTCATCCTCCTGGTGGCAGGTTCTCGTTACGGGTATTGGATTGTTAACCATGCTCACCGGGACCATTCTGGCGTACCGGAGCACAGATCTAAAGCGGATTCTGGCGTACTCTACCGTTAGCTCGCTCGGTGTGATGACCATGCTCCTCGGATTGGGATTTGAAGATACGGTGCAGGCGGCAATTGTTTTTCTGTTTGCGCATGCCCTTTACAAAGGCGCGCTGTTTATGATCGCGGGTGTCATCGATCATGAAACCGGAACGAGGAATGTGACAAGATTGGGTGGCTTAGCAAAAACCATGCCCCTCCTGGCGGGAATCACTGCCCTGGCGGGGATATCCTTTGCCGGTTTTGGTCCATTGATCAGTTTCATTGGCAAAGAACTGATGTTTGAAGCCTTATTGCATGCACCAGTTTTTCAGATCGGGTTGTTGATTGTTACCATTCTGACCAGCGCAGTTTTTGTTGCTCTGGCGCTCATCATTTTCTTTAAACCTTTCCTGGGGCAGCAGAAGGATATAACCAGCCATGATATGCATGGTCATGGAATATCCGTAAGCCTCTGGTTGGGACCTGCAATTCTGGCAGTCCTCGGGTTAATTTTTGGTCTCGCTCCGCAATTTGTCGCCAGATATGTTGCACAACCAGCGGTATCTGCAGTGATCAATGAAAACATCCAGCTTAAATTGAGCCTCTGGCATGGATTTAACCCTGCTCTGGGGTTGAGTCTCCTGGCGGTTGCACTGGGTGTGATTCTATTCGGGGTGTGGGATTCATGGAGAGTGTCAGCAAATAAAATATTCACACGAGTCACCTGGGGAGCAGAGACTGCTTACTATAAATCCATTGAACTTCTCAACCGAATCGCGGTGTGGCAGACAAAAATACTGCAGAATGGGCAGCTACGCATCTATATCCTTGTGATTGTTATTTCATCAGTAACACTGTTGGGATCTATCCTGATACTCCAGGGCGGACTGACCTTGCCAGATCAATTGGGCGTGATGGGTATCTATGAAGCATCGCTGGCTGTGTTGATTGTCATCGCGGCGATCACGGCGGTAAGGTCAAAATCAAGGCTGGGCGCGATCACTGCCATGGGCGTGGTCGGTTACAGTGTTGCCTTGATCTTTCTCCGGTATGGTGCTCCAGATCTCGCAATGACCCAATTCTTAATTGAATCGATTACTGTCGTCTTGTTCGTATTCGCTTTCTATCACCTCCCTAAATATGATCCGGTCAGCTCGGTTGGTACCCGTTTATTTCAGGCAGGTGTAGCAGCGCTTACTGGAATTCTGATGACTGTGTTGGTCATATCTGTATTACAGGTGGACTTATTCCCATCCATTTCGGGTTACTTCATGGAAAATGCTGTAACGCTGGCGCATGGAAGAAATATTGTGAATGTAATCCTGGTGGATTTCAGGGGATTGGATACGTTGGGAGAAATCACGGTTCTGGCGGTTGCCGGAACAGGCGTTTTCGCGGTATTGAAGTATCGGCGCAGGAAGGAGAGCAAATGAACTCGATGATCCTGCGGACAGCAGTTCGGTTTCTGATGCCGATTCTGATCTTGTTCTCTATTTTCTTGTTATTACGTGGGCATAACCAATCAGGTGGTGGTTTTGCGGGGGGATTGGTGGCGGCAGCGGCATTTGCCCTGTATTCATTATCTTACAACGCTGCAGAAGCGCGCCGGGTTCTTAAAGTTTCTCCCGCTTTGATGATAGCCGTAGGCTTATTGATCAGCCTTGTCAGTGGGCTGGTGGGTTTGCTGTTTGGAAAACCATTCCTGACTGGTTTATGGGCTTATATACCCATCCCCGGGTTGGGAAAATTTGAAATTGGCACACCCGTCTTTTTTGATATTGGCGTGTTTCTATTGGTTTGTGGAGTGACATTGTTGATGATTTTTTCTCTTGAAGAGGGTTCATAATCGATGGGCATTCTTCTGGCAGTCGTGATTGGCGTTTTATATGGTTCAGCAGTTTATCTGCTCTTCAGGCGCAGCTTGGTGAAGATGTTAATTGGTCTGGGGCTGCTCAGCCATGCCACGAATCTGTTAATCTTTACCGCCGGTGGGCTTACTCAGGGAGGTCCGCCTGTTATCAATCCGGAGGCTCAACGGCTTACGGGAGCTTTCTCTGATCCTCTCCCGCAGGCATTGATCTTAACTGCCATCGTCATCGGATTGGGTGTCATTGCTTTTGCGCTGGCTCTATCATCCCGTTTATACCGGGCAACCGGAAGTGATGATATGAACCAGATTAATATTGGAGAGAAATGAGTCAGGCAGATTTTCTCTTAATCGCCCCTCTGATCCTCCCGCTGTTGACGGCTATTGCCGGATTGCTGGGCTTGGCAGTCAGACCGCAATCCAGGCAGATACAAAATCTGGTCAGCAGCATTGGCGCATCAGCTCTTCTCATTTCTTCGTTGGTTTTATTCTTTGTCGTGCTTAAAGAGCGGATTCTGGTGGTTCAGATTGGTTCATGGCCGATGCCATTTGGAATTACTCTGGTTGCGGATATTTTTAGCAGTATCATGATCCTCATTTCAGGGATTATCGGATTTACCGGGCAAATTTATTCCATGGCAAGCATCAATCAGGAACGGATCCGGATTGGCTATTTTCCCATCTTCTTTACTCTATTAATGGGCGTGAACGGCGCCTTTCTAACCGGCGACCTTTTCAACCTGTATGTCTGGTTTGAGGTCATGTTAATGTCATCATTCGTGCTGATGAGTATTGGCAGAAACCCCGGGCAGACCAGCGGCGCCATCAAATATGTAACGATTAACCTGTTTTCATCCGCAATATTCCTGACAGCTTTGGGAATTTTATATGGATTGATCGGAACACTGAATATGGCTGATCTGGCGGTTAAATTCTCACTGGCTCGTCAGGCTGGCGATAGTCTCGGGTTGATTAATGTCGTTTCGGGCATGTTCCTGATTGCATTTGGGATCAAAGCGGCGGTATTTCCGCTATTTTTCTGGCTGCCCGATTCGTACTATGCACCACCACCAGCTATCTCTGCGGTTTTTGCAGGTTTACTGACCAAGGTGGGTGTGTACGCGTTAATTCGGGTTTTTACCTTGATTTTCCCCCTCAATCAGGGTTCCCTTCAACAAATAGTATTGTGGATTGCGGGTATTACGATGGTCACCGGAGTATTAGGGGCAGTTGCTCAAAATGAAGTGCGCCGAATCCTGTCTTTTCATATTATCAGCCAGATTGGTTACATGGTGATGGGATTGGCACTTTACACGCCCCTGGCAATAGCGGGTTCTGTGTTTTACATCTTTCATCATGTCATGGTGAAAACCAATCTGTTTTTTACCGGTGGATTGATGGAAAGGATAGGCGGAACCGGTGATCTGAAGCGACTTGGCGGGCTTTACCGGAATTGGCCGGTACTCTCGGTATTGTTTATTATCCCGGCTTTATCGCTTGCCGGGTTGCCTCCGCTTTCAGGTTTTTTTGCGAAACTGAGCCTGCTGCAGGCTGGCTTTGAAATTCAATCTTTCTGGATCGTTGCCGTTGCTTTGTTGGTCAGTCTGCTCACCTTGTTCTCCATGACAAAAATCTGGACTCAGGCTTTCTGGAAACCCGCCCCGGAAATTGAAGATGCTGTATGCAGAGAACGATTGATATCTCAACATGAGGATGTGCGTACCCAAAAAGGGCGATGGTTTATTCCCATCATTGTCCTGGCAGTAATTACCTTACTGGTGGGATTTGGCGCGGGTGTTGTCTTTCCGGTAGCAATGCAGGCAGGTGAACAGCTCATCAACCCCGCGGGTTACATTGAAGCAGTCTTCAGGAGTGGTCAGTAATGGGTATCGTAATCATCAATATCATCCTCGCTACCATTTGGGCTGCGCTGACAGGAGAGTTTACCTTGTCTAATCTCATTATCGGGTTTGTGCTGGGATACATTGTGTTGTATTTATTACGCGGCTTATTTGGCGGCGGGCAGTATTTTCAAAAAGGGGCACAGGCTGTCAGGTTTGTCCTTTTCTTCCTCTGGGAGCTCCTGATTGCAAATTTGAGAGTGGCAAGAGATGTGCTTCGACCTGGTCCGTTAAAAATGAAACCGAGAGTAATTGCCGTTCCACTGAAAATTCAGAAGGAAGTTCCCATTGTTGTTCTGGCAAATGTGTTATCTCTCACGCCAGGCTCACTCTCTCTGGATGTGTCTGATGATCATCAAACCCTCTTCATTCACGCGATGCACGCGCCGGATCCCGATGAAACCCGGCGGGAGATTGAAGAAGGATTTGAAAAACTGGTCGCTGATTTGTTTTCCGATCAAGCTGAAAATCGCGATGAGGTGCAGGAGTTGAAAGAATGAGCACGGTACTATATGGATTACTCATCGGGTCAATGTTCCTGGCATTAATCCGACTGATAAAAGGTCCCACCCTGCCAGACCGTGTGGTGGCACTGGATCTGATCGCCATTACTGCGGTAGGTTTAATTGGCGTTTATGCGGTAACCACCCGGCAGCCTATTTATATTGATGAAGCTATGGTCCTGGCGTTGATTGCTTTTCTGGGCACATTGGCTTTTGCACATTATATTGAGAAAGGCAGGATGCCATGGCGGAAATCCTAGCCTACGTTTTGATGACGGCAGGGGTGTTATTCATATTTATTGCCGCGCTGGGTGTTCTACGCCTGCCGGATTTGTTTATGCGGATGCACGCCAATACCAAGTCGGCGACGATTGGCGTGGGTCTAATCATGCTCGGAGCCGCTGTCTATTTTGGTGAGATTACCATCACTACCCGGGCGATGGCTGTGGTTATTTTCTTGTTGATTACCGCCCCGATCAGTTCGCATCTTTTGGCGCGTTCGGCGTACTTCTCCGGGATTCCTCTCTGGGACCAAACCCTCAGCGATGACTTACGCGGTCATTACGATCTAAATGCACACACCCTGATTGGTATGGATGACAAAACAGAATCGAAACCACCTGCTGAATAGATCTGGTATTTAGTTTGTTGTGACTGAATTGTAGCTGTCTTTCCAGATATTTTCCGGAAGTTAAAATTGCAACATCGATCCAGTTTAATCAGTGAATAAGGCGAATCCTTCACTGAAGGATTAATCTACTCCAGACCTGCCATTTTCGAAGTGACATCCCATAATCTTTTCCAGGTATCTGGATTGTACGATTTGGCATTTGAACGGACTTGCCGGTTGTTCTCATCCCAGTATCCGCCGCTGATATTTTCGAGAGCCGGGTCTGCCGTCAGGTAAGTGTAAGTTTCCGCTTGTTTTTCTGGTGAAATGGACATGGAGCGTTTAATTTCATAGATCTTTTTTAACCAGGCGGGCAAATGCCCCAGCCTTTCATCTGGAATGGCAACATTGGCTACCCGGATACAATTGACAGTCACACCCGTACCCTGTAATCGCTCTGCCAGCTTATAGGTAAACATCACCTGAGCCAACTTGGAATGATAATAGGCATGTTGTGTGCTGAACTTCCGCTCTCCATTCAGGTTGTCAAATTCGATATCCAGCGCGGGATACAAAACCAGACCCTTAGAAGCGATATTAATGATCCTACTGGGCGCGCTCACTTTTAAGAGATCAAGCAGCAAATGGGTCAGCAGGAATATGCCTACATGATTCGTAGCAAATATGGTTTCGATTCCATCGGCTGTCAGGGTAGCCTTTTTAAGGGTGTGGTCAAAGTTGGCGGCGTTATTTATTAGAACATCCAGCCGGGCATATTTTTGTTTAAAAGCATTTGCAAACTCACGGATGGATTTCTGAGATGAGAGGTCGATTAACATTAGATCGACTTTAGTTGAATTGGATAACCGCTTTACTTCTTCTAGGGCAATGGCGCCTCTTTCTGCAGATCGGCACGCCATGACAATGGTGGCGCCCATGCTGGCAAGTTGAATAGCGGCTGCTTTTCCAATTCCGGAATTAGCGCCGGTGATGATCATTATTTTTCCTTCAAGCTGATATTTCATGTTGGATCCTTCTATGGTTTATTTATTGAGATTCCCTTTTCGAGAATCAAGATGATTTGCTCGTACATCTCACCGAAATCCTGCTCGAGTCGGTCTGGCGGTATTATGCTGATCTGTTGTGCCAGACCGGTGATAGCCGATGTGAGCGTTATTGCTGCCGTCATCGGGTTAATATCCGTACGGATGTCACCGCGGGTGATGCCTTGTTGAATGAGCTCTTCAAAATAGCGATTGCTCATTTGAGTGGATTTCTGGAGGATTTCTGCTGGCAGGGGAGATTTGCCGAAGACGGCGCGATTTCCGAGTTTGGCAAGATCTGGATGAAGATGTTGAAAATTAAACATTTCTTTGAACAAGAAACGCAGTGTCTGAAATAAATCCATCTCACCCGATTGGGGTACAGCATTAGCCATCACCTGCGCTTTAACTTGAGCAGCATAGTCGAGCAGATAATGGTACAGATCTGCTTTATCAGTGAAATACTGGTACAGACTGCCCTTGGCAATACCTGAGCGGCGCACAATTTTTGATATGGATGCGCTCTGGAAATCGTGCTCAGCGAATTCTTCAATGGCACACGCGATAATGCGCTGGCGTTTATCTTCTGGAAGGTTAAAGAATGTTGGGCTGGGCATGAGTTTCCATATTGCTAATATGACCATGCGGTCATGTGACCGTATGGTCATATTATATAATACTCTTCCGGATTGTCAATGGGGATTTTTCTACATTGATAGAATCAAAAAAATCTTCAAACCGGTCATATAATGGAAGCAGGCACTCTGAGGGGTATATCAAAATGAAAATTGAAACCATGATGTGGCTTCTACCCATCGTTTTTATGCTGCATGATTTTGAAGAAATCATCATGTTCCGCCCCTGGCTGGATTTAAACCGGCAAAATCTACTCTCCCGATTCCCAAAACTTGCAAAGTTCATTTTCCCACTATACGATACGATCTCCACTGCTGGATTTGCATTTATTGTTATGCTTCTTTTCATCCTTCTCACTGCTGTCACATTCCTTGCAGTAGAGTTGGAGCTTTATACCCTTTGGGTCGGGATGTTCATGCTCTTTTTTGTGCACCTGCTGATTCATATTGTCTCTACCCTGGTGTATCAAAAGTATGTGCCAGTCATCATCACCAGCGTGTTGTGCAGTATTTATTGTGTGTATGTTATAGACTCGCTTCACCGCTTTCCTGATTTGAAAATTTCCGATATTTTGCTGTGGATGAGCCTGGGGGCGGCTATTTTGGTCTTGTTTTTTTCTATCGTCATGCGTGCTGCAGCGCGGTTGGAAGATTTTCTTTCAAAACGATTCCATCGGGATGAATGACTACCTGCCTGTAATCAGGTGAGAAAAGAAATAAAAATGAAAAAACAGCTACGGATTTTCCAAATTTTTCTACAAGTGATGATCTTCATTTTGTGCATACCAATGCTGCCGATCATTATCTCAGGTGCGTGGAATTGGTGGCAGGGCTGGTTGTTTGCAATTGTCTATATACTCGGGTTTGGAATAAGTCGTTGGCTGGCTCACAGGCATTCACCCGATATCCTTGCGGAAAGGGCAAAACTCGCTACACAAAAGGATATAAAACCCTGGGACAAGATTCTTGCTCCTCTGGTGGGAATTGGTGGAGGTTTAATCCCTGTTTCCGCCGGGGTGGAAAAACGTCTGGGGGAAGTGGTGAATTTCCAATTACCCATCGAGATGATGGGATTACTGCTTTTAATTCTTGGATTTATCCTCGGATCCTATGCGTTGATTGAAAACAAGTTTTTCTCCGGTGTGGTTCGGATTCAAAACGACCGGGGACATCATGTAATCGACAGCGGTCCATACCGCTGGATCAGGCATCCGGGATATGCTGGCGCGTTACTAAGTTACATTGGTATTCCGCTTATGTTAGATTCCATCTGGACATATCTTCCTGTAGTATTCATGGCCATTGTCCTCATCATCCGGACCTCATTGGAAGACCGAACTCTGCAAAAGGAACTGCCCGGTTACGCGAAATATGCAACCCAAACCCGCTATCGATTGCTACCGGGAGTCTGGTAATCGTCCATCAGTAAAAAATAGTGATTGGAGGGAAAATGGCCAAGCGAGGAATATTTACAAAAATTATGGTGATTATTGGAGTTATTTTTGTATGGCTTCCGTTAATCGCTCCAGTTGTCTTTTCCATCATCTTTGTTTCCAGAACTGCACTTTTACGTTTTGATTACCTGATGCCGTTTGAATTATTTGGGTTTGCATTAACCGGTGGATTGCTGCTGGTCTGGGCGGGAGCTCGTTCCGGGGAAGGTTGGAAAACAGCAGCAATTCCCTTAGGTATAGCGGTCTTATTCCTGATTCTCTCCCAGGGTCTGGCTGTTCTGACCGGGATTGCGTCAGGTGAACGTGCGCCGGAAGGAATTTGGATGTGGCTGGTGGTAGCTCTGTTGGTAGTATCCGGGATAGCCATGATTTGGCTGGGGGTTGCCGGTATAAAATTAAACAGGGCAGTATTTCGTAAGGATGAAATCTCTAAAAATGTGCTCACAGAATAAATACGAATCAGGTGAATTGTGGAAATTAATGGTGATGTAATCACCTGGTTGCAGGCAGGAGATCCGGCTATCCGCTGGCAGGTCTTGCAGGATATATTACATGCCGATCCTGCTTCGGTTGAAAAAGAACGGGAAAAGATTGCAAGTGAGGGGTGGGGCGCCCTGCTGTTAAGCCACCAGAATAATGATGGGATGTGGGCGGGGCAATTGTACGACCACAAATGGATTTCCACAACTTATTCCATGCTTTTATTACGTCAGATGGGTCTCAACTCTGATCATCCACAGGCTCAGAAGGCATGTGACCGTCTTCTCGAGGATGGCTGGCAACCGGAAGGATTTTTGTCCTTTTCCAAATCGAAAGTCACATACGATCTGGGTGTCAATGGGATGGTTCTGTCTATTCTCGCGTACTTCCATTGCATGGATGAAAGGGTACATCGTATTGCAGAACAATTGTTGGAGCATCAATCTGGCAAAGGTCATTGGGAGCCGTATCTCGGAAATGATTGTTTGAAATATCGGTTTGATACAACCCTGCAGGTGCTGGAAGGGTTCAGTGAATATACCCGTCTTCACCCTGAACGTCAATTAATTTTTAATGGTGCCATTTGTTCGGGTATTGAATTTCTGTTGCGATATCGCCTTTACTTGAGTGACAGGGGAGAACCCCTTGAAAAGAAGTGGACTCAGTTCTCATTCCCGCCACGCTGGCACTATGATGTTCTGGCTGTCATGGATTATCTGTATCGGGCTGGCGCTAATTACAATGATCGCATGAAAAATGCGATCAGCCTGATAAAATCAAAAATGCGCCGTGATGGAAGGTGGTCTCTGCAAAACCGTCACCCCGGCAAGACTTTTTTCGAGATGGAGACTGTTGGCGAGCCATCTCGTTGGAACACGCTCAGGGCATTGCGGGTTCTTGCCAGAGAATCATATTAACAATATCGATAAACATCCTCTGATCAATCCGGAGAAAAGATGATTAAAGACAATCAAAAACAGAAGGTGTATAAGATTAAATATCACCCATCAGCATTACTATTAGCTACCCAAATATTATTGTTGATCCTCTATGCTGTCTTTGATGGGTTACAAAGTGAGCGGGCAATCTTAAGTGCATTCAGCATTGTCATACTTATGCTGGTAGTATGGGTTGTTCAACGCAGTCCGGCGGTTAACTGGGTCGCCTGGATCCTGGCTTTGCCTGTTTTTCTTCTCAACCTGTTAACTGCTCAGACGCTTAATCCAAATTTGATCGCATGGACCGCCCTTCTGGAAGGTGTATTATATTTTTACGGTGCCGGCGCTTTAATCACCTACATGCTTGGTGATACTGACGTGACCACCGATGAATTGTTTGCAGCCGGAGCTACTTATACTCTTCTGGCGTGGGGATTTGCATATTTTTATCTGGCCTGTCAAACCTGGCTACCGGGTAGTATTGTAAGCACTGTGGCGAGCGGGCGCCCCCTGACTTTCGTAGAGTTGCTTTTTCTTAGTTTTACGAATTTATCTTCAACCGGGCTGAGTGATATTGTGCCAGTCACCACCTTAAGCAGGGTGGTGGTGATGCTCGAACAATTTGCCGGGGTCGGGTATATTGCTATTGTGGTATCACGTTTAATTGGTATGATGATCCAGCGGAAATCAATCAAAAAAAGTTAATTCATTTACATTGGTTTTCATTACCCGCCAGAAGTTCAAAATGTTATAAAAAATATTTATATCTTTTTTCTGGCTTTTGAGCATTAGAAGTGGTATCTATTAGTAGTGATTGTCAGAAAATACTGACATATTTTTTATTATTGGGAAGAACAAGAGAATGGTAGATTTACTCAAAAGGACACGGATATATAACCTGTTATTTGGAATCAGCCTGTTTATCCTGACAATTTTCACCATCTATTTTCCCTTAACAAATGAAATCAATAAGACACTGCTTGAAAACTGGATTGCCACGGCAACTTCCAGCTCTCTTACCTTTAAAGTGTTTACCGAAAAAAGCATCGAAGGTGCGCACGGAGTTTCCAGCCGGAGTGTAATCCGGGATGCCATCATTCAATACAATAGTGGCCAGCTTGGCTGGGAAGAATTAGCGGAATTCACTGATCCCAAGTATAAAGACGGCGTCTCTGTCATCGATAATATTGTGCTGGCATACCGGCTTGTTCATGATGATGTTCTGGTATTCTATGAGCCAGAACCTGACCATAATACTGCAACGGACTTCACGAGCATCCCCAAGCGGGATGGACAAATTGACATCTTCTACTCCCATGGGAAATATCATTTGGTTGTTTACTCTGATATTGAGCATGATCGAACACTTCTGGGGACAGATGTCCTGGTCTATGATATGACACCCATTCTGGAGGAGATCCATACCAGCATGCTTCAGGTAGAAATTATAGATTTGGATACCCGAATGCATACTGATTTTGGATCTGTCTATTCCTCTTCTTACAGTTATCAGGTGTCGAGAGATAAGGAAATGGTCCATTACCTGCAAGAGATTGACCCGGGCAGGTATTACTTACACATCTACACCCCTTATAAACAAATTATTGGAGTATCTCAATCGAGGATCTATCTCCAGTTGGCTTTATTCACATTAGGTGTGCTATTGCTGTTTATTCTCTTCAACATGGTAATTCTCCGCCAGGCTAACCGACTTTTAACTGAATCTGAAAGCAGCCGGGAGAAGTATCGAAAGTTCGCTTATCAAGACACCCTCACCAACGCATACTCAAGATTATCTCTCGACCATTGGCTCGAGGAGCAGAAAAATAGTACCACACCAGCCGGGCTCTCAATGGTCATGCTGGATATTGACTCTTTCAAGTACATCAATGATGAATACGGTCATCAGGTCGGGGATGAGGTCTTGATCCGGTTGGCGGATACGATCAATGCGACCATACGGAAGGATGACTTTTTGGTGAGATATGGTGGCGATGAATTTGTAATCATTTTTAATCACGCACAGGAGGAGCAAGCGGCGGAGGTTCTCAAGAGAATTGAAGCCAGGCTTGAAAAGGAAAACCCGTATGAGTTTCCAATCCGCATATCATACGGAATTGCTCAGATAGATAACATCAATGAGTATGATGAAGCGCTGGTTCTGGCTGATCAGCGGATGTATATTCACAAGAATAGTAAAAACAACAAATCGAAAAATTGACGGTGGCATTTCCTTAAAATATATTGACTCGTGATTTTTCTCGTGCTATTATGTTATCGATAACGGGAACGATAACAGGATCGATAACATATGCTTATCAGGCATAAACGCCCTACCATCAAACAAGTAGCTTCCGCCGCCGGTGTCTCTACGCAAACCGTATCGCGTGTGATGAACGACCGTCCGGATGTCTCTCCTGAAACCCGTGAAAGAGTGCAAAAGGTAATTGATGATATGGGCTATCAGCCCAGCGCATTGGCGCGCAGCCTGATCCGCCAGCGGAGTTACACGTTGGGTGTGGTTACGGCGGGATTGAAATATATCGGTCCATCCCGCACATTGAGTGGAATCACCAACGCCGCAGAAGAATTCGGGTATTCTCTTTTGCTCAAAGAGCTGCCGAGTTTTGATTCCAATAACATTATGCACATCCTGCAGGAATTCCTTTCCCGGCACGCTGATGGCATCATCTGGGCTGTCCCTGAAGTTGGTGAAAATCGCGAGTGGCTCAATCAACCCCTTGCAGACCTGGAAATTCCCATCGTGTTTTTAACCATGCAGCCCAGGGAAAACATTTCTGTGGTTTCCATAGATAACTATCTGGGTGCGCGAATGGCGATGACGCATCTCATTGAGCAGGGTTACAGAAATATCGGTCATATCTCCGGACCGTTAGATTGGTGGGAATCACGACAGCGGATGACTGCCTGGGCGGATGTCTTACGTGAAAATGGACTTCCGGCAGGTGAAAATCAATGGGTGGAAGGAAATTGGTCATCCACAAGTGGCGCGCAGGCGATCCAGAAGCTATTTGAACAGTATCCAGAAATGGATGCTGTTTTTGCGGCTAATGACCAGATGGCATTAAGTGTTTTACAGGCTTGCTGCCAGCGAAATATCTCCATTCCGGGCCAGTTGGGCCTGGTCGGATTCGACAATATTCAGGAATCCGGTTTCTTTTACCCGGCATTAACCACTGTGCAATCAGAGCAATATACTGTCGGTCGTGAAGCAGTGGAAGAAATGGTAAAGATCATTGAAGCCCGCCGTCAGAATGCGGAATATAGCGTACCCGCACCTATTATGCTCAAACCAACACTCGTAGTGCGGCAAAGCTCAATAAAGCATCAAGATGATTATTAAAAGGAGGTGAACCTGGTTAGAAAGGGAAGTACGCAGAAAATGAAGTGCCTGCTCGTTGATTGAGGTCCACAGGCAAGCACTTCAGAAGAGGAGAGCCATTCTTTTAAGGAAGAATGAATCTCTCAAGTTCGATTATACCGTATCAAAAACTCCGTGAGGAGAAACCCAAAACGCTATAAGGAGAGAACGACATGTTCCGTTTCAAGATTTTTGCAGTAATCGTAGCACTCACGATGATTTTAGCTGCCTGCGCTCCTGCAGCACCCGCTGCACCGGCAGCACCGGCTGAACCAGCTGCTCCAGCGGCCCCGGTAACAGCCAAGATCGGTTTAGCCTGCGCTCCTAACTGCCAGTACAAAGATCTGGTCATCGGCTTCCTTCAGACCGGTTCTGAAGGTGGTTGGCGCGCTGCAAACACCGCCTCCTTCAAAGAGACTGCTGAACAACTTGGTTTAACATTGAAATTCTATGATTCGCAGAATGACCTTGCCAAGCAGGTAGCCGGTTTCCATCAATTCATTCAGGATCCTGAGGTCAATGTCATTGTCCTTTCAGCTCTTGAAACCACCGGATGGGAAGAAGTGCTCCAGGCTGCCGCTGAAGCTGGCAAAGTGGTTGTCATCCAAGACCGCCGTATCGATGCACCCGACACCATGTTCGTGACCTACATTGGCGCTGACTTTGTTGAAGAAGGTCGTAAAGCAGCAGATGAAATCTGCGCTCTGCTCGAAGGAAAAGAATCCAAGAATGTCTGGGAACTCGTGGGTAATGTGGGCTCTTCAGCAGCAAAAGATCGTGGACAGGGCTTCCGCGAGAAGATGGAAGAATGCGGTATCACCGTTACCAACAGCCAGACCGCCAACTGGAGCATTACCGAAGGCAAGCAGGTTACAGAAGCCTGGTTGAAAGAATCCAAAGATGTTCAAGCAATCTTCGGTCAGAATGATGAAATGGCATTGGGCGCAATTGAAGCACTCAAAGAAGCTGGTTTGACACCCGGCAAGGATGTTGTTGTCCTCTCCGTAGATGCCACCGCCGGTGCATTCAAAGCCATGCTCGCCGGTGATCTGAATGTAACCGTGGAATGCAACCCGCTGCTCGCCCCGCAGGTATACGAAGCCGCACTGAAAGCCGCCAATGGCGAATCACTGCCAAAGTGGGTCCCTTCACAGGAAGGCGTCTTCCGCGCTACTGATCCCAACCTGCAGGAAATTGCTGACGGACGCAAATATTAAATCATGCCTGACCAGCTTTCTAATAACCTCACCTGAAAACAAGGTTTCATCATTGTCATGAAAGCTGGGTTCAACTGGTGAGGAGCGGCGGAAATCGCCGCTCCTCCAATCCCTCGAGACGGAAGATTCACATGCAAGATACAAATGGTTCGCCTTTACTCATCTCCATGCGCGGAATGAACAAAGCCTTTCCGGGTGTTCAGGCTTTGGTAAATGTAGATTTTGATCTCAGGGAAGGTGAAGTCCATGCCCTGATGGGTGGAAATGGTGCTGGAAAATCTACATTAATCAAAGTTCTCACAGGGGTGGAGAAACCAGACAGCGGACAGATTGTGCTGTTTGGAAAAGAAGTGCATGTCCGCTCACCGCAGCATGCTCAAAGTCTGGGTATCAGTACGGTTTACCAGGAGATTAACCTCTGCCCTAACTTGACCGTGGCAGAAAACATTCTCATTGGTCGGGAACCGTTGAAGTTTGGAAATATTGATTGGAAGAAATTGAATGCACAGGCGCGAGAGATTCTGACGCGTGTGTTGGGCATGGATATCGACGTAACCATCCTGCTGGGGGAGTATCCGGTTGCCATCCAGCAAATGGTGGCAATCGTCCGGGCGCTTGAAATTGAAGGGGCGAAAGTGCTCATTCTGGATGAACCCACCTCCAGCCTCTCTACCCGTGAAACAGAACAATTACTGGGTGTCATGCGCCGGTTGAAGAATGAAGGCGTTGGAATTATTTTTATTACTCATTTTATTGACCAGGTTTATCTGATATCTGACCGGGTCACAATCATTCGTAATGGCGGTTTGGTTGGCACTTATGAAACTGCCAAACTGCCCAAAATGGAATTGATCACCAAGATGATCGGTAAAACGATCACTGTGCTGGACGGGATGTACAAAACTAAGGAAGAAATTGCTCAAAAGATCGGCAGTGAACCGGTGCTCAGTGCGAGACATTTGGGGCTATCAAATCGGGTGGAGCCGGTTGACCTGGATCTTCATCCGGGTGAGGTAGTCGGACTGGCAGGTCTGGTCGGTTCGGGTAGAACCGAAATTGCCGATCTTTTGTTTGGAGTCGAGAATCCGGATAGTGGTAATCTGGTGGTTTCGGGCAAAAAAGTGGATCATTTTTCGCCATATGCATCCATTAAACGAGGATTGGCTCTTTCCCCTGAAGACCGGAAAGCGTCAGGGATACTGGATGAACTCACCGTGCGCGAGAATATCATCCTTGCCTTGCAGGCAGGACAGGGTTGGTTCAAATTCCTCAGTAAACAAAAGCAATATGAAATTGCCGAGCGGTATATGGAACTGCTGGAAATCTCTACACCTTCTGCCGATCAGCAGGTAAAAAATCTGAGCGGTGGAAACCAGCAGAAGGTAATTCTTGCCCGCTGGCTGGCTACAAATCCTAAAGTACTGATCCTGGATGAGCCTACCCGCGGTATTGACGTGGGGACAAAGGCAGATATCCAAAAGCTGGTGTTATCTCTGGCGGAAGATGGAATGGCTTGTGTGTTCATCTCTTCTGAGTTGGAAGAGGTGTTGCGCACCAGTCACCGGATTGCCGTAATGAGTGACCGCAAAAAGGTGGCTGAATATAAAGGCGATACGGAAGAACAGGTAATTATGAAGGCGATGGCAGGTGAATAATGGCAGTGTCCAAATCTCCTAATTCCATGCGGAAGATCACCGAAAGTAAATTATTCTTCCCGATTTTAACTCTGGCAATCATATTAATTCTGGATGCCGTCCTGGTACCTAACTTCTTCGCTATCCAGGTGCGTAACGGGAATCTCTACGGCAGCATCATTGATATCTTCCGCAATGCTTCAACGGTCATACTGCTCGCACTGGGTATGACACTCGTGATTGCCACCGGAGGGGTGGATCTATCGGTGGGGGCTATCATGGCGATTGCAGCTTCTGTTGCCGCAGTGATGATGAATCCGGTGATCATTGGTCTGGAACTCCCACCTGATTTGATGAAATTCATCAATGATCCGAACTTCACCTATTCTCCCCTGTGGGAGGTAATAATTGTCACCCTGATTGTGGCAACCATCTGCGGTCTCTGGAATGGGATTCTGGTGGCTTATGTGAAAATCCAACCGATGGTCGCTACTTTAATCCTGATGATTGCCGGGCGTGGTATTGCCCAGTTGATCACCAATGGAGTCCGCATCCAGATTTTTTACCAGCCTTATGCATTTATCGGCCAGGGTTGGATCGTGCTGCCATTTTCACTTTTCATTGTTGCTTTCATGTTCGCGGTCATCTGGCTGCTTACGCGCCGTACCGCTATCGGGTTGTTTATTGAATCGGTGGGTATCAATGCCAAATCCAGCCTGTTCAGCGGCATTGATGAAAAGAAGATCAAATTACTGGCATACGCGATCTGTGGTTTTTGCGCCGGTATTGCCGGACTGGTTGCCAGCGCCAACATTAAAACCTCCGATGCAAACAACATTGGTCTTGGTCTGGAATTGGATGCAATTCTGGCAGTGGTGATTGGCGGTACCGTGATGGGCGCAGGCGGGAGATTCTCACTCCTGGCAAGCCTGCTCGGAGCGGTAGTGATTCAGGCGATTACCACCTCAATGTATGCCATCGGTGTACCTGCTTTCGCGCTTCAGGCTATTAAAGGTGTGTTTGTTATTCTTATCATTCTCCTGTACTCAGATCAGGTTCGCAGCTTCATTCGCAGAATTACTGCACCGAAAGGGGCTTAGCTATGTGGCTAAAGATATCCAGTTTTATCTCCAGGAACCGTAGATTTATTCCCCTTGCGGTAACTGCTTTACTGGGCATAACGGCATACCTGGTGGGAGCAATCTTTTACCCCGGTATGCGAGATATCCAGGTATTTTTAAATATATTCCGCAATAACGCCTATCTGATGATTAGCGCGGTAGGGATGACCTTTGTAATCCTTTCGGGTGGAATCGATTTGAGCGTGAGCGGTGTGGTTGCCCTCACTACAGTTTCAACTGCCGCTTTAATCCGCGCAGGGTGGGATCCCTGGCTGGTGATCCTCCTCATGCTGGTTATGGGAATGGCTCTTGGTGCAGTCATGGGCGGGTTTGTAGCCTTCCTGAAAGTTCAACCTTTCATTGCCACTCTCGCCGGAATGTGGTTTGCCCGCGGTATGTGTTTCTTTATCAGTGATGATGCCATCTCGATCAGCCATCCGATCTACACTCTTTTGGGTCAGACCAAAATATTGATACCCGGTCTGGCTGAAATTGCCTGGGCGCAGGGTCGCCAGGCGCCATTCGTCTCAATTGCAGTGGTGGTATCCATCCTCGTTATCCTTGTGGGGATCTATGTGGCCCACTTTACCCGGTTTGGCAGAAATGTTTATGCGGTGGGCGGAAATGAACAGTCTGCCCGGCTCATGGGGTTGCCTGTGAATGCCACCAAGGTACTGGTATATACCATCAGCGGTTTCTGCTCAGGACTGGCAGGTGTAGTGCTCAGTATTTTCGTGCTCTCCGGACATGGTTTATATGCCTCTGGCTATGAAATGGATGTGATCGCATCAGTTGTGATGGGCGGAACGATGCTCACCGGGGGGGCGGGATATGTGTTCGGCACACCATTTGGAGTGCTGATACTCGGAATAACCCAGACCTTAATCCAGTTCAATGGCTCCTTAAGCTCATGGTGGACCAAAATTGTCATTGGTATGCTGACTCTCATGTTCATCGGAGTTCAAAGTATCATCGCTTCGCGTAAGGGAGGCAAACGAGCTTCTGTTATTACCGCAGAAACACGCCGGAGAAGGTGGCTATATGCCGGGGTTGCCGCAGCGATTGTAGCCGCGTTGGGATTCACGCTGATCTCTAACCCGTCGAGAAATGGATCTGTGATGGGCACCCCCGCTAAAGAAAAATGCACTCTCCAGCCTTACCGGCAGGATTTTGCAGGGACGTTATTAACGGATGGCGCGGTCATTGTTTATGAAAGAAATGGCGGACCAAACTGCATCGATGAGATCTATGCATTCTATCCGGAGGGGCGGATTGTGGGTGATGATGGAATCAATAAGGTGGAAAAAGAAGTCACCACGGAAGAATTGAATCTGCTGATTTCCAGGATCACAGATCTGGGATGGTTTACGGATGAATTGTATGACACCTGGCACACACCCTGTGGTCAGTGCTATGGCTATTATCTCACCATGTCCAGTGATGGGCAGACAAAGACGGTCAAGGGTGTAGATGGCGGTACGGATGCGCCAGCGGTTTACTGGCAGATCATCTCATTGGTAAAAGGTATGGTCCCCAAGATGATTCCGGGTCAGTAAAAATGGGCAAGGATGAGATTGTGCGAGGAGAAAAATTAATGCGCATACGTAAGGCTTTGCTAATTATTCCACTTATTGTGAATTTTGTGATCACTGCCTGTGTTTACGTGGTGCTTCCACCTGGGTTGGATTTAGGTTCCGCCAGTAAAAGCGGTGATTGGGATGCGGTTGTTACAGGTGTCAGCCAGACGACAGCAGGAGACCTGCATGTGGATATCACCATTCGAAATGGTACGGGGTCATGGAGTACCATGAAGGCTGTGGAGGGTAAACCAGCCATTCTAACAACCAGTGATGGAAAGACACATAACTGTGAAACAGTTTTTGTGGGCACAGGCGGACACCGGCTTGCACCTGGCTTTCAGATCCGTGGATATACCGGGGGAACCAAGTCGAAACCGGAGACCCAACTATTGTATGTTGAATGTGCTGGCGTGAATGCAGAATCTGCTGCAAAACTGGCGGTGGAATATCTCTCATTTAGCGGAGATTTAGATTATTACCATCAGGATGAGGGAGCCAGCACGGGAACTTTGAAAGTTGAGTTGGGTGAAATTGAGGAGAACTTAAGTTACCCGATTTTTGATCAGGATATCGTGGATCAGTTAATCACTCCATACGATACTTCCATCCCGGCATTGAGTGATAATGCCATCCGACTGATCAGTTTACAGCGAAACGATGAGGGGTTTGAGTTCACCTGGGAAAACAACAATCCTACCGAATTTCCCTTAAAAATCCACATTGGCAACCCGCCGGTAATTGGCAGTGACGGCATCATCTATGGTTATTACCAGATTATGGATCTGGCAACAACACCACTGACCCCATCCGGTGGAAAAGTGGAGTGGAGTACAAAAACTGCCGTTCCACCGGATGTGAGCAATTGTTTCATCCTCATGAGCGTGGAATCTAAGAATATGCGTTTGTACGTAAACACTCTGCTTGACATCAGGGATAAGTGATCTATTGATGCGCACTAAATCAGAACGATCAGGTTATGCGGAATACAGGATTTGAGGTAACTAAAACATTATAGGTTTTACTCCAAAGGGAGAAAAGAATGCAGGAAAAAGACATCCAGATAGCCATCCAGAATAACAACACCGCCCTCGGAATCGAACTTGGGTCGACCCGTATTAAGACTGTGCTGATTACCAAAGATCTTTCTCTGATCGCGTCGGGTAACCATTCCTGGGAAAATCGGTACGAGAACGGTATTTGGACTTACAGCCTGGAGGATGTCTGGGCAGGTTTGCAGGCAGCGTTCCAGAATTTACACAGCGAAGTGCAAGAGAAATTTCACGTTTCACTCCCATCCGTTGGTTCACTTGGAATCAGTGCCATGATGCATGGCTATCTGGCGTTCAATAAAGATGATGAGGTTTTAGTTCCTTTCCGGACCTGGCGAAACACCATCACCAGCCAGGCAGCGGATGAACTGTCAGCGTTATTTGGCTTCAATATCCCGCAGCGATGGAGTATTGCCCATCTATACCAGGCAATATTAAATGGTGAAGACCATGTAAAAGATATTCAATACCTCACCACCCTTGCTGGTTATGTTCACTGGCAACTCACCGGACAAAAAGTGTTGGGAATTGGCGATGCTTCAGGTATGTTCCCGATAGATAGTCAGATCAATGATTACGATCAACGTATGCTGGGATTATTCAATCAGCATGTAGCAGGAAATCATATCCCCTGGAAACTGGAAGAAATATTACCTGAGGTGCTGCTGGCAGGTGAACCGGCGGGAGAGTTGACCCCCGCAGGAGCCAGGCTGCTCGACCCGACCGGAGAACTGAGTAGCGGGGTTCCGTTCTGCCCACCGGAAGGTGATGCCGGTACCGGAATGGTCGCAACCAATAGTGTCGCGCCACGCACCGGAAATATCTCGGCGGGGACATCCGTTTTTGCCATGATCGTACTTGAAAAGGCGCTTTCAAAACTGTATCCGGAAATCGATATGGTCACCACCCCATCCGGTAAACCTGTGGCGATGGTGCACAGCAACAACTGTACATCTGACCTCAACGATTGGGTCGAGATTTTTCATCAATTTGCCCGGTTACTTGGTCTGGAGATCAACCAATCACAGCTATTTGAGTCTTTGTACCAGCAGGCACTGAAAGCAGATAAAGATGCAGGCGGATTACTGGCTTACAACTACCTTTCCGGTGAACATATCACCCACCTGGAAGCGGGGAGACCTTTATTTGTCCGCTCTCCTGAAAGCCATTTCAACCTCCCGAATTTTATGCGGGCCCTCCTGTTCTCATCACTCGGAGCATTAAAAATTGGAATGGATATCCTGATTGAGCAGGAAAAAGTGCAGATAGACCAAATGCTGGGTCATGGGGGCTTTTTCAAAACACCGGTGGTGGGTCAGAAGATCATGGCGGCAGCCATGAATGCTCCGGTCACTGTTATGGAAACAGCGGGTGAGGGTGGTGCATGGGGAATGGCTTTGCTGGCTGCATATCTGCAAAACAAACAACCTGACCAAACCCTTGAAAAATATCTCATGGAGAATGTTTTTTCAGGCATGAAAAATGTCACACTTTCACCCGATCAAAAAGATATCGATGGTTTTGGGCGTTTCATGGAACGTTACAAACAGGGTTTGAGCATTGAGCGTGCAGCAGTGGATGGATTGAGGGATTGATATGTTAGAGGCGTTGAAGGAAGAAGTAACCCGTTTAAATTTGGAACTTCCCGCGAACAACCTGGTAGCGTGGACGAGTGGAAATGTGAGTGCCCGCGACCCTGAAACGGGTTTGATACTAATCAAACCGAGCGGGGTGCCTTATTCAAAATTAAAACCAGGCGATATCGTAGTATTGGGTCTGAATGGCAAGGTCATTGAGGGGAAATTAAAACCCTCCTCTGATACCGCCAGCCATCTTTATATTTACCGCCACCGTGAAGATGTCTTCGGTGTCGTACATACCCATTCAAGATACGCGACCGCATTTGCTGCGGTAGGGATGCCCATCCCCTGTGTGCTTACAGCGATTGCCGATGAATTTGGCGGTCCCATCCCCTGTGGAGGTTTCGCCCTGATAGGAGATGAAGAAATCGGTAAAGTAGTGGTCGAGTCAATCGGCAAATCTCCTGCTGTACTGTTGAAAAACCATGGTGTTTTTACCATTGGTAAAACCGCAGAGGCTGCGGTTAAAGCAGCAGTGATGACAGAAGATGTCGCAGCCACTGTCTGGATGGCATTACAGCTGGGCAAACCGGATGAGATATCCGCTGAAAATATTGCAAACTTACACGACCGGTACACGAATGTGTACGGGCAGTGAGCATCTCGGATCTTCAGGAGTGTTTTTATGATCGATCTTAAGAAATTTGAAATCTGGTTTGTAACCGGCAGCCAGCATCTGTACGGACCGGAAACACTGGAACAGGTTGCCAGGGATTCGGTGGTGATTGCCAATGCGTTAGATGCATCTCCCTTGATTCCGTTAAAAGTGGTTTTTAAACCTGTTGTAAAAACTCCCGAAGAGATTCGCGCATTGTGCATGGAAGCGAATGCAAACCCGCTATGTGCCGGTCTGATCACCTGGATGCACACTTTCTCTCCCGCCCAGATGTGGATCGGTGGTCTGACGGTGTTGAATAAACCGTTTGCCCATCTTCATACTCAATTTAATCGTAAGATTCCCTGGTCAGAAATTGATATGGATTATATGAATCTGAACCAGAGCGCGCACGGTGACCGTGAATATGGATTTATTGGCAGCCGTCTGCGCTTGAACCGGAAAGTCATTGTTGGATTCTGGCAGGATGAAGATGTGCAGGCAGACCTGGGGGTGTGGGCACGGGCAGCCGCTGCCTGGGCAGATTGGCAGGGTGCGAAAATTGCCCGCTTTGGAGACAACATGCGCTCTGTGGCGGTTACTGAAGGGGATAAAGTCCAGGCACAGATTCAATTTGGATATGGAGTTTATGGTTATGGCGTAGGCGACCTGGTACAGGCTGTCAACAATGCTTCGGAAGCTGATGTAAATGACCTGGTAGATGCTTATTTGACGGAATACATTGTGGTTGATGAACTCAAACCCGGGGGAGCCCGTCATGACTCCCTTCGTGAAGGTGCGCGGATTGAAGCCGGGATGCGCGCTTTCTTAAAGGAAGGCGGTTTTTCTGCCTTCACAACCACCTTTGAAGATCTGCATGGATTACCGCAGTTGCCCGGTCTGGCAGTCCAGCGCCTGATGCGGGATGGTTACGGATTTGGCGCCGAGGGCGATTGGAAAACATCGGCTCTGGTACGTGCCATGAAGGTGATGAGCAGTGGTCTGCCCGGCGGGGTGAGTTTTATGGAAGACTACACCTACCATTTGACCCCGGGAAGTGAAAAGGTATTGGGTGCGCATATGCTCGAGGTTTGTGAGTCGATTGCTGCAACGAAACCCCGGCTCGAGATCTTACCCCTCTCCATTGGGGGCAAGGGAGACCCGGTGCGTCTGATCTTCGATTCAAATACCGGTCCCGCTATTGGCGCTTCCATCATGGATATGGGTCAACGCTTCCGCATGGTGGCAAATGAAGTGGATGTCGTACCCACCGATGCTCCCCTACCTAAACTCCCGGTTGCACGGGCGCTCTGGTTGCCGCGTCCCAATTTGAAAACAGCCGCCGCTGCATGGATATTCGCAGGGGGTGCGCACCACACCTCATTCAGCTATTCACTCACCGCTCAACATCTACGTGATTTTGCTGAAATAGCCGGTATAGAATTCCTTCTAATCGATGGTGATACCACCGTGGAAGGATTCAAAGACCGGATTCGCTGGAATGAAATGTACTATTTACTGGCAAAAGGGCTATAACAACTTTCCTCCACTTGGGTTGACATGCCCTCCTGTTGCAGGAGGGCATGTCGGGTTTTAAGGGACTTTGTCTTGGGAGGCTGGAAAACATCATAAATTGTACTGTTATAATTACCCCTGCTTTCATCCTGTAAAATATTGAAATAATTCGATGGGGGTTGGGTTGAAAGACACTCGGGCGGGTTTATATTTCGGATAAATATTTTCTATACCGGGCTGAATAAGATAAATCCGACTTGCATGGAAGGTGTCTAATTAATCAGCGTAGCAATCAGGCATACTTCTATATCACCCTTGCAGTCATAGGTATTGCTATCCTGGCAGCCGGTCTGTCAAATTTGCAATTCCAACCAGGTTTGCCTATACCCGGTGCAGAACCTGAAGTTCTGGTGCCTGCCCAGGTTACCCGGACGGATCGAACGACCCCTGAAATCGGATTTCCGGTGTTTGTGCAGGTTCTCTTTGGATTGGCTCTGATTGGCTTTATTGTATTCTGGGTCAGTGGTCTCATTCGCAACTCAAATAAAAAACAGCTTGTTCGGATCGGTCTGGCGCTTGTTGGGATGGTAATTCTTTATCTGGTTTTCCCACGCACAGAACCAAACACGCAAATTACCTCTGTCGGTCAGGAGCCAGCCATAGAGGTGTCAGCCCGTCCTGAATATAATGTTGCCCCTGTTGGCGATCCGCCCGTGTATTTTATTTGGATCGTTGCCGGTTTGCTTGGTCTTGCGGCGCTGGTTGGGATTCTGGTTTTTGCCTTACGTATCTATCGGCAATGGAAAGTATCGAGTGCGCTCAAAGAGGAAGTGGAATCTGCCCTGCAGGATGTTTATGATGGCGCTGATTTACGCAATATTATCCTTCGTTGTTATCTGCAAATGATAAACATCCTGAAGTTGGAGCACGGTATCGAAAGGGATGAGGCACTTACGCCACGCGAATTTGAACGGTTACTTGAGGCGAGTGGTATTCCGGATGAGCCTATCCGCCAACTCACGAACCTGTTTGAGCGGGTTCGATATGGCAGTAAACCAACCACAGAAAAGGATGAGCAGGAGGCGATAAACAGCCTTGCCGCCATCCGCACAGCCTGCCAGAGCATGAAGAGGATCAGGGTATGAAAAACTGGCAGAAGATTTTATTAAGCCTGATAATTCTCGCCACTATAGGCTTGCTGATTGTTAATCCCGCTCTTCTGATGTTGTATGTGGTCCAGCCGGTAGCCAGGGTACTCTGGCTGATTTACCGCATGATATTGATAATCGATCAGGTGGTGTACTGGGGGTTGCTCGCAATCGGGGTGTTGATCCTGCTGTTGCGTATGATCCCGGGCAGACAGGAACTCATCAAGAGGGCTACTTACCTTGAGTTGACGCATCAGGAAGACCGCCAGCGATACTGGTCAGACCTGATAAACCGCGCACCAGATAATCTTGCAGCACATTCTTTGCTACGCAGTAATCTGGAGCGTCTGGTTGGCGAGACGAACTCATTTTTAGATGAGCAGGATGGAGTTGAATTTACCCTGCCTGAACTGAAAAAGAAAAAATTTAAGACTGATCAGATACCCGGTGTTGGTGGGCTGATAAAAAAATTTATGTTAAGAGCAGATCAAAGATCTGAAAAACAACTGAATCATGAATTGGATCATGTCCTTTCTCAACTTGAATCCAAATTGGAGATAGCGAATGAAGAATGAATCCCTTCCTGTATTAACGATCGAGGAGACCGCGCGGTTAGCCGACCAGATCATCACCGAAGTGGAAAAAGCAGTCATCGGTAAACGCGATTGCCTCGAAAGGATGATGGCTGCCTTCCTGTCAGCTGGTGGTCATATTTTGCTTGAAGATTACCCCGGTCTGGCAAAGACTCTCATGGCAAACAGTTTTGCCAAGGTGCTGGGCATGGATTTTAAGCGAATCCAGTTCACCCCTGACCTTCTTCCCGGAGATATCACCGGCGGTTTCATATTTGATTCTCGCGACAACCGGTTTGTCATGCGGCAGGGACCATTATTTGCAAATATTCTCCTCGCCGATGAGATTAATCGCGCATCACCCAAAACCCAATCTGCGCTGCTCGAAGCGATGCAGGAATTTCAGGTTTCACTGGAAGGGGAAACGATTTCGCTCCCCGAACCTTTTCTAGTGATCGCGACCCAGAATCCCATTGAATATGAAGGAACCTTTCCGTTACCTGAAGCGCAATTGGACCGGTTTATCATTCGCCTCTCGGTGGGATATCCCTCGCTGGATGACGAAAAAGAGATTATCGCCCGCCGCAGTGAACGGAAGCAGGATGTTGTTCCTCTAACTCCCGCGGTAACAGCACAACAATTCTTGGATCTCCGTCAGGCTGTCGAAAATGTGTATGTAGATCCCGATGTGCAGGCGTATATTGTGAATCTTGTGGCAAAAACCCGCAGGCATAAGCAGGTGGAATTGGGGGTCAGTCCGCGCGGATCCCTGGCACTCTTGAAAATCTCACGCGCCTGGGCAGCCATTCACGGAAGGGATTTTGTCATCCCGGACGATGTGAAAACACTTGCAGCAGATGTGCTCAGCCACCGGGTAATTCTCGACCCGACCCTGTGGGGATCACGAAAAGCAGAAAAAGATGTGATTGAAGAAATCATTCATTATGTTCCGGTGCCGGTGATTTCGAAATAAAATGAAACCCCGTCTTAACCTGATATTGATCCTCATCGTTGTTCTATTTCTGGTGGCTATGCTCTCCAGAAATGGGGCGATGGCGTTACTGGCGATTCCATTCCTCATTTACCTGACAGCGGCATTAATTACCCGACCCGCGCAGGTATCATTGACAGCTATGCGGAATATCAGTTCTGCCCGCGCAGTTACAGACATGCCGGTTACCGTGCAAATTAATTTGGAAAATTCCGGCAAAGGGATTTCGCGCCTTCGGATTCACGATGAGATCAGCGCAAAGATGAACCTGCCGGATGGTGATATTCAATACCCCGTCAGCCTGCCTGAAAATACCCAAGCAAATTTTTCTTATACCTTTTATGGCGCCAGGGGAAGATTTGCCTGGCAATATGTAAAAGTGATGGTCAGTGATTACTTCGGTTTATTTGACCAAATTGTGCAAATCCCTGCCCCTGGGCAGGTATTGGTTCTACCACCCGATTTACAACTGCGCCGCTTTCGTTTTCATCCCCGCCCTACGGTGCGGACTGCTGGACCGAATCTATCACGTCAACCCGGGAGCGGAATAGACTTTTGGGGAGTGCGCCAGTACTACCCCGGCGACCCGATGCGGTTGATCCACTGGCGTATGGCTGCCCGTCATCCGAACCGCTTTTTTTCAAAAGAATTTGAACGCGAAGAGATGGCCGATATTGGCATTCTGCTCGATGGGCGTGCAACGGTAAACCTTGATCTTACCGACAACTCCACCTTATTTGAATACGGCGTACAAGCCGCAGCTGCCCTTTCACGGGTTTTTCTCCGATCAGGCAACCGGGTTTCGCTACTGGTTTTGGGAGATCGGATGATTCAGGTGTTTCCGGGGTATGGGAAAAAGCATCTTGCGGGGATTCTGGACCGCCTCTCTGCCTGCGAACCGGGAGACCTGGTGGCATTTGACACCATGCAGTACTTTCCGGTGAAGCAATTCCCGCCCGGTTCAGTGATCGTTCTGATCAGTCCGCTCCGCATCCGTGATCTGAAAACGATCACCCGCCTTAAAGCAGAAGGTTACCAGCTTCTGGTTGTAAGCCCCAGCCCCCTGAAACGTACACTTGAGGAAGATCATGCCGGCATTCTGGCATTTCGCGCAGCGCGGATTGAGCGTGAGATTATGCTGCGCCGAATCCAGCAGATGAGGGTGATGGTGGTCGATTGGCAAATCCACCAGCCGTTGGAAAACGCACTCAAATCCTTTCGGGGAGGCAGAAGGTGAATTACCGCTCGCGCCGGATAGTTTACATTTCAATCCAGGCAGGTGCCATACTATTTCTGGGCGGTGGACTGGCTTCGATGAGCCCCTGGCTGGCTGGAGGCACGGCTCTATTGCTGGCAGTCGGGTTGATGGTTTACCTGAACCGCCCAACCGCATGGCTGAGCGCACTCCTATTGATAGTTTTTACCCTTGCGGCTGTGATGGGTATCTGGCAGAACGCGCCGCCGTTGTTAATGCTGATGAGTGTATCTTTTGCCCTGGCGGGATGGGAAATATCTGATTTTGCAACCTCAAATAAGCCAGTTGAAAATCGCTTAGTTGAGGAATTTGAAAAACGGCGATTGATTGTATTAGCAGGGGTGGTTTGCAGCAGCTTGATACTGGCAGGTATCCTTCTACTGGTTAAATTCACAATTCCTTTTGCTGTGATCTTTGCCGCAGGGGGAATTGCCCTCTTCAGCCTGTTCAGACTTTATCGGCTGTTCAAGGGATAATCGATTCCTGTGCCATAATTACACATATTCGTTTTTGCTGCCAACGGGAGGGGAATTGAAAATCTTAATCCGTATATTCATATTAATATTCTGTATCAGTATCATATGCGGTTGCCAAGCGGAGGAGCAAGTGAAAAAGATTACCCGGATCGAATATTCCTACCTGTCGGGCTCCATCTTGCCTGAATTGCAACTGAACGAGGTGTACCGGATCACAAGCAACAGTGTCACCTTCATTCGCAATGGCGTGGTAGAGGTGAACCGGGTAAATACCGGCGAATGGCAGGTTCCTTTCACCCAGTCTGATATTGACCAGCTCTTCGCCAACCTGCTGCCGGTGGATTGCAGCAAGATAAAACAGGTCACACCCGATGATGCGCCTGATGGCGGGCATACACTGGGCTACACCATCCAGTATGATGAAGGAAAATCATGCAGCCTGTTTTATTTCCCCGGCACGACCTATACCGATGGAGAGCTTATTACAGAACCCATCCACCTGTTTATCGGAAAGCTCAAACTTCCGGCAGAAGCTGCTGTGCAATACAAAGAGTGAGCAGACTCAAAGACGTTTTTACTAAAGGTTATATTACAGGAAGTCCATTTGCCTGGCCGGTCCTATAATTCTTTAACTTACGGGTAAAAAGGAGAAAACCGCATGGCAAGTGCTGCTTTATATTTAAACTTCCCGGGCACCACCGAGGAAGCCTTTGTTTTTTATCGCTCTGTATTTGGTGGAGAATTCAGCCCCATTCAGCGATTTGGCGAAACACCCGGCGTGCCGGAGCTGCCTGAAAACGATCGAAACAAGATCATGCATATGTCTCTGCCCATTACCAAAGAGGTCGTGCTACATGGCACAGACGCATTGAAATCAATGGGGCAGAATTTGACGCAGGGGAATAACTTTTACATCATGCTCGAAGTGGAGAGCAAGGAAGAAGCGCAGAAATACTACAATGCCCTATCAGTCGGAGGCAAGGATGAGATGCCGCTGCAGGATACTTTCTGGGGCGCTTACTTTGGCTCGTTCACCGATAAATTTGGCGTGCAGTGGATGATCGATTTTGAACAAACTCCGCAATAAGAAATATGGATTATCAATCACTAAAACCGGGTCCCTGAGATCCGGTTTTTGTTTGCCTGGCGGATAACATGATTGGCCAGATGTAGGATTATATTAACGGAGGATTTGTGGCTGTAAACTTTAGTCTAAACCTCCCTGTGATGCTAAAATTCAGTAAAGCACAGGGAGGTGTTTATGGTGTCACGGCACGAGCAATTCAAGAATCAGAACTATATCAATCTGGAAACATTCCGCAAATCGGGTGAAGGAGTCAAGACACCTGTCTGGTTTGTGCAGGAGGGAGATTCACTATACGTGCGGACTGAAGCGAATTCCGCCAAGATCAAGCGCATTCGGAACAATAACAACGTGCGCGTGGCTGCCTGTTCGGCGATGGGCGAAGTGTACGGCGATTGGGTGGATGCCTCTGCCGTGCTGGTAAATGGTGAAAAAGCCGACCTGGTGAACCGCATGCTCAACAAAAAGTACGGCTTATTCAAAACCTTTTTTGATGTGCGCGCCAAACTGCTGCGGCTGAAGGGCGTGCCCGTGACCCTGCGGATAGACTTAAGAACTGACGGGGGAAAAACCCGTCAGCTTTAGATCAATCCGGTATATCCCCCAAGACTTGTTGCATGTTTTGCTTATACGCGCGGAATGCCTCTCTGCCCCTGGGTGTCATCCGTAGTGTGGATTGTGGTTTCTTGCCGTTATACCCTTTCTGAATTTCCACGTACCCCGCATCTTCCAGCTTCTTCAGGTGCGTGGCGAGGTTGCCCCAGGTAAGCCCGGTCATACGCATCAAAAAAACGTAATCGGCGCTTTCCACCACATACAGGTAGGTGAGGATCATTAACCTCGCAGAGGCGTGGATCACCTGGTCGATCTCCGCCAGCAGTTTAAGATCGGGTTCACCTTTTTGGGGGCTCATCTCATTCCCCCTCAACGGGTATTTGCACCGGCGGGAATTCTTTTAGCAGGCGGAAAAAGCTGACCAGGCCCATCACAACCATCACCAGGCTGACCAACCCGAAAGCGATTGGGAAGCCGTGGTGGCCGGCACCCGCGTGTTGATAAAGCCATTCCCCGGCAGGGAGGGCGATTAATAGCAGGACACCGTACAAATAAAAACGCGGGTAATTGAGCAGCCATCCGGCAATGGAAAAAGCCAGCAGGAAGAAAATACCCATGATGCTGTAAACAGACCCGAATGGAGATTGTGTCGCTCCCAGGTAATCTGCCGGTTGGAAAAACTGGATAATGCCCAGCGTCAAAGCCAGAATGTTCAGGCCGACCATCAACAGGGTAAAGCGGCGCAGTCTGGCACCCCGTGCAGCGCTGACCGTAAATGTGCCCATGCGCGGCTGGATGATCTTCCGGCGGATGATGACGATGCCCAGGTAAACCAGCGCCCAGAACGGCAAGAAGATGGCGGAAGACCAGAAATCGCCCAGCGATTCGCTGAGGATGGGTGCCAGCGCGAACAGCAACGTAAAGCAGCCTAAAAGCACATCCCATAACCCGTCACGGAATTTATGCTGGTATGCCCTTCTTTCCGCAGACTGCAGATCGAACATTGATTGCATATGAACCTCTCTCTTCTTATAACTTTGTAATACAAAGTACTTTGTAAGTATAGGGGATGATATTAGTGTTGTCAAGAGGGAAAATGGAATCTGGCAGCAGCCAAAAATATTTGAGTATAAAATAAACCATATCCGTTATATTTCCCGCGAGGGGAGTTGAAGTATTTCTCCTCATTTGTTAAAGCTAGAGGAAAGCCATGCCAGCACCCGAAATCATCCATCAGCTTGTAGCCCGTTTTACTGAAAATCGCGCCGCCTATCGCTCCGGCAAATACAACGAAGCTCAGCTCCGCCAGGAATTTCTCGACCCCTTTTTCGAAGCCCTTGGCTGGGATGTGTACAACAAGAATGGATACGCGCTCGACTACCGGGATGTGGTTATAGAAGATTCGCTCGAAATAGAAGGCACCAGCAAGGCGCCCGATTACGCCTTCAAGATCGGCAGGGAACGCAAGTTTTATGCCGAAGCCAAAAAACCCGCGGTGGACATCAAATATGATATTCACCCGGCGTACCAGTTGCGCCGCTACGCCTGGAACGCGCACATGGCACTCAGCATCCTCACCGATTTTGAAGAACTGGCGGTGTACAACTGCAAAGATAAACCCAACCCCACCGACAGCGCCGCCACCAGCCGTGAAAAGCTGTACCGCTACACCGAGTACGAGGATAAATGGGATGAAATCGCGGAGATATTTTCACGGGAGTCGGTCTGGAAAGGTTCTTTAGACAAACCCAGAAAGCCAGGGACGGGCACCACCGAGGTCGATGACGCCTTTTTGAAGGATATCGAGGAATGGCGCACCCTGCTGGCGCGCAATCTTGCCCTGCGTAATCCGCACATCAGCGGCGAGCGCCAATTGAACTTCGCGGTGCAGATGACCATCGACCGCATCATCTTTCTTCGCATCTGTGAGGATCGCGGCATCGAACCCGATGAGCAACTCAAAGAACTGTCCAAGTCCCCCGGCATCTACCCGCGCCTGGTGGAGTTGTTCAAAAAAGCGGATGCGAAATATAACTCGGGTCTCTTCCATTTCGCCGCAGAAAAGGGGGAGAGCACCGCCCCCGATACCTTCACCCCCGGCTTGACCATCGATGACAGGGTGCTGAAAGAAATCATCACCAGTATTTATTACCCCTGCCCGTACATCTTTAAAGAGATACCTGTTGAAATTCTCGGGCAGGTGTACGAACAGTTCCTGGGCAAAGTAATCCGCCTCACGCCCGGGCACCAGGCGAAGGTGGAGGAAAAACCCGAAGTGCGCAAGGCGGGCGGTGTGTATTACACACCCAAATATATTGTCGATTACATCGTAACCCAGACGGTCGGCAAGCTGCTCGATGGCAAGACCCCCGCCGAGGCTGCCGCCCTGAAGATCGTGGACCCCGCCTGCGGCAGTGGATCGTTTTTACTGGGAGCTTTCCAGCACCTGCTCGACTGGCACCTGAACTGGTACACCACCGGCGAGCCCGAAAAATGGGCGAAAGGCAGAAACCCCGCGCTGGTGCAGAGCGCCGGTGGGGGCTGGCGGCTGACCACCGAAAAGAAAAAAGAAATTCTGGTAAACAACATTCACGGGGTGGATATCGACCCGCAGGCGGTGGAGGTGACCAAGCTCAGCCTGCTCTTAAAAGTGCTGGAAGAGGAAACCGGGCAGATGTCTTTCGTGCAAGAGCGCGTGCTGCCCGACCTGGGCAGGAACATTCAATGCGGCAACTCGCTGATCGGGGAAGATTATTTCAGCGGCAGGCTGGTGGTGGAAGAGGGCGAACGCGAACGGGTGAACCCTTTCGAGTGGCAGCGCGCCTTCGCGCAGGTGTTCAAGCAGGGTGGTTTTGATACTGTTATTGGCAACCCACCGTATGTACGGCAGGAAGCTTTGGGTAATGATAAACAATACTTTCAAACCCATTATCAAGTGTATGCGGGAACAGCAGATTTATATTCTTATTTTATTGAGCGCGGTGTGAGCCTTTTAGCACCAGGGGGGCAATTCAGTTATATCGTAGCCAACAAGTGGATGAAGGCGAGCTATGGTGAACCTTTACGGGTCTGGTTAGGTACAAAAAATATTGAAGAACTAACTGATTTTGGAGATCTACCAGTATTTGAAGGTGCGACTACTTATCCATGCATTATAAGGATATCAAATAGTAACCTCGTTAAAAAACCATGGATTACTAGAGTAAAAACACTAGAATTTGAGTCATTGTTAAAACATATTGAATCATGTGGAAGTAGCCAAGATCAAAATCAATTTTCCAGAAAGGGGTGGTCTCTAGCTGATGGCAAAGTAAGTGAATTATTATCAAAGTTAAATGAAAGTACTACTCCTTTAGGTGAGTATATTGATGGGAAGATTTACTATGGAATAAAAACGGGATTAAATGACGCTTTTGTTATTGATGAGAAGGTACAAGACCATTTAATATCAAAAGATTCACGAAGTAAAATATTTGTTAAACCATTCTTGCTTGGCAAAGATATTAAAAGGTATTCTTCACCATTGTGTAAGAAGTATTTGATTCTAATTCCAAAAGGCTGGACAAGAATAAAAAGCCATAAAGCGAGTAATCCTTGGAGATGGTTTCAATCGAATTTTCCAGCTATTGCATCCCATCTTCTCCCTTATGCTAAAGAAGCTTCCAAACGATCGGATATGGGGGAGTACTGGTGGGAGTTGCGGGCATGTAATTATTACTCTGAGTTTAATAAACCAAAAATTATATTTCCTGATATTTCCCTTGGTGGGAATTTTACAATGGATACTGAAGGGAAGTTCTTCATTATAAACACATCATACATAATCCCTCTTGAAGATTGGTTTTTATTAGGACTTCTAAATTCTTCATTGATGTCATTCATCTATCGAAATATATCATCTTCATATCGTGGTGGTTACTTAAGGTATATTAATCAATATTTAGTGCAACTACCCATTAAGGTATCAATTTCTGGTGATCATAATGATAATCCCCAAAATAAGCTAATACTCCTTACAAAGAAGATATTTTCCTTGAAGAAACTTACACAGAATACACCCCAGGAAATTGAGTTGATAAATAGGGAAATTGATGCCATAGATCGTGAAATTGACCGGTTGGTTTACGAGTTATACGGTCTGACCGAAGAAGAAATCCGCCTGGTGGAGGGGGAATAAGATGAAGATAGAAATTGGCGAATCCTTAGTGTATTCATGGTTACGGCATGTAAAAAAATGCCAAATAGTGCAAACTAACTGGAAACCGTCCCCTGTTTGGGAAAAGAGGGATGTTAATTTATCGGTAGTTATGGAATTGATAAATAAGGAATTCGCAAATTCCGGTTTTGATATTTTTGGTAAAAATAAACTTGAACAATTAATTAAACAAGCAGAAATTGATGTATTAGGCGTGTTTGATGACCATAATGGCACCGAACCGCATTATTACTTTGTAGAAGTAGCATATCATGATGGGGGGCTAAATTATGGGAACACTCAAAAAACGATAGCGAATGTGATAAAAAAACTTTCCAGAGCATATTTTGTGTTTCGTTCATATTTTAGCGATGGTGAAAACTGTTCAATTATTTTTGTCAGCCCTAAAGCAAGTATAGACACATTTGTAAATCCATTAAAGGAAAATTTAAGAATTTTGAAGGATTTACTGTATCAGAATAATTTCAACCCGGATATTCAATTACTTGTGAATGAAGACTTCCAAAAAGAGATAATGTCTCCTACATTAGCAAATATTCGTCACGTCTCTGATTCTAACGAGCTGTTCTTAAGGAGTATTCAATTAATGCAACTATCAGAACAGTTTAAACGACGCCTCACAAATGATCCTATAGCTAATCAGCCCAGGCAGCGAAATGCGCAAAATCTCATAGCGAATGAAAATCATAATGGTGAGCAAAATCAACAATTTATTCGAACAAGACTATCAAATTTATCGAATTTGAATCTGTTACAGAGAATAGACATCATAAATTTGCTGAATAAGAATTTTTGTGAACAAAACTTCAACATGCATTATCCAATTCTTAAAGAGACAAATGAAAATATCTATGATCATACGGGAATGGCAAGATATTATGTGCACCCAATTACATTATTGGATAAGGAATACTGGTTATGTAGTCAATGGTATCCAATCCAGAGATCACGTTTCCAATATTGGTATGATCAAAAGAAAAATTTGTGATAAAAAATGGCTTAGGGTGAGGTCCTACCCCACCAACCTGCTTACTTATCAGGACGGGGTTAACCTCACCCTGATTCTGCTACTTGGGTACGCACGAATGGCAGTACAGGTAGCTGCCGACCAGAAAACCACTTCCCTTCGAAAGCGGACGGTTGCAACCATCGCAAATGGCTTCTTCCTGCCCGGTCTGCTCCCACCATTCCACCGCGCGCTGATGCGCGAGCGCGATGGAATCCACGCCAGTTTTTAGAGGTGTGGGCGCGCTTGCATACGCAGGCTGCGGGGAGGGGGTACGGGCTGCCTGCCTGGCTTTATCAAACCGCGTGGCGGCGTCGATCACCAGTTTTTCGAAATCCTTTGTCTGGTTTTCAGATATTAAAATCGGTCCGCCATCTTTTGGCAAAATCTGTAAAATCTTTGCCTTTGCGTACTCGTTATAGTTCACTTCAACTTTGTTGATATCCTGCCATTTAACAAGCGCATTTTTCACCAAAGTAATATTCAGCGGGGTTACACCCGCATCATCCAACACGATGGTGGGTACCTTCTTGTTGTAGAAGGATTTCACGACAACATATCCCATCCCCACGCACACCGCGATCATGATCAATCCGACCACGATATTTGTAAAGTCAAAGTTGTAACCCATGTTGGCGATACTGGCAACGATGCCTGCCGCGAAAAATAATAAAAGTAACACGCTAACCGCATAACCAAAAACGCCCTTCTTCTGGGAAATGAGAGGGTATTCACGCCTGTCCATAACTCCTCCTGTGAATTAAGAACTGGTTTCCAGTGTTCTGTCTGGTGTGAAGGAGCAAGCTGAAGCGCAAAGTGACTGGAATTGGTGTTACACCTGTTGGAATGATTTATTTTATATTTGGTTTTTTTGCAAAACAATTATTTTTGATAGGGAAAATTTTGTTAGTTTATACCCACCAAGTATTTTTGCTTTTCCCTCCTGCTCATGCCATCCCCGCTGTTGCAGCGGGGCTCTTCCCCGCCAACTTCCCGAAATTAGTTTTCCATTACCTGTCACTTTTGACAGGTTTCTTTACATAAACCAGAACCGTATACTAGTTTTACATAAGCTACTTTTCCGGTGAATTGTTTCCTTTTGTTTGAATCGCCCCTTTTTTATCTGCGAATCACATGCACGATACTTTGGCTACCCTGTACTCTCAATCACCTGCCGGTGAACCTCGCGCAGCCTGCCGGCATCCATCTTTTCCACTTTCCGGTCGTAGGTCAGGTAGCCGTTGATCTCAATTTCCACATCGGTGGTTTCGGTGTAAACCGCGGCTGCCAGACCGCGCGGAATGAGCGGCAGCAGTTCCCGCTCCAGCAGCTTCACGTAGGCATCTGTCAGCGCCTCGCGGTTGTCGTAAAAGCGGTAGCCGAACTTCTTCTGCGCATCCCACATGTGACCGGGAACCTTCAAACTGTATCCGCCAAACTCGCTGATGATGAACGCACGCCCATCCGCTCTGGGGCGGAACAGCTTCTTAAAGTAAATATGCCGGCTCTGAAAATCTCCGCCGCCCTGGTCAAACCAGCCCGAGGCGTGATCCACCAGCCGGGTGGTGTCGTATCCCTTCAGCCATTCCGCCGTCTCGCGCGCGTGGAACTGTCCCCAGCTTTCGTTGAAGGGCACCCACACGGCAATGCACGGAGCATTATAGAGGTGATCCACCATCCCCTGCAGTTCGCGGCAGTACTCCACCCGGTTGGATTCATCCTCCCTGCCAAAACGTTTCAGGTTGCGGGAGTCATTCCTATTGAAGCCTACACTCAACGACAGGAACGCCACCACCTCGCCGTCAATCAACCCACCATTGGGCATATCCTGCCATACGATCATCCCCAGCCTGTCGCAGTGATAATACCAGCGCAGCGGTTCCACCTTGATGTGCTTGCGGATCATATTGCAGCCGATCTGGCGGGTGTACTCAATGTCGTACAGCATGGCTTCTTCGCTGGGCGGCGCGTAGAGCCCATCGGGGAAGTAGCCCTGGTCGAGCGGACCATACAAAAAGAGCGGTTTGCCGTTTAGCGTAAAGCGCGGGTAGCCCTGTTCATCGGGTGCCAGACCGAAGGAGCGCATGGCAAAGTAACTGCCCACTTCATCCAGCAGGTGCTCACCCCGGTACAGGCTCACCTTCAGATCGTAAAGGAAGGGATCTTCCGGGCACCACAACCGCGGATTCGGGACCTTGAGCACCAGAGCTTCTCCGGCGGGGGCTTCCATACGGGAGATTTGTGTGCCATCCGCTTGCGCGATTGCCGCCAGGTGCAGCCTGGCAGCGGATTCCCCACCGCGCAGGCTCACCTCCAAACGCAAGGTCTCGCCAGGCAGGTTTGGGGTGATGCGCAGCGAGTCGATGCTGACCGCGGGCACACTCTCCATCCACACTGTTTGCCAGATGCCTGAAACAGCCGTGTACCAGATCCCTTTGGGTTTCAGCACCTGCTTGCCGCGCTGCTGCATCTGCGTGTCGGTCGGATCCCAGACTGAAACCACCAGTTCATTTTCACCTGCTTTCAGATGAGGGCTGATGTCAAGGGTGAAAGGCAGGTATCCACCGCGATGGGAGCCAACCCAAACATTGTTCAGCCAGACCTCACACAGGTAATCCACCGCGCCGAAGTGCAGCAAAATGCGTCCGTCAGCGCCTGCACCCTTCAGCAAATCCGGCCGCGGGTCGGGAAGGGTGCGGCGGTACCACAATTTCTGATCGGGCAGCAGCGCTTTTTGCACCCCTGAAAGGAGCGATTCTACCGGGTAGGGCACGAGGATTTCACCATGCCACGAATCCGGTCGGGGGTCATCTTTGCCGGTGATGGCGTACTGCCAGCTTCCGTTGAGGTTGAGCCAGCCGGGGCGGGTTATTTGCGGGCGGGGGTATTCGGGCAGGGGAACCGGCAGGGATGGATTCCAGGGTGTGCGTAACGCTTCGGGCATCAGGCTTCCTTTCCGGTGCGGATCCACACCGTCATCTGTGATTTACCGCGGTTGCCCCACAACATGTAGGGGATGAGCGTCAGGGGCAGTCCATCCACACTGCGGCAGTTGATTTGTACTATTCCCTCCAGCAAGTCAGGGGTTATCTCCGCCTGCAGGGAGGAAGGGTCAACCTGCACATTGAAAATATCCACACCCGGGTTGTCCAGGTTTTCGAGACAGTAGACCAGCGGTCCGCGGGTGATTGCCGCCTTCCCGGCATGTCCCTTCACTTTCGGGTGTGCCCGCAATATTCGGATGGGCATTTCGAAGCGTATCTCGATCTCATCCCCGGAACCGATTGGTGAATCGATGCTGAGGAAAGCTGCACCACGGGGGTCGTATCCACTGGCGGTGGGTTCCAGCGCGTTGGGCGATATCGAATTCAATGACAATTCCCTTCCGTTCAATGATAGCTGCGGTTTGGCAGCCCACGATGGCAGCCGGAACTGGAGATTAATGGTATGCTGTTCGGCATTCTGCGGATGGACATCCAGAATCTGGATTTTTGTATATCCTTCCCACGGCAGGCGCGATTCCATCTGCAGGCGGATAGCCAGACTCCCGCCATCTGCGGCTGGCATCTCAATCACCCGCGCGGGGCAAGAGACATATTGCTGTAGAACCAGTTCTCCGGGTGATATGGAGAAAACATACCGGTCAAGATTTGCCCAGGTACGCGAGAGGTTCGACGAGCAGCAGGGGATGGCGTACCATGGTTGGCGGGTGACGCCGCCGCTGCACGCGAGCGGGTTGTTGTACAGGTAGGTCGTGCCATCCAGACCCATCCCCACGGCAGAGGCGTTGTAAAGCTGCCATTCGAACAGGTCGCTGTATTGGGGTTTCCCGGTGAGCTTTGCCATTTCATGGTTCCAGAACATGCTCCCCAGGGCGGCGCAGGTCTCGGCATACGCGAATTCCGGATCGAGCTCATAATCGTTGCCAAAGCCTTCCATGCCGGGCAGCGAGCCAATCCCGCCGGTGACATACATGCGCCGCGAAACCATGTGGTCCCATGCCTTTTCGAGGGCAGGAAGCAGGGTTTTATCACCGGTGATGCCTGCCAGCATGGCGGTGGCAGTCTCGAGGTAGGTGAACCGTACCGAGTGTCCCACGGGTACTTTCTGCTCGCGGATGGGCGCATGCTGTTGAAAGTATTTGCCGCTCAGCGCGCTGGCGTACCAGCGTGCTGTGGTGTTTGGCGGATGTCTGGCTTCATTTCCGGGCGGCAGCGGATAAGCCTGGTGGTCGGGATGCGCCAGCAGGTAAGCCTGATTTGCTTTTTGCACCGCTTTGGTTCGTTCGCCCACGCTGATATTCTGGCGTAAGATGGAAAGGGCAAACCCTCCTGCTCTGCCGCGCTGCTCGAGGAACTGGCGCGCCATCTCAAGGTAAGCGGTATCTCCCGGTGTCACCCGGTGCAGGCGCAGCAGGGCGATCTCGATTTCTTCATGTCCGGGTGTGTACGCAGGTCCTTTGCCGCGAAAATCTGCCACAACCCGGTCCGCTGCCTTACGGGCAATCTCCAGCAAATCGATCTCTCCGGTTGTCTCAAAGCGGGTTACTCCGGCTTCAATAAGATGCCCGTGGCAGTAGAGTTCGTGCTCGATCTGCAGGTTCCGCCAGCGGATCGCGGGGAAGTGCAGCTGGCTATAGGTGAAGATGTAACCATCCGGGCATTGAGCCCGCCGGATGAGGTCGATTAAGTCATCCACCAGTTGGGCAAGCTCATCATCCGGGGAAGACCCGAGGATGCGGCAGGCAGCCTCCAGCCATTTGTAGGCATCGGAATCGGCGAAGAACCAGCCTTCACGAAAGCCTTCCGCTTCACCGGCTGCCAGACGAAAATTATGGATGCAGCCGGATTTCTCCAATTGTGCCCACTGGTGGAAGATAGCACGGCGGGCATTGACTTCACGGCGGTGGGACCAGAAATCAGCCAGCATGTGATTCTACCGGCTGCGATTTTTTACCGCGCAGGAACGCGAGCGGAATTAAACCCAGCATTGCAATGACTGAACCGACCTGGAAGATGATCGGCACCGGGATGAAACCCGCCTCGCCGTTGAGCGTGGTGGGGATACCATAAGTCTGGATGAGCCAGGATCCAAGTGCGGGTCCAAGAACCATGGGAATGGCGATCCAGAAGATCATGCGGATACCGAGGAATTTCCCGCGGTTTTGTTCGGGCAGCAGGTCTTTCAACCAGGCGACCGAAGCCACGGATACCGCGACCGAAAAAGCCTGCCAGAGAAAGCCGGTGAAAGCCAGCAGCGGCAGGGTCTTGACCAGCGAAAGAAGTATTCCACCAAGGGCGCTGACAACAATGGCGATGGCAAGCATGGCTTTCTTATTCCACTTATCGGCGAGGATGCCAAACGGGATGGCTACGATGGCGGATCCGACCATCACCGCCCCGCCGATGATACTGAATTCGCTTTTGCTGACCCCGATGTAATTTTCGAGATACACGATCAGGTAAGGGAAGGAGACCTGCATGCCGATGCTGGTTACCATGATAAAGAGCAGCAAGACGAATAACTCCCGGTTGTTGCGCAAGGTGTCCATATTGAACAGGCTGGCAAACTCAGACCAGAAAGGCGGGTGCGTTGTCTCCGTTTCGGGCAGGGGAGTGTCGTGCAGAAAATAGCCAGCTACCAGCCCGGTGACGAGGACGATGCCGCCCAGCACATAGAAGAAGATGAAATAGCCCACCGCGTCAATGAGCATACCCGCGGCGACCATCGCCACGATTTGGGCGATGAATACGCTCAGGTTGAGTACCCCCTCAATTCTCCCGCGCTGATCACTGGTGGCGATGTCGGTCGTCCATGCGTTGAAAGCGGCATCGTTGGCGGTGGAGCCAAAGAAGGTCATCACCGAATCGGCGAGCACCACCATGATTACAGCCAGACTGGTCACCTTGATGTATGCCACCGTGGGGAAGAGGATGGTTGAAAGACCCCAGAGGATGTAGCCAAAAAGGATGAAGGGGCGGCGCCTGCCCCAGCGGGAACGGGTGCGGTCGCTGAGGGTGCCCATCAGCAAGGTGGTGAGCGTGGCGGTGATGGCGCTGCCGGCGACCATCCACGCGACCGGGCGCGGGTCGGGGGTGATGGTATCGAACACGAAGGTATTGAACCAGCTGTTCTCCACCGCCCATGCAATCTGCCCGGTGGTTGCCAGCGCAATGATAATGATCCAGGTGGAGGGGGTAATTCGGTGAGCGGCTTTCATGAGTTTATGTCACCTTTCTGAGGGTGGATATAGGTTAATGATACAGGAAAAAATGTCAGGTGAAACCTATACTGATTCGTAGGGAATAGGATTGGGGATTATACAAAATGAGTGAATAATCCATTCACCCGATGCAAAATGAGAGCACAGGTATGATCACATTTTTCCAGGGTGCGTTGAAAATGAGAATTACTTACAGATTGGCTTTTTTCATGTTCTTGGTTTTTACGCTGGTGGGATGCAATGGGAACCATGCTGATAGTTCCACAGAAGTTCTTCAGAAGAATCTGGAGAAATGGCAGGAGATGAAAATTCAAGACTACAGAATTGAAGTGATGGTAGTAAACAGTATCTGGCATGCACAAAAAAATGCGCTTACAGTTATAAATGGCTCTCCGGTAGATGCCGAAAGTACCTGTTCACCAGCCCCAATGGAGTTTGGAGAATGTGTAATTCAGACATTTGATTTGCATGACTTTGAAGTAGAGGGTTTATTTAGCAAAGCTCAAGAAGTGTTGAAAAGTGATGGTGCTGCTGACATAGAAGTTAAATATGATCCTGACTATAGTTTTCCAGTTGAAATATCATATGATGCTCCTGCTATAGTGGATGATGATTGGTCCTGGCGGGTGATTTCGTTTACTCAGATAACAGAAAGGTAGGAAAAATTTGAAATATAGCAATCATCCCATCAATCTGGCTTTACGGTTTTTTCTTGAGCTGGCTGCCCTGGCGGAATATGCAATGTGGGGATGGCGTATCGGTGAGGGGTTTGTTCGCTTCCTGCTGGCAATCGGGCTGCCACTCGTGTTGGCAATAATCTGGGGCACATTTCGGGTGCCAAATGATCCGGGCAAGGCGCCCGTACCTGTGCCGGGTACCATCCGGTTGCTCTATGAAGCCCTTTATTTTGGCGGTGCTGCTACCTGCTTCTTCCTGATTTCAAATCCTGGGGAACACCTCTGGGCTGTGATTTTTACATTTCTGATCGTTATCCACTACTTAACCTCACTGGACCGGGTAAAAAAATGCTTGGATATCAACCATAACCGGCAGAAATCTCATTCGTTGATAGGGTACAATATAAAAAGCTATAAAGATCCAATAATATAACACAAGAGTACACCTATCAAACCTGATCATGCCTGAAAGTAAAAAACTCGAAGAATTCAATCTAAATCCTGAGGTAAAAGAGCAGGCAGTCCGTTCTGAAGTGGAAGACTATCTCTCGATTAAACAACAGCGACGCTGGATCTTTCCCCGCGCTGCGTTGGTGGGCGCTTGCGCCGGTTTGGTGGCATTGGCATTTCGTGCAGCACTGACCGAAATAGATTACTTCCGTAACCAGATGATTATGCAGGCGAAAGCATCTCCGGCAATCGGTTGGCTTTTACCTGTTTTATTTACCCTTATTGGTGCTTTGTTATCAGTATTTCTGGTTAGTAAATATTCCCCGGAGGCAGCAGGCAGCGGTATCCCCCATCTGGAAGCTGTGCTCCATAGATTTCGAAAACTGAATTGGCGGAGTGTTTTGCCCGTGAAATTTGTGGGAGGGTTGGCGGCAATCGGGGGTGGGCTGGCTTTAGGGCGTGAGGGTCCCACGGTGCAGATGGGCGGAGCAGTAGGAGATGCGATAGCCCGTTTATTAAAGGTCACCGAGCGGGAACGTCTGACTTTGATCTCTGCTGGTGCGGGCGCGGGATTGGCGGCAGCTTTTAATGCACCACTATCAGGTTTGATATTTGTTCTGGAAGAAATTCGCCGCGATTTCCAACCGATTGTATTTGGAGCTGCGTTTATTGCGGCAGTTATTGCAGATATTATTGCGCGCATTGGCACCGGACAGTTCCCGGTATTTGCAGTTCCCAGTTATCCGCTTCCTCCTCTTGGTTCTTTGATATTCTTTGCGATTCTGGGTGTTTTAGCAGGGTTGCTGGGTGTCTTGTTTAATCGCAGCCTGTTAACTGCACAGACGTTATTTTCGCGGATTCCCGTTCGCCGGGTATACATTGTTACGGCTGTTATTGGAGGAATGATTGGTCTGATTGGCTGGTTTCAGCCACAATTGATAGGCAGTGGACATGTTCTGGCGGAATTTGCTCTTAAAGGTCATACTCCTTTACTGGTTATACCATTATTTTTCATTATCAGGCTGCTGCTCACTTCGCTAAGTTACAGCACGGGTGCGGCAGGCGGGATTTTTGCGCCCTTGCTTGTACTTGGCGCGCTGTTAGGATTGGGAGTGGGTGAAGTCGCTCACCAGATCAACCCGCAACTCGTGCCTATACCGGGTGTATTTGCTGTCGTGGGGATGGCAGCGTATTTTACAGCGGTTGTTCGGGCGCCATTGACCGGAATTATGCTGATTGTTGAAATGACCGGGAATTATTCACAGATGCTCCCGCTATTAGTAAGTTGTTTTATCGCATACATTGTAGCGGAAGCGCTCAAAGATTTGCCCATTTACGAGGCGCTGCTTGAACGCGATTTGAAGCGGTTGGGCGTAGATGCGGTAATTACCGATCCAGTTGTTGTTGAATTTACTATACAGGCAGATGCGCCATTTTCCGGCATGCACATTCGTGATCTTGGACTTCCTCCCGGTTGTATCATTATCCGATGCAAAGATGGCAAGAGGGAGTGGGTTCCAAAAGCCAATACCCGTCTGGATGCTGATATGCTGATTACAGCAGTCATTTCACCTGATGCCAAAGGTGGTATGGAAATTCTGCGTCAAGGTTGTAAAGCTGATTAACTTCCTTTAGATATTTAATACAGATGCAAGCAAGGGAGGGAAAATGAATATTGTTATGTGGGTTATCCAGGCAATCATTGCCATCAAGCTGGTGACAGTGGTGATCACACACGGTTTTCAGCAGTCAAAATCCACCATGCGGGAAGCCATTGAAAAATCGGGCGGTAATCCGAAACCATTGCTGTATGTCATTGGAGGTCTGAGCCTGTTGGCGGCGATTGGCATACTGCTGCCGGTTCAGTTTGGCGTGTTTCCGTTGATCTACACGGGGGTGATCCTGCTGGCGTCGATTCCATTTCACCTTCGCTGCCGGGAAAAGCCAAAGGTGTTTGTCAGCCTGATTTTATTCATGCTGGTTTGTGCAGTGTACTGTGGACGTTGGATACTATTCATCTGAGAAGCATGCTGAGTATCCCTGATGGGAGGCAGTTGGCTAATTTATGGTATGATGATTAGAGCCCTTGTTAAATTATTAGTGTGAAGTTTTCTATAGATACGGTTGTTTCCTGGAATCGTGGATAGAAACTCATTCAATATCATGTTTTCACTAATAAATACTGCGTGGGCAATTAAATCCAAATTAAGGAGGTCAAGATAATATGGCTGGAATCGCGGGCATATCAGAGCCCGGTAAACAAACTCAGGTAAGGAAAATGGTGGATAAAATCACCAAACGGGGGAAAGATCACAACAAAACAATCGAAACGCAATATGTAACCATGCAATCGATCTGGTCAAATGAAGAATCTGGTCAGGAATCAAAAAAGCTAAATGATCGGGCAGCCTGGGATGGAATCAACCTCCCTGAGAAACTGGTTGACAAGCTGGCGGACTGGCGTGAACCATTTGCCGTTGCCGAAACCGAAAAAGACGGATTGTTATTAGCTAGAGATTTATTAGGGGTAAAACCCCTTTATTATGGCAGAGCGAATGGTGCTCTCGCTTTTGCGTCGGAGGTCAAAGCATTAATGGCTGTGACCGATGATATCCATGAGTTCCCCGCGGGATCGTGGTATTCCGCCAGAGATGGATTCACCTCATTTAAGAAACTCGAACCGGGCATTCCCCTGCTGGATGATCCATTGATCATTGCGGATGAACTTCGCAAAAAACTGGATGAAGCAATCGAATGCAGAGTAGTATCTGATTCAATGGGAAGCTGGCTTTCGGGCGGAGTTGATTCATCGGTAATCGCTGTGCTGGCGCGAAAATATGTTCGAGATTTTCATTCGTTTGTCAGCGGAGTGGAAGGCGCGCCGGATATTCAATTTGGCACCCAGATGGCTGAATTCCTGGGAACGACGCACCATGTGATCACTGTCACCCTTCAGGATATGTTGCGGGCGCTGCCCGAAGTCATCTACCACCTGGAGTCATTTGACGCGCTACTGGTCCGCTCATCGATAACAAATTACTTGACTGCAAAAGTCGTATCGGATTATGTGGGCTCGGTATTTTCAGGTGAAGGCGGTGATGAGCTTTTTGCCGGTTATGATTACATCAAAGAACTTCCGGAAACCTCGATACAATCTGAGCTGATAGATATTACCATGCGGCTGCATAATACTGCCCTGCAGCGTGTGGACCGCAGCGCCTATGCACACGGCGTTGTTCCGATGATCCCATTCACGGATATGCGGGTGGTGGAGTATGCTTTCCGCATCCCCGCCAAATACAAACTGTACCGCGAAAATGGTAAGGCAATCGAGAAATGGATTTTACGCAAAGCGGTGGATGGGCTGGTGCCGGATTCCATTTTGTGGCGACCTAAAGCAAAATTCTGGCAGGGTGCGGGGGTCAGGGAAATCCTGCATGACTATGCATTGGATGCCATCAGCGATGCAGATTTTGCCCGAGAGCGGAATCTGCCTAATGGCTGGCAGTTGCACAGTAAAGAAGAGCTGATGTACTACCGCATCTTCAAAGAGTATTTTGGCGATCTGCCCAACCTGGATTGGATGGGGCGCACGAAAGGTGCTCCAGTTGAGTAGTAAGCAAGCACAGATAGAAATAATACTGCCCCGAATTCGGGGCAGTATCAATAATACTCAAATATTTAATGGATTTGTGCTCTCGAAAGGTAGTCCCTATACCAACTGATGGTTTCATGCACAGCAACTTCATGCGATGTAGAAATATCTCCAAATGCCTGGATGAATTTTGTTGAATCCACGCGGAAGGGTTTTTCAAATTCATAATACATCTCAACCATTTCGCGGGCGGCATAATGTATCAGGGAAATAACGGAATACTGGATTTTCAATAAATTTCATCTCACAGATTAGACAAATATAAGTCACACCCCAGATTGGGATGTATTATTTGATTCTACAGCCCCGTCTATATATTTATTGACCTGGTTTGTCCGGATAACACCAAGATTCAATCCTGCCTGCTGTTTGAACCAATCAGGATATTTGGAAAGGACATCTTATGTTAAATAAAAAAACCCAACCGTTACGCGATGAGCATGCGGATCTCCTGAACCATATTGAAAGCCTGCGAAAGGCTGGCGATGCTCTTGATGAAGGAATGCTCAGTTATGAAGTACAGCAAAAAATGGATGAAGCTTATGAGTTTTTGACCAGTTCCCTTATTCCTCACGCGGAAGCTGAAGAGAAAATTCTTTATCCGGTGATTCAAAAGGTAATGGGCAGCCCACTGGCAACCGAAACCATGGTCCATGATCACAAGGAGATAGCAAATCTGGCGCAGCAGCTCGCGATGCAGCGTTCTCAGATACTCAGTCCAGTCCTCTCCAGGGAGGCATCCAACTCTCTACGCAGGGTGCTTTACGGGCTGTATACATTGGTGAAAATGCATTTTCTGAAAGAGGAAGAGATCTACCTCCCCTTATTGGATCTACACCTGAAGAATGAGGAAGCTGCCATTTTATTTGCTGATCTTAAGGATGCAGGCAGAGAAAGATTAATTAAATCTCACGCTTAAGTTGCTTATTTACTTTCTGTTTTTGTGGATAAAAATTACCGGGTTTCTAGATAGAACTTAAAGCCCGGTAAGTAGCATATTAACTAACGGTCAGTTTCATTCTTTTTTCCTGCGCGGTTCGCCAACGATTTCCCACCAGGGTTGCAATCCAGGTGGAAGGTAGGAATGATCCAGCAATTCTCAGAAATTGGTTGATGGCTCCGGGAATCACCACTGGTTTCCCCGCAAGGGCGGCTTCTATTGTAATAGCAGCTACTTTCCCGGCATCCCGGGTCGTGAGGTAACCCATCCAACCCTGTGCTTCAATGGCATCCATGTTGATCTGCGTGGTGGGCATCCCTGCCGGGCATAGAACAGTAACACTCGCACCAGCTGCACGAAGCTCTTCGCGCAGAGCCAGTGAAAAATCCAGAAGAAAGCGTTTGGATGCAGCGTAGGTTGCCTTCACCGGCATGGGATAAAAGGCAGCCAGGCTGGCTACGTTAATCACTCTGAAGGGTAAAACCGGGTCCCGCAGTTGAAGCAAATGGTGGGTAAGGTTAAGGGTATTTTCCACATTCAAGCGGATAATGGTGGACAGATGTTCGCGGGATTGTTGGGTAAAGATGCCTTCATAATCCAACCCGGCAACATTGATCAGACAGGTAAACTTTCCGGAGTGATTCTCGAGTTGGGTAAAGAAGGTCTCTCGGGATGTAGAATCTGCCAAATTACACGCATGGTAAAACACCCGAATCCGATAAATGCGCTGGAGACTTATTGCGAGAGTTTCGAGGGCTTCTTGATTTACATCCGTTAGATAAAGATCCCATCCTCGCATTGCGCATTCAAGGGCAAAGGCTTTTCCAAGACCTCCGGTCGCACCGGTAATCAATGCCAGACTGACCGGATTATCAACGGTCGATAGAGAAGGAAGTTGATTAAACATGATGCACCTCTGCGGTCTTCAGATCACACATTCTTTCTGAAATTTCCCATAAGCGTTTTGCATCCTCCATGTTGATTGCCCACCTGGCAGGTTTTAAAGGTTTGCCCTCTTTCCAATAGATGGACTCGGGATATACCTGGATGGGTTGATCGAAGATGGAAACAACTCCGGCAGCAGATTGAGCAGGTGGAACAGCACTCTTTTTTCTGATACTCCAGATCCAACGCACCAGCAGAGGAGTTCCTTTGAAAGCTATATCTGTGTTGACCAATCCGGGGTCCACCGCGTACGCCCGGATGGATGCATTCCCCCCGAGTTTTTGGTTTAATACAAGCGTGAATAACACATTCGCCAGTTTAGATTGACTGTATGCGGTTAAGCCGTTGTATGTCCGGTGAAGTTGAACATCCTTCCAGTGCATGTGCGTCCAGGAATGATTCTGGCTGCTGACCGTGATGACCCTTGCTTCAGGTGCTTTTTTAAGAAGAGGAAGCAGTTTCTGGGTGAGCAGGAAGGGCGCGAGATGATTTACAGCCCATTGAACTTCGATACCTTCAGCTGTTTGGGTGAACCAGAACACAAAAGTGCCGGCATTATTAATCAAGCCATCCAGACAGCTTATTTTTTTCTCTGTCAATAAAGCGTCTATTTGTGCTGAAAGCGCATGAATATTTTTCTGCAGAGATAGATCTGCGACCAAATATCGAACCAGGCTGTCTGGGTATTGGTCCCTAAGCCTCGTTTCACACCCATGACATTTTTCGGGTGAGCGACCAATGCCAATTACATTTGCATTCCTTGACAGGAGTTCTTCCATCACAGCCAGGCCGATTCCAGAGGTGGCACCTGTTACTACAAAAGTTTTGTTTTTCAAGTTTGCTTTCATTCGATGTCCGTCCATGTTTATTATTTCAAACCAAATAAGTTTGATGGTCAGGTTATATACCCTGAGTGGATGGACAGTCATCGATATTTAGTTGGAAAAGGGGGGTGGATTCATCTCTCCACCCCCCCACGATTACTTTTTCTGGATTACTTGGTCAATATTCCAAGCTCATAAGCGCGATTGACAGCCTGAACCCTGCTTTCCACATTCATTTTAGTGTAGATATTATTGATATGAGTTTTGACTGTACTCTGTGCCAGAGTTAATCGTTCAGCTATTTGTGCATTGGTTAATCCTGCATCTATCAAGCAAAGAACTTCGATTTCACGCTGGCTCAATGATTCAACCAGCCCGGGATACACCCCCTCGGTTATTACCGGATTGGACACTGCCGAAGGTTGTATTATATGTTCCGTGATGAGCTTCTCCAGTTTTGACCAACGCAACGAAAGCCCCAATGCAACCAATAAAATCGGTGCCATGATTTGAATGAATAATCCACCTTCTATCACACCAAAGATAAAAAAGAGAGCTGAACCAATAATGATTGACCCCTGAGCACTCAGCCTTACCTCGAGCGGGAAATGCAATTGTCGATTTGCAAGAAGGGCACCCATACCGGCACCCGGTAAGATCAACAACCAGGCATAAGCCCAGGCGTTCCAATCGTTGGTGATCACATTGAGCAGGAAGATAATTCCCAGGGATAAGAGTATTCCTGAAGGGATATAGAACCAGGGAGACCAGCTATATTCAGTTATAAATATACCTGGCAGGAAATAGAATACTAAACCGAAAATTATGAAAACAAGCGGCAGAGCAATCTTCATCCCGATATCGGTGAAAATACTAACCCCCAGGAAAATCAATCCACCGGCAACCAACACTATACTGAGGATTCTTACCATCCGTCTGACCTGATCCTGTTTCATATGATCTCCTGAATCGGGGTTATGTTTATTATAACTATCAATTAATTATAGTTATCTCAGCGCAAATGCTATCTTGAAAGCTGTAATTTGGAATAAAAGTTGCTTAATTATTTTTTAGCACAGAAATCAATGGAGAAAAGAGAATTGAACGAAAAAATCGATAATTACTGGCAAGAATTTTTAGATACATTATCTGAAGACTCTCCATACAGAGCATGCACATTTCATGCGGAGGGATGGGGTGATTCCCCAGAGATGGCTCAGCAATTGGGCGAGTTGATAAAAGAGGGGGTAAAAACAGCCACTTGTTCTTCTGTCTGGGAATGGGAATATGAGGGAGAGAAATGGCCAGAACCAGGCCAACTAACAATTGTGTTAGATGGGCATGGCGATCCAATCTGTATCGTGGAAACTACTGAAATAAACATCTGTGCATACAATCAGGTGGATTCCCAGTTTGCATTTGATGAGGGCGAAGGAGACCGTTCCCTTCAATATTGGCGGGAAGCACATCAACGATTTTTTACCCGTGGCATGGAGAAAATTGGTTTGAAATTTTCAGATGAGATGCCATTGGTGTGTGAACGATTCAGAAAGATTTACGGATGAGAGCATGTAATGGAATCGGCCTTCATATTTTTGACGATCACACTTAGGAACCAGAATGCTCATTTTACGTTATGAATATTGTATTTAGAAAGGCTGGCGAGGATATGAAAAGAATGAGATTTGGAGCAATAATATTTCTGATCGCAACGTGTGCCTTCAGTCTGACAGGCTGCAAAGTCACTAATACGCTGAATGGAACAACGTGGGTGCTGATAGGTTTGAATGGTATGGCTTCTCTACCTGATGTGCCTGTAACGATTTCCTTTGACGGCGATAAGGTGGGAGGATCGGATGGATGCAATCGTTATGGTTCGACGTACACCATAAAGAATAATCAAATTTCCATTGATCAGAATGTGGTGAGCACGCTCATGGCATGCCCGGAAGAGATTATGTCTCAGGCTCAACAGTTTACCCGGGCAATCATTGATGCCAGCTATTTTGAGGTTGCAGATAATCGTTTGAGTTTATTAAATAGTGAGAATGAGGCAATGGCTGTTTTTATTAAACAAGACCTGACACTCGCAGATACCAATTGGATTCTGACCGGCTATAACACTGGTAAACAGGCTGTTGTCAGCCTTGTTCAGGGAACACAGATAACTGTGACATTTGGGAACGATGGTAAGGTGAGTGGAAACGCAGGCTGCAACCGGTTCACTGCAAATTACTCTGTAGAAGAGAAATCAATTAATATCGGGCAGGCAGCCTCCACCAAGATGATGTGTCTGGAACCTGCAGGGGTGATGGAGCAGGAGAGTGCATTCCTACAAGCCCTGTCATCGGCAGCTACATTTCGTATGGAAGGTGATAAGCTCGAGCTTCGCACCGGGGATGGCGCCATCGCCATCCAATTGACTCGGGCGCAATAACAGCTGCCATTTACAGATCTGCCAATTCAGGAGACGGATATTACTTATTTGGTGATATTGAGGTGAAATCCTTTAGGTTAGGTGGTGACTGAAAAACGGGGAAGGTGATGTAAAAAATGAAGATCGCCCAAATAACTTACCTTGTGAATGATTACGATGAAGCGATTGATTACTTCACGCGCCGCCTGAGGTTCACCCTGGTGGAGGACACTCCCCTGGGCGAAGGCAAGCGATGGGTGAGGGTGGCGCCTTCCAAAAGCGGGGGTACGGAATTACTACTCGCTGAAGCCGTCAATACTGAACAGGAAGCGCACATCGGCAACCAAACCGGTGGTCGTGTTTTCCTTTTTCTGCAAACCGATGATTTCTCTGCCGATTATCAGTATATGAAAAATGCCGGTGTCCATTTTATCGAGGAGCCACGGTCGGAGGTGTATGGGATGGTTGTGGTTTTTGAAGATATCTATGGCAACAAATGGGATTTGATCCAGCCAAAATCGAATTGAGTATGCCGTCTAAGAAAACTCTGATATAATTCAAATTGTCCAGAAATAAAGGACATACTATCGCAACCCTGAAGCGACAGCGCTTTCAGGGTATTTTTTTAATCCAGGGAGGATTATGTAATGAAAAAGCCGAAATATTCATTTCAAGAGTTGAAACTGACTGCCATTTTATACTCAACCCGACAGGGTGTACTGGAACATGTCAGGAAAACAGGTTTATTGCCGGATGATATCCCCATGGGGGGCTTTCCAATTGCAGTTAACCGTATTATTCAAAAGAGAGGAACCGATCCAGATTTGAGCAAGGATGAAATACTTGTATTGAAAGCAATTTTCAAGACAGGCAAGTTGACAGGTGGAGCAGTTCTTCTGGTCAACCGGGATGAGGAAGATGAAGAGGGCGAAGAGTAAAGAATTATAAAATTAATACTTACCGACTTCCCGAATTCGGGAAGTCGGTAAGTATGACAAATCTGGGGCAGCATGTAGTATATTATCTGCATAAAATGGCGTCATCAGGTGGGGTTATATGAATATGTTTCAAAGAACAATCGAATGGCTATTGGAAAATGATGATCCGGGTGTGCGGTATCTTGCACTCAGGGATATCGAACATCGTAACGAAGCTGATCCGGAACTGATCTCTGCGAGAAAAGCCGCGCACACCGCAGGACCGATAGTCAACATACTTGATTCCATGCAGCCAGAAGGTTACTGGGTGGAACCAGGTCCCGGATACAGGAATAAGTATCGATCATCTGTCTGGTCGGTAATTACGCTTGCCCAACTTGGTGCCCGGATAGAGGATGACAAGCGGCTATCCTTGGCATTCAACTATCTGCTGGAGAACTCACTTACTCGGTATGGACAGTTTTCCATGTCCGGGGCGCCATCGGGTACGATTGATTGCCTGCAGGGGAATCTCTGTTGGGCGCTCATCACCCTGGGATGCCGTGACAGCCGTCTGGAAAAAGCTTTCGACTGGATGTCACGCAGTGTAACCGGAGAGGGTATCGCTCCATTTGCTGATAAAAAAGCTGAAATTCGATATTATTCTGGAAAATGCGGTCCAAATTTTGCCTGTGGAGCAAATTACAAATTACCCTGCGCCTGGGGAGCCGTTAAGGTGATGCTTGGTTTAAGTGTCTGCCCGCAAGAATGGGTTACCCCCATAACATCTGCAGCGAAAATGGCTGGGATTGATTACCTCCTTAGTGTGGACCCGGCTTCAGCAGGATATCCTTCGGGAGGGGCGGGAAAACCCAACCAGAGCTGGTGGAAATTGGGTTTTCCGGTGTTTTATATCACCGATGTTCTACAAATTGCAGAAGCCCTTTCTGCCAATGGTTGTGGAAATGACCCCAGGTTGAAGAACTTGATCGAATTAATCCTTCAGAAACAGGATGCGGATGGTCGCTGGAAAATGGAATACGACCTCGCAGGAAAAACCTGGGTAAATTATGGACCGACAAAGCAGCCAAACAAATGGGTAACCCTGCGGGTATTGCGTGTGCTGGATCAAAACCAATTATTATTATGATTAGAAAGGTTACAATTAATGGAAGGGATAATTTCTCGCTGCGGATTTCGTTGTGATCTTTGCATGGCATATATACCGAATCTCTTGAAAAACCCGGGTAGTGCCCAGATACTTAGCGATGGCTGGTTTAAGTATTTTGGTTTTCGGGTGCAGCCTGAAAATATTCACTGTGAAGGTTGCTTAAATATGGATTTTATTCCACTGGATAGCGATTGCCCGGTGAGACCTTGTGCCAACGGAAAGAAATATTCTACTTGCGCAGAGTGTGGCGAATTTATTTGCGGTAGACTGGAATCCAGGATTGTGGACAGAAGTGTAATTCAAAAAGAGTTGGGTATTGTCATCCCAGAAGAGGATTATCAACGGTTCATATTACCTTATGAGAATAGGGAGAGGCTCATGATTATTCGTTCAGGAGGCAAACGCTGATGAAAAAGATAAAAACTGTTTTACGTATAGGGCAGGGATTAATGCTGCTAAACGCGGCGATCTGGTTACTGGTAGCAGTGGTGTATTTATTTCGAATTAACAGCATTTCTCCGGCGATCCGGTCCTTTGCCATCACCACCGGAATCGGTATGTTGATCTATGGCGGGGTACTTCTTTTTCTGGGAATTAAACTTGGTGAGCAGCAAAAGATTTATTTCATATCATCCGCTCTATTATTGGGCGCATCCATAGCGTTGACGTTCCTGGATCAGGTTGGCGCTGCAGATCTGATCGCGTTGATTCCTCCTGTTTTCACCCTTGTATTCCTACTGGTGAATCGTAAGGTGTTCAACGGCAAACTTACTGCCTGAGTACCCGCTTGATATGACGATCCAAGTTCAAAGCAACGGATGTGATTTGTGCGGGGCAGAATATGTTAACGGAGGCACCTGCCGGGAAAAATTTGAAGAATGCCTTGGACTGGAGTACGAAAACCCGCAGGCATACGGCACCGTGCATTTTTTGCTGGTTGGATGTTATATGCTGCAGCATAATGAGTACAGCGGTGTTGTCTGGCTGGAGATGCGTACTCTTGTTGAGAAATTTCTCAATGGCGAGCTAACCACTGAACAAATACGCAGGCAATTCGGCGCGGATATGGATTCAGGTAAGCGGCAGTTTCTCATAACTCGTGGAGAAAAGCTTGCTGAATTCGGCAACATCCAATGGAGCCATACGATTACCGAAATTCGGTTAGATACAGCTGAACTCTATGTTGAAGATGTCATCCACTGGGCTAAAAGCATTATTGCTGACACGGCGAGCTTGATGGACAAATAATACCAAGAGGTGTCATGATATCCATACCTGACCTGAAACGCATGCTCATGATCGAGCATGAATTGATTCACCAGCAAACGAAAGGTCTGTCTGATGCAGATACCTTCATCCAGCCACAACCAGGTGGGAACTGTATGCACTGGGTGCTCGGGCATTTACTTGACAATCAGGTAACCCTTTTAGAATCTTTGGGGGTGGATTCCCCTGTTTCTAAAACCTCGCTGGAGCGATATACCCGAGAATCAGAACCTATCAGAACAGCAGAACTCGGATTGTTTACCCTGGGGCAATTGTTGGAGAGACTCGATCAGGTTCATGATGAAATAAAAGCCAGACTGAGTCAAATGAAGGATGAAGATTTTGGAGTGAGTGTTCCCTTTGGGATCAAGCAATCACCCCGCGGGTGGGTGGTGTTATTCCTTCACTTTCATTACAGCTACCATATCGGACAACTCGAATACTTACGCCAGCTTGCTGGAAAAATGGACAAAGTAGTATGATCCATCAGCCAATCATCCAATAAGATAAAGTAAAAGGGCAGCTCAGGCTGCCCTTTATTATTTGCATGTACAGTCTTTATTCCTCTTTGTCGGAATCCTGTGGGAGTTCGTCTGATTTAGGCTCAGATTTCCCGTTCCGCATAAATACTGAAGCCAGAACCAGGGACAGCCCAAAGAAAAGCGGGATGTAACCAAAGAGCATCCACGGACCCAGACCAAAGGGATACATGGAGCCTGTGCCGGTACGTCCAACCGGCAAAAGACCGAGAGAGAGTGCTAAACCAATACCACTGATGATGATTCCCCAGATTAACATTGGCTGGTTCTTCGTTACCGGCATCTCTCGCTGCGGCTTAACTAATCCCTTCTCGGCCAGGGTTTTTGTCTCAAGGTAATTGAAATAACGCCAGATAACCAGAAATCCGAACAACAGCAGGAAAAAAGATATCGTACCCAAGCAGATGACAAATTCCATTTTCATTCTCCTTTTACTGTGATTTTGATAGTTTGATACTGCCGTTGTTTGTATGAACTTCTAGCAGATCCCCGCCGCTGCCAATTTTTCCGGTGATCTCTTTTTCACTTTGCTTGCCTGATGTAAGGATCTCAAAATTGGTATCGATGTCTCCAAAATCGGTATCCATATCGATGCTGAGATTACTGTTTGCAGGTAGTATTATTTCAATAGATCCGAAATTTGAACTAATGATATGTGGCCCACTGCCCAGGCTTCCATCGAATTTAATGCCACCATTATCAGAACGCAGGTCCAATGTGGCGTCTTGAGCACGAAGGACGGTGATGGAACCAAACCCAGATTTTGCCTTAACAGCACCAGAGACGCCTTCCAGTATCAACTCACCATTTTGTGATTGGATGGTATAGCGTTTGGCAGAAACATCCTTGACAGTCACATCGCCGAAATTACTGGTGGCTGTAACTTCAGCATTAACAGTTACATCTTTAAGCATTACTTCGCCATTGTCAGAGTTGATGCTCACCGTTTCTGCACGGCCTAAAGAATACCTGACGTCACCAAAGCCATTATCCACAGTGATTGGACCTGCTGCGTAGCCATCCTCAAGACTGATACTACCGTTGTTCGACTTGAGAAATATTGATTCGGCTTCTGCCCCATTAACATTGATGCCACCAAAGGATGATGTGACCTGCAGCTTACCCCCACCAGCGCGAATACCTGAGATGGTAGTACTTCCATTCTGATTAGAGATGGTCAGGCTGCCGGTCAAATCCCGAACATCGATCCCGCCAAATCCCGTCGTGATGTCTGCGGAACCGTTAGAACCCACCAGGGAGACTTCTCCAAATTCGGAGTCTACAATAACACTAGTTTCCCGGGGTACAGTAATGGTGAATTCGACTTCGAGTGTTTTTACAAACCCGGGGCGGCTGGGAAGGTCATCCATGGGTACATCGATGGTCAGTTTATTGTCTGTGAGTTGGGTGATGATTTTCAGGTTTTTTAACTCAGCTTCAGCATCAGCCTGTGAGAAGCTGTAAACAATTTTCCTGGCTTGCATGGTAATCTCATCGACATCGTCTGCTTTTATGTGGATAAAACCAAATGAGTTTTCGATATCGAGAACAGCAGGTGTTGCCACGGGAAAAGTTTCTGTAACGGTTTCCTCAGCTCTGAAATGCGCACCCAGACCGGGAATGGATGACAGATTGAACCCTTTGAAAGCAAATACCCCCACCAACACAATCAAAGCACATATCACGAGGATTAACAGTAAAATTGGCACAGCAATCAGCCATTTGGATTTCATAATGTGTAACTCTCCTTTTTGTAGTTATATTCATTAGACAGGAAAAGATATATTATGTTTCAGCGATTTTTTATTTGTCACTTTTTGAAACAAAGGAGAAAAAACACTGTCTAATTGACAGGAGAGTATGGTGCCATCCGGGGAGAAAGATTTTATTGAACGGGCAAAAGCAGGAGACGATCGTGCGTTTGGCGAGTTGGTGCTCATGCACCAGTCTTTTGTATACAATCTTGCCCTGCGGGCGGTGGGAGATCCCCGTGAGGCTGAAGATCTGGCTCAAGATGCATTCATCCGGGCATGGCAGGCGCTTCCCCGCTTTCGGGCGGATGCCAAATTCAGCACCTGGCTTTACCGCATTGTGGTCAATTTATGTTATAACCGCCATCCCAGGTTGAAAAAAGAACAGGATTTCCTTTCGATGGAAGAAAACGAAGAATTGATTTCCCGTGATGAAGGTATTAATCCGGATACTGAGCATGACAAGATGCACTTGCGCGAAAGCCTGCACCAGAAGATTAGTGAGCTTCCAGCCACCCAAAAGATACTTATTCAACTCCGCTACCAGCAGGAACTCTCTTATGAAGAAATTTCTGAGGTGATGCAAATGCCCATGGGCACCGTTAAAACGGGTCTTTTTCGCGCTCACGCACAATTAAGGCAGGAAATGGTTAGGATGGAGGAAATGGAATGGGCGAGATAAAAAATAACCACGGGTCTACCGCTGACCCGATTGAAGAGGCGTTCAAAAGTTATCCATTAGAATCAGTGCCGGTCTCGCTATATGCGAATGTAATGCGCGGGGTGATGCAATCAGTTCCGAACCCGCATCAAGTGGTCAGACCATTTCGAATTATTTCCTGGCTGGATGTGGCGATCAGCCTTTTTTTGAGCATCATGTTCGGGATGGTGATGTTTATTGGAGAGATTATCCCCCCAGAAATGTTCCCTTCCTTAAAGTGGGCTGTACGGATGATTGGGCATCCACTTGTGATTATTCCCTTGGTAATCGGTTTGATAATGGCTTGCGCCGGGTTAATCATTGCTTCCAATTTCATCAATTCGCAGCGGAAATTTATTTAAACTGGTCAGACCTTTTTACCAACAAAACAAATCTGGATCTTCTCAATATTCAATAAACGGATATAAAATACTCATACTGATTGTCTTCGAAACTTCCTTCCGTTTTAATAGCCTGCCATAAACCAGAAACACAGGGGGATGTGATGACCTCATCCACTGAAACCAGTCCTTTGCCAGTAAGTACACTTAACCGCCCCTTCTTCCTTTGGTCAATGCCTTTCATTTTCCTTTATTTTGGTTTGCCAATCATCGGAAAGGTGTTTGGCGCAAGCGCCTTGGAAGTGGGTGGTTTGTTCTCTGTTTTGACGGGAACGACATTACTGCTCCGCCCACTGGTTGGTTGGTGCCTGGATAGATTTAGCCGGAAGCCATTCCTGCTCATCGCGATGGTGATCTATGCCATTTCGATGCTTGTCTTCGCGTTTGCGGATTCAGTGACATCGTTGTATGCTGCCAGGTTGATTCAAGGTGTCGGTTCATCATTGTTGTGGACGGCGGCAAATACAATCATCGCCGATCTCACCCAGCCTTCTGAACGAGGAAAGGCACTGGGCAGAATCAGCGAGGTAACCAACCAGGGGGGCATGGTGGGGATCTTCCTTGCATCGGCCCTTATGATTTTCCTTTCAGAGGAGTGGGGTTGGAAACTCTCCTTTCTTCTCTTTTCATTATTTACCTTTATTGCTGCCTGGCTGGTTTATCGGCGCGTTCCTTCTACCAGAGGTGTCATCAGGGAAAAGACTCTAAAAATTCAGCTTTCGCCAAAGTTATATTTTCTTTTTGTAATTGTCTTCCTCACCGGTGTTCCTGAAGCCATGCTTAGCCCTATCTATCTAACCTATCTGCAGGATAAATTTACAACCAGCACCTGGGTTCTGGCGCTGGCATTCTTCCCAGCCGGGTTGGTGACAGCTTTCCTTTCATCCTGGTTGGGATCTTTAAGTGACCGTTTTGGAAGAATACCCATGATTGCCATTGGCTTGGCGGGCACCGGACTGATTTCTCTTGCCTTGCCTTATCTGCCATCCATTCTCTGGTTAGGCGTTCTTTACACCTTGAACGCCGTGTTGTGGGGTGTCAGTGAACCGGCTGAAACCGCGCTGGTCGCCGAATTGACCGGTGGTGAACAGTTGGGAATGGGATACGGTTTATATGATCTTGTGGAAAACCTGGGTTATACGGTTGGTCCGCTCGCAGGGGGATTGCTCTACGACACGATCGGTAGAGAAATGCCATTCCTTCTGAATGGTTTGATTTTGCTAATTTGTTCAGGCTTAGTTTTGATATTACTGAAAAGCAAAACTCGATCGGTGAGAGAGTAATTTATTCTTTCAAGGTGAAGCAATAAAAACAGCAATCATTACAAAGTGCGCGAGTGCGCCCAGCATCACAAAGATGTGCCATACCTCGTGGAACCCAAACCTTCCCGGGAATAGATTCAAAGCCTTGGTGCTATAAATGATTGCTCCCACTGTATAAAAAAGTCCGCCAGCCAGCAGCCACAACAGACCATCTAACGGGATGCGAGAGAGCATTTCTGGGAGAGCCAGAACACAAAGCCAACCCATTACCAGATAGATACCTGCGGTGAGCCATCGCGGTGTTTTAATGTAAAAAATCTTGAGGGTAATACCAGCGATGGCAATTCCCCAGATGATCGCCAGTAATCCCCACTGCCAGAAACCAGTAAAGATGTTGTAACAAATGGGAGTGTAAGTTCCGGCGATGAGTAAAAAAATGGCAGAATGGTCCAGCTTACGCAATATTTGAATGATTCCGGGTCGGGCAACTGCAAGGTGATAGGCAGCGCTGGCAGAGAACAGGAGCACCAGGCTGACCCCATAGATAATCAGGGATATGACTTTGGGTGTATCTGACCAGCTGACCGCAACCAGATAAATGCTTCCCAGAAGTGCGGCAATCGCAGAATAGAAATGCGTAAATCCATTTACGGGTTCCCGGAATTTTGGCTGCAATGTTGAGTACTCCTGATAAGTTGATATTGATTGAATCAGATTTCTGATTTGTGTTTAATGAAGGTGCCTGCCCGATATTCAGCAAACGCGGTGTGCAGCTCTTCTTCAGTATTCATGACAATAGGTCCTCCCCAGGCAATCGGTTCTCGAAGAGGTTTTCCGCCAATGAGTAAGAAGCGGGCACCAGATTCACCCGCACTGATCGCCACCTGGTCGCCATCTGAGAAGGTAACCACCATACCCTTGTCTGCCTGCAACATGGTCTTATTCTGTTCAAAATCTGCACTGCCCTGAATGAGATATGCAAAGACTGTGTGCCCCGCAGGTGTGGGATGTACCCACATTTCATTGGGTTTGACCGTTACATCGAGATATTCAGGTTCGATGACAATATCTTTTGCTGGACCCTGTATCTCATCGATGTTGCCACTGACGATTCGGATTGTTGCGTTTGGTGTATCAACCACCGGAATCTCATCCGCTGTGATTCCGCGATAACGCGGTGGCATCATCTTCTGGCTGGCAGGTAGATTTGCCCAGAGTTGAAATCCGATCAGTTTGCCCGATTCACTTTGTACGGGCATCTCCTGATGGATGATGCCGGAGCCCGCGGTCATCCACTGCACTTCTCCGGGGTGAATAATACCCGCGTTTCCCAATGAATCTCCGTGTTCCACATCCCCTTCCAACAGGTAGGTGATGGTTTCGATACCACGATGAGGGTGCCAGGGAAAACCTTTCATGAATTTATCGGGGTCATCACCGCTGAAATCATCAAATAATAAGAACGGATCCATGCGCTTTTCCATACCAAAACTAAAACCTCGCTTAAGGTGAACCCCTGCCCCTTCGAGCATAGGCTTTCCCGGAAACGCTGCTTCCACTGTTCGGGTGATTGCCATTTGATTCTCCTACCCTTATTTTCTTGGGCGTTTTATAATTTTCGATCTAATTAGAGCATGTCCAGATGTATCTATGATGCCATACATCATAAAAAACAATATCCCCCTATAGATAGATTAATGAGGATATTGTCTGATTATTTCCCTTTATGATAATTGGACAATAAAAGCGAATTTTTTTTGATGTTATTTATTTTGGATTGTTGAAAATCTCTTTCCATCCTTCTTGCAAATACGTTTCATCACATCTCTGGCAGTCATGACGCCACTGGGTAATCCGCCACCTGCCTGGACCCACTGCCCAACCATGTAGAAGTTTTCCAAACCGGGTAGCGTTTTGGGGATGGGTTTCATCATTGCCTGCGGTGTTGGTAGCCAACCTTCAAAGGATCCTTTCCAGTTGCCGGTGTATCGCTCAAAGGTCACCGGTGTGGCTACATCTATCATTTCCACCTGGCTTTCCAACCCAGGGAATCGATTATTAAGAATAGAAATCATTTGCAGGGCAGCCTGTTTCTTTTCAGAGTCATAACGCTCCCGATCCTGGTAGATTTCATTCCAGTATGAATAATTCCCATTGAGCATGATGGCGATGGCTGTTTTCCCCTCTGGGGAAAGATTTGGATCATAGTTGTAAATGCACGCTTCTACGTGTTCCAATTTTTCGCCGGCGATAGTAATGGGCTCCTCCAGACACAAGGTGAGACCGCCTGTCATCTGCGGGAGGTCAGTAAAGCTACGATTTACACCCAGCCCGATATAAATCAATGATGGGAACATTGGCGCAGAATTATATCGGGTGGTGATTTGTTCATCGATAAATTTTCCGTCCAGCATGTCGAAAATGGTCGCGTGACCATCGGCTGCGGAGATAACCACATCTGCATGGTATTCAGTACCATCAACCAGACGGATTCCTGATGCGCGGTTATCCTCCACTAGAATTTTATCGACCCGGGAATCATATTGAATTTCTCCGCCCAGACTCAAGTAACGTTTTTCGGCATTTTCAGCCATGGGTAATGATCCACCGATTGGGTAACCTGCTCCCTTATTGTTGAGCATCGCCAATGTCATCAGTAAGCCGACCGAACTCATTTCTTGATACCAGAGTTCGCTGAACACAAACCTTAACTCAGGTGTGACAAACCGGCTGCCAAACTCAGACATCGGCATCCTTCCCCATTTCATCAGAATGGGCATGGCGGATGCCATGGGGATGATGGACTTGAGGTTCTCCCCCAGATTGGAATCCACTGAAGGGTTCCATTTAGAAAACTTACGAATGGCATTGCAGGTTTCTTTGATGATTTTTTCATCCTGAGGTCCGATTTCTACGAGGTGTTTTTCCAATTGGTCGATATTGGTGTACAGGTTTACCACCCTGCCATTGGCAAATTCAACCCGTGAAAACACCTCAGGATCGAATATCTCCATCCCGTCAATCAATCCGCTCTCTTCCCAGTAGCGGTAGTAGTTGTACGCGCGGCTGGAACCGGTCAGCCAGTGGATGCAGCCATCCACGATATAGCCTTTTCGTTTCCACCCGGTCATTAACCCACCCGGCTGTGTGTGCATTTCCACGATTTTGGTTTTATACCCGTTCATTTGACCGTAGATACCCATCGAAAGACCTGCGATACCTGCGCCAATAATCAGCATGGATTTTTGCGCTTTCATTTTTTCTCCTGAAAACTATTTGTTAACCAATCTACGAATTAAATATTATTCCGTTTCATTCTGTCTTATCGAGATCTGGGTGGACAGCCAGATGCTGCAACAAGGGTGCACCCTTTGGCAGTATTTTTTTCGCTATCCGGTAAGCATCATCCTGTGAGATCTTTTGGGTACGCAGGTATTTCTTCATGATGGGAGAAAGGATATATCGATACTTCTCCTTAAGATAATTATTCCGCATTGTTCCAGCCAGGATGGTGCTGATTAGCGCAGAGAAGATCGCGGCTGAAATCCAAATAATCCATGCAAGAGTTGACGATGCAAAAACATAGGCAGCAACTGCAACAAGGGCAGGGATCCCCAGCCAGATGAGGACTATTTTCCAGCTCATGTTGTTTGGTACTTCATCACATTTCTTGTTGATTTGGAGAAGGAAACCTTTTAAAGCATCCTCCTGATTATGCTCAATTCGGAGATCGCCGCAATAATCGCATAATTCTCCATTCATTGGAGCGCCGCAATTTGGACAGGTTTGAGATTTCAAAATGATCCTCTAGAACTAATCATTCGGGCGGATTTCTTCAATAACCCAGAATTTTTTTCCATAAATTTCTTGATCTTATATTATATTAATGTATAATTTTGCAGTTGTGTAATTTTGATATGGAGAAAATGAATGTTGGAGAATGTGGTGCAAGGGTGGGACATGAGGGTTATCCACCAGTCATAGTTATTGTAGAGTAAGTCTTAAAACGTCAATTTCCTGATAAGAGAATAGCAAGTTTGACAACCCAATTCCAATGAATCAGCATCCAAATGGGTTGTGAATTGTTTCTACATTAACAAATATCCTGAAACCAAGTGTAATCACCCGATTTTTTCAATGGTTGCCTTGATACAGTATTTATTTCTGTATCATGGGATACCTTTATATAAAGACAGTTTTACTGGCTGCCAGTAGTTTCACACTGGGAGAAACTGAAAGGTGTATTGTAAAATAAATAACAAAGAGAAAAGAGATCTATCATGACAAAACAAATTTTAATCAGGGATGAAAAATCCACTGATATTAATTCTATTTTTGAAATAACCAAAGCTGCCTTCGAAACTATGGAGATCAGCAGCCATACCGAACAATATATCGTTAGTGCGTTACGGGAAGCAGGTGTATTGACCCTCTCGATAGTCGCTGAAGTGGATGGCAATGTGGTGGGGCACATTGCATTTTCGCCTGTGACCATGTCTGACGGTAGTCCTAACTGGTTTGGATTGGGTCCGGTATCCGTTTTGCCGAAGTATCAGAAGATGGGGATCGGTAAAGCGCTGATAGAAGAAGGTCTTGCACGGCTCAAACAGATGGGCGCAGCCGGTTGCTGTCTGGTAGGGCATCCTGAATACTATGGGAAGTTTGGATTTGTAAATTCTTCCGTTCTGGCGCACAAAGGTGTGCCAACTGAGGTGTTCTTCGTGCTGTCGTTCAACGGGCACACGCCACAGGGTTATGTTACTTTTCATGAAGCCTTTGGGGCGACCAGTTAATCTTAGAAAAGAAAACAACTGCCTGATACATCAGGCAGTTGTTTTTCATCATCGACCTCAACATAATCATCATCCGTACCCATTGCAACTAGAAAAGCGAGTTTGCGTATATATAATGGTTACAAAATCCTGTTACTAAGGAAAAGATAAATGACAGATACGATGATTGAGGTGTCGGATTTTACGAAATCATACGGAGATTTCACCGCTGTGGATCATGTCTCTTTTACGGTTAATGAAGGGGAGATATTTGGGCTTTTGGGTCCGAATGGGGCTGGAAAAACCAGCACACTGGAATGCCTGGAAGGTTTACGCAAGCCCACCACCGGGACGATGAAAGTGGCAGGGATCAATCCATCCGCAGAGCCTCAAAAATTGAAGAACATGATTGGTGTGCAGCTGCAATCTGCCGGACTGCCAGAGAGCATTACCCCAAGGGAAGCGATAAAGTTCTTCTGTGCTTACCATGGGGTAGAACCACGAATGGATTTGCTTGAAAGGCTGATTTTGGGGGAGAAACTGAATTCCCAGTTTTATGAGCTTTCTACCGGTCAGCAGCGCCGTCTGGCTTTGGCTCTGGCGGTGGCACATCATCCAAAAGTTGTTTTCCTGGATGAACCCACTGCGGGTCTCGATGTTGCTACAAGGGTTGAATTGCATAAGATGATGCGCGAACTGCAGGCTGCCGGCACAACCATCATTCTGGCAACGCATGATATGGCAGAGGCGGAACAACTTTCCAGCCGGGTTGCCATTTTATTGCAGGGCAAGATTGTGACCATCGGTACTCCACTGGAAATCACCGCGAAAGGTGCCGGATACACAAAAGTATCAGTAAGTACGCAGGAAGATTGCTTCTCAAAGGAATCCTTTGATCTTCCCGGGGTGAAACAACAAGTCTTTAAAGAGGGATATTGGATTTTTTTCAGCACCAATATCAGTCAAACGGTGTCATCCGTTCTTTCATACATTGAATCTAAAGGTGATTCGCTTATCGATTTACGTGTAGAACGACCTTCCCTCGAAGATCGCTTCCTGGAAATTACCAGTAATGGAGTTGCCCAATGAACGCCTTTATTCATCATTTCTCTTTTGAATTCCGTACAGGTATTCGCAACAAGAATCTGTTGTTATTAAATTATCTCTTCCCGTTAGGCTTCTACCTGATGATGGGATTCATAATGCCTGGTATTAATCCACTGTTCAAAGACAGCATCATTCCGGCGCTTGTCACCTTTGCCATCATGTCGGCGGCATTCCTTGGAATACCTGATCCACTGGTAACTGCCCGGGAGAATGGGATTTTCCGAAGTTATAAAATCAATGGGATCCCCTCTACTTCAATATTAATTATCCCGGCGCTAACCAGCCTGCTGCACCTTGTGATCGTAGCAGCGATTATCACCTTCACAGCGCCACTGCTCTTTGATGCACCTCTACCGGTAAATTGGGTGAATTACATCGTGGTGTTCATAGCGATGGCGTTGGCATGCATTGGAATCAGCATCCTGATCGGGGTGGTATCCGCCAATTCAAGGGTCACCGTACTTTGGTCGCAATTATTGTTCGTCCCTTCGATGCTGCTGGGTGGATTAATGCTGCCTTACAGTATGCTGCCTGCGATCGCCGGAAAGGTAGCCCAACTATTGCCAGCCGCCCATGCCATGAATGCCTTCAATGCTTTGGCTTTCGGCAAACTGGCAGATTTTTCTCCCTGGGGATCTGTGATAGTCCTTCTGCTTACGGCGGTGTCTGCTTTTGCACTGGCAGTTATCCTCTTCAGTTGGGACAGCCGCAATACCGCTCGCCGCGCAAATCCTATGCTTGGGTTTCTGGTTCTGTTCCCCGCCATTTTGGGCATCTTCCTTATGAAGTAAGATACCAACATTAAATCCGTACCGCCTGTGAACTTTTCCGCAGGCGGTTTTTTCATAATTGAAGATAATTATGGGTATAAGAATTCTTGGATAATGGAATTCCGAGGAGGAAAAATGAAGACACCCATTGACTGGCTATTGGCAGGTGATCCCTGGGTGGAGTACCGTACGCGTTTAGATTTGCTGGGTGAACCGATTGACTCTGAAAAAGTTCTGAATGCAAGAAGCCAAATGTTGACACATCCACTGGTGAGGGGATTAGTAAAAGAATTGCAGGGGTGGCCGGGTGTGGTATTAACCAGCCATAAGAGTGCCAGCCAGTTCTTTCATAAGTTAACCTTTCTGGCTGATCTGGGACTGCGTGTAGATGATGAGGGAATAGCTACGATTATTGCCAGGGTTATAGAGCACCCTTCATCAGAAGGTCCGTTCACATTACCCACAAATGTCCCAATCCACTTTGGCGGCACGGGTGAAACGCAGTACGCCTGGGCGTTATGCGATGCCCCTTTAACCGTGTATGGACTTTTGAAACTTGGTTTGGAAGAAAACGAGCTGGTGAAAAAAGCTGTGGAAGCATTGATAAACCTGGTTCGGGACAATGGCTGGCCGTGTGCTGTATCCAAAGAACTGGGAAAATTTCACGGACCGGGAAGGAAGGAAGATCCCTGCCCGTTTGCAAACCTGGCGATGCTGAAATTGTTATCGGCAGCGGACGATTTGCATAAACATGAAGCAGCCAGAAAGGGGGCAGCGGTTCTTCTCGATCTCTGGCAAAACAGCCAGACCGAACACCCGTATATTTTCTACATGGGTAATGATTTCCGTAAATTGAAGGCACCATTGGTCTGGTATGACCTGCTCCATGTACTGGATGTTCTTTCTACATTCCCATGGCTCAAATCAGATCCCCGGCTTTTGGATATGGCTGATGTGCTGCTGAATAAAATGGACATTGAAGGGAAATTTACTGCCGAATCCATCTGGACCACCTGGAAAGAGTGGGAGTTCGGACAGAAGAAAGTGCCATCACGATGGGTGACATTTCTTTCCTGGCGGATAATAAACCGATTGGGTTTGGCTTAAGAAATTCGCTTTCGTTTTCTGATGGTTGATTATCAAGAATGAATTACTATAATATTAATTTATATACTGATTACATTATTACGCGCTAAAACACGACCGCATACCCTATAGAGTGCGCCTGATTAGGAAAGGGAGGGTAATATGGGCGGTCGTGGTAGTATTTTAAAACTTCTACTTTTTCCCTGTTTCGTTTTATTGCTTGTTGCTTGTGATCCGGTGCCTTGTACTGTAGATCAACTGGTAGCGCCCCAGAATCTTGAACCCAATAATGATACGGTAGATCCATCCACACCTGTCACGCTTACCTGGTCGTATCCCAATACCGGATGCGCCATTGACCGGGTAGAGATGTATGTATGGACCGGCCCGGAACCTGAAACACCCGGTATGACCGGATCTACTTCCGGTTCCTCCCTTTTCTGGGGTGTACCGTTACAACCGGGGAAAACGTATCACTGGCGCGCGTACGCTGAAATGGAAACAGGACCCGGACCGGATGTTCAAGGTCCCAGTACTGTTGCATCGTTCTTTACGGGTCCGGTGTGTACTAACCCGGCTGCCATGCTGCCTGTCAATTTAGTCACCCCTGAAAACCACGCCATCCTGAATTTATCTGATGGAATCACTTTTTATTGGGATGACCCGACTGGCTGCCTGGTAGATTATCAATTCGAGTTGCAAATATCTCTGTATGAAGATTTTCATGAATTCTGGCATCGTGCACTTGTATTGCAATCGCAATTTCCGGCCTTACCAACAGATCCGGTTTATTCCTATACAAATGGAACCCGTTATTACTGGCGGGTGAAAACAGATCCGGCAGGTCCACAGGAAGGACCATATTCAGAAACCTATACGTTCCTGGTGGACACCGCCAATGGCACACCTCAGTTTATTCCAACCTGTCCGGATGGATATGATTATCAACCGGTAAGCTTGATATTCCCGCCAGATGGTGTTTCTACCAGCGCCAGCGAAGATATGTTCTTTGATTGGCATGATTCCTCAGACTGTAAATTAAACGGGCACTATGAACTCCAATTCTCTTTAACAGAAGATTTTTCTGAATACCATCACCGGGTTTGGGTGGATGATGTGACTGAGCATTGGCTGCGGGTAGGCGATCCGGCGTATGACTTTGAAGATTGCACTAGATATTACTGGCGCGTAAAAACAGATCCAGCCGGCCCACCGGAAGAACCTTTCTCAGAAGTGCGGTCGTTCGATGTGAATATCGACGGCGGGATTTGCCCACCCTACTACATGCTCATCACTCCATTTGCCCCCTGGGAGAACCTTGTTCCAGTTGAGATGATCACCCCTGTTCCTGATATTCCGGTAATTCCAGAGGCACCCTCTTTGATTGGTAGTGAAAATATGAACTGCAGACGCGGACCATCCTCTGATTACAAGATAGATGACACCCTGTTTAAGGGAATCAGAGCGATGATTGAAGGGAGAAATGAAGAGAGTTCCTGGTGGTACATCAAAAGCCCCAATCTAGGCATCCGCTGTTGGGTATGGGGCGCCAAGGTGGAAACTTTTGGGGACCTTTCCAAGGTGCCCATCATTGAGCCACCGGAACTTCCGGTAGAGCCTGAAAAACCACCTGAGATCAATTGTGGTGATTACAAAGACAGGAAGGAATGCTCACTGCATCCAGAATGTATCTGGACAATGCTGATGAGCAATCAGACGTATGTGTGCAAGGCTAAATAAATCATGCTTTCAAAGTAACTAAATGAAGACAGCCAACCTAGTTGGCTGTCTTAGTTTTTAAATCTACAGCTTTGCGACATATATCCGAACCGCCTCTGCCATGAATACGGCAAGCTGCGGGTGGATTTTATCAAAGTTCTTTTTGAATCGTACATCGGTACTGTAATGATCCGCCAATCCTACAAGCTGATCTTTATCAGGAGACCAGAAGTTTTCCATATGGCGATGCCAGCGTGCAATGCAAGCCTGAACTTCTGGTGAACCGGCACCTTTGGGCATTGCAGCTACGATATCCAGATAGATGGCATTTCCCTCTTCGCCGATCTTCTCTTTCTCGGCTCGCGAATAGTTATTCCACTTCTGATACGATGCTTTTACAGTTGCTGGATCATATATCTGCATAGCTTCCTTCTCATATTCCGATATTTGCTCTTCGTTAAAGACATCAAATAGTTGTTTTTTTGACATTTCTCTTTTCCCTTTCAGGTGGTCGATGGTATCTTCCACGGTAGTAATCACATTTTCAAGATGATAGATCCGCTTGCGCAGAGCGGATTTGTGATGCTCCAATGCCGCCAGTATATCAAAATCCGGTTGATTGATAATTTCCCGAATTTGATCAAGCGGCATATCCAGCTCGCGATAAAGCATGATCTGCTGCAGACGGATGAGCGCCTCTTCACCATAGTAACGATAGCCGTTAACGTTATTACGGGACGGCTTAAGAAGCCCAACCTCATCATAGTAATGCAGTGTTCGACGTGTAACCCCTGCAAGTTTTGCGAGCTGCCTCACTGTGTACATGGTGCCAGTATAAACTATCACGTAACGTTAATGTCAAGAGGTTTTAAATAGTCAAAATATTTGTTCTGTGTAAATAAGAAAATATCCATCTTAAAAAGCCCTTGCATTTTTTGTTTGTAGTAGAATCACTCGTTATGAGTTCGTCATTTGCAACGAGATCATACTTGAAACGATTTGCCTGGCTTTCCATCGCTGCGGCAATTTCCACGATTGCATTAAAAACAATTGCTTATTTTATTACTGGTTCAGTTGGTCTGTTATCTGATGCGCTTGAGTCGATTGTCAACCTGGTGGGTGGGATCATGGCACTTTCCATGTTGTCGGTGGCTGCCCGCCCAGCTGACAAAGAACATGCGTTTGGGCATAGCAAAGCAGAATATTTTTCAAGTTCTATTGAAGGTATATTAATTATCATTGCTGCGGGCAGCATTAGTTACACCGCAATTCAACGCATTATTTCTCCCCGAGAGTTGGAACAGGTTGGATTAGGTCTGATTGTATCCACCAGCGCATCTCTCATCAATCTGGGTACAGCTCTTGTGTTGGCTAAAGCTGCAAAAAAATATGATTCGATAACTTTGAGGGCAAATTCCAAACACTTATTAACAGATGTATGGACGTCAGTGGGAGTGATTTTAGGTATAGGTGCTGTTGGAATAACCGGCTGGAACATTCTTGACCCCCTCATTGCAATTGCTGTGGCAATCAATATTGTAGTAACAGGCGTAGGAATTATCAGGCAGTCCATAGCGGGTTTGATGGATTCAGCCTGGTCTGTAGATGAGCAGGAACAATTGGATAAGGTGCTTGAACCATTTATGGCTAAAGGTGTAAAAATCCATGCTGTTCGAACTCGATTGGCAGGTGCAAGGCGATTCGTTTCTTTTCACGTTCTGGTTCCTGGACAGTGGACAGTGGATAAGGGACATCATTTACTGGAACAAATTGAAGAAGCAGTAACCCATGCCATCCCCAATGCAAATGTAACAACACACCTGGAGCCAATCAACGATCCTGCTTCGTGGAATGACATTAACCTGGATCGTGATCATCCTGATTCGAAAGATTCACCTCAAGATCAATAAGACGCATCACCTATCTGTGTGATCAAGATTTGCCCCGACAAAGATATTTGTTACAATGGAGATATGGACTCACTAATCTGGATTCTAATTATTTTCTTTGTCGTGGTTCCCTTCATAAATCAAATCTATAAAACAGGGAAAACATTTCAGAGCCGTAATTCTGGCTCAACTATCCCAAATGAAAAGCCAGCAGCTGTAAAGAATAATCTCCTTCCTGTCGTGATTATTCTGGTTCTTCTGGGGATTGGTGCAGCATTATTTTTTAGTGGAGAAATCAAAAATATTGGCTTTCTTGTTACCCTGATTATTATTTTCTCCTCAATCATGTCTATCATCAAAAATGCACGTAAAGAATCCGGGACTTCCACTGAAACACCATCATTTTTCAGATTGGATCCTCTGCAAGACCAAATGACCATACTTAGATCCCTTCAGGCAACGCCACATCAACGTGTTGAAGTCATTGAACAGCTTCAGGCAAAAGGAGATCAAACCAGCCGGAACTTAATCCTGAGATCTGCAGTTTACGACCCCGATGTTCTGGTGCAAAACAAGGCGTTTCAAGCTTTATCTGAAATGATGGGTGGTCCTGATAAAGCCGAATATGCCATCAATGCTCATAAAAAAGGAAAACCGGACGATGAACCCTGGTTCCTTTCCTCAGGTGGTTTATCGAATACCCAAAGAAGAACCTTCACAAGCTCCTATGCAGATCAAAATATTGATCCGTTTCAAAGAACAGTTCTTCCTGCGAAATGGATTATGATCTTCCTTTTACTTGGGATGATGGTCGCCCTGGGCGTAGTCTTTTATTTTCTGGCTACCCGATAACTCCAGCAAGAGTAAAAATTCTATCCAAGACCCTTGCAGCATTGAATTTGTTCAATGTTATAATCGCATTGAGATAAACTATGAGAAAACTAATAAGATTCTTCCCGCTCTTTGTGATTCTTCTGGGTGTAGGTGGTTTTCTTTTCACCCTGCCTGTTGATGCATCTCCTGAAACGCAGGCTGCGTTACCCACACCAACCGCACAACTTGATGGCAGAATCATATATATTGCCCAACCTGGTGATTCATGGTGGATCATCTCTGTAAAAACTGGTGTATCTGAGAATGAGTTGTATCAATTAAATAATACCAGCCCGGATGAGGTAATAACAGAAGGGAAGCAGATTTTACTTGGGATAGTCACCGAGACACCTGAACCCCCTGCATCCGAGATGACTCCTACTCCTAATATCCTTACACCGGCGGTAAAGGGGTATGGTGAAGTGTGCATTGCGCTTTTTGAAGACGTAAATGGTGATTCTGTCCGCCAGGAAGCAGAAGTATTATTGGCTGAAGGTGCTATTTCTCTGGTGGATCAGGTCGGACAAATTAATGAAAAAGCGAATACTACTTCTGGAACAGAACCAATATGTTTTTCAGAATTACCCGAAGGTAATTACAATGTAAGTGTGGCGATCCCTGCGGGGTACAATCCAACCACCAGTATGAATGCGCCCCTTAAGTTATTGCCAGGAGAAGTATCGACCATGAATTTTGGTGCCCAACTCAGCAGTCAGGCACAACCAGTCTCACCTGGAGAAGGCGGAAGAAATCCCATTCTTGGCATTTTAGGCGGAATATTAATCTTGGGCGGTATCGGGTTAGGGGTTTTCTTCCTGCGCCCAAGGCGGACCATCAGACCTTAACCGAAACGTTCCTCTTTCCAGACATCTGCGTTGTTATGATAACCGGCCAATTCCCAGAAACCGCGCCGGTCATTTTTCATGAATTCCAATCCACGCAACCATTTGGCACCTTTCCAGAAATAGGGAACATTTTCGTCATTTTCACCAATTCGGGCGCCAACTACCCCGCGTAAAGGATATCCATGATCGGGAGTGATCGGTTCTCCATTAAAGTGGGTGGCAAGAAGAAAGTTGTCCGCCAGAACAACTTCAAGCGGTAAGTTAGTGGTGAAACCATACTCAGCGTGCTGCATTACATAAAGCGCTTCGGGTTTAGGCTTAATCAAACCCTGTTCAACTAATGTGCACACTGACACACCCTCCCAAACTGTATTGAATTTACTCCAGCGGGTGACACAATGGATATCCATATTTAGTTCTGTGCGGGGGAGTTGATTAAATTCATGCCAGGTCCAACTAAGCGCAGATTCTACTTCACCCCAAACCCGAAAATCCCATGCCGCAGGGTTGAAAGGTGGAACAGGTCCATAGTGCAGGACAGGAAATTTTTGTGTGAGTGACTGTCCGGGTGGTAACCGGTTTTCTGTCCGCATCTGATCTTCTTCTTTTTTTCTGCCAAGAATACCATCAAACATAGTTGGGCCTCCATTTGAAATTATAACAATACCTGATTATTTACGGGGTGTGTTTATATATAGATATGAGTCAAAATGATATACTTTGGAAAATTCTTCCAGGATGATTTATTTTGACCGAGCGAATTAAAGCAATCTTACAGGCACTACTGGTTACTTTCATCTGGGCAACATCCTGGGTCCTGATTAAGTTTGGGCTTGAGGATGTACCTGCATTATTGTTCGCAGGTCTTCGTTATGGAATTGGCGCGATTTGTTTGATAGTCATTCTTGCTTTTTCACCACAACGCAAATTGATCCGTCATATGGAAGGGCATGTCTGGATAAAAGTGATCCTGATTGGATTGTTCTATTATGCTGCGATGCAGGGAGCGCAATTTTTGGGGTTGCGAGATTTACCGGCGACCAGTGTTAATCTGATCATGGGGTTGTCGACCATTATCATAGCTTTATTGGGCACTCTGTTTTTAAAGGAACCATTAAGCTGGTTGCAGTGGATGGGGGTTCTTCTCACGCCGGCGGGAGCATATCTGTACTTTTTCCCGGTAAGTTTCAGCGGAGGGCAGACGACCAGCATTATTATTGTCGCTATAGGAACTTTTCTGGGCGCGATTGGTTCGCTCATCGCACGAGACATCAATCGATCCGCATATATTCCACCTCTTACCCTCACTACTATCAGTTTGACGATTGGCAGTTTACTGATGTTTATTGGAGGTCTATTGACGGAAGGTTTTCCGCCTATTTCCCTCACCTCATGGGGATTTATCCTCTGGATGGCAGTGATAAACACTGCTTTTGCGTTTACCCTGTGGAATAAAACCATGCAGGTACTACGGGCAACAGAAAACGCAGCGATTGCTAACACGTTGATGGTTCAGGTACCCCTGCTGGCTTATCTGTTTTTGAGGGAACGAATCACACCAAGACAAATCATGGGTTTGGGATTGGTGGTGGTTGGGGTGGTGATGGTACAGGTATTTCGTAGAAGGTTTCAGGCGGTTAAGGATATAGTTCCGGATTCTTAAATGGAACCAATGCCATGATCACAGCCGGTTCGTAGAGTTTCTGCCGGTCGATAACATTATTGGTAAGAAGTCCGATCGCACCGTTTTCCTGTTTGGAATTCGTTCGATTAAAAACGATATCATCTGCTTCGCCCAGCTCCTTGCCCTGCCGCACCAGCTCTGCTATTTGGGGAGGGAGATAAAAAGCAGCGCTACGTCCCATTCCCATCTTTTCTCTGTCTAATGCAACCACCCACGCATAAGCAAGCATTCCATGACGGTCTTCATGGATTCCCCCTTCCACTCCCACCCAAAAATCGGCATCTTCAGCCATTTCACGAGCAATCATTGCACGTTTGCGGGCGCCTTGAAGTGTCTCTTCGTCATCCATAGGCTGCGCACTAACCGGAGAGTCGAACTTCAATCCAATGTGCACAAATTCCTGTTCAGGGAAAATGGATTTGAATCCTTCCAGTACTGCGCGAACCTTAACCGGGTTGGATGATGCAATAACCACTTTTTTCATGGATGTCTCCAATGGTATATTTTTGTTAGCTTCAATCATACCAGAAGGTTATCTTTCAAATTCATCCTTGTATGACAATTTAAGCAGGCAATCAGCAGACAAAAATGCTCTGCTGATTGCTATTAACACCGATCGGTGGTTGTTTTCTGTCGGCTGCCTAGTTAACAGGCGGCCGATGTAGGAATAAGTTTAGAAGATGCTGCGTACCAGTAAGAGGACCCCTAAAAGAAACATCGGAACACCAACAATTAATCCGATGACTGTCAGGCTTACAATGACTCCCACGATCATGAATACCAGACCAAGGATCACACCGACCAACCTTCCGGTTAATTCGATCACCCAGCAAACCAGGCGCCAGATTAACCAGAAAGGATAGAGTAGCCAGGGAACGGAGTTCTTTTTTCTATCTGCCATTATCATCTCTCCTTTCTATGCAATATACGATGATAGAGATAATAAGTTGCAGATCACAAAAACATAGCTGCAAGGCTGGAGAGGTATGGAGGACGTGCAATACCCTTTTCTGTTATGATGGCTGTGATGTATTTTGCGGGAGTGATATCAAATGCAGGATTAAAGGCATGCGCACCTGATGGGGCTATTGGTAATCCTTCAATTTGGGTAATCTCTTCTTCTGCTCTCACTTCCACAGGGATGTGATCGCCGTCAGGTAGATTTCTGTCAATTGTGCTGGTGGGACCTACCACATAAAATGGCACACCCATCTCATATGCTGCTAATGCCAGTTGGAAGGTGCCAATTTTATTGGCTGTGTCTCCATTGGCAGCAACGCGGTCGCATCCAACTACGCAAAGATCAACCCCTCGTGTATGCATGATATGTGCTGCAGCGCCATCCGCAATTATCTGATGAGAAATGCCCAGCTGGAGTAATTCCCATGAAGTCAGGCGGGCACCCTGCAAGCGTGGTCGGGTTTCATCCACGTAAACAAAAACATTCTTCCCCTTCTCATGTGCTGTCCTGATTACACCCAATGCTGTGCCAATACCTGTAGTTGCCAGTGCTCCTGTGTTGCAATGATGGATGAATCTGGCATTTTGTGGAACCAATGTGTTTCCATGTTCCCCCATTATACGGTTTGCTTCACGGTCTTCAGATTCGATTGCAATAGCTTCATCTTCTACCAGGCTGGCAATTTCTTCAGCAGGAAGAATATCATTGTTGAGAATCCGAGCCATAATCCGATCGACCGCCCATGCAAGATTGACTGCGGTTGGACGTGCATTTTTCAGGGTGATGGCTGCTTTCTGTAATTCCTGATTTATATTTCGAGGGTCACGCTCCAGAGCCTGTTGAGCTGCTAATGCCATTCCATATCCAGCAGCGGCGCCGATAGCCGGTGCCCCACGCACAACCATCCTGGTAATTCCTTCTGCCACATCTTCCACCCGGGTGTACTGGATATATTCCACTTTAGCGGGTAGGAGGCGTTGATCGATCATTGTTAATTTATGATCCTGCCATTTCAATGTAAAGTAATCGCTCATGGCAATCCTCCTGATGAGGGTACACGATAGATTTGAACATGTTTGTAGGTATGAATTAAATCTGCTTGCGAAGCATCCACGATACCATCCACTTTATTTCTTTCTAAAACAGAATCGATCGTCTGATCATATTTTGTCGCTACCATTACTATTGCATCTGTAAAAGGAACGGGCTTAGCAGTATTGTAAAACCAACGTTCGTAATCTCCCATCAAACTATAGTAGAACTTGACCTGTGTGTTGAAAGGGACAACTCCCATAACCTGCTCACCATCAACAAGATTTTGTGCAAGGTATATAGCTGTTTCCTCCTCCACTCCGGTTGCTCTGACATCTTTAAATTTTGCACCCTGAATTGCCACACCAATTTCAAGCAAGGGGTATGCTGCCAGTGTTGTCAGAATCAGAATATATGCCAGGTTGCCTTTTCCTACCAATAACTGGATCAATGCCGACCATCCCCCTGCTGAAATTACATAGAACCATGCAAGTGCAAAAGCCCAGATACGTGTGTATGGAGCGACACGATGCATAACCAAAATGAGCCCGAATCCGATCAGACTTGCTACAGCAAGGTGGATGCGGTTACGGGCGACCAATTTATGCAAGAAGATGGAAGCAAAGAAACCGATTAGAGTAATTATCGTGAAAAATGCCGAAGAGTTATCATTCCACTCTTCCCAGGTACGCAGCAACCGAACCCTGAGATTAATTGTAAATTCATGCCAGGGTTGTGATACCACCTCTCCATTAGAGATGATTGATTTGAGACCGGTTCCCCAGATTATGACGGGGGAATAAAGAATACCCGTACCGATAATCACTGCTACAGCGCTGATAAAAACAGGGATTAGCGTTCTCTTCCACTGAGGATTTTTACGATTTTCAATCAGGATTTCAAAAAATACCCAGAGGTAAATCGCTGAAAGGGGGTAAATCATGATGGGGATGGTGTAAGCACCGAGTATCCCTGCGAGGGAGAAAGTGATCCAGCCAAACAGATTGAACTGGCGAATCAATCCATGCCCCAGCCAGAGCATAATCAATGTTAATAAGGTAAGGAGCGAATATCCCCGCGCCTGCGCAGAGTATGAAAGGAAATTGGGGCTGGCGGCGACAAATGTTGCTGCCAGCAATCCGGCTGCCGGGTTGTACCACTTTCGTCCAACCAGATAAGTGAAAGGAATCATCAACACCCCCGCCAGGAATGCTGGAAGACGGATTGTCCAGACGGAAGCTCCGAACAGGCTGGTGGATGCGCTTGCCAATAGGGTGTGGAAAATATGATTGTTGGGATGCGAATAATCAGTAATCATACCCAACAAAGGGAGGCGGATAAAGGCTAGCCAGGTATAGGCTTCATCATTCCCGGCTGGCTGATGCATATAGAGAATTCGAAAATAAATTCCTGTAACCAGTACCAGAATATGACAAATATTCCACCATTTTTCAGATTTTTGTGGAAGAAGTTCTTGCCAAAAAGAAGTCTCAGTCGTTTTGTTTTTATTCATGTTTACCATCGTTCCGCAGGTGTTGAAAGCCAGATAGGGTCACCATCGGTGACAGCCAGGTTATCTTCAATTCGGATTCCACCAAAGCCGGGGATATAAATGCCAGGCTCAACACTGGTTACCATCCCACTTTCAAGTAATTCAGTTCCCCCCGGATTCAATCTTGGAAAACTTTCGTGGTATCGGCAGCCAATACCGTGTCCGGTACCATGCTTAAAATACTCACCAAAACCGGCAGATTGCAGGCTTGTCCGGGCTGCTCTGTCAGGATCTCCCCATGGTTTACCGGTACGTAAGGCTTTTGCGGCAAGTTGTTGGGCGTCATATACAGCGTTGTATGCCTGAATCTGGGCAATATTGGGTTTTCCAATACAATATGTTCGGGTAAGGTCAGACCAGTATCCATCCACGCACACACCCAGTTCAATCATCACCAGATCTCCGGTCTCCATTTTGCGGGTGGATGAGGGTGTCAGCATCGACTGACGATAACTTCCATCTGGACCAGAAGTAACCTGGGCAAATGCCTGAACCAACCTTGCGCCTTTCCAACCTGTACCGTGCTGACGGATTTCATTTTCAACCAGAGCAGCAGCTTCAACTTCGGACATACCGGGGTGAAGTGAGTCTTGTAAGGCGGAAAGTCCAAAATTTGCAACCTCGCAGGCTTTCTGCATAGCTCCAATTTCCGCTTCATCTTTAATCGCCCTGACTTGTTCAATTAATGGAATGGTGTTAATTAACTTCGCCAAAGGAAATTCTGTCTTCAAGAGATCTATCCAGGTGGAGCCTGGCAGGAGCATCTCTGCTGAATTAAATGCAGGTGCTGCAATGGTGATATCCATTTCAATACCGATACGGTGGGGGTTGATATTGTGTAGTTCGCGAAGCCCGGTCAGCCATTCTGTATAAGATTCTGTGATTGATTTATCACCCAAATGCCCGGTGGGAAAGGAATCAATTTGTATTTTTCTACTGGGAAGACATATCGTTTCAAATTCTGGTTGAAGCAAGGCTATGAATCTATCCGGCATATATGCGGCGATAGATAATCCCAATATCGGGTAAGAGCCTGTCAGGTAAACAATGTTCTCAGGTAAGCGGCAGAAGATCACATCCATTTGATCTTTGTTCATCCAAGAGTTAAGCCGTTTTATGTGATCGAATAGCAAGATATGACCTCCAGAAAATATATGATATTATACAACGCACAACTTGATTACTTCGATGGTGCCGATTTTATGAATCCCGTAGATACTACAATAGATTATTCAAAAAAGTGGACTGTTATGGCTGCGGTTGCGACTGGTATTTTCCTCGCGACCATTGATGGCAGTATAGTTAATATCGCTCTTCCTACTTTACAAACCGATTTACAAGCAACTTTCAGTACTGTTCAGTGGGTTGTTCTAGGGTATCTGTTAACAATAGCTGTTCTATTGCTCAGTATTGGGCGATGGGCAGATATGGTTGGGAAAAAACGGATTTATACTGCCGGATATCTGGTTTTCATGGCGGGTTCATTGGCGTGTGGCCTTTCCACAACTATCGGGATCTTAATTTCAGCCAGAGTATTTCAGTCGATAGGTGGGGCTATGATGATGGCATTGGGTACTGCTATTATTACCGAGAATTTTCCGCCCGAAGAAAGGGGAAAAGCACTGGGCATCAGCGGATTAATGGTATCACTGGGAATCATTGCGGGTCCGATCCTGGGTGGTGTGATATTAGGGGCACTTTCGTGGCATTGGATTTTCTTTGTAAACCTTCCGATTGGAATTATTGGAACCCTGCTAGTAATGAAATATGTACCAAATATCGTGCCGAGAATAAAACAGGAATTTGATTTTCTTGGAGCCGGGTTACTTCTTATTTCTTTGACTTGCTTTTTGCTTGGATTGACTATCGGGGAGGTTCGTGGTTTTGGCGATATTCTTGTTCTAGGGATGCTTGCCGGATTCATCCTCTTCTTGATTCTGTTCATCATTACAGAATCGCGAGTTAAACAGCCTATGATCGATCTGGATTTATTTCGTAATGGATTATTCAGTGTGAATCTGATCACAGGTTTTATAACATTCATCGGCACTGCGGGTACTATTTTATTAATGCCGTTTTATCTGGAGAATGTTCGTGGTTATCCACCGCAAACCATTGGATTTATGCTGGCTGTTGTACCTGCCACTGTAGGGATTATTGCTCCTATCTCTGGTATGCTCTCTGACAAAGTTGGAACCCGTCCGCTTACAGTGATTGGGTTAGCAATGATGGTGATAGGATTCTTGAGCGTCAGTACGCTTAAGGTTGATACTACTATCGGAGGTTACATCCTCAGATTTATCCCCATGGGCTTTGGGATCGGTTTCTTTCAATCTCCCAATAACAACGCCATTATGAGTTCTGCTCCCCGTAATCGATTAGGCGTCGCTTCAGGATTGCAAGCTCTAACACGTACGTTGGGTCAAACAACAGGTATCGCTATTCTTGGAGCCATCTGGTCAGGCTTGATTGTGGATGTGTCTGGGGGCATGCATTATGCAGATGCATCCATGGCGTCGCCAGAATTTCAAGTGATTGCGCTTCAAAGAACTCTTCTTATTGTCACCGGTGCGATTTTTTTCGGTTTCCTACTCAGTTTATATGCCTGGTGGGCAGAGCGCGGGGTAAAGGATATTGTTGATATCTCCCAATAATTCCCTTAGTAATTTTCAAGCGGAAATATTTATCCTGTTGTAAAATAACCTGGTCAGACCACTTCTCGAGGAGCGGAAAATGACCAGATCTGAAATTTCTAAACCTGCCTTGCAGGCTGAAAGACAAATTATTCAGGATATCCTCCATGGCAGATTTCCTGCCGATACCGCCTTACCTCCCGAAAGGGTGCTAGCAGGCATACTGGGGATCACCCGTCCTACTCTGCGTGAGGTATTGCAGCGGATCAGCCGCGCAGGGTGGATTGACATCCATCATGGAAAGCCAACCCGCGTAAAAGATATTCTGGTTGAAGGAAACCTGTCTTTGTTGAGTGAAGCAGCTATCTACCAGCCGCCTTCAAACGAATTGACCGGATCATTGCTGGAATTGCGTTTACTGCTCGCCCCGAACTATACCAGGGATGCTGTGAACAGAAAAGCAGAAGATGTCATCCTGCTTTCGCAGTCCTTTTCTGAGCTACTTGATGATGTAGATGAATCTGCTAACGCAGATTGGCATTTTCATCATGGACTAGCAATCCTCTCAGGGAACCCACTTTCAGGTTTGATTTTGAATAGCCTGGAGAACTTCTGGGTTGCGGCTTTGAAACCTGTTTATGAAAAACCCGAAGAAAGACAAAAGATAAGAACTGCGATCAGAATGGTTGGTAAAGCAGCCCGTGCAGAGGAGCCCGATGTGGCGGAAGTCTTGATTAAGCGAGTACTCCAGGAGACTCTAACCAGCTGGTATGAAAAGTTCCCAAGATAAGATGGGATTTTTCCTTATGGATTCTGGGAGATTAGAATATATTGGGAGGGAATATGAAAAGATGGAATGGATGGGGTAATACAGAAACGGATTATCATCTGGCTGAAAGCGCTCGCGTTTATCTTGAAAAGGTAGTGGGTACACCAGAACAAATTCCCGATGCGGATATTAAAGATGTATTGGACGGCATACCTGAATCAAGACTGCCATCGAAAATGGGTATTCATACAGATAAAATGGAACGGCTGATGCATGCTCGAGGGCAAAGTCTGCCAGACTGGGTTGCATTGCGATCCGGCAGAATAGGAGTCTATCCTGATGCAGTTGCTTTTCCTGAAAATGAAAAAGATCTCGAAGAAATTTTTGCCTACGCCCGTGAAAACAAGGCAATAATTATCCCTTATGGTGGTGGCTCAAGTGTCCTTGGGCATATCAATCCGATAGCTGGTGAAAAGCCTGTTATTTCAGTAGATATGGGAAGGATGGGAAGCCTGCTGCATTTGGATGAAGCCAGCCGGATGGCGACTATTCAGGCGGGAGCTGTCGGACCAGCACTGGAGGAACAATTAGGCAAGCAGGGTTATACCCTGGGACATTTTCCGCAGAGTTTTGAATACTCTACGTTGGGGGGCTGGTTAGTAACCCGTTCTGTAGGTCAGCAATGCTACCGTTATGGACGGATAGATGAAATGTTTCTTGGGGGAAGGATGCTCACTCCATCCGGTTGGATGGAAATGCCTGCCCATCCGGCTTCTGCTGCCGGACCAGACTTACGGCAGGTAGTTCTGGGCAGCGAAGGCAGAATTGGTATTGTAAGTCAGGCAACCATGCGAGTGCATCCTCTGCCGCAGGTAGAAAAATTTTATGCTGTATTCTTCCCTCATTGGGAAGCCGGCTCGGCTGCGGTGAGAGAAATTGTTCAGGCAGGAATATCTGTTTCGATGTTGCGCCTGGCGGATGCTCAGGAGACTATCACCACGTTGAAGCTTTCTGGTAAGGAAAAACTGGTCAGCCTTGCGGAGAATGGATTGAAACTCATAGGTATTGGTGATCAACGTTGCTTGTTAATCTACGGGTTAACTGGCAATGATAATGAATGTGAAATTGCTTATGATCAAATGCAGGCAATTTGTAGAAAGCATCGTGGTTTTTCGGTGAATTATTTTATTGGCAATATGTGGCGAAAAACTCGCTTTCTTACTCCATATTTGCGTAATACGCTCTGGGAAAAAGGTTTTGCATTGGACACCCTGGAAACCTGCGTAAGCTGGTCTGGAGTCATACAAGCGGTCAGCGCCATAAAAAATGCACTCTCGTCTGCGATTGAAGATGAAGGCGAGCAAATACTTGTATTTGCACACCTTTCACACCTTTATGATGTTGGGGCAAGCACCTACATCACCTATTTATGGCGCCGATCACCCGATCCGGATGTTACTCTCTCGCGCTGGAAAAAACTAAAAGGAGCTGCCAGTAGAAAGATTGTGGAATTGGGAAGCACTATCAGCCATCAGCACGGTATTGGCGAAGACCATTTGCCGTATCTGAAAGCTGAAAAGGGAGAGATTGGGATGCAGATGATCCGATCAATGTGCAAGTCAGTTGATCCTGATGGGATGATGAATCCCGGAAAATTATATAAATAGGGGAAGCGCTATGTGGGGAAATAATTGGCGTGAAAACGCGTGGAATGATCTCGGGAAACCATTTGATATCTTAATCATTGGTGGGGGTATCACCGGAGCGGGAATATTCAATTTTGCCGCCCGGATGGGGTTGCGGGTGTTGCTTGTTGAACAATCTGATTTTGCTTTTGGTACCAGCAGCCGGTCATCAAAGCTGGTACATGGCGGATTTCGTTATCTTCGTAATTATCAGTTCAATGTCACACGCGAATCAGTTCGAGAGCGAGAGAGACTACTGAGGCAGGCTAAATTTCTTGTTACACCACTCCGATTCTTATTGCCAGTGATGAGTGGCAGAAGCTCATCCCGCAGAGTGTATCGTATGGGTGTGACGATCTATGATCTAATGGCTCCCCGCTGGTATCACGGGCATTTAAGCGGTGAACAAATTCGAACTGAATATCCGGTCTTGACATCTCCGCAGGTAACCGACGGGTTTTTCTACGGTGATGCTGAAGTAGATGACAGCCGCCTTGTAATCAGAGTGCTGCAAGAAGGTGTCATGGCTGGTGGAGTAGCAATGAACTATACACGGGCAACCAACCTGTGTTTCGATACTTCCGGCAGGGTTTGTGGTGCCCGCCTTAAGTATATCGATTCGATGGGAGTAAGCCATGAATCAGATGTAGAAGCGAGAGTGGTGATCCATGCTACCGGTCCATGGTCGGATTCTTTACGGGAGGAAGTGGATGCTCCAGCAAGGATACGTAAACAACGGGGTAGTCATCTGGTTTTTTCTACGGAAAGATTGCCGTTGAATGCTGCGATCACATTCTTCCATCCACGAGATAAAAGGGCAATGTTTGTTTTTCCCTGGGAAGGTGTAAGCGTCATTGGCACAACCGATCTCGATCATCCAGCAGAATTGGAAAAGGCACATCCAGAACCGGTAATTACACGGGATGAAGTGAACTATATTTTTGAGGCATTGGAATACCTTTTTCCCAAGTTATCTTTGACTGAGAAGGATGTAATATCTACGTTTTCAGGTTTACGTCCGATTGTCAGTAGCGGAACAGCTAATCCATCCAAGGAGTCGCGTGCGCATTCTCTCTGGAATGAAAAAGGATTGGTGACAATTACAGGTGGAAAACTTACCACATACAGACGTATGGCATTAGAGACTCTTGATGCCATTCGAGATCAACTTCCGGGAAAACCCCTCATTCCATGGAATGCATTATTGTTTGATCCGCTTCCAGCTAGCAATAATGATCTGCCTCTAACAGACTGGCAGCGGGTAGCCGGAAGATTTGGGAAACTTACCAACATTGTTTTGAAAGATTGGGATAGCCAACAATTGAAGCATATTCCTGGCAGTCAGGCATTGTGGGGAGAGGTAAACTGGGCAGCCGGGAATGAAGCTGTTTTTCACCTGGACGACCTGATGCTGCGTAGATTGAGACTTGGGTTAACAAATTCCAAGGGGGGGATAGAATTGCTTGATCAAATCAAACCTTATGTGCAAAAAGAAATGGGTTGGGATGATGACCGGTGGAAGCAGGAAGCCAATGATTATGAAAAACTCTGGAAAGAATGTTATTCCCTGCCTGAATAACAATGAATGATGTGAGCGAGCTGGAGGAGACTATGGATCAGGATACTCGAACCATTCTGGCAATTGATAATGGGACACAAAGCGTCCGTGCTTTGATCTTTGATTTGAAAGGAAATTTAATTGCCAAAAGCCGGGTAGCTATTCCGCCTTATCAGAGTGACCAGCCTGGCTGGTTCGAGTTACATCCTAATCAGTTCTGGGAAACAGTGTGTGAAGCCTGCCAGCAATTATGGCAAAACCCGGTTGTGGACAAACAAGCTATCGCCGGCGTTGCAGTCACAACCCAACGCTCTACCTTAATTAATCTGGATAAGGATGGCAAACCTCTCCGACCTGCCATTTTGTGGATGGACAACCGGAGAACCTTTGGTTTGAAACCAGTATCTGGCTTATGGGGTGCCCTCTTTGGAATCTCGGGCATGACTGAAACAGTTGCATATCTGCAAGCAGAGGCTGAGTGCAATTGGATTCGGACTCATCAACCGGAAATTTGGGATAAAACTGATAAATACCTTTTATTATCCGGTTATCTTACATACAGATTGACTGACAGAATTGCTGATTCAGTTGGCTGCCAGGTAGCATTTATTCCATTTGATTACAAAAAGCTTACCTGGGCAGGAAAATCTGACTGGAAGTGGCAAGCTGTTCCGATGGTGCAGGATATTCTGCCAGACCTGGTTCCTCCGGGCGGGATACTCGGAAACATCACTGCTAGAGCAGCTGAACAGACAGGAATCCCTGCCGGGTTACCTCTGATAGCTGCTGCGGCAGATAAAGCATGTGAAGTGATCGGGTCGGGATGTCTGGATCCGCACATTGCCTGTATCAGTTATGGTACATCGGCGACCATTAACACGACACATCGAAAGTACACTGAGGTAATCCCTCTGATTCCACCTTATCCGGCGGCTGTACCAGGAGCATACAGCCTAGAGATGCAGGTTTACCGGGGCTACTGGATGGTCAGCTGGTTTAAGCAGGAATTTGGGGCATTAGAACAAAAGATTGCTCTCGACAGGGGTGTGGAACCCGAAGTAATTTTTGAGGAAAACGTAAAACAAATCCCACCCGGCTCATTAGGTCTCATCCTGCAACCATACTGGTCTCCAGGATTGAAAGTTCCAGGACCTGAGGCAAAAGGAGCCGTGATCGGTTTTGGAGATATTCATCAGCGTGCCCATTTGTATCGTGCTATCCAGGAAGGTCTGGCGTACGCATTGAGGGAAGGAATGGAAAAAACTGAGAAACGAAGCGGGATAAAAATTAGTGAGGTTCGAGTAGCTGGTGGTGGTAGTCAAAGCGATGTAGCCATGCAACTAACAGCAGATATTTTTGGAATCCCGGCAGCAAAACCGCATGTTTATGAGGCTTCCGGTTTAGGGGCAGCTATTGATGCCGCAGTTGGACTTAAGTTGCATCCTGATTTTGATGCAGCGGTATCAGCCATGACCCGCATCGGCAGGGTGTTTGAACCAGATGCTGAAGCCCATGCAATTTATGATGCACTGTACCGCAGGGTGTATTCAAAGCTGTATGGTCGTTTGAAACCGTTGTATGAAGAGATCCGCAGGATAACCGGCTATCCACCGGGCTATTAGACTACTAGTTGCCCAGAATGGTCATCCATTGACGTAAGGTCTCCTGCCTGGCGACAATTTCTCCCGGCATCGAGAGAGGGCGACCTCTCGCATCAATTACGATACCCAATGCACCGGCAGTAACCTTGTATCCACCTGTCTTGCTGCCTGAAAGTCCGGCCTGATCTTTCTCATGTGTTTCTATAAAGAGTTGAGCAACCTCCCCCTGAGCAAGCGGAATAACGGTGAGGGTACCCTGCTGTATCTCCATATCTATTTCCTGTTGATCTTCAGTAATAACATGGATGGTCATAATGGTTGATCCCAGTCGCTTTTGACTTATTGGGGCAATCAGGGTGCAGAGATTGAATAACATACCTGTCTCGAGCACTTCTACAGGTAATGTGGGAGTAAGCGAGCCGGCAGATCCAAGAACAGGGAGCAGATGATTTTGATCCAGCACGATAGTGGTCAATCCGGTAGGCTGTAATCCATCCAGAATCATCAAAAGGCTTGAAGCAAGCGATGGCGTAGAAGTCAATGTAGTGCCTGAAATTAAGATCGGTTCAAATCCGGGAGCGAGACCATCGCGGTAACCGAAGTTCAAATTTGGATAAGATGCGGCGAACTGGCTGACGGCATTCCGCAGGCGGTATCTAGCCAGCGAATATTCAATTGCAAGATCTTCCTGGGTCGTAGGTATGCTGGCAGGATAAATCACCTTATTAATGAGATAGTCACGGACATAGTCTTCAGACAGATTAAAGCCAATATAAGCAAGGATCTCCTGAGTGGGGATTTGGTACATGGCTTCGAGCAGGTTAAATTTATCACTCCCGGGTTGGCAAACCCGCAAGTTTAGTTTTCCACCTTTCGCCAAAGCTATGATCGTCTGGGTGGATCCCATATCTACCCCCAGTACTCCCCGGGGGCTTTGATAAATTTTTCCAAGAAAGCGGATCATCCGTCCAAAGGAATAGGCGGTAGGTAATAGTTTTCCGCCGACAAGCATATTCAGATCAGAGGATCCCATCACTTGACGGAATCGTAATCGATTGATGATTTCCATCAATGCAGCCTGAGCTGGATCAAGCACTTCAATTTCAGGTTGTGGGCGAATATTCGGTGCAATTGTAAGAGGAACATTGGCTTCCAAAACACCTTTAACATCCCCACGGATAGATTGATTCCCTGTAAATAACACTTCGGGTCGTTTTTCTGGTGGCAATAAGCTGCAGCTTAACCCAAGTGTGGTAAGTACCCTCCGCATGGCATGCTGGGCGCCATCTTCCGTTCCGCCTGCGAGAATGATGGTTTCTGGCATAATTTTCAATAAAGCATCTATTTGCTCATCCATCGGGCGGTTGTCGGTAATGCTGACGCGATCAAGTACCCTTGTGTAACTGGTTTTCGCCAGATGCTCGGCGCTGGTGACAGAAACATCACCCAGCAATCCGGCGCAAACCACTTTAATAACCGGACCAGCAGACAGGGTTGCAGTAAGCGCATCCACACCCTGACCCCCAGGTAATGAGGGAATGATGAATTTCCCGTCTGGTCCGAGTATTTGATGCCCGGTTATCTCCTCTAACTGTTGGATGGCGAAAACAATACCTTCACCAATATCCCTCACCGGATACTCTGCCGTAGTTCTTGATACGCCTTTTGCGATAAAACGGTAGGTGTCACCGGCAATTTCAAACAGGTATGCGCGGGTATGGACTGTCCCCACATCGATTGCCAGAATTGAATCAAATTCAGGTGTTTTGGTTGCCATACTGTTACCTGAAAAGGTTACTCCACATTTGAAAATATGTGATAACCCGCTCTGTGAGGGCGGTCATTGCTGTAACATAAACTCCCGCAAAGATAGCACCTAAGGTAATCAGGATAAATATCTGCCCTATTCGAGCACTCCATTCTATCCATGCGGGTCTGTGCAAGGGTTTTCCAAGATCAAGCCTCGAACCGAAATAAAAGTATAAGAGACTGGATATCGTAGCAAAAAGGATGAAAGCAGCTTCTAACTTTTCGCCCGCTGTATATCCATCGCCAAATGGAAGAATGGCTGCTGAACTTTGCGGCAGCAGTGTTCCCAGGATAATTCCTCCGACGGTGAGAGCTGCGCCCGTTCCCAACAAGAAAGCACTGGAAATATTACCGGCACTGGCAGTTTGGGTAGATGATTTAAAAAGAAGTAAAATGGCCAGAACCAGAGGGATCATCGTAATAACCATTTGGGTGGCAGTACCGTTAATAAACGGCAAAACGAGCCGGGGATAAAGCACCTGATATAGGACGATAACGGTTACAACCCCGGTCGATACGCCAATAAAAAGGTGAATTGCAAAACGGAATAATGGATTATCACCGATCAGATAACTGAAAATCATGATCGAGAGCAGAAATCCGATTACTCCCCAGATAATATCGCTGGTGGGCATATTCATGCGGATTTCTTCCTTCTGGATTGCAGAATCCACTGACCGGTGTAATTAAGTGCACCACCCAAAAGGACTAATAAAATTGCAGTGAGAAGTCCCGTTTGATAAACATTCCATTGACCCCAGGCTACCCCCGGTTGTTGGAGGATTCTCTCATAGAGAGCCCCTCCGTACTCTCCTGCAGCTAAGCCTTGTAGCTGCCCGGATCTCACATACGGTCGCAGCATCGGAACTGCCTGTGCACTCACCACTGCCCACAGGGCGGGTTGTCCATTGTTGATTTGCATTTGTTCCAGCCATGCTCTTACGGTATCTGGTTGGTCAGAAAGCACCAGTAAAGCCTTAAAGTCAGCCAGGCTTGTGAATTCAGTCAGGGCAGGAAATTCAGATGTTTTTACCAGGTCGGGTGTCACTGGTATTGCTTTTACTGGACCCTGATTGAGAAGCTGGATGCCAGCCTGACCTCCTGGTAGATATCCGAGAATATGAAATGACTCGCCACTCTGATAAGGAGCTTGTGCAGGCTGGGGGAATCGACTCATGCCCGCAAGCATTTTCATAGCCAGGGAAGATCCAGCCGGTGAGGTGGAAATTATATAAAGATCAGCCTGTCGTACCATCAAATGGTTCAATACCGGATTCACGGCAGCTTCCAGCTCACCCGCATAGGCAGGCTCATAATCTAAAGCAATTAAGACTTTGTCGCCTGGTTGAAGCGAACCAATTGCCTGGAATAATTGGATCGTCTCCTTTGGCATAGATCCCGGTAAGTTCTCGGGTTTTAATCCCCTCATCATCGCAAAAACAAGGATCAGAGTCATGAGAGCTGCCAGTACCCATCTGACAGTCCCCGCTGCTCTTGCTCGCCGGTAACCCGGGACTTTTGATTCTTTTTGTTCCGAAGATACTACCTCTTTAAAAAGGGAGATATTTTCTTCCCGTTTCTTTTTTGCATCCAATCCTACATGATAGTCTTTTACCCGTGTATAGACTGGGATTGTTGATTCTCCTGATAATGTTCCTTTGATACCTGCCAGAGGTCCATTTTCATCTACATGCCGGTCAATTTCGAGACCACCGGATTTTTGTGGGGTGATAATTTCGGTTGGGCGCATAGCCTGCACCCAGCCCGGAATTGCACCCGGTTGAACCATGCCATCCACAGCCTGATCTTTTTGTGTAGCATCCACTGCTGACATGGATGTCGCTTCAGCTTCATTTTCTCCAAGAATACTTGAAAGCCAGTTGGGGATTTCCCGGCTGGGAATTTTATCTCTTGGTTCATCTTGCATCTGAAGTAATTCTTCTTCGGATGGAATTAACTCTTCTGAGAATTGAGAGGCATCAATTGCGGGTATGCTGTTTCTTAAAGCCTCAGGTATCGGGTGTTCAGGTTCAGCCGGTGCCTGTGGATTAAAATCAACACCTTCCGGCAATTTTTGATCTAGAGGCTGAAAAGCGGCAAGTTCTGCTTCTGATTCAAAAAATGGAGGGGGGCTTGCCGGTATGGCGGGTTCGTTAGGTAAAACTGATATTTCCGCCTCAATTTGAGGCAGATCAGGTTCTTCATTTGATTCTTCCAGCGGAGAAACAGGCTCTTCAGGTGGTGCAACCTCTTCAATAATATCGCTCAAAGGGGCTTCGGTTTTCGCCCATCCGGGTAAACCTTCAGGTGGTGGTTTCAATTCTTCGGTTTGCTTACGTAATTTGTTCAGCCAGTCTTCGCCCTGATCTTGATTATCTGGTTGGGGCTCCCCGCTCTCTGAATTGATGCGGGCTCGAATCATCTCCAACCATTCTGGTGTTGGAGCATCACCATCCCGCTGAAGCGGGTCTTGAGGTGGTGGAGTCCCTTCAGTGCTGAGCATAGTCAACCATTGATCTGGGTCTCTGGCTGACGAATCCAGTTCATCGGATTCATCCTCATTGGCAGGCTGTCCAAATCGGTTAAAAAAATCTTCCCCTAATACTTTTGCATCTTCCTCTTTCTTTTTTCGAAGATTTTCTAGCCATTCATCTGATTGTTGGTCTTCTGCTGGTTTTTCCCCTTCTATAGGGATTTCTGGTGGTATGTAGGTAACCAGCGGCGCATCGCAGAACTGGCAAATATATGCCTCGTCTGGATTCGAGCGACCACATTTTGGACAGATAACAGTCATACTACTTCCCTGAAGGAATATCCTTTCCAATTAAGACACGCAAACCGGCAGTCAGAGCTCCCAACCCAATCCCCAAAAGCATCCCACGGGCTCCACCGATTTGCAACGTGTTTAAAAAGGAGGCAACAGATTGCATTCCTTTGCTGTTTTGAAAAGGAATAAAACCAGTCGCTGCCCAGATGAAGACTAAAACCGCTGCAATAAATAACAAAGATGCTGTATTCATTCCCGGACGGATTGCTCTAACCATGGCAGCCGCTAATGTGATACTTAAGAGCGCCAGCAGACTTGCTTCTACCGGGAATTGTATGGATGCAACAAGTTGGGTAAAAATTGGATGAGAAGGTTTAAAAATCAGCCCAAATATAGTGGTGCCTGTAAAAGCAACAATTAAGATGACACTATTGAACCAATCCGGTTTCTCATCCCTGACTTTCCTGGAATGGACGGTTATCAGGTTGATTACACCGACCAATGTAGCGATTCCTGCCAATGTAATGGCGATATCGAGCATGATCGTGCGAATCTGTTGGAGAATGGGGTGCGCGATGAAATAACCGGAAAGGACAGTAATGCCGGTTAAGATCACTATTAACCAGGGAAGTATTCTTTTCACAATACCCCCACCAATTTCAGGATGGCACCGATGACCATCCCCGCTGCAAATAAGATCCGTAATACGTCTTGTGTTTTTAAACTGGATGTATTCAGCAGCGATGGATTGGTGTAGGCAGGCGCGGCAAAAAATTCTTCTCCAATCAGCGGTGCCCGTGTTGTAACAAATAACATTGCCTGGGCCGAGAGATCATCTGTACCACTGATCGTATGAGAACGGCTTCTTTCTGCCATGTCTGCGAGGAGAGCAGCTTCTGCTCCATAGTAGCCTGAAATTAACATTACAATTTGCTGCTCATCACGTTGCGCCATCATTGCGCCGCCAATGTATGAGTAAGGTGTTAGACCTGCAATCTGTGATTCTGCCCGCCCATGTTTTTCTGGCAGGTGCGACCGTTCGTATGCGTAATCCAATGTTTCTTGTGAAAGGATGTGAATTAACCCGTCACCACTGGTTGAAAGAGGAGGAATATCCCCATTCAAACAGCGTTTCGTGATGAATTTTAGCAGGTTCAGACCAACCAAAGTACCGGCAAAATGTGGCGAAAGGTAGCTGCCCCGTCCGAGGGATATATGAACTCCCTTGCCACCTTCGACGATCAGGTTGATTGATTTTTGCAGGCTTTCAAGTGAAGGAATTTGCCTGAAATTTACCTTTACCCGTGAACGATCTATAAAGGCAATTATTCCCATTAATATCAATGTGATGATTATTAATAGCAACCCAATTGCCAGGGAGCTCATACTAAAGCCTCTCTGCGCAGTTCATGAGTAAATGTCTGATACGCTTCAGGGTCTTCAAGTAGCCTAATCAGTTCATCCAGTTTCCGGTTAGCCATCAACAGGTGAATCACAGGCTGCCCGAAATATAGAAACTGGGCGCCCAAGAGAGCGATGGGAGACAACCCTTCCATTAGGGTAGCGCAGAGATTTGCTATCCCCCATGCTTGAAATTTCTTTATCCACTCTTGCCATACTGCCTGGCTGTGACTCATCGAATGATCCTTAATTGTCAATCGAAAATATCCAGCTTGCCGGCTGGGCATCATCCTATTCATTGTATATGATGCAGAATCGCACGTCAAGCAAGCTGCAATCGGATAATGTTACGGGAACTGGATATAATTAAAGAGGATATTTGGAATTAATAATATTAAATAAGGAGACGCGAATATGTACGAGAAGAGTATAGAATTACTGAACAAGGCTGTTGCCGATGAAATGTCGGCAGTACACCAGTATATGTATTTCCATTTTCATTGCGAAGACCAGGGCTATGAGCTTCTTTCGCGATTGTTTATAAAAACCGCTATTGAAGAGATGGAGCATGTAGAGAAATGTGCTGAGAGGATATTGTTCCTGGGTGGCGAAGTGGAGATGGCCGCTTCTGAGAGCGTGCAGAAGATCCATGATGTTAAGATTATGTTAGAAAAAGCCAGCGCGATGGAAACAGGCAGCATACGTGATTATAACAAGTGGGCGAATGAATGTTCTGTCAATGCTGATTCAGGAACAAAAAAGGTATTCGAAATGCTGGTAGATGATGAAGAAAGACATTTTGGGTTTTTTGATCTGGAAATTGGCAAGGTCAATCGTTTCGGCGAACAGTTCCTGGCACTGCAATCTATCGAGAGCAGTCGTGGAGGCGAGGCTACGGAAGGCGGAGAGTAACGATACATCTTATGAGAGGATAGTTAATCTCTCAATATTGTTTTATTCATCAATAATACTTTCGATGGATTTCCAAAACAAAAACACTGCCCTGAAATTTTTCAAGGTAGTGTTTTTAATTTTACTAATAAGTTTTAATGTTTTTTATTCCTTCGATTTCAGCTATTTTTTGGACAATCTCTTCGACAGATTCTTGCGCTTTGATTTTTACTGTGTATTTTAGCTTGATTGTCTTGTCTAATAAATTCTTTTCCATTCCCGGTTCATCAACAGATCTGGCAAAGTCATGCAATGCTTCTAGAACGCTTTCCTGTAAACCGGGTCGATCCTGCGCGTCTACTTCTACCACAACCGTAGTAAAAGGATGAATAAAACGTTTTTCTATCACATTCAGGATAATAAGAGCCACCAGAATCAATCCTGTAGCTGCAAATGCTGCGTTATAATGTCCGGCACCCACTGCCAGTCCTACGACGGCAAGGGTCCAGAGGGATGTTGCAGTGGTCAGACCTTTGATATTGGGACCATAGCGAAGGATGGCACCAGCACCCAGAAAGCCGATACCTGATATTACTTGCGCAGCGAGACGGGCTGGATCACCATTGGGAACGAATGGGCGAAATTGGATAGCAAGATTTATTGACAATGACATTGTCAGTGCGGCACCGATAACTAATATCATATGAGTTCGCAGCCCGGCGGGTTGTCCCTGTCGTTCGCGTTCAAAACCAACAATGGCGCCCAATAAACCGGCGACAGCAATTCTAATAATAATTTCCTGGTCTGGTATCATGTCAACCCCGCATTCTTATAGAAGAATTTCCCTATTTTACTCCCATCCATGCGGATGAGTTCGGTGCCAATCCCATGCGGTTGCTATGATATCTTCCAGTTCTGGTATTTCTGGTGTCCAGCCGAGTTCCTGACGAATTTTATTAGAACTGGCTACCAAACGGGGCGCATCTCCAGGACGGCGGGCAGTTTCTATTGCAGGAATAGGATGTCCGGTGATCTTACGGGCGGTGTCAATGACCTCTCGCACAGAATAACCCTTTCCGTTTCCCAAGTTGTAAACAAGCCTTTCACTGTTTTCCAGACCTTGCAAGGAAAGCATGTGTGCACTAACCAGGTCTTTAATGTGAATGTAATCCCGGATATTGGTTCCATCTGGGGTTGGATAGTCGCAGCCGAAGATGCTGATGCTGTCTCTTTGTCCAAGCGCAACCTGCAGAACCAAGGGAATCAGATGGCTTTCTGGTTGATGTGCTTCGCCTCGTCCGGGCAAGGCACCCGCAGCATTGAAGTAGCGTAATGCCGCAAAACGCAGGCCAAATATTTTTTGATACCACCCAAGAGCTTGTTCTACCATCAACTTGGTTTGTCCGTATACACTGGCTGGACCAAGAGGGCTGTTTTCATCAAGGGGCTCATCTCGGGATGCAAAGATACCCGCTGTAGATGAAAATACCATTTTATTTATCCCGGAAGCCACCATGGCATCCAGGAGATGGATGGTGTTTGTAAAATTATTCAGAAAAAAGCGTCCGGGTTGTTGCATGCTTTCGCCAGCTTCAATAAAGGCGGCAAAATGCATCACTGCATCAAATCTACCGGATTGCAGAACTGAGTTTAATCTGGATGGATCGGCAAGGTCAGCCTGGATAAAATCGGCACCAGCTGGGATTGCCTGACGGTAACCCTTCACGAGGGAATCATAGATGGTAACCTGATGCCCGGCGTTGAGCAGGGCTTCACTTGTTGCTGATCCAATGTAGCCAGCTCCGCCGGCAACAAAAATGCGCATAGTTAACCTCCTGAATTCTTTTCACTGGATTGTGAAATGATGGTCAAGTTAGCGAGTGAAGCGTCCAATCGTTTCAAACCAACAGTATCGAATTCCACAACTACAATCTCATCTGGTCCCACCTGCTTATCTTCCAAAACCAGGCCATCTCCATACAAGGGATGGCTAACACGCATATTCACCTGGTATTTTAATTTAGCGGGCGCGATCGGTTGAGATGCGGTTTTCCAGATAAGTTGATCGCGAGAAGGTACAGCAGAACGTACCCCGGTAGAACTGCTCCCCCACCCATTGGACGAATAACTACGGGAAGATCTGAAGCCAGTTTGATTTAACAGTTGCGCAGGAATATCCCGCAGGAATCGGGATGGGTCGGTGAAATCATAGCCTCCATATAAAGCCCGTGATTCTGAGCGGGTCAGGAAAAGCCTTTCGCGGGTGCGGGTGATCCCCACGTAAAACAAGCGCCGCTCTTCTGACATCTCCTCTTCGTCATCCAATGATCTGGCATGTGGCAACAGCTTTTCGTCTAAACCCGTAATGAAAATGACCGGAAACTCCAGCCCCTTGCTGGCATGCAGGGTGAGAAGTGTCACACTGCTGGGTTGATCAGGCAGGGTATCTTGATCTGCGATTAAAGCCATATTCTCCAGGAAAGCAGTCAATCCGCTTGCTTCAAATTCATAGGCGATTCGAATAAGCTCTTCAACATTTTCCCAGCGGTCGGCACCTTCTTCACTCTCATCTTCAATATATAATCGGTAATCAATATCTGAGAGGATCTGTTTGAACAATTCAGGCAAGGTGAGTTGATCTTTTAACGACAACCACTCTTCCAATCGGCTGCCAAAATCAGCCAGTCTGCGGGCTGCCGTACTTCCAAAAAATCTCCAGTGTTCCGACTCTTCGCCACGGACAAGATCTAAGAGAATGGATGTGGCTGGCAAGCTGGTTTCACTGCTTCGATCGCGCAGGGCAAGAATGGTTTTGTCACCAATTCCTCGGGCAGGAACATTGATGATCCTTTCCAGACTGTTGGCATCATTCAGGTTATGTAAAAGCCGTAAATATGCGATGCCATCTTTCACTTCGCGCCGGCCATAGAAACGTTGCGCGCCTACTAATTTATAGGCAATGCCTGCATGAAGAAAAGCTTCCTCCAGTAAACGGGATTGCGCATTTGTGCGATACATGACAGCAAAATCTGCATATGATGCACGTTTTCTTTTAACCTCATCCTGGATAGAGGACACAACATACTCTGCTTCACTACGATCGTCTGGCGCTTCATGCAGGACAATCCGTTCACCTTCTCCCTTTTCAGTGAAAAGTCTTTTTGCGGTTCGATTGCGATTACGATCAATGACTGCCCTGGCTGCATCCAGTATGATCTGAGGCGAGCGGTAGTTTTGTTCAAGCAGGACTTTGGTGCAATTCGGAAAATCTTTTTCGAAGCGAAGAACATTGTGATAATCAGCACCGCGCCAACGGTAAATAGATTGATCCTCGTCTCCCACAACAAAAATGTTTCCATGCATTTTCGAAAGCGATTTGAGTAATGTATATTGTGGCGTGTTGGTATCCTGAAATTCATCGACCAGGATATGTTCGAAACGTTGTGAATAAGCGCGGTTGATGTCTGGAAATTCTTCCAACAACCTTGCTGTAACAACCAGCAGATCATCGAAATCAAGCGCGTTACAGGAGAGGAGTAACTCCTGGTATCTTTTATATACACGCTGTAATACCTGATCACGGTATCCTTTCACTTCGATTTTTTCAGGCGTTAGCATATCATTCTTCGCCTTTGATATTGATGAAAGTATGGATGTTGGGCGAAATGCCTTATCGTCAATATTCATCTCTTTCAAGGCACGTTTAACCAATGCCTGCTGATCATCTTCATCATAGATGGAGAAATCCTGTGTGTAGCCGAGATATTTTGCTTCTCTTCTGAGTATCCGCGCACAAACAGAGTGGAAAGTTCCCAGCATCATTCCATGTTGTTGAGAACCTAATAAATCAAATACGCGGCTTTCCATCACACGTGCAGCTTTATTGGTGAATGTAACAGCCAGAATGTGGAAAGGATTAACCTGCTTCGCGGCTATGAGATAGGCAATCCGATGGGTCAACACGCGAGTTTTACCAGATCCGGGACCTGCTAAAACTAAAACCGCCCCATCGGGTGCGGTGACTGCAGCATGCTGTTGTTCATTGAGAGATTTAATAAAGTCCACGGGGTCATTCTACCCGTGGACAAGGGGAGTGTCAACCGGCGGATAATACGCGATGAGATTCAGCATTTCTGTTTGTTATTTGGTTGATCAGTTCGGAAAGGACTTGATGCGATATACAAAATCAATACAATGATAAGTGATTCATTTTCACGAATCAGAGGAGGAAAAATGTGGAAAGAATTTAAAGCTTTTATCATTCGCGGAAACGTAATTGACCTGGCAATTGCTGTGATTATTGGTGGCGCGTTTGGTAGTATTGTCACCTCTCTGGTGAATGACATTATCATGCCACCGATTGGTCTTTTGCTGGGTAAGGTTAATTTCTCCAACCTGTTTATTGATCTTTCGGGAAAGGGTTACACTGCTCTCGCAGATGCTCAGGCAGCCGGTGCGCCTACCATTAATTATGGATTGTTTATCAATACGATTCTAAATTTCTTGATCGTTGCAACAATAATCTTTTTTGTTATCAAAGGACTAAATTCGCTCAAGAAACCAGAGCCAGCAGCTACGCCAACAACCAAGGAATGCCCGTTCTGCCTTTCTACAATTCCCTTGAAAGCTACAAAGTGTCCCCATTGCACGTCTGATTTATCCTAATTCCTGTCCTTCATAAAACATGCCACCCAAAGGGGTGGCATGATGGTTTAAATAATTTTACTTATCCTTTATTACATTGAGATCAAATTTAATCTATAACCAATAATTGCGAAGACTATTATGTACGATTGGCGAATCGTTTTTTACTCAACGTCTTTAATCATTTCGACTTTGCTTTGTCTGGTCGTGGCGTATTTAGTTTGGAAACGAAGAAAAGCCAGCGGGGCAATTGAATTAACATTGATGCTGATTGAAGTATCCATCTGGGCAGGGGCATCCTTCTTTGAAGCAATTGCAGTCACTCTGGAAGAAAAAATTCTTTGGTCTAAAATTTCTTATATCGGTATTGTTTTTGTCGCTCCGTTATTCTTGATTTTTGCAGTAAAACTTACTGGGGGTGGAAAACAATTTAGCAAGCTTCAGAGCGTAGCTCTGCTATTTATCCCTTTCGCAACTCTGGTTTTAACATTCACTAATGAGAACCATAATTTAATCTGGTCAGGATATAGATGGGTCGCAGGCACAACCATCCTGATTTATGAGCACGGCGTGGCTTTCTGGATCCATACGGTTTATATCTACGCCCTCATAGCAATCGCTTCAACTATTCTTTTAATCACTGCATACCGGAATCGTAATATCTACAGAAGGCAGGCAATTACTCTAATTATTGGTGTTCCAATACCAACAGTCTGGAACATTCTCTATATTTTTGGATTTAGCCCATTAACTGGATTCGATCTGACACCAGTCGCGTTTGCTTTGACGGGAATAGTCATTTCGTGGGGCTTGTTCAGGAACAAGCTGCTCGATGTGGTACCAATAGATAGTGATTACGTGATTGAGAATCTGGCAGATGGGGTAATTGTGCTTGATAACAATAATCGTGTTGTAGAGATAAACCCTGTAGCTAAGGAATTTCTTCGGCTGGGCGAAAGGGATATTATTGGTAGCAATTTCTTTGAGGTCGAACCTAAATTTGCAAGGTTCGAAACATCAAATCGACTCAATTATTTCCAGACCTATGAGGTTGAATTAATACCGGGTGAAAAGATTATTGAATATCAGAGCCAGGTAATATTGAATAGTTCCCAGAAAATTATGGGACAGGTCGTTATACTGCGAAATATTACCAAACGAAAATTGGCTGAAGCAGCACTGCGCGAGAGTGAAATGCGTTATCAAGATTTAGTGGAAAATGCTTCATTGCCGGTGGCGATAATTGATCAACGTACGTTTGAAATATTGTTTTTTAACAAAAGGATCATTTCATTATTAGACCTGACCAGCAGGTATAACAGAGGGACAAAACTGGACCGTTTCTTCTCCAATCGAGATGAATTATCACGCATATTATTAATGGCACAACAAAACGGTATGGTTAACGATTATGAGTCTTCCATGCTAACGCAGTTCGGGAGAGCTCTGTGGGTTTTGATCACAGCTAATTTAACTCAATACGAGAATCGACCCTGTTTGTTCCTTTCTTTTAATGACATAACAGCCCGAAAGCAAATAGAAGAATCAGAAAAGCAGGAGAAAATATTTGCTGAGGCGCTAAGTGGAAGTGTTTCGGCGCTAAACAGCACTTTAAATTATGAAGAAGTTCTGGACAGGATATTAGGTCATCTCGAAAAAGTTATTCCGAACAACCATGCCAACATCATGCTGGTGGATGATGAAGGCGTTGCTAAGATTGTCCGCGCCAGTGGGTATGATGCCGCCATTCTGGAGAGACTGCTTTCAGATGTATGTTTCCAGGTTTCAGAAACACCCACTTTGTTGCGAATGGCAATTACCGGGACTCCGATCATAGTATCCGATACTGATATTGATCCATTATGGGTGGAGAGGGAATCTGCTACTTGGATAAAATCTTATCTTGGCGCCCCCATCCATGTAAAGAACAAGGTGGTAGGTTATATCAATGTGGATAGCGAAACGACCAATGCCTATAACCGGATTCATGTGGAACGCCTGAAACTGTTCGCGAACCAGGCAGCTATAGCCATTGAAAATGCACGGCTTTTTGAAAAAGTTGAGCAGATGGCAATAATTGACAATCTTACAGGATTGTATAACCGGCACCATTTCTTTGAGTTGGGCGATAGAGAATTTGAACGTTTTAAGAGATATAAGCACCCATTTTCAATTCTTTTGATTGACCTCGATCATTTCAAACTAGTTAATGACAACTATGGTCATGCTGCTGGTGATCAGGTTTTAAGTAACCTGGCCCAAATATTTTCAAGAACTTTGCGAAAAATGGATATACCCGGAAGAATTGGCGGAGAAGAATTTATTGTATTATTGCCAGAAACTGAAATTGAGTGTGCCAAGAAGGTCGCAGAGCGTTTGCGAATAAGCATTGAATCTGAAATTTGCATGGTCGGTTTGGCGTCCATTTGCGTGACTGCAAGTATTGGACTAGCAACAATTTCTGAGAAATACGAATCCTTGCAAGCAATTGTTTCAGATGCTGATGCGGCTATGTATCGCGCTAAAGCCAATGGTCGTAACATGGTAGTGACAGTTTAGTTATTTATTTTCAAAATACATATTCCATTCTTCTTAACGGACGCATCCATCAAACGGTATAATATTTGTAGAGTTGATGGATGGCAGAAAAAACAATCTTTGAGAAGATGCGTATAAAACCGGGAATGACTCATCGGGTAATCGGCTTGCCTGATGAACTAAAATCCATATACCTTTCCCTCGATAATGGGGTGATTCTGAGCGACCTGCAAGATACGAAAGCAGATGTTCTCCATTTATTTGTCAATTCTATGGCTGAATTAGAAAACTCCTTGCCCGGTTATGCTTCGAAATTGAAACCCGGCGGAACCATCTGGATTTGTTATCCCAAACTTTCTTCATCAAAGAAATCAGATATTAGCAGAGATATCATCTGGAGATATGTGGAACAATTTAACTTTAAACCTGTTGCGATGGTCTCTATGAATGAAACCTGGAGCGCATTTCGATTGAAAATAAACTAATGAGGGGTACATGACAATATACTCTGAAATTTATGAACAGCCCAAAATATTGCAGAAATTGCTCAAAACACAACGGTTAAAAGTTGAGGATATTGCCGGTCAGATAAAAAAGCGAGATATCGATTACGTATTTCTGGTTGCTCGAGGAACATCGGACAATGCCGGCAGATATGCAAACTATCTATGGGGTGCGAATAACCACCTCCCATTGGCACTTGCAACACCTTCTCTATTTACAATCTATGAACAACCTCCCCGTTTAAAAAATGCATTGGTTGTATCCATTTCACAATCAGGCAAATCACCCGATTTAATTGCAGTGGTTAAAGAAGGAAGAAAACAGGGTTGTCATACTTTATCGATCACAAACGCTCCAGATTCTCCATTAGCAGAAGCGGCAGATTTTGTCCTTGATATCTGTGCAGGAGTTGAGGCTGCTACCGCGGCAACAAAGAGTTACACTGCAGAATTAATGTCTGTTGCCATGCTCTCGGCTGCGCTCAGTGGAAATCCCCAGCGATGGGAAGAATTGGAAATGGTCAGCCAGTGGGCTGAACAAGTTCTAGGGCAGGATGAAAATATTGCTCGATTATCCCTCCGCTATCGTTACATGCAACGTTGTGTGATGTTAGGAAGAGGATTTAACTACTGCACAGCCTTTGAATGGGCATTAAAAACCAAGGAGTTATCGTATATTGCGGCAGAACCATATTCAACAGCAGATTTTCTTCATGGTCCCATCGCTCTTGTTGAACCCGGTTTTCCGGTTATGGCTGTGGCAGCTTCGGGAAAAGCATTTTCAACTATCCGTGAGCCGTTAAAAAAGATGGTGGCAAACAATAAAGTAGATCTGGCAGTTATTACCGATCAGGCATCCCTGCTGGATATAGCACAGACACCCATCCAATTACCCAAAGGGATTCCTGAATGGATCTCCCCCATTATTGCCATCATCCCCGGACAGTTATTCGCCTACCATCTCACACGACATCGTGGACTGGACACTGAATCTCCGAGAATCATATCGAAAGTTACAGAAACAAAATAGGAATACCTATGAAACAACGACAAATAGCCATCATCACCGATTCGACCTGTGATATCCCTATTGATTTGCTTCAGGAACATGATATCCAGGTTGTTCCCCATACCATTATTTGGGGAGACGAACAGCTGCTTGATCGGGTGGATATTCAACCTGATGAGTTTTATGACCGTATCGAAAAGGACAATATCGTCCCTACTACGGCACAAGCGACAGAACAGCAATTCCTTGAATCATACAGGGAAGCAATCAATAAAGGATATCGCGAAATTGTTGTTGTAACATTATCAAATCGTCTGAGTGGGGCAATTCAGTCTGCTCAGAATGCATCAAAACTGGTCGAGATACCCATCCATGTGTTTGATTCGCTGAGCGTTACCATGTCCCTCGGGTGGCAGGTACTGGCTGCAGCCCGCGTCCGCGATATGGGCGGTTCAGTTCAGGATATTTTACGAAAAGTACTTCGGGTTCGTGAGCGGGTATCTTTATATGTTGGTATGAATACCGTGGAGTTTATCCGCAGGGGTGGGAGAATTGGAGATGCAGTGCGCCTGCTGGGTATGATGTTGAATATCAAACCGGTAGTACGCGTTAATGCCAAACGCGGATTGGTTGAAGAGGTTGGATTAGCGAGGACCTACCAGAAAGCTATTGATATGATGTATTCGAAGTTTTTTGAAACACTCGATAAATCAAAAAAATTACATATTGCTGTCCAACATGGGAATGCCTATGATGAAGCAGAAAAGCTGGTTCAGCGGATAAAAGATGAGTTTCATCCGGTCGAAATCCTGACCAGCATTACGGGTCCTGTGCTGGGCATAAATACCGGGCCACGCGCGCTGGCATTAGCGGGATATTTTGAAGATTGATTACGTAATACAAGTTGTGAATATTTGATGTAGATTCTTCGGCATTCAGAGGTGGATCATCCCTCTGAATGCTATAATTTTAACAATGAGCACGGTATTAATTATTGAAGATGAACCGGAACTGGTAAAAGTTCTGCAATCTTACCTTGAAAAAGCAGGTTATCGGGTTATTTCTGCTAATCGGGGAAACACCGGCTTAACCATGTATGAATCAAATCATCCAGATCTGGTTCTTTTAGACCTTAATTTACCAGGCATGGATGGACTGGATGTTGCCCGCGCTATTCGGAGAAATAAAGATACGCCAATTATTATGCTGACTGCCCGAGTAGAAGAGCCAGATCGTTTAGTTGGGTTGGAATTAGGGGCTGACGACTATATTACCAAGCCATTTTCTCCGCGCGAAGTAGTTGCCAGGGTGAAAGCGGTATTACGGCGTGTAACAAGCAGCGAAAGAAAACCTGAGATTATTCAGATCGGTGAATTGGTGATTGACCTGGATAGTCATGAAACATTCCGATCTGGCGAGCTACTGGAATTGACACCCACCGAGTTTTCTATTCTCACAGTGCTGGCATCGCACCCTGGTAGAGTGTATTCGCGTCTTCAACTCCTCGAAGCCACCCAGGGTACTGCCTATGAAGGGTATGAACGGACAATTGACGCTCATATTAAAAACCTGCGCCAAAAGGTAGAGGTGAATCCACGGGAACCGGAGTTAATTGAGACTGTGTTCGGGTTAGGGTATAAGTTCAAACGAATGGAACCCAGAAGTCAATGAAGTTCAGGTTGTTTCTCTCAATGTTGTTGTTAGTTATAGTGACAGTGATCAGTGTGGCTGTTTTTGCCATGATCGGCACAGCGAGAGAAGTGACCCGATATGTCGCGCGGGGTGGCATGATGGGTTTGAATGAAGTGGTTTCAGAACTTGAAACCCATTATAAGACAAACGGATCGTGGGATGGTGTTGAAGAAATATTAACCCGGGTCGAAATGGATGGAAATCAGAACCGACAGGGGATGGGTGGTGGCGGGATGCCAAATCCGAATAATATCCCTCGGCATCTCATTCTTGCTGATGCTGAAGGTTTGATTATCTTCGACACCATGCCATCTGATCAAAAGACGTTTCTCGACGAAAATGAAATCTCCAAGGCAATACCTATTCGAGGACGCTTGAATCGACTGGTTGGATATCTCTATTCTGATGGATTTGTAAACAATCAACCAGGAATATTTAGACCACTAATTGAAAAACTCAATCTTGCTGCTTTTCGAGCTGGTTTAATTGGGGTAGGAATAGCTATCATTTTATCCATTGTTGTTGGATCATGGTTGCTTAAACCTGTTACTCAACTTTCTTCAGCAGCTAAAACTTTGGGTAAGGGAGATCTGACTGCACGGGTTAGTTTATCTGGTAAAGATGAGCTTGCAGAACTTGGAAATACATTTAACCAGATGGCAGATTCTCTGCAGATGGCAGAACAAAGTCGCAGAAATATGACAGCAGATATTGCCCATGAATTGCGAACGCCACTTGCAGTTCAGAGAGCGTCATTGGAGGCTATGCTGGATGGCGTGTATCCAATGCAAGCTGAAAATCTACAACCAGTTCTCGAACAAAATGTATTACTTACACGTATGGTTGATGACCTGCGATTATTAGCATTAGCGGATGCAGGAGAACTACGCCTGGAAAAATTACAAACAGATTTAGGAAGCTTGATTGGGCGGGTGGCAAAAAATTTCCAAAGCCAGGCAGATTATCGTAGTGTCGAAATAAATTACCAGCCTGTCGATGGATTAATTGCGAATATTGATCCAATTCGTGTAGAGCAGATCATCAACAATATCATCAGTAACGCATTGCGTTTTACCCCGGATGGAGGCAGTATAGATATACAAGGGGAAAAGGTAGGAAGCACCATCCAATTTGCCATTCACGATTCGGGTCCGGGTATTCCCGAGGAATCGCTGCCGTATGTTTTTGACCGGTTTTATAGGACAGATAAAGGGCGAGTTCGGGAAGATGGGGGGAGCGGCTTGGGTCTGGCAATTGCCCGGCAATTTGCCCGGGTAATGAATGGTGATATCTCTGTTCGTAACCATCCATCGGGTGGAGCTGAGTTCAAAATAATATTCAATTTATAAAAAATCGGCTTCTATATAGAAGCCGATTTTTAACTTAGTATATTTCCTTAAACCGGCAACCTTTGGGATACTTCTTCAGCCCAGGCGATAATCTGATTCCAGTTTCTAAAATCCCCCTCAGGAGCTTTTAACGCTTTTGCCAGCATCTTTTCAAAAAAATTGAGCTTACTGTAGTCCATGACGCCAGCAAAAAGACCTTCACAATCAGGATCAATTAACTCACGAATAGGTTGTAAGTACTCACTAACAATATTACGGTTATCAGCAGTATCATCTTTTAGGGTCATGCACACAATAAAAATATGGAAATTTTTCTCTTGAAGTGTTACCTGGTTTCGATTAACAAAAAGAGTAACCTCAGGTAAGACACTTCCTGCCCGTGCTGCACTTCCCAATATAATGGTACTATAACTTTCCAGATCTGTTACCTGATCCACCCGCAGCAAATCTACCGTGTGATTGCTATCTCTCAGAGTATCCGCAATTCTGCCGGCAATTTCAGCAGTGGACCCTGTTTTCGTTGCATAAACGACCAAAACCCTTGAACTCATAGATAACTCTCACAGGGGTTTAAACGCCCATTCACCCGAGCGCATGATTGGTTCAATGTTTCCATCTTGGGTAACACCATCTATGTTCATTTCAGAGCACCCGACCATGTAATCCACATGGATAATACTGTTATTTCCACCTGCTTCTGCGAACTCCTCTGCAGACATGGAGGTTCCATTCGTAAGAGTTGTGTTGTATGCCTGTCCGAATGCAAAGTGGCTGGCGGCATTCTCGTCATAGAGGGTGTTGTAAAATAGGATTCCGGATTGTGCGATGGGTGAGCTGTGTGGAACGATTGCGACTTCTCCCAGCCTTGATGAGCCTTCATCCGTTGCAATTAACTTTTTAAGAACTTCATCACCAACCCTGGCAGAAGAATTCACAACCCGACCGCCTTCAAAACGTAACTGAAAGCCATCAATGAGAGCTCCGCTATAGTTAAGTGGTAAGCTGGCTGTTACAATCCCTTCAGCTTCTCTGCAATGAGGTAATGTATATACTTCTTCGGTAGGAATATTCGCAGTGAATGGAAATCCCATGACACAATCCGATTGCGCTGCATGCCATTCATGACCGTGCGGTAAACCAATCTTAAAGTCAGTACCGGGACCTGTGTAATGCAATGAGCGATATTGTTTTTCATTTAAATACTTGCTACAGGCCATTAATACTCTGATGTGATCTTTCCAGGCTTGCACTGGATCAGGTTGATCAATGCGGCAAAGTTTGAATAGTGTTTCCCACATCTGTTCTTCTGCTTCTTCCTGTGAAAGATGGGGGAAAACTTTCTTGCTCCAGCCAGGTGTAGGTGCCCCCAACACCAGCCAATTGATGTCATTCTTACCGGCTATTTTCAGAAATGGATCTAGCTTTTCCCAACAAACTTTTGTATATTTTGAGACTAAATCTGGATCTTGACCGCTCAACAGATCAGGATCCAATCCCGTAATTGTGAGTGCGGCATTCCCGGCTTTTGCATTTTCGTAGGGAGCGTCTGCCTTCCAGGAAGAGAAGTCAGTCAAAGCATCTTTAGGCCCATATAAGAAACGGGCAAGTTCTGTTTGCTCATCCCCATACATCACATCTACCTGGCGAGCACCAGCCTTGTATGCTGCCCTGGTGATTTCACGGATCAAGGGTACGGCGGATATTGGAGCGCCATAAATCATACCACCACGGATCAACAACTTTTGACCGGGTTGTAGATTCAACCCAACTTGAACAGCGATCTCAGCATACTTTTCCAGCTTTGCCTGAAAATATTTGATAGCCATATATCCTCCATTAAAGTAAATTGTCTCCAGCAGGGTGCAATTAGAATTATACCTTGCAGTAAATTTTGCCCAGGACTATATAATAAATTACTAAAAATGCAAACAGCCGGAGGATGCCCTCCGGCTGCTGCGGATGAGAAGATTGAGCAATGATTAACTAAGGTAGTTCTTTACTGGTTCTTCTTGAAGGAATACAAGATTTAGGATGCCTGCAATCAATGAAGGCGCATTGCCGTAAATAATGGTTGCTATTTCAAATATTGCAATCATCTTGATATCACTGGCGGTTACAATTTTGCCAGACATCAGCCTGGATGCATAAACAACTTCAAACACACCCAGAACAAGGGGTAAAACAACTACCGGCAGGCAGATAATGCCTACGATTGAAACTAAAAATCCGAATGTGACAGATAAGCCGGTAAGAATATTTAAGATACCGCTCACCAGCAGGATAATTTCGATCGCCTGTACTTTGCCGGGTTTAGCATTTGCTGTAATTATGGTTTGATTTGACATTTTGACCTCGTAAATTTCATTTCTGTGAATATATACGGAGGTCTGGTAAAAGAGTTGCGAAAAAAATCGCCATCAGTTGATGGCGATTTTTTGTATTTTACAAATATTCCTTGAGCTGGCGTGCCCGACGTGGATGCCGTAATCGCCTGAGTGCTTTTCCTTCGATCTGTCTGATTCGTTCACGGGTTAATCCAAATTTTTGGCCAACCTCTTCCAGGGTATAGGTGCGTCCATTATCGAGACCAAACCGCAGACGTAATATTCGTGCCTCACGTGGAGATAATGTGCCCAGAACTTCATCTACTTTTTCATGGAGCATATTTCTATAAGCAGTCTGGATCGGCGTGGGAGTGATATCATCCTCAACGAACATTCCCAGTTCAGAATCTTCTTCATCTCCAACCGGACTTTCAAGGGAGAGTGGCAGCCATGATACACGCAGCATCCATTGAACTTTTCGCAATGAAAGGCCTAATTCATCTGCAAGCTCATCCACAGTAGGTGCTCGACCAAGGTTCTGTTCCAATTCGTGGGTAAGTTTGTAAAGCTGTCTGATACGGTCAATCATGTGGACCGGCACCCTGATTGTTCTTCCCTGATCTGCAATTGAGCGGGTTATGGTTTGCCGGATCCACCATGTTGCATAAGTTGAAAAACGGAACCCTTTATGGTAATCATATTTTTCAACGGCTTTCATTAAGCCCAGATTGCCTTCCTGAATCAGGTCTAAGAATGGAACACCGCGCCCTATATATTTTTTTGCAATACTGACGACCAGACGGGTGTTGGCTTTAATCAAGTGTTCGCGAGCAGAGATACCATCCTGAATGGTGTTGTCGAGTGTATGTCTGCGTTCTTGATCAACCCTGCCGCAGCTGTGAATTTCTTTTTTTGCTGCACGTCCCGCTTCGATTCGCTGAGCCAGGCTCATCTCTTCTTCGATATTGAGAAGCGGCACACGTGACATCTCTTTGAGATACAAACCAACTGTATCGTCAATCGAAATACGCTCCAGATCAGAATACGGATCAAAATCGCTGGGAGGAAGGGGGTCTTCTTCTTGCAAGGAAAATTCATTATCATGATCAAGAATATCCACCCCTCGACGGCGCAGTGCTATCATCAGGGCAGAGAGATGTTCGGAATCATCATCCCCCTCCGGGTAAAATTCCATCAGATCTTCCGTGGTCAGGTATCCCTGAACATCGGCTTTCTCGAGCAGCATGCTCATAATCTCAGTGTTCTGTCTATGACGGATTGAATAAATCACTTGCACCCTCCTCCTTAAACAACAGTTGACTTTCCAGCCTATTCATACCCCCAAGATGCGGGTGGCAGTCGTCCGATGGATCCTGAAATAAGGTCTCAGTTATTCCACCGGATGGGTTTGGTGCTCACAACCCCTTTCATTCCAATTCTCACCACAGATAGGACAAAGACCCAGACAATCCGGCTTGCAAAGCGGACGAATGGGTATTTCTATGGTGAGGTATTCGTGTACCAGTGGCTCTAAATCTATATGTGCATCATCTGGTAGTATCAGATTAGATTCGGTAGCAGTACGACTTGAAAATGCATATAACTCATCGAATTCTGTATCCAGATGACATAATGCCGGTTCCAGGCAACGAACACAGTCTTGCAGGAGGTCTGCGTGAAAATGTGCCTGACACAGCAATCCCTGAGGTGTACGACTGATTTTTGCCACACCATTAAAATTGGTGAGGTCCATTTCAGACTGCAGGCGAATGTTGGGAAATTCGAACTCAAAGTCGCGGTTATAACCAATGGATTGGCTGATAATGAATCCAACATTGAGCCGCAAAGGGTGACGATTAGAGTTCACATGGACAACTTATAATAAGGGATAATTGCTGCAAGCGCCCTGAGTATAGCACAAACATTCCAGTAAGTCAATTAATTATGAATATATTCATAAATATTAACAATTGTTTGCTTAATTCATCATTCTTCCAGCATTCCAAATTCGAATAAAAAAATGACCAGACAATTATGTCTGGTCATTCGTTGTAAGTTTTTTCGATTATTGATTCTGCTGCCAGAGTGGTGTACCGCCACCGGCTCCTGTGCCAGATCCACGTCCACCGCGTCCCATATTGCTTCGGGATTTCATCCAATCTGCCTGTTCCTGAGTTAGAGTTCCATTTTCAACAGCCAGATCGATTGCTTCACTGCGGGCTTTTACCATCAATACACGGAATTCTGATACAGTCATCCCTTTATCACTGGCGATTTGTGCGTAAGTTTTGCCTTCATCCAACAGAGTTTCAAGCTCTTCTACAGAGAGACCAAATTCCTTTGCAAGGACGGTGACCATTTCTGTATGCAACCATCCATCCTGGTTCGCTCTGTCAACATCTGCTCTGCGACTTCCGCGGTCATTCAACCAATCAGACTGCTCCTGAGTAAGTGTGCCATTTTTCACTGCCAGATCGATTGCTTCATCACGAACGCGTAAGATCAATTCACGGAATTCGATCACCGTCATTCCTTTTTCGCTGGCAATCTGGGCGGGAGTAGTGCCTGAGGCAATTTCTTTTTCGAGCTCTTCTACACTCATTCCCAATTCATTTGCCAATGCAGTGATCATTTCATCATGCATCCAGCCATCTCCTGGTAAAGTGCTTTGAGAAATGCGTCCCCAGCCACTCTGTCCACCATATGCTGGAGGAGGAGTCCCTGGATCGGCAGATACAGTAAGCACACTGCCTAAAGAGACCATTATTACTGACGCTAAAATTAAACCTGCAACAATCTTTTTCATTGTTATCTCCTTTATCAAAATTATTGATACTCAAAGGATAACTGGCGGGTATGAAGAATTTGTGAATAAGATGTGCAGATAGTATGGATTCCGTTTATTATGGATTAAGGTTTAAACAATATTTTATGGTTAAATATCGTTATGAAACTTTGTATAGCTACTGAAAACCCGGGAAAACTGGATGAATTCCTCTCCATACTTCATGGACAACCATTTGAATGTATCACAGCGCGACAATTGGAGCTGGATCTCTCTGCGGAAGAGACAGGCACAGATTACCGGGAGAATGCTCAAATAAAAGCGCATCTCTATGCTAAAGCAACGGGGTTGCCTGCCCTGGCAGATGATACCGGATTGGAAGTACAGGCACTCAAAGGAGCACCCGGATTATATTCAAAACGTTATCTGTCTGATCCAGGAGCGACGGATGGCGACAGACGAAAGTTTCTGATTACAAATTTGCAGCCTTTTCCACGCCCATGGAAAGCCCGTTTCACCTGTACCGTTTGCGTAGCCCTACCAGATGGAAGCGAATGGTTTACCAGTGGAGAATGTAAGGGAGAAATCATTCCTGAAGAGCGTGGGGAGAATGGTTTTGGATACGATAGTATCTTCCTTCTTCAACCGCAGGGTCTGACAATGGCGGAACTACCTCTGGACAAGAAGAATCAAATCAGCCACCGGGCTCGTGCAGTGACTGCAGCAATTCCGATCCTTAACAGAATTATCAGGGAAAATAAATTGGGGTGATGATGGATCTTATTCAGGTGAGTTCACATGGCTGGTATGCCCACAGCCGAATCTATGAATATAACAGTGGATTGATCCAGGCAGATGGATTGGTTTGGTTAATTGACCCTGGCATGGCTCCCGATGAAGTGTTGGTAATCAAAGATAATTGCGCCAGTAATGATTGGCAGATTCAGGCTGTGTTGATGACTCATTTCCATTTTGATCATGTCCTGGGGGTAAGCGCCTTTGATGAAGCGATTCGGGTAGCGCATAAAAACTTCCTCCCAGAGTTTAATCGAATGAAAGAAAGCAGCAGAAAAGCCATTGATACATTAATCGCGGAAGGCGAAATGGATATGCCAGAGTGGGGATGGGATGTTGCCCCTGATTGGGAAGTTAACCGTACTCAATCTTTTTTGATCAGTGATCTCGAGATTCTGATTATCCCTTTGCCTGGTCATACTGCGGATCAGGTAGGAATTTATATTCCAAAGGATCGTACCTTGTTTGCCGCTGATATGCTTTCAGATCAGGAAATCCCATTGCTTAGTTTTAACTCAGCCGTATATCAAAAATCGTTAGAACGCGTTTTACATTATCCGATTGAGAATATAATACCCGGGCATGGTAATCCATCTGTAACATTCGAAGAAAGTCAGTCTCGGATAAATCATGATCTGGAATACACCCGCAGCATTCGCAAGATTATCAAGCGAATGATATCTCGAGGAGCATCCCTGAGTGATGTTCGATCAGCTTGTTTGGACTTATCCTTCAATAATCACGACGATAATCGGAACTATCATATTTGGAATATTGAAAGTGTTTTCCTGGAGATGGGTGGTGATGCAGGGGGAGAGAAAATCGGTTGGGCGAGGGAATGGGATTAATTGGGAGATTCCGCACTAACGCCCGCAAGCTTTTCTATCCGGTGGATAAAATCACTTTTCCCATTTGAGTAAGCATCTCGGTCAGCATGATGTTTTTCAGCTAATTGAATTTTTAATTTTGCATATGCAAAAGCCTGGTCAGCGTGTGCACGTAAATAATTTCTGAATGCTATATGTCTATTCCAGAATGCAGAATTCATTTCCACCACATGCAAATGGAATGCATCTTCGCCAGCTCTGTTTTTATAGAAATAGCGCCTTTCAGGTAATTCGGTTTCATACTCTGGTACGTAAATGTAATTAATGGGTGTAATAACATTGATTAAGCGTTGGGTTTCATTCAGAGAGATGATTGCGGCAAGAATATCTACGGTTGGTTTGGCAATAATGCCAGGAATAGCTGTGCTGCCAATATGTTCGATATGCGTTAGTAGATCACTTGCCACCCGAAGCAGGTTCTGTTTTTCTGTTTCAAACTTGTCTAACCACAAAGGATCATAAGGTGCCAGAATAATCGGTCTTTCCTGATTCATTTGATAAAGACCAGTCCGAGTATCCAGGATAAGATGATAATGATGGATACAATTACAAAAATAAAACGTTGCGTGCGCATTCTACGTTGGTCGCGCGATAAACCGGTTTTCTTTGTTTTGTTATTTGCCATATTAATCAAATCGCTTTCTGCCGGTTATTATAATCTGCCTGATACAAAAAAGACCAACCCGGAAATGACCTCCGGGCCGGTCTTTAAATATTGGCTATGTTTTAATACCGTAATATTGCTGCTATTTTCCCCACCTGTTCCAGTTCGGAAGATTCATGTATGACTTCCACATCTCCGCCAGAATGCAACACAGAACGGACAGCCAGATCAACAACATCAATGACCTTTTCTGTCTTTTCTGAACAAACTGGACAAGATGCAAGCTCGTGCGGCGTTATCAAACCACAGCTTTGGCAACGGATACCCTGTGAAACAAATCCTTCATTGAACAATAAGGTTTGCACCCTGTGATTGCTTACCGCTGATAAGACATTTTCCACTCCTACTGCACCACCTGTGCCTTTTGCAGAAGCAGTAATGGCAGCCTGTATCATCTTATCTTCTCGTTTTTTCTCAGCTTGATGTCCAGCTTGCATGGCTTTATGCATGACTTCTACATGACTTGCTGTCATTGAAATCGGGAAGGTTCCAACAACCAGACTTTGCCAGTTTTTGGGAAATTCAGCTAAAAATGCCTTGACATTATCATCTGTCCCACCAATTAACACTCTGCGGATTTTCCTGGTTTCAAGAAAGCGAACTGCAAATTCTACCGAGGATTTAATGTTTCGGTCCACTAGTTCATCTGCGTAACCTGTCCGACCTGCAACTCCACCTCTTCTACCCGGGAAGGTGGATGCGCCGCCCCGCTTAACATGTTTTATTTCCTCGCCCATCGTGCCTTCCTGTTCTTCCAGTTCACCCAGGTGGAAATAAAACAAACGAGCGCCTTGTTTATCAACCAGTACTACACCATAACCGCCGTACGCATCCCATAAATCTGCAAGTGGTTTAAAATGTGGATGATCAGTGACCCAGACGCGGCTTCGCACAGGTACCGATAATGGATACACTTTAAAAAATCCATCTGCGGCACAAGAAAAAACAGCAACACTCTTACCTGACCAGTCATATTCATGAGCAAAATACTGCTCAATCTTTTCAACATCTTTTGGTAAATCCAGGTCCTTCAACATACTCCTGAGCCGAAGCTTATAGGCATCGGCATTGCCCTGGGCTGGCTCAGTATTAAGGTATAAACTGAGGACCTTATTTTTTGATGAATACTCTAACAGCTCATGCAATTCGCTTTCATTTAACATATGCCCCTCCTAACGGTTATTGGGAATGAAGGCGTTCTATGTTTTACGGGCGAGATTCGAGCTTCAGTTCTATCTCCTTTTCAGAACCATTTCTAATAATTGTCATCGTAACAGTATCACCAGGATTTTTATTATTAATCAAATATTTGAGTAGATCACCAAAGGTTAAGATGCGTTGTCCATCAATGGCAGTGATCAGATCACCTCCTTTAAATAATCCCTGAATTTGTGTAGATACATTACCAGCCTTAAGCCCAGCTTTATCTGCAGGTCCTCCCGGAACGATACTGACAATGTAAGCTCCCGTGGACTGAGGCAAACCTAATTCTTCCTGCAATGTAAGTGAAAGTGAAGGCAGGCTAGAGAGCCCAAGGTATGGATAATCGTAACTGCCATTTTCGATTAGTTCAGGAACCACTCGCTTAACGATATTGATCGCGATCGCAAATCCAATACCAATGTTGCCTGCATCACCGCTGAGGGAAGGTCCACTGGTGCGGATGGCGCGATTAATACCAATGACCTCTCCCTGAAGGTTCAAGAGAGGACCTCCGGAATTACCCGGGTTGATGGCTGCATCAGTCTGGATAAGATCACCCGCGGTATATACACTTCCATCCTGAGTTTGATGCATTGAATCTAGTGTTCTTCCAAGAGCTGACACTATGCCGGTTGTCATGGTGCCATCCAGCCCGTATGGATTGCCAATGGCAACCACAGTCTGACCGACCCTGATTTGATCTGAATCGCCTAATGGCAATGGAACAAGTTCATCTTCGGGGGCATTAATTTTTACCACTGCGATATCAGAATCTTTATCTGTACCAATCACTTCTCCACGGGCTTTAAAGCCAGACGGGAAATCTATTTCAATATCTTGAGCGCCTTCAATGACATGGTAATTCGTGATGATGTGACCTTTTTTATCATAAACAAAACCTGAGCCCTGTCCGCTACCCATACCTGAACCGACCATTATGGCAACCACGCCAGGGCTCGTTCTCTGGTATAAAGCTACCTGGGCATCAGAAAGGTTATCGTATACCTGGGTATCCAGAACCTGTTGGGGAAGGGCCGCGATTTGCGTGGGTATTTTCGCTGCGGCTGTTGGGAGCTGCTCAACTTGACCAATAATACCGTCTCCCAGATGAATAGGTGCGCCACAAGCGAGCATCGTGGAGAGAATTAAAATTACTGGTATGAGAATTTTTACCTTTTTCATTTTACCTCTGATCCGGGAGGGTGGAATGGTTATTGATTTCTCCCGGCTAATTTTCTAAATACAGATCTGTCTTCATCGGATAAATTGCGAGGAATTGTTACTTTTATTCTTGCGTATAAATCCCCTTGTTGTGAAGGCGTTTTCATTAAAGGCATTCCCCTCCCGCTTAAACGGAAAGTTTGCCCGGGCTGAGTGCCTGGCGGGATGGTTAATAAAACCGACCCACCAGGAGTACTGACATTGACCTGACCACCTAAGATTGCTGTGTAAAGATCTATGGTCGCATCGGTGTAAAGGTCATTTTCCTTGCGTTCAAACCGAGAGTCTGGAAGAACCTCAACGACAAGATATAGATCCACGGGCATATTCGCAGCAGAACCGGCTGGTACTCGAACTTTCGTGCCAGTTTTTGCTCCGCGGGGAATTTTCACTTCAAGTCGTGAAGAACCTGATTGGATCGTACGGGTGGTTCCATTGTATGCTTCCATCAATGAAATTTGGACAGGTTGTTCCATAGAGCGGGGCGTATGGCCACGTTGGGCAGTACGTCCGCCTGTATTCATAGAACCAGAAAAATCGCCGAAAATCATACGGAAAAAATCTGAGAACCCGCCACCGCCAAATAGATCTCCAAGGTTATCCACCTGAACTCTGCGTCCAGCGCCCTGACCAGTGTTGTACCATTGTTCCCAGTTGAAACCACCCGGTGAACCGCCACTTTGCTGATAGTTAAAGTATGAATCACCGAGTTGATCATATCGCGCACGTTTCTGCGGATCACTCAGTACCTGGTATGCTTCATTGATATCTTTAAACTTATCTTCGGCTTTTTTATCTCCCGGGTTTCGGTCTGGGTGATATTTCATTGCCAGCTTTCGATAAGATTTTTTAATTTCCTGATCAGAAGCACTTCGTTCAACGCCAAGTGTTTTGTAATAGTCTTTGTATTCCATAGCTAATCTTAATTATGAACTGTGGAGGTATTAAGTCAATATCCGTATGGCACATCTAATAATCTTCTAACAGATGTCTAAATTGGATTTAATGTTACATACATAAATTACGTATGTTAGGTCTCGGGATAGGATGATATTGATTTGCTCTTTGTAGTCTATAATTCATTCAAAAGTAATAAAAAATTCCATCTTGACAATGTTACGTAATACTGCTACTATTACAGTAGTGCTGTCAAAGAGCGAGGGTGTATGCTAGAACTCGAAAACCAGTTGCTGGTACATGAGCTGGCAGAGAGAGCGGGAGTATCCGTCAGGACTATCCGCTACTATATTGCAGAAGGGCTGTTACCAGCCCCGACCACCCGCGGAAGGTATGCATATTATAGCGAGGAGTACCTTGACTTAATCGAGTTGATCCGCCGCTTAAAAGACGCATATCTGCCGCTCAGGGAGATACGCTCGCTGGTCCTCAATCTGCCACCTGAAATTGTCAGGCAGGTTCTGAAAAAAAATGCGGGGCTACCGCAGGAAGAATTGCTGAAAAATGTTCGTATACTTGCGGAGAATTTTCGGCAGGATGATGATAGTACGAGTGAAGATGAACCTTCCAACCGGATCGTGAATGAAACTGCGGCGAGCTATACAGAGAAATTGCTAAAAATTCAGGAAAATCCGGCACCATTCTCTTCCAAAATAAAGCAAACGACTGATCTGCTCAGCCGTCCCAGGGAGTTACAGAGGAGCGATAACAGAAAGATATCCTTATCTTCAGACGCTATTGACAATGATATTTCATCAGATCCATTTACAGAAGAGATGTCAGAAACCACATGGATCAGGATCGAGATAACGCCTGGGATAGAAATCCACCTCAATTCAATTAAATATCACCGTTACAAAGATCGCATCAAAAAGTTGGTTTTGCTGGCACGTGATCTGTTCTCGTAATTAGATTGGGAGGGACTTCCCGGCGCTTCTCAATCCAAATCCGCCGGGTTATAGGGAGGAACCTATGTCTCATCCTGTTCTGCAACTACGCCTATCTGCTGATGCCAATCTTATTTATACCCATCAAAAAACAGAAAGAATAATAGAAGCGGTCATAGGAGCACCGCAGCTGATTGCGCCGAAAGATCGTTCCCCGCTCCGGCTGGCACTGGTTATTGACCGTTCGGGTTCGATGTCGGGCGAGAAGCTAGATTATGTCAAGCGGGCAGCTTTGACCGTGCTGGATATGCTCGACGATCGGGATATGGTCGCACTGGTGGGTTACGATAACCAGGTGCAAATTTACTCGCCATGTGTTCGTTTGACAAAAGAGAATAAAGCAAGGTTGCAAAGTGTCATTACTGAAATCCAAACGGGGGGGATGACCAATCTTTCTGGAGGGTGGCTGAATGGATGCCGACTGATTGGAGAAGTATTGGATGACCAATCGATTAATCGTTGCCTGTTACTAACCGATGGACTTGCAAATGAAGGCATCGTAGATGAAGAGGAACTAGCATATCATGCAGCTGAGATTTTCAACCGAGGTGTATCCACTTCTACTTTCGGAGTAGGGCATGACTACAATGAACGATTACTCGAAGCGATAGCCAATCGGGGTGGTGGCAGATACTACTATATTGCCAATGTACGAGAAATACAGTCGATTTTTATGCAAGAATTGGAAGGTCTGACGAATATCACAGCCCGAAATTTGCGTTTGAATGTTGATTTGCCACCTTCTGTGATGTTTGAAGTAGTGGGTGATTGGACGAATAAGCAGGTAGAAGGTGTATTTACTGTAGATATCCCTGATATGTATGCCGGGAAAGAAAACACCATCTTTATGAAAGCGCTGTTTCAACCTGTTGAATTAGATGCGCTGGTAGAACTATCCTTTACATTAACCGCTGATGGTGAAGATGGCACCTGCTTGGATGCCGGTGGGATGATTCAATTCACGGCTAAAGATAAAGAACAAGTCGAAGCGCAAATTGTTGATGATCGGTTTATGCGCCGATTCAAGCATGTTGAAGCTGCGATAGAAGCGGAAAAGGCATTAATTATGGAGAAACGCGGATTGCGCCAGGAAGGCTCTCTGCACTTACGTTCTTATCTACAATCAGCTGCTCCTTTCTTAGCCCAGGAAGAATTGAACGAGCATTATGAAACTTCCAATGAAATTGAGAGGGGCATGGATCTGATGATGCAGAAAATGAGGCATATGCAAAACTACAATGCACGCAGATCAAATAGCCCTCAGGCAGATCAGAAAGATAAGGAGAAAAAACCGGGAAGTCAATCATAGCTATGGACTAACCGGAGGCCAAGCCATTCAGGGGGATGGCGTACAGGGGGACACCTCAGGGGCAACCCGTTAAGGGGGAACGGGTAAGAGCCTGCCCCGTCTCTGTCTGGGGATATTTCAGGCGGTTGGATCGGGGCAGGCTGCCTGAGGTTTCATAATACAGGAGGCACAATGAAGCTCTTTCGCTGGTGTGTTTTTATGGATGAATATCATCCCGGTGGACATAAAAACGAATTGGATTTTTTACGTCATCCCAGCGGTTCGGTAATGGTGTATGGATTTGAGCCAATGGATAACACAAAAATCCTGGAGGGATTGAAGCGGGCATTGCAAACAGATGAGAAAGATGAGAACATCCAGATATCAAAATCTCTCACCCGTATTCTGGAGAAACGGGGAATGACGGAAGCTTGCTGGTTGAATAGTCTGCAAGCAGTAATCGAATTGGGGATGGATATATCATTTTTCCTCGATTTTCCTTTGCCTGACTGGCTTGTCGGGGTCGTACCCGATGATGATGCTGTGCTATACTAAATTCCATAGTGGTCTAACCCTTCAGCGAAAATTGTTTCCTTGCATTTTATGGACCCTGACCCAATAAAACTCACTCAAGAACAAATGGATATCGCTTACCCCATCCGGTCTGCCAGGATGTTCCTGACAGGACCGGCTGGCTGCGGAAAGACAACTATCGGCGTGGAGCGCTTGTACAGGATGCTTACCGATGGTATTCCGGCTGATCAGATCCTTGTGCTGACACCGCAACGGTCTCTGGCAAGTGCCTATCATGAGGTTCTTTCCCGAGAAGATATTCCTCCGGGTGGTATGGTTGATATCCTCACCATGAATGGGCTGGCGCAGCGGATGATTAACCTTTTCTGGGCGATGGTGGCTCCCAATACTGGTTTTGCATCTGTTGCGGCGTCTCCCAATTACCTGACCATCGAAACCGCCCAGTATTATATGGCGAAGATTGTGGAGGAAAAGCGAATCCACGAAGGCTATTTCGCGTCTGTCAAGATGGATCCGCATCGGTTATACAGCCAACTTCTGGATAACTTAAATAAAGCGGCACTTGTGGGTTTCCCTTATGTCGAAATCGGCGAGCGTTTGAAATCAGCCTGGAGCGGACCAACCAGTCAGCTAAGAGTTTACGATCAGGCTCAGGAATGTATCAATTTATTCCGAGAGTTCTGCCTTAAAAACCAGTTATTAGATTATTCGTTGCAAATGGAATTGTTCTATAACCATTTGTGGGAAAGCCTACTGTGCCGCCAATACCTCATTGAACGTTACCCCCATTTGCTCGTGGACAACCTCGAAGAGGATACACCTGCTACGCATGATGTGCTGCTTTCATGGCTTCCTTCCACTGAAACAGCTTTAATTATCTGTGACCAAGATGCCGGTTACCGTCAATTTCTTGGTGCAGACCCTCAGTCAGCTGAAAGATTGGCGGAGATTTGCGACGAGATTGTCACTCTGAATCAGACACTTATTACACCAGAGCCTATCCATTTTTTTGTTGAGAAAATGGCAGCTACCATCCGCCAGAAGAATGTTGATAAAAACACCGATTTACCTATTGAAAACCTGGCAGAATATCTGGAATTTGCCACGCATCATTTCTTTCCACAGATGCTGGATGCTTGTGCAGAAACTGTCCACCATCTGGTGCAGGAAGAGCACGTTTTGCCAGATCAAATTGCGATTCTAGCTCCATTTATGCCAGAGACCCTGCGATTCAGCCTGACACATCGTTTGGAAGAATTGGATATACCTGTACGAACCATACGCCCGTCTCGGTCATTACGGGATGAGGCATATGTCCGTTGCCTGCTTACTCTTGCCAAACTTGCACATCCAGACTGGTACCTAGCACCCCATATTCAGGATGTGATTCATATGCTGCACGTTGCAATTGAAGATATGGATTTACCGCGAGCGACACATTTGGGCAAAATTATTTATCGGCGTAAGGGGAACCAGTTTGTCCTCTCCGATTTCAATCAGATTAACCTTGTTGAAAAAGAAAAAATAACTTATGTCTGCGGAGGAAGATATGATCAATTACGTGAATGGATTGATCTTTATCAACAAGAACCAGTTAAGGAATTAGATATTTTCTTAAGAAGAGTTTTTGGCGAGGTATTATCTCAAGCCGGATTTGGATACCATACTGATCCCAATGCTGGAGAAATAACCGCCAATCTAATTGAATCAGCAACAAAGTTCAGGTTGAATATTCAAAATACTGTGGCTGATGATGTTCAGGTGGGTAAAGAATTTTTACTATCAGTGGAAAATGGATTGGTTGCTGCACAATATTTACGCCAATACCAGCAGGATTCTCCCGGCTCGGTTTTCCTCGCTCCGGCTCACACCTACCTGATGCAGAATAAGCCTGTCGATGTGCAAATATGGCTGGATATTGGGTCCAATGGCTGGTGGGAGCGACTTGAACAACCTCTCACCCATCCTTATGTCCTCAGTCGTTCGTGGTATATTCCGAAAAAATGGACCGATACAGAGGAATATGCAGCCAACCAGAACACAATGTTCCGGATTGCAGCCGGATTGATGCGACGATGCCGTAAAAAAATATATTTTCACTACAATGAAATTAATGAACAAGGTTTCACTCAGCAGGGAGAGTTGTTGAAAGTGTTACAAACCTCTGCTGTAAAGTCCCGTTACTACCGGCATGATAAAGATGGACAAGAGGGTTCCGATGCCTGAAAAATACCGTCCTGCGCAGCAGGAAATTCTAAAATACAAGAGCGGCTGGATGGGAATTTCCGCTGTGCCGGGTAGCGGAAAGACTTTTACGCTCTCTGCATTAGCTGCTGAAATTATTCGCAATGGGAAATTGGAAATCGATCAGGAAGTGCTGGTTGTAACGCTGGTGAATTCAGCAGTTGAAAACTTTTCGCGCAGGGTTTCTTCTTTTCTTGAGGATATTACCATTTTGCCCGGAATGAGCTATCGGGTGCGAACTCTGCATGGATTAGCCCACGATATTATCCGCCAGCGACCGGCAATGGTTGGACTGGCGAATGACTTCACCATCCTTGATGATCATGCTACCGGGCAAATTCTCACACAGGCTGTACAAACCTGGATACAGATGCATACTCCTGATCTTCACGAGTTGATCGATGGCGGAACCGAAAATGCGAACTTTGCTTATGTTTGTAAAAAATACCTGCCCGATGTCTTAAAGGAAACTGCTGGTGCATTTATCCGTACAGCCAAGGATCGCCAGGTAACACCTGATGAGTTGTATCAAAACTGCCAGAGGCATCCCCGTAAATTAAGCCTGGCAGAAATGTGCACCCAGATCTATGCAGATTATCAGCGTGCATTGCAATACCGGAATGGGTTGGATTTCGATGATCTCATTCGTTTCGCATTGACTATGCTTCAAGAAGATGATTTGTTGGTTGAGCGCTTACGGCATCAGTTCCCTTATATTCTCGAAGATGAAGCTCAGGATTCCAGCCGTTTACAGGAAGCGATCTTACGGCTACTCGCAGGTGAAGGTGGAAATTGGGTGCGTGTGGGTGATCCAAATCAGGCAATTTTCGAAACTTTTACCACTGCCTCTCCACAGTATTTACGGAATTTCATTCGAGAAAAAGGTGTTAAATCCCTTCCACTGCCAGCCAGCGGACGTTCAGCTCCCAAAATCATCAGGCTGGCGAATTATCTGATTGATTGGACGATGAACGAGCATCCCAACCCTGATGCCAGATCTGCACTGGATCGACCGTATATTGAACCGGTAGGGATTGATGACGCTTCACCTAATCCTTCTGATGAAACTGCCAGTATTATTACCATCCCCCAGGTGTACCAATCTGATAAAGAACTTGAAAAAATCGGTAAATCAGTGAAGGGTTGGCTGGAAACCCATCCTGATGAAACAGTCGCAATCCTCTCACAAAACAACCGGCATATGGAAGCAATGGCAGGTGTACTCGAAGCGCTTTCTGTACCATTTATTGAATTACTGCGCAGCACATCCACCACCCGCCAGACTGCCAGCCAGATTACACTGGTATTACGTTATCTTGTGGATCCGATTAATCCAAAACTATGCCAGGATTGTTATCGAACCTGGAAAAGTTTATCCAGCGGGTTGGAAATGGATTCGTTAATGGTGCATGCAGGCATAGGAATTCTGAAAAAAGTAACAAATCTCTTCACCTTTTTGTACCCAACCGGGTTGGATCCTCTGGATGAACTTGCCAGAGAAACCGAGTATGATGCGACAGTCTTAAACGATATATACGACTTTCGCCTACAAATTCGTAAATGGCTATCTGCCACACTGTTGCCTGTCGATCAAACCATCCTCACAATAGCACAGGATCTCTTTACCGAACCGGCTGACCTTGCATTGTCACATAAACTGGCTTCATATCTCAATCAGATGACCCGTTTGCATCCCGACTGGCGATTGCCTGAATTTGTTCTGGAATTAGCCACATTTGCCGGGTATGCCCGTAAACTGCCGGGATTTAGTGCTGAAGATGACGGTTTTGATCCGGATAAATACAAAGGCAAGGTGGTTCTTGCTACCCTGCACAAAGCTAAAGGACTGGAATGGGATAAGGTGTACCTGAGTTCGGTGAATAATTTTGATTTTCCTTCCGGCGCCGCTGGTGATGACTTTCTCTCAGAAAAATGGTTTATCCGTAACAAGTGGAACCTGACAGCAGAATCATTGGCAGAATTAGATGCTTTACTTGGTGGGTCGGAACTGCCGCGAGGAGAGGCAACCCTCATCGATCGGAATAAATTAATCGGAGAAAGGCTGCGCCTGCTCTATGTGGGCATCACTCGCGCAAAACGGGAGCTGGTGATCACCTGTAACAGTGGTTTACGAAATCAGGCAAAAGTAGCGGTGTCATTAATCGCACTAGATGCTTTCTTAAAGAGCCAGCAAGAGTAAAGGGGTCGAATGGATTTAAAAGATTTTTCATTCAGTCAGAATGCTCTTCAGGATTTTCAGGATTGCAATTTCAGATTCAAGCTGCGATATGTGGACCATCTTGCCTGGCCGGCTACAGAAACCGACGATCAACTTCTTTTCGAAAAACATCAAAAACAGGGCAATGATCTCCATCGACTCATACAGCAATTGGTAGCAGGAGTACCCGAAGAGAAATTAGCACAAGCTATAGATGATCCGCAAGTGCAATTATGGTGGGATGCATTTCATGCTGGTCAGGCACAACTCATGCCGGTTTTTGACGAAGATCCAGAAATCATCCGGCTTGCTGAACACACGCTAATTGGACGGTTGGATGGAAAACGTCTGATTGCAAAATTTGACTTACTGGTTATATATCCCGGGAAAAAGCTATGGATATATGACTGGAAAACTACACGATATGCTGTTGGTCAAAACAAATTAGCAGAAAAAATTCAAACGATGTTATACCCCATGATTACTGTTCAGGCGGGAGCTCACTGGAATCATGGAAAAGCCTGGCAACCAGAACAAATTGAAATGGTTTACTGGCTGGCAGCAGATCCACGCAACCCTGTGCATTTTCCTTATCATTCAAGTCAGTATCAGGTTGATAGAGAATATTTATCCGCATTAATGGATGAGATCAAACAGCTTCCAGAGGATGGTTTTGAAAAGACTCTGGATATTTCACGCTGCCGCTTTTGTCCATTTCGGTCCTATTGTGACCGGGGTGTGCAGCCCGGTTCGATTAACGAGCTTGAGGATGCAGAAGATAATCTTCTTTCGGGATTAGCGGATGTCCTTGCATTAGAGGATTAAATGGGGCTTTTACCAGAATTTCCACGCTACCATTGGGTTCCCGTTCGCGAAATTGGCATTCCCCGAGATGTTCTGGAAGCCTGCGGAGGAAACACTTTTATCGCCGGTATTTTAATCCGGCGGGGCTTAACAGATCCGGAATTGATCAATTCCTTCATTAATCCGGATGAATACAATCCTTCATCACCCTATGATTTTCCGGGGATGGCAGTTGCGGTGGACAGGATCCGGCAAGCAGCCGCCAAAAATCAACGAGTACTGGTTTGGGGTGATTTCGATGTGGATGGTCAGACCTCTACTACCATCTTGGTGACTGCTTTCCGGGCATTGGGTCTGGATGTCTCCTATCATATTCCCTTGCGGGAGATCGAAGGACACGGAATCCATATCTCTACACTTGAAAAGCTATTAAGCGGAATTGATCTGGTGGTTACCTGTGATACAGGTATAGATGCGTCAGCAGCGGTTCAGGTGATACGCAGTCGTGGTGTAGATATAATAATTACCGATCACCATGAATTGCCCGAGGTTTTGCCAGAAGGGGCAGTGGCGATGATCAATCCGCATTTTCTGCCAGAGGATCACCCCCTGGCAACTCTGCCGGGCTGTGGTGTGGCATTTAAATTGGCAGAAGCGTTACTTGCCGAAGATCATCACAGTGAAATCTGCCAAGATTTACTCGATCTTACCGCCCTGGGTTTGGTGGCGGATGTAGCTGAACTGCGCGGAGATGCCCGTTATTTGTTGCAGCGAGGCTTGCAGGTTCTTCGTCATAACAACCGCCTTGGCCTGGCTAAATTAATTGGACTAATCGGGATGAAGGCAGAGGGTATTAATGAAACTGATATCAGTTTTCAACTTGCGCCTCGGCTGAACGCGGTTGGTAGACTGGCAGATGCAAATACCAGTGTGGATTTGTTCACGACACTGGATGAAGCACATGCGGCATATCTAGCTCAGAATATGGAAGGGCTGAATGCACAACGTAAATTGTACAGTTCGCAGGTGCTGCAAGCCGCTTTGCACCAAATCGAGCAGAATCCAGCCTGGTTAAATGATCCAGTACTGGTACTTGACCACCCGGAATGGGTGGGGGGCGTTCTGGGGATTGTTGCCTCGCATCTGGTAAACAGGTTCAACCGACCAGTAATATTATTACGTAGCAATCCCACCGGGATTGCTGCTGGTTCAGCCCGGTCCATACCGGGATTAAATATTTTTCACGCTATTCGAACCCATGCACATATACTAAAAGGCTGCGGAGGGCATGCAATGGCCGCCGGTTTATCTCTTTCGGTAGAAATGATACCTGAATTTAGGCAGATGCTTTCCCATACAATTCGAGGCATGATTGCAGAAGGGCAGGTAGAGCAACCTCTTCTGGAGATTGATGGATCTCTGACTGTTGCCCTGGCAGCAGATTTTGCTTTCAATCCTAACTCAGAAGTAGCTGAACTTGAAAAACTGGCTCCATTTGGTAATGGAAATCCAGCGCCCGTCTTTGTGATGAATAAAGTAAGCATCCAAGATTCATTGTTGGTAGGAAAAACTAAAGAGCACTGGTTATTAAATGTGGTAGACACAAATGGTAATCAGGCAAAAGTATTTTGGTGGCAGGCTGCAGATCAGACCCCGCCTGAAGGCTGGCTGGATCTGGCAGTAACTGCCCGAATTACTACCTGGAAGAATGAAAACCAGCTTCAACTTGAATGGGTAGATGCCTGTCCACTACCTGAAAATCTACAGGTAGAGTTACCTGCAGTCACCATACAATACCTGGATTATCGCGGAGAGCATGATCCCATGGCGATTCTGGGAGAACTACTTAACACACGTTATGCACAGGTTTGGGCAGAAGGGATGAACCGCGATCAATCACCTGGGTGCACCCGACTTGAAATTGGAAAGGCAGACGATCTTGTCGTCTGGACAACCCCTCCGGGAGGCGAAGAGATTCAATACGTGATAAACAAGGTAAAACCCAGGAGAGTATTACTGTTCTGTGTCGACCCTGGTCTGGATTCGGCGAAACCATTTACACAGAGGTTGTTTGCTCTTTTACGGGGAAAGACTTATTTAGATCATCAACCTGTTGATATTTCCAGATTGGCAGCAGCAACATCCCATCGAATGGAAACGGTAAAAATTGGCTTGATGTATCTAAATGCGGCCGGATTTATTCGTATGTCCATGACGGGAGGAAAACTGCAATACGCCCTGCCGGAAAAACCTTGTGGATCACTTCAAATAAAGGAATACGAACAGATGCTGCATCGTTCTCTGAAGGAAACAGCGGCTTTTCGTGAAAGCATATCCCGCTCACCATTGGATCGTTGGAAAGTTGACTTTCCCATAAAGTAAAAATTTTTTATGAAATTTTGATAAGATACCATTGACCTTATCCACCAAATTTGGGATAATTCATGCATAGAAAAGCGACGACAGAGGAAAGTAACCTTCTGCGAGCTGCCAGGGAGGTGGGATCGGAGACTGAAAGTCCCATTCAAGCAGCGGAATGTGAAGTTCCCTCTCGAGCTGTCCGGGTGAAAGGAAATAGTAGTCCGGACCGGACCCCCTCCGTTATTTTGGGGAGCCAATCGCTGTAAGGCTGTTGGTGTTTGAGAGGGCTTTATGCCAATCCGGGTGGTACCGCGGGTAAAAATCCCGTCCCAGATAAGGGATGGTTTTTTTTATTAATGGCTTGTTTGCTTATAAAGAAGCCAGAAATTGACCAAATTGAATTATTGGAAGAGGCAGAAATCTGTAACAGCCATCGAAATTTCGATGATCAAGGAGGAAGTATGGAATTGCTGAAAGAGCTGGAAAAAATTCGTGAAGATGGGCTTGCAGCACTCATGAAAGTGAAGGATGCCGCCGAATTGGAAGCCTGGCGGATTGCCAATTTAGGTAGATCGGCTCCTGTAATGGGTGTTTTCTCAAAAATGGGGCAATTAAGCAAGGAAGATCGCCCGGTGATTGGACAGGCTGCCAATGCTGTTAAAGTTGCTTTGGAGGAGGCTTTTATCTTTCGTCTGGAAGAAACCAGAACTGCAGAACTACAAAAGTCACTTCAAACCGAACGATTGGATGTTACTTTACCCGGCAGAATACCGCGAAAAGGACGGCTACATCCTGCTACAACGAATTTACGCCGGATTCTGGCTGTTCTGGCCGATATGGGTTTTCAGGTTTATACCTCGCGCGATGTTGAAACAGATGAATACAATTTCCAATTATTGAATATTCCTCCACATCACCCTGCGAGAGAGATGCAGGATACTTTTTATATTGAATCTCCTCAGGATGATGGTAGTTATTCCCTGGTAATGCGTACTCACACATCACCGGGGCAAATCCGCGCCATGCGAGAATTCTCTGCAACCAATCCACAAAATCCACCGCCAATTCGAATTGCCTTGCCGGGGATGTGCTATCGCTATGAACAAATTACCGCCCGTTCTGAGGTGCAATTCAATCAGGTGGAAGGTTTGGTGGTGGGTGAGGGTATTACCTTTGGTGACTTTAAATTTGCACTTATGGAGTTTGCCCGACGGATGTTTGGGCAGGACTCTAAAGTGCGTTTCCGCTCTGATCACTTCCCATTCACCGAGCCATCGGCGGAAATGGATGTGGAATGCTTCATCTGTGGTGGAAAAGGATGCCCTGTTTGTAAAAAATCTGGTTGGCTCGAAGTGATGGGAGCCGGCATGGTTCATCCTACGGTTCTTGCCAATGGAGGGTATGACCCTACCCGTTATTCTGGTTTTGCCTTTGGCATGGGGCCAGAGAGGCAGTTCATGCTGCGTCATAAAATCAATGATATTCGTTATTTCTGGGGAAACGACATCCGTTTCCTGGAACAATTCTAGGAGGACGGTATGAAAGTTCCTGTATCTTGGTTAAAGGATTTTGTAGATCTCAGCGGTCTGGAGGTCACAGATATCGCATACAAGCTGACAATGGCAGGTCTGGAAGTGGAGGATATCCGCTTCGCTGGTTTACCTCTACCTGATCATGATGGGCATGGATTTAAAGTCAGCGGTTTAGCATGGGACCCGGAGAAAATTGTTGTGGCTGAGATTTCTCAGGTAAACGCGCATCCCAATGCTGACCGGTTGACATTGTGTGACCTGTTTGACGGCAAGGAGCAACATGTTGTCCTGACCGGTGCTCCCAACTTGTTCCCCTATAAGGGGATTGGGAGACTGGAAAAACCCATCAAAGTAGCTTATGCAAAAGAGGGTGCGGTCATCTATGATGGACATGCCGAGGGTTTGGTTCTGGCTACACTCAAACGAACGAAGATTCGTGGCGTGGATTCATACTCCATGGTTTGCTCAGAAAAGGAATTGGGTATTAGTGATGAACATGAGGGTGTCATTTTTCTGGATGATGATGCCGTTGCCGGTACACCTCTAGTGGACTACATGGGTGATGCTGTTCTGGAGATTAAGATTAACCCCAACATGGCACGAAATACCAGTATTCTGGGTATCGCCCGTGAACTGGCGGCACTAACAGGCAACCCTTTGAGAAAACCTGAGTATAAACTGGAAACATCCGGTGATTCAATCGAGGATCAGGTAAAGATCGAGATCAGCAATCCTGATCTTAATCCCAGGTTCATAGTGGGTTTGATCCGTAATGTCGAAATAAAGCCCAGCCCATACTGGGTTCAGCGTAGACTACGCCTGGTAGGAGTACGTGCAATCAGTAACATTGTTGATGCAACTAACTACACCATGTTCGAGATTGGTGAACCGCTGCATGCGTTTGATTATTCTGCACTCCAGAAACGTGCTGCCGGAAAGCCCGTAGTAATTTCTACACGAACGGCAGAAAAAGGTGAGAAACTCACGACACTCGATGGAGTTGAGAGAAACCTATCGGAATCAAATGTGCTCGTTTGTGATTCTGCCGGGGCATTATCACTGGCAGGCGTGATGGGGGGAGCCGAGACAGAAGTGGGCAATCAAACCAGGGATATATTGCTCGAAGGCGCGGCATGGAATTTTATTAATATCCGGCGTACAGCTGCCCAGCATGCTTTGTCGTCTGAAGCATCTTATCGAATGTCACGTGGCGTACATCCAGAACTGGCATTTGCAGGATTAAAGAGATGTCTGTATTGGATGAGCGAATGGAGCGGGGGTCAAGTTGCTCCGGGTTTTGTAGATAACTATCCATTACCGCCCAGAGACCCGGTAGTCAACCTGACTGAACGCGATATTAAGCGTATGCTTGGTGTTGAAATTCCACTGGTACAGGTGAAAGAATTGCTTGAAAGGTTGGAGTTTAGCGATGAAGTAAAGGATGGGGTTTTAGCTGTGAAAACTCCTCCAATCCGTATGGATATTGGAGAAGGCGTCGTGGGTATTGCAGATGTTATGGAAGAGATTGCCCGGTTGTACGGGTATGAGAACATTCCTGAAAGCCGTATGGCTGAACCTTTGCCACCACAACGGGGCAACCCAATCCAAGAAGCTGAGGATTTTATCCGCGACACTCTCGTTTCACTTGGCTTACAGGAAGTGATTACACACCGCATGACTTCTCCGGAATTGGAAAAACGACTTTTACCAAAAGGAATCGACGGGACACCGGAAAGGGATTACATCCGTCTGGTGAATCCGATTGCTCCTGAAAAAAGTGTCCTGCGCCGCAGTCTACTCGCTTCCGTTTTAAATGTATTGGCAAACAATCAGAGTTTGTCTGAATCACTTTTCCTGTTTGAAATTGGATCAGTATTCCTACCCTCAGGCGAGCTTTTGCCCCTCGAGCCCCACCGGTTGGCTATTACGCTGACTGGTTTGCGTGAACCATCTGCCTGGGATAGACAGCAGGGAGAAAAAGTAGATTTTTATGATTTGAAAGGCATCCTTGAAGCACTATTGAGCGCACTGCAGATCCCGGTCACATTTTGTCCGGGAGATGACCCCACGTACCATCCCGGTAAGTGTGCTTTGATTAAATCGGGCGAGAAAGTCCTTGGATTATGTGGAGAATTACATCCCCAGGTACAGGAAAACTATGAAATCATTACACCAGTGATGGCAGCTGACCTGGATCTCGCAGCTATGTTGGCTCTGGCGGCCATGCATTCTTTCCCGGTTTCTCCGGTGAGCGAATTCCCGCCGATCCTGGAGGACCTGGCTCTGGTGGTAGATGAAAACGTACCTGCCGAGAAAGTCGAAGCATTAATCCGCCAGACAGGCGGCAAGCTGGTTGTAAAGGTACGCCTCTTTGATATCTTCCGTGGAAAGCAGCTCGGCGACGGGAAAAAATCTCTGGCATACAGCCTGATGTACCAGGCAGCAGATCGCACCCTCACTGATAAAGATGCTACCCAGATCCGGCAAAAAATCATCCGCCGGTTGGAACAGGAATTGGGCGCGAAACTAAGATCTTAAAAAATCAGGACTGGTTCAATAACCAGTCCTGATTTTTTATTATTCAGGTTTTTGGGAACTTCCATCCCCAATTCCCAGAGGTTTCCATTTTTCCATATTCTCACGCAATCGATGAGTTGCGCCTCCGCGGCTGTGTAACAAATCAAAGCCTTCGGGTTTAATGAACATCTGATCACCATCGAGCATACCAGAAATGCCACGCTGACCGGGTTCTCCGCGTTTATTTTGACAGAAGGGGCAGGTCTTGGGATCATGCGGGTGATAAGTGATGGGTTCCTCGTAGGCGGTGACATATCCCTCGTAGTTTCGCAGAACGACCTTATGATCTGACATAGAAACCAAGTAATTTGGCATCACCGGTATTTTTCCACCTCCGCCAGGTGCATCAACAACATAGGTTGGCACAGCATATCCGGATGTGTGTCCGCGTAATGCTTCGATGATCTCCACACCCTTTGCCACAGGTGTACGGAAGTGCCCAGCTCCTTCGACCAGGTCGCACTGGTACAGGTAATATGGTCTTACCCGGATACGAACCAGTTCATGAACCAGCTGACGCTGCAGGTGAACGCAATCATTGACTCCTGCCAGGAGGACAGATTGATTTCCAAGAGGAATGCCGGCTCTGCTCAACTTATCGCATGCCTGGGCAAGTTCAAGGCTGATCTCGTTGGGATGGTTCACGTGAATATTCATCCAGAGAGGGTGATATTTCTCCAGCATATCGGTGAGTTCCTGTGTCACCCGCATCGGCATGAAAACCGGGACCCTTGAACCAATCCGGATAATTTCAATGTGCGGGATCTCACGAAGACGGGATAGGAGTTCTTCAAGGAGTTTAGGCGCCAGTGTAAGCGGATCTCCACCTGAAAGAAGCACATCTCTGACCTGGGGAGTGCGCTTCAAATAGTCTATTTGTGCTTCAAATTCTGAGCGGGAGAAAGTGGCATTCGGGTCTCCCACTATCCGGGATCGCGTGCAGTAGCGGCAATAAGATGCGCATTGGGTGGTTACCAGCATGAGTACCCGGTCGGGATAACGATGCACCAGACCGGGGACAGGTGAATCACGGTCTTCTGCCAGAGAATCCTCCATCATTCCCGTAAAAGGCTGGATTTCGTCGGCTGTGGGAATAATCTGTTTCCGAATCGGATCATTCAGGTCTTCGGGGTCAATGAGTGAAATGAAATATGGGGTAATCTCTACCCGGAATAAGCCACTGGTGCTTAAAGCTTTTTTTTCACTCTCAGTCAATTTCAACACGGTTTCGATTTCTTCAACCGTATTCAACCGGTGGCTTAATTGCCAGCGCCAATCATTCCATTTTTCATCGGGTATATCTTTAAAAGCCGGGGCACGTTTAGATACAAATTCTCTGGGGGTCATAAATACCTCACTTTATTACTGGTTATCCTGATAATGAAAAGGGAATATTCCCGTGAATGTAAATGGGAGGGAATTATTGCGGGGGGTCGTGATCGGTTCTAAAGAAACCTGCATAAAATGAATAAGATTGCAGCCGTTTCTTTAATAGGGATAATACGAAATATTCGGACATTAGTTGATTCTACATTATCAAAATGGTTTTCTGTACCTATTACTTATTATCAGTTTAGATGTTCGCGGCGATTGAGTCAAATTGTTGCGCAAGTGTTAATCTTTTATTTGAATCCTTTTCAGCCCGCTTGACGCTCGAAAACGGGAATGATATCATTAATGCCAATGGATTAGCACTCTAGGCTTGAGAGTGCTAATAGTAATCATATGAGAGAGTTAAGTGACCGACAAAAATTTATCCTTACGCTGGTGATTCACGATTTTGTGCAGAATTCTCAGCCAATCGGTTCCCAGTACCTGGTGGATAGATACAGCCTGGATTTGAGTCCAGCAACCGTTCGGAATGAACTGGCTGCCCTCGATGAAGCTGGCTACCTATCCCAGCCACATACATCTGCGGGACGAATGCCCACTGATGAGGGTTACCGTTATTTTGTCGGCAAGTTGCTGAATAATACAGATCTCCCCATCACCACACAAAGGACAATCAGCCATCAGTTTTATCAGAGCCGTCAGGGGTTGGAGCAGTGGATGAAGCTGGCTGCATCTGTATTAGCGCATCAATCCAAAGCGGCATCAATCATTACTTCTCCGCACCCTGAACATGCCCGGTTGAAGCACCTCGAGCTGATATCCACCAGGGGCAGGCAAGTATTAATGGTGATGGTGTTGGTGGGAGGGGAAATCTTACAACAAATGCTTACCCTGGCAGAGCCGGTAGCTCAGGAGCATTTATCTGCCAGCGCAAGCAGACTTTCTCAAATTTGTCAGGGTTTGGATTCCGCAGCGATAAAATCTCTGGCAAATCAATATACACCGTTAGAAGAAGATATTCTTAAGCTGATCGTTCAATCACTCGAAGGAGTATCTGCTTCAGTTTCCGGTGAGTTGTATATGGATGGGTTAACCAATGTGCTTACTGAGCCAGAGTTTGCCCAATCAGAAGATGCACGAAAGGCATTAAAGCTGCTCGAGGAACGCACCTTGTTGGATAACCTGATCGAACGAACCGTGTTGAATACCAATGTGGGTGGTGTTCAGGTTCTTATCGGTGGAGAAGGGAATTGGGAGGAACTTCGCCAATGCTCAGTTGTTCTTGCCCGTTATGGTGTGCCTGGAACCGCTACCGGGACGGTAGGTGTAATCGGTCCAACCCGTATGTATTATGGTAGAACAATTTCCACTGTACGGTTTATGGCTGGCTTACTAAGCGAGCTGGTAACCGATACTATGGTTGAATAATCAAATAACAGGTGACTTGTTTGCCTGAAACCGAAATGCAGGAGAGATGCATGACAGATCGAAAACCGAAAACGCAATCAACAGAAAAAAAGCTGATGGAAATGGAAGAAAAAATCCAGGATCTGGAGAATCAACTGGCTGAAGGCGCAGCAAAAACCGCTGAGTATTTTGACGGCTGGCAGCGTGAACGGGCTGATTTTCTGAATTATAAGAAAAGGATCGATCAAAACCAGATCCAATCTCAACAAAATTCTCTTGCCAATATTACCCGTAAATATTTACAGGTAATGGATGATCTGGAGAGAGCATTGAAAGCAAAACCAACCTCAGGGGAAGGTGCACTCTGGGCTGAAGGCATTGAGCTGATTTATAAGAAAATTCAGGGAATTCTGGAATCAGATGGCGTTAAGGAAATTGACGCGGATGGGCAGATGTTTGACCCTAATTTTCATGAAGCTTTAACACATGAGGATAGTCCCGCTCATGAGAGCGGTCAAATTATTGAAGTCATTCAGAAAGGATACCTGATTGGCGACCGTGTCATCCGTCCGTCGCTGGTAAGGGTAGCACGTTAGGAGAACAAAATGGGAAAAGTCATAGGAATCGATCTTGGTACTACCAACTCAGTTGTTGCAGTCATGCAGGGCGGTGAGCCGGTTGTAATTCCCAGCGCAGAAGGAGAACGGCTGATACCTTCTGTGGTAGCGGTTAATAAAAATCATGAACGGTTGATTGGTCGGGTTGCCCGTAACCAGGCTGTTGTTAACTCTGAAAATACGGTTTTCTCCATAAAACGCTTTATGGGTCGCAAATATGAAGATGCCGAAGTACAGCACACTTTAAACCGGATTCCATATCGGGTAGGGAAAGCATCTAATGGAGATGTGCGAGTTACGCTGGATGGCAAAGACTACTCTCCGCCGGAAGTATCAGCAATGATCCTGGCAAAAATAAAAGCAGATGCTGAAGCATATCTGGGTGAGACAGTCACCCAGGCAGTCATTACTGTTCCGGCATATTTTAATGATGCCCAGCGGAATGCCACAAAAGATGCCGGCAAGATCGCTGGTTTGGAAGTGCTTCGTATCATCAACGAGCCAACCGCTTCTTCACTGGCATATGGTTTGGATAAGAAAAAGAATGAGACCATCGCAGTGTATGATCTGGGTGGTGGAACCTTTGATATCTCCATCCTTGATGTAGGTGATGGCGTTTTTCAGGTTCGTTCTACATCGGGCGACACCTTCCTGGGTGGTGATGATTTTGATCAACGGATTTTGGATTATCTGGTAGATGAATTCAAGAAATCTAATGGAATTGATCTGAAAAATGATCGCCAGGCACTCCAGCGTTTGAAAGAAGCAGCTGAAAAAGCAAAAATTGAACTTTCATCTACTATGCAGGCAGAGATCAACCTGCCTTATATTACAGCTGACGCAAGTGGTCCGAAACATCTGGTAGTGACACTCACCCGTGCGAAACTGGAGCAGCTCACAGAAGATCTTGTGCAGAAAACTCTGGATCCGGTCCGTCGCGCTTTAAAAGACGCTGACTTGAAGGCTGCAGACATAGATGAAGTTGTTCTTGTGGGTGGTATGACCCGTATGCCCCTGGTTCAGGAAACGGTACGGAAAGAATTCGGTAAAGATCCTCACAAAGGGGTCAATCCTGATGAAGTGGTGGCTGTTGGCGCGGCTATTCAGGCAGGTGTCCTGGGCGGTGAGGTGAAAGACATTCTCCTTCTCGATGTGACACCATTGACGCTTTCTGTAGAAACCTTTGGAAATGTGGCAACCCCTCTGATTGAACGTAACACCACCATTCCCACCCGCAAGAGCCAGGTTTTCTCCACAGCCTCAGATAATCAAACCCAGGTTGAAATCCATGTGCTTCAGGGAGAACGTCCTATGGCGATGGATAACAAGAGCCTCGGACGCTTTACCCTGGATGGAATTCCGCCCGCTCCACGCGGTGTACCGCAAATCGAAGTTACCTTTGATATAGATGCCAACGGCATACTCAAGGTAACCGCGCAAGATAAAGCTACAGGCAGAAGCCAGCACATAACCATCACCGCCTCTTCGGGTCTCTCAGAGTCTGAAATCGAAAAGATGAGGCAGGAGGCTGAGGCTCATGCGGAAGATGATCGAAAACGGAAAGAGCTAATTGAAGCCCGAAACCATGCCGACAACTTGATTTACACAACCGAAAAAACAATTCGTGATCTGGGAGATAAAGTTCCGGCGGATATGAAAACCAAAGCTGAGGATGCCTCTGGAAAACTGAAAGAACTAATGTCTTCTGAAGATGTCGATGCTATCAAGAAGGCAACCGATGAGCTCGGACAACTTCTGCAAAGCATAGGCTCTGCTGCATACCAACAGGCAGGTCCTGTTCCTGGTACGCCAGAGAGTGATGCGGGTAGTACCGATGGTCAGCAACCCGGTGGAACGGATGATGTGGTTGATGGAGAATTCAAGAGCGTATAACGACGATCGTCATTCTTTGTTACGCTGTTTTCATGGAGATGCGAAGAGTTTGATTCTTCGCAATCTCCATTCTATGGAATAAGGGCTAATGTATGGCACAACGAGATTTCTATGAAGTTCTTGGGGTGAGTAAAAACGCCTCGCCTGATGAGTTAAAATCCTCTTTCAGGACACTTGCCCGTAAATATCATCCGGACATCAATAAAGAACCGGATGCAGAGGAAAAGTTTAAGGAAATTAACGAGGCATATGCTGTGCTTTCAGATCCAGAGAAGAGGGCAGCATATGATCGATATGGATTTGCCGGATTAAATGGCATGGGAGGCATGCCAGATTTCTCAACAATTGATCTCAGTGATCTATTCAGTGAATTCTTTGGTTTTGGTTCGATGGGCGGTAGCCGCCGTTCTCGGACAGCGCCACGAAGAGGGCAAGATCTGGGTCTGAAAATTAAACTGACCTTTGAAGAAGCTGTCTTTGGTGCAGAAAAAGAAATTCAATTTGATCGTGATGAAGTGTGCTCTACCTGCCGAGGTAATGGAGCTGAACCTGGAACCTCACCCACAAAGTGTGGCACCTGTGGTGGAAAAGGGGAAGTAAGACAGGTCAGACAAACATTTCTAGGGTCGATGGTCCAAGTGACCACCTGTCCGAATTGTAATGGCAGTGGGGAAGTGATCAGTTCACCCTGTAAAACTTGTCGTGGATCCGGTTTGGATCGCAAGCATGTTACAAAAACCATTTCTGTTCCAGCTGGTGTGGATAATGGCACCCAAATCCGTCTCGCCGGAGAAGGACAACCCGGGGTATATGGCGGGCCAAACGGCAACCTTTTTATTGAAGTTGACGTACAAAAACATAAATTCTTCGAGCGGCATTCGAACGACATCCTGTTAAATCTGAACATCAATATTGCGCAGGCTGCTCTGGGGGCAGATATCCAGGTCCCGACTGTGGATGGTCCCGCCACATTAAAAATCCCTGCGGGAACGCAACCCGGTAAGGTATTTACCTTGAAAGGGAGGGGCGTTCCTTACTTGAAATCTTCTGGCCGGGGTGACCAGCGGGTAGTGATTAATGTTGAGGTGCCAAACCGTTTGGATGAGACACAACGAAAATTGATGGAAGAATTGGCAAAGACTCTTGGCACTGACGTGAAGCCGGCTGAAAAAAATTTTATGGATGTCTTGAAAGAGGTGTTGGGTGGCTGAGCCTCGATGGTTGGAAGTCTCTTTTATAGTCAATGGAGAACTTGCCGAAGCACTATCTGAAGTGCTGGGCAGATTTGTAGAAGGCGGTGTGGCAGTTGAGAGTAATGTAAGGTATAACGATGCCGAAGATGAAGGCACCCCTTACGGGCCAGTACGCATATATGGGTATCTTCCGGTGAATGAAAACCTGGAGGAAAATCGTCGAAAAATGGAAGAAGCAATCTGGTATCTTGGAAGAATTCAACCTATTCCTGACCCTGTTTATACTCCTATCGAAGATCAGGATTGGATGAATTCCTGGAAGGCGAACTACAGACCGATTGAAATTGGTAAGAAAATGATGATCGTACCAGCCTGGATGAATCCCGATACAAAAGGACGGATTCCACTGAGAATCGATCCGAGCATGGCATTTGGTACAGGAACGCATCCAACAACCCAGTTATGCCTGGAATTACTTGAGAAATACCAAGAAACTGAGAAAGATGTCCTTGATATTGGTTGTGGGTCCGGGATTCTATCAATTGCAGCGATAAAATTGGGTGCACGAAAAGCATATGGGGTTGATATCGATCCTCTATCAGTTAAAGCCAGTTATGAAAACGCTGAATTGAATGGGGTCACTGAAAATGCTTTATTTAAACAAGGTTCAGTAGTTGAGGTTTTGATTGACGATTATATTCCACACCAGGCACCACTGGTACTGGCAAATATCCTGGCGCCTGTGATTATCCGCCTGTTAGATGCCGGATTGCATCAGCTACTCTCACCAGGAGGTACGATCATACTATCCGGCGTTCTGGATCACCAGGCAGATGATGTAATCAAGGCATGTGAGAGGAAGGATCTGCAGCTTGTGGAGAAAATTCAAAGCCAGGATTGGATCGCTCTGGCGTTAAGAGCTTGATTCGGGTTCAAAAAAGATTTAACAAAAATTTACTAATCCTTAATGGTCTTTTATATAGCGGATATGATTTAATGCTTGCAGGGACCTTCTATGGATTTAAAAACGACTGGTAAGAAAATCAGCCTATCATTTCTTATTGGAATCAGTGTATTCTTTGTTGTAATTGTTCCAATAGGAGTAGTGGGTATTTTCACAGGTATTCTTGCCAGAAATTCCCTTGTTCAACAAGCATATGATTTTTCTTTACAGTTACTTGATAACAAAGCTCATCAACTTATTGAGCAAGATTACCTTGCTAAATCTAGCCTGGAACGGTTTACAACAGATTACACCATTCAACAGTATGTACTTTCTAAATCCAATGGATTAGCTGTTGCGATTCCAGATGACGAAATTATTTCACTGCTTAAAACAATTAAGAAAAATCATAATCTGGATAGTCTGGATGTAATCCTCAGGAACAATGTTGTTTTTAGTGCGCGGGAAGAAGATGAACCTGTTGTTACCTATTCCCCAGAAACTATCCAAAAATTGAGTAGCCAAGCAATACAGCAAGATAACACACCTTCAAACGTTAGTACGTTGATGCAAAGCGAGTTGGAAAACAAATCGCAATTCTATATTGGTTTTATTGACGATCCGAAGAGTAAGGATTATCTGGGATTGATTCTTGTCAGTTATTCCATACGGTTGGCAGATGCGTCAGACTCCCAAATTATTGAGGTGCCGCATGAATTGGAATACCTGCTTCTCTCAAAAGATGGGGACATACTCAATGAGGATTATCAAGATAACATTCCGGTTCAAGTGCAGAATGAAATTCTTTCATCTGCAGATCCATATGGTTACGTGACGCAATTTGTTGATGGACAGAATCGGTTGTTTGCTTATCGAAGAATAATGAATGATGAATGGGTATTAATCTCAAATTCCCCTTTAAAAAATTATGATCAATACATTTCGAGAATTTCCTGGAATTTCTTTCTGGTATTCATCTTGATAATTACCTTCTCACTGCTTGCTGCCTGGCTGGTTGTAGTGTTTATTTTGATGCCGTTCAATCGGGTGATTCATAGCTTTCAGGCAATAAGAAACGGTACATTTGACTGGAAAACCCAACTCCCAGGTTCTTTTATCGCCGAGTTGGATTCACTCACCCATTGGTTTAATTCATTTGTGGATACGGAACAGTCTCATCGTCAGATGCAAACTGACCTGTCTGACAGCGAACGAAGATATCACAGTCTGTTTGATAATTCGCCAATACCACTCTGGGAAGAGGACTTTTCTGAAGTGCTTAAGGCTATCGAAGATCTGCACCTTAATGAGGCAGAATTGGAACCATACTTGGTCCAGAGACCTGATGAGGTTATCAGATTAATCTCAATGTTGAAAATTCTGGATGTAAACAAAGCAACCCTTCATCAATATAAAGCAGTGGTAAAAGAGCAGATATTAAGTCAATCCTCAGTAATTTTTAAGAACGTCAACATAAACCATGTCCGGATGGAAATTCTTGAAATGGCTAAACGGACAAAGGTATATGAACTTGAGTTGGAAAATAACTCATTTTCTGGCGATGTGCTGATGATTAGAATGCGCTGGTCTGTTTTTCCAGGATATGAAGATTCCATGGGGAGGGTGATTGTTTCTACCCTTGATATCACCCGGGAAATGAAAGAGAATCAGCTTAAATCAACCATTATGCAAATCGCCCAGGAAGCCAGTCGCGTGGAAACACTGCAAGAGCTTTATCGTTCCATTCACTGGGCACTGGCAAAAATTATGCCGGCTGACAACCTGTTTATTGCCATTTATGATGAAGAAAAAGGCATGGTTTCATTTCCTTATTTCGTTGATCAATTTGATGAAGCACCGGAACCCAGAGTGTTTTCAAACGGATGGACAGAACACGTAATCAGAACTGGTAAACCGGTATTGATTTCTCCTGATTATGTAAGAAGCTTTGAAGATGAAAATGGATTGGATACAGTAGGAACAGAGTCGATTGATTGGCTTGGCGTGCCATTAATTGTAAAAGACCGTACCATTGGAGCGATAGTTGTTCAAACTTATGAAGAAGGAACCCGTTATACACAGGAACATGCAGATTGGTTGATTATTGCTTCCACACAGATTGCTATGGCGATTGACAGAAAACAGACGGAAGAAGCGCTTAAGTACAACAGCACACATGATAAGTTAACCGACCTTTATAACCGTGCTTACTTTGAAGCAGAATTGAACCGTCTTTCTGCCGGAAGGCAGAATCCGATTGGTGTAATCATGGTCGATGTGGATGGATTGAAAAATACCAATGACACATATGGGCATGCAGCCGGAGATGAATTACTAAGGCGTACGGCGCAGGTATTGCAGAAAGCATTTCGAGTAAATGATATGGTCGCACGGATTGGTGGTGATGAGTTTGTGATTCTTCTACCGCAGTCGGACCTCTCAATCGTTCAAAAAGCGGTCGAGCGAATCGAAAAAGCACTTTCAGAAAATAACACAAAACGAAATCGCGCCAAACTATCTTTGTCGATTGGGATTTGTTGCACCGGCGATGGAATCAATATCAATGACGCGATCAAGATCGCCGACCAGGAAATGTACGCAATCAAGAGCCAGCGAAAACAAAACACTCCGAAATGACCGCTTCTTAACTCATAGAAATCAATCTGGTAAATTCAGCTGTACCGGCATATTCTTTGATTTGCGAAATCCGTTTAATGATCATGGGATGACTGGAGACAAGCTCCTCTAGCTGCCCGGAGAGTGAGTCATCCTGCCGGTCTAATAGTCTTATCCATTGGTTTTTTTCATCATCAGTCAGGTTGATATCTCCACTCACCAGTTTGAGCAAAGCAGATACTGCTTTTTCTGGGTTTCTGCATGCAAGCATTCCTGCGCGGTCGGCAGAATACTCACATGCACGGTTCCAGCTTCTAAAGACCATCGCTAGAATGACGGCAGCTCCATAAGGGGCAGGGATACCCGCCAGACCGCCAAGGATTGTGTTCAACCAGGTATGACCAAGGCTGATGTGTCCCATTTCGTGACCAAGGACGAACATCAATTCTTCCGCATCCATTAACTGGAACATTGGTGAATAAACAACAATCGCTTTGGGTGAATCAACACCAAAGGTATAAGCATTGAGTTGGTTTTCTCTGACAATGAAGACATCCAGGCTGCCGGGTTTCAATCTGTTCTGACACATACGAATTAACTCACTCAAAGGCTGTGGTTTGGATAGATCCACTCGCTGTGCATTGTAAATTAGCGATTGATGGTGAGATTTATTACTTATATAAGCCATTACAAAAAAAGCAAGGATGAATACCCCCGCCAGGCAAAATGTTGCGGCTGAGGTAAGAATAATCACGAGAGCTACAAGTAAGATAGTTCCCCAAAATATAGCTGTCTCTGAAGGGTAGCGATAATCTGTCATAGCTAGATTTTATATCAAAATCGCTAAAGCCATGCAGGTTATTGCAACTATTAATAAAGTAGAACGTATTATAAATAGACTATTGTAATACTGTATATAATACAGTATAATACGTTCAGAGGTAAGAATGATTGAAAAAGAAATAATTGAAAATCAAGTATTGGAACTTCGTCGGGGTGTTACGACCTTTGCCTTATTGCAGATATTATCTGATGAGCAATATGGCTATTCCCTGCAGATGACCCTCTCTGAAATGGGTTTAGAAGTAGAGCAAGGGACGTTGTATCCTTTATTGCGTCGACTCGAACAGCAGGGTTTATTAGATTCAAACTGGCGTGTAGAAGAAGGCCGTCCGCGAAGATACTACCGGGTCAACGATTCGGGCAGGGAACTACTGCAAAAGCTGGTGGACGAATGGGCGCGCCTGAATGGAATTATCTCTAAATTTAAATAAACGTAAGTGAGGAAGAATGAAATACATTGAACTTTATGTAAAAGCTGTTGGAAGGAAATTGCCTCAGTCAATGCGCGATGATATTGAAGCTGAGTTGAAATCTACATTGATGGACATGCTGGACGACAGGGCAAAAGATTCTGGAAGACTCGCAGATGAGGAGTTGGAGCAGGAGTTGCTAAAGCAATATGGTTCTCCAGATGAAGTCGCCTCAAAGTATCTACCCGAACAGCACTTGATCAGCCCCAAACTTTATCCTATTTTCTGGATGATCCTCAAGATTGTGTTAACCGTCCTGGCGATCACGACGATAGTCTCCATAGGGGTGCAGATTGGTCAGATGGGGGGGAATGTGCCTGGTGCCGCAACTGTAGTTGGGGAATCCTTCCTTGAACTATTCCAATCGGCTATTCAGGCATTGGGTACACTGGTTCTGGTATTCTTCATCATCACCCGTTTTGGTAAAGTTGATAAAGCCTGGAAATCTGAATGGAATCCACGTGATCTTCTTAAGATCAGGGATGAAGATAAGGTCAAACCCGCAGAGTTGATTACTGCGATTATCTTCTCAACGATCGGCATCGTTATCTTCAATTTTTATCCGGATCTTATCAGCCTGTATCATAACCTGGATGGGCAGGTAGAGGCTTACCCACTTCTGACAAATGCGTTTTTTGGATATTTGCTCTGGTTTAATATTCTCTGGGTTTTGGAGATCATCCAAAATGCACTGCTTTTGAAAGATGGTGTATATACCAAGGGTTCCAGGATTTTTGAAATTGGTTTGAATATTGCCAATATCATATTTTTGATCGTAATCATTTCTGGTCCATCAATCGTCCAATTACCCATAGCCTGGATGCAGGATTCTGCTGGAATGAGCAATGAAACAGCGTTATTAGTACAGAGCCAATTTGTTACCGGCATCCTCACGGTATTAGGTTTGGTAACTGCAATTGTAATTATTGAGACCATCGTAAAAGGATTCAAATTAATACGAAAATAGATCGATAATGATTACATAGAAAAAACAGGCTGGACAAAGTCCAGCCTGTTTTTTCTCGATTACTCGTTTTAGTGGCGTTTTTTTGATTTCATTGGTTCAAATTCAGAACCAATGTGTATGCCCATTGCAGGTAAAATCTTACGGTGCAATAACAATATCAGAAGAGTACCCAGGAAGGCAATTCCGAACACAACAAGTGATCCGCTCAATTGGTTCATTAGTTCGGGTTTGATGATCATCACAACAGCAAGGCAGAGCATAAGTACTCCGCCTACCAGTTTTAAGATTCGACCGCCTTTTTCTTCCAATCTGCTGGCTTTTAATGTGAAAACAGCGCTGAAGAAGATCACCATCTCATCTAATTGATAAATGATCATGTATGTCAATAACAATGCAGCGAATACCAGCCATGGTACCTGCTGGGCATTTACCAGGTTTGTCCAAATCACTGGAAAGCCTGCTGTACAGGAAAATTCCACGAGTGATACACCTGCTGCTAAAACAATGGTCGCGGCAGCCAATCCCCAATACGAGTCCTGCGCTTCTACGACGTTCCGCATCTTTTTATAGATGCCCGGTTTCTTCTCATCACTGATGGTTAACGAAACCCCTTCTTTGTACCAGAAATAATCCTTGATGTTGATGATGCCAAATCCCAATGCCATTATTGCAACAATAATTTGGATGGTACCTTTAAAAGGAATGATGCTCATAACACTAAACAAACCCAGGATGAACAGGGCGTATATTGCTGCGGTAACTGCGATAAATATTGAACCAATAATGATTATTTTTTTCCTCGATCCGGTATGCATGGTTAACGCAAGTAACATGGTTAGCACCCAGATGGAGCACGGATTTACCCCATCCACCAGCGAGATTAAGATGGTGCTGATGAAAAGAGATTGATGGGAGAGATCAACTTCGCCTATGATGGGAAGGATAATTTTGTCTGCAACTTCTTGTTGTGGTAATGATGTTTCTTGGACGGCTGGTGTAGGTTCAGCTTGATTGGCTGGATTGCTTGAAACACGTGCACCTGCATCTGGACAGCCTTCCGTTATACAATGTTGGGCAGTTGCTTTAATTTCATCCAGAATTGGCTCATTGTAACCCACCCAATATTTATCGCCTAAAAATATTGTTGGCACACCTGTAGGTTCAAATCCGCTTGCCTGGCATAATGCTACAAAAAATTCCTGGTTGGGAAGATCGTAATATACTTCATATGGTTTAAAAACGATCCGGTTGTCAGTTTTTGCAAATTCTTCAAGAAGAGGTTTCGCTTGAGCGCAGTGCGGACATCCATCGCCCCAGAAGAAGTAAATTATGGCTTGATTTTTAGTCTGTGGTGGTTCGGATTGAGCCTGAGCTGAACCGAAAACAAATAAATTGAGGATAAAGCCAACCAGAGCAAATAGGAAGAGCAAGGGTAAATTTTGCTTTATTGATCGCTGCACACTGGCCTCCAAAAACTAAATGAGTTCACAGGAACAAAATCATTCAGTCTGTCGTTAGAATGATGTGCAAATTATAAATGAAAACTGATTAATCATTATTAGACAGTCATTAAATCTTAAAATTCCACAATGATATAATTTTGCAAAATGACATATTCACTTGAATCTCGAAATTTCCGTAAGTCAGCTCAACCGATTGTTGCCATTTGGTCTTTATTGCTAGGAATGGCTGCTGCTTTCATAGCAGGTTTGGTTGTGTTGGTGGCTATTCTGGGAATATTCTACAACGGCCGGGTTTATCCTGGAGTTGCGGTTTCTGGTGTTGATGTATCCAATCTCTCCGTTCAAGAAGCGGGAGCAAAGTTGAGCTCTGCTTACAATTACAGCCAGACCGGGAAAATCATGCTCACAGACGGAAGCGAAAGTTGGCTGGTATCACCGGCTGATCTAGGCTATTACCCTGATATTCAGGCATCTGCTAATAAAGCTTATGAATTGGGTCGGGGAGGGTCAATTTTACTGCGTCCATTTTATCCATTGGTTGCGCGGTTCATGGGAATCAATCTACCCATGAGTATTATTTATGATCAAGGGAAAACACAAGATTACTTGCAAAGTGTTGCAAATAAAATAAACAGACCTGTGACGGAGGCATCCCTTACAATTAGCGGAACCAATGTGGAAACCATTCCAGGACAGACAGGGCGCACGCTTGATATACCAGCATCCATAAACCTGATCATGATTCAGCTCAGTACGTTACAGGATGGCATTATTCCACTGGTTGTTCGGGAAGATGCTCCCCTGATTGTGGATCTGTCAACACAGGCCGAAGCAATCCGAAAGATATTATCTGAACCTCTGCGGATTCGGGTGTCAGGGGCTGGCGAATCTGGTCCGGGTCCGTGGGCTATCTCACCTGAAGACATGGCGAAGATGATAACCTTCGACCATAAAGATGGAAATTCTGCAGGCGATCTGGAGATTGGCCTGGATCAGCTGATGCTCAGAGCATATCTGGATAGTGTCACGCCTTACATCAATCAGGATCCAACTAATGCCCGTTTTATTTTTAATGATGACACCCGGCAGTTGGATCTGATGACGAGCGCGGCAATTGGCAGAAAACTGGATATGGAAGGCTCCCTTGTAAAGATTAATGCCATAGTCCTAAATGGAGAGCATGATGTGGAATTAAATGTGGTCACACATGAACCCGAGGTGCCAGATTCTGCAACGGCAGAATCGTTGGGGATCACGGAATTAGTATATGCCGAAACCTCATATTTCTATGGGTCAAATGGCTCGCGGATTCAAAACATCAAAACAGCCGCTAAAGAATTTCATGGATTGCTGGTACCACCTGGTGGAATAGTCTCTATGGCTGAGATTATGGATGACATCAGTCTTGATAATGGATACAGTGAAGCTTTGATCATTTATGGCAACCAAACTATTAAAGGTGTCGGTGGTGGGGTTTGCCAGGTCAGCACAACACTTTTCAGAGCTGCGTTCTTTGCCGGTTTCCCAATTCTGGAAAGGCATGCCCATGCATACCGGGTGGGGTATTATGAGCAGACCGCTTCTGGAGGCAGGGACTCAAACCTGGCTGGATTGGATGCCACTGTATTTATTCCGGTGGTAGATATGAAATTTAAAAACGATACTCCATATTGGTTGTTGATGGAAACCTATCCGACGGAAACAAGTTTGACCTGGAAATTCTATTCGACAAAAGATGGTCGAACAGTCAGTTGGGAGACGACTGGTCCAATGAATATTGTAAAAGCTCCTGAACCAAAATATGTTGAAAATCCAGACATGGCAAAAGGGAAGTTTAAACAAATAGATTATTCAGCTGATGGTGCTGATATTGATGTGTTGCGGACAGTATATAAAGATGGTCAGGCATATTTTACTGATTCGTTTCGCACCCATTATGTTCCCTGGCAGGCAGTGTATGAAATGGGCGAGGGTACGAAAGTGCCTAAATCCCCTCCTGATCTATAGAATAGGTTGGATATAGGCAGGGATTTTGCACTGCTTCTAATAAAGCGTTTAACCGTTTATGGTATTATCTAATCGTTGAAGTAAGTTGGAGGTGAAATGGTACATGCCGATTTATTAGAAATATTGCGCTGCCCTGCTTGCGTTCGTGAGAAGGACGGTTTATTAAAACTAACCCATGATACCTGGCTGGTTTGTCAGGATTGTGGACGGAAATATCCCATCTCAGATGGCATCCCTGTGATGCTGATCGATGAAGGCGATAAGTGGATCTCGGTGGATGTGAAAGATTTGCCTGTACCCCCACCGGAAATGGGATAAATTATCAGTTTGGAGTTTACATATTAACTGCCCTGAAAGCTGTTGGAACATCTCTTGCACCAGCAGGATTACTAATTTATCTCAGGGCAAGGCATTTTGGAATAGACTATGACACAACCTCGAAATAATGGAAAAAGGACACGCATGAATCCCAAATCATCGCGAAATGTTTTGCTGGCATTTTTTGGCGTTGCCGGAATTGCTCTTGCAATTGCCGCATTCTTTTTTGTGCGCGGACTCGTATCCTCCTGGACCCTAGGCAATTTGCCAGGCGCGCCATCATTTGCTGAAACTACACCAGAAGTGGATGCAGAAGGAAATGTATTACCATCCACAGACGTCTTACAACCTTCTGGTGGCCCAACTGCCCAACCGTGGGATGGCTCCAGCCGGGTGACGATACTTCTCATGGGCTTGGATTATGATGATACAGAAGCCCGCAAGACCCCGAGAACGGACACAATGATGGTCGTCTCATTGGATCCACAATCACGCACAGCGGGAATTATGTCCATTCCCCGTGACACATGGACAAATATCCCCGGGTTTGATTATGCAAAGATTAACACCGCTTATTTTCTTGGTGAATCCTATCAATTACCGGGTGGCGGTGCTGGCCTTGCAGTGGAAACGGTAGAAAGTTTTCTGGGTGTTCCGATTAATTATTATGCGCAAATCGATTTTGATGCATTTGTAAGGTTCATCGATGAATTGGGCGGTGTCACTATCAAAGTTCCTGAAAAAATGACCGTGAGTATCATGGGCGGTTATTCTGTGAGAAGTTCTTCTACAGGCAAAAAATTTACCCGTGAAGAAAAGATTTTAAAGCCGGGTACGCAGCAAATGGATGGCGCGACAGCCCTGGCGTACGCACGCAATCGCCATACGGGCGGCGGTGATTTCGACAGAGCTTATCGCCAACAGCAGGTTATCAAAGCTGTTCGAGACAAAGTGCTCAATCTTAATATGTTGCCTACATTGATCACGAAAGCACCGAAACTGTATCAGGAATTATCTGCAGGTATTCATACGAATCTAAATCTTGATCAGATTATTCAACTGGCATTATATGCTGCTCAAATACCTGGGAATAGTATCAAGTATGGACTTTTAGGTCCCGAATCTTCGCTCACTGGCATGTCTCCAGATGGGCAGGCGATATTAATTCCATTGATGGAAGAAGTCCGAAAAGTGCGTGATTATACCTTTGCCACTGGGGGGCCGATTGGTCCATCCATTATTTCTGGAGATCCTACTGAATTACTCAAGCAGGAACAGGCGCGATTGTCCATCCGGAATGGATCAAACCTGAACGGTTTAGCTGAAACTTCCGGTAATTATTTCCGTAATATGGGATTGAATGTTGTGGAAGTTGGAAATGATAACCCGTCATCCGTATCATACATTATTGATATAACCGGTAAGCCTTATACGGTGAGTTACTTCACGAATTTACTGAAGCTTCAATCGGGGCAAATAAGAAATGCAGCTTATGACCCGAATTCTCCAGTTGATGTAATTGTTGTATTGGGGAATGATTGGGCGCAATCCAACCCGATGGGATTGCAATAAGTAGGATAATTAATCAGGAAATTTGCGGCTCGGAAAATGCTTTCCGAGCCGTGTTTTTTTCATAAGAGTGGATAGAATATATTCATGCAAGCTTACTTCCGTAATCAGAAAGAATCGTTATTGGCAACATATCAACAGGAACAGGTGGGGAATAGTTGTGCTATCAGTGCTGCCTGTGCTGCATTAACCCTGGTCTCAGGGAATTTAATTCAAGCAGAGGCGTGGCGAAATCGGGTTGATGCCATACCATTTCCTGAAATTTTCCGTTATCGATCCCTCAAAGGCGGACCCACAACTCCCGCTCAGCAGGTGAATCTGATCGCATGGATTTCATTCTCACATCAGATCCAATTATTGCAGGTCCAGAGGGGTGTTTTACATAATAAAGGGGATTTGTTACGTGAATTACTCTCCGGGCGAACTATCGTTCTGGTTACTATCGGTTGGTGGGCTGGTAGATCACCAGAAATTGTATATGGCAGGGATGGAATAAATCTTAATAAAAACGCCACCTGGATCGGTTACCATACCATGTTATTGGCAGCGTATGATGACGATCATCATTGTGAGGATGGGATCATTCGTCCATGGGGGTTTATTAATTCCTGGCGAACAAGTGGATCATATTTATTCTGGATGCGGGATGATGAATTTATGAGGTCCTGGGGAATTTATACACCGGGTGGGGGAGTTCGTTCATCTGTTCTTATAAAACTACTTTAATTATGACTTTATAAAACTACTTGACAAAGTTATTCAATTAACCTAAAATTTGATTCGTGATCCATATCCCTGTAAAAAAATTGGAATCACCATTCAATATGAATCAAGACTATTCAACACCGGCTGCTGTTCGGGCACATAATCTCAGTTTTACGATTAATTTAATCCGCGAAAGGGGTACGATTACCCGAGCGGAGCTCAATCAAATTACCCACCTTTCAACCACAACAATATCTGCACTTGTAAATGTTTTGATTGCCAGCGGCTTTGTTACAGAAGCTGGAATTGGTGTTTCGTCGGGTGGGCGTCGACCGGTGGTTTTAGAATTTGATTACAACGCCAGGTATACCCTCGGCGTGGATATGGGAGCGACTCATATCACTGTGATCATTATGAAGTTGAATGGTGATGTGATCGCTCGCAAGAGCCGGAATGTAGATGTCATTCATCAACCGTATCTAAGCATGGATACGATTCTAGAAATGATAAATTCCATTCTGGAAGAATCTCATCTTGCATTTGAGGATTTTCTCGGAATTGCTTTAACGGTCCCTGCCCCCTTGATTGACGAAAAGACAGGAGAGTTTTTAACTTACTATATGCCAGCCTGGGCAGGTATTTATCCTGTAAATTACCTAAGACAGAACATCAGTCTCCCAATTTATGTTGAGAATGATGCGAATTCTGCTTCACTGGCTGAAAAATACTGGGGCATTGGCCGTGGATACGACAACCTGGCATATATTAAACTCGGCACCGGCGTTGGTGCAGGATTGATTATTAATAATGAGATTTACAGGGGCGTAAATGGAAATGCCGGCGAAATTGGGCATACTACTATTGAAGCATCGGGGCGTTTATGCCGTTGCGGAAACCATGGCTGTATTGAAAGCTATGTAGGTATCCCCGGATTGCTACGAGATGTACGCGAAGGACTCAGAAACGATCCGTCCTGGCAAAATAAATTGGATAACTTGAAAATAGATCAAATTATCGAAGCTGCGAATAGCGGGAACGAGGTCTGCATCCAGGTGATCGCCAAGGCTGGTAAATATATGGGCATTGGAATTGCCAACCTGGTTAATTTGTTTAATCCCGGTCTGGTTGTTATTGGTGGAGAGTTGACAGCGGCTGGTGATTTGTTCTTAAATTCTGTATTGAGTTCGATTCGTGAACGATCCATTCCATTTGGGATACATCGCGAAAAGTTAGTATTGGGCGAATTGGGTTCCGATGCAGTTGCCATTGGTGCTGCGACACTGGTTATGCTAAATGCATTTAATGAAACAAATCTTTACCAAACTCTTCGTAAGAAGTAGGTATTTGAGAGGAGGTGATTGTAACCAAATATATATCTTGCTATAACAGAAATGTCGTAGGTTTTTATTATTCAAATGGAGGATAAGTATGTATAAGAAGTTTTTACCTTTTCTGAGTGTCGTGCTCATTATGGCTTTCGTTCTTGCAGCTTGCCAACCCGCTGCTCCTGCTGCCCCTGCTGAACCCGCTGCACCCGCGGAACCTGCTGCACCCGCTGAACCTGCAGCACCGGCTCAACCCGCTGCACCTGCAGAACCCGCTGCCGGTAAAAAAGTTGAAGTGTTTTCGTGGTGGACAGGCGGCGGAGAAGCTGCCGGTCTTGATGCCATGATAAAAATCTTCAAAGAGAAAAATCCTGATATCGAATTTGTAAACGCTGCGGTTGCTGGTGGCGCTGGAACCAATGCCCGTGCAGTTCTGGCTACCCGTCTTCAGGCTGGCGATCCTCCGGATAGCTGGCAGGGTCATGCTGGTCAGGAACTCATTGGTACTTACGTAGCTGCTGGTCAAATTGAACCTCTAAACTTCCTGTATGAACAGAATGGCTGGCTGGATGTTATGCCCGACACCCTGATCCCTTTGATCTCGAAAGACGGCAATATTTACTCGGTTCCAGTAAACATCCACCGCGCCAATGTACTCTGGTACAACCCGGCGGTTCTTGAAGCCAATGGTGTAGCTGTACCTACCACGATGGATGAATTCTTCGCTGCTTTAGAGACTCTCAAAACAGCCGGCGTGGAAACTCCTCTGGCTATGGGCGAACAGTGGACAGCTTTACACCTTTTTGAAACCGTTCTTTTAGGCACCCTCGGACCAGAAAAATATAATGGTTTGTGGGATGGTACGACAGCCTGGGATAGCGCTGAAGTGACTGCTGCCCTTGAAAACTTTGATAAGATTCTTGGTTACACCAACAGTGACGCCACCTCCCTTACCTGGCAGGATGCTTCTCAGTTGGTCATCAGCGGAAAGGCAGCCTTCAATGTCATGGGTGACTGGGCAGAAGGTTACTTCAAAGAACTCGGCAAAACCCCCGAAACTGATTTCGGTTGGGCTCCCGTCCCAGGTACTGTTGGCACCTTCCAGTTCCTCTCTGACTCCTTCACTCTGGCAACCAACGCACCTGATCGAGATGCAGCTTTAGCGTGGTTGACCCTATGCGGTTCCAAAGAAGGACAGGATGCATTCAACCCGGTTAAGGGATCCATCCCTGCCCGCTCTGATGGTGACAAATCACTCTATGATGTTTATCTGCAGTCCGCCATGGCGGATTGGGCATCCAACACCGTTGTTGGTTCTTTGACCCACGGTGTGGTCGCCAATGACTCCTGGAAGAGTGAGATTGATACAGCTCTGGGTCTGTTCCTAGGCACCCGCGATGTCGCCGGCTTCCAGACTGCATTAACCGCTGCCTGCGTTTCAAGCGGTCCATGCAAGTAATCTAAGTTTTGTCTATAATAGATGGGGTGAGTGAGATTCACTCACCCCATTCTTGCTAATTTTTCAGGATACTTGATATGGGTAAAGATAAAGAGCGGCTCATTGGTATTGCGCTGATCTCCCCTTCTATCATCGCAGTTGCGGTTTTTATTTATGGTTTTATCTTATGGTCCGGAAGGGTATCGGTGAGTAAATGGAAAGGATTATTACCCGATTATACGTTTATCGGGGCGAAGAACTATCTGGATTTATTTAAAGATGCCCGCTTTCAAATTGATATTCGAAATACAGTAATTTTTACAATTTTATTCGTGGGTGGGGCACTCCTTCTAGGTCTTATCCTGGCTATTTTGCTGGATCAAGACCTGCCTGGTGAAGGCTTCTTTAGAAGCTTGTATATTTTTCCCATGGCAATTTCTTATATCGTTACTGGAGTTGCCTGGCGCTGGTTGATGAATCCGGCGATGGGAGAACGTATAAGTGGATTAAATCTCCTGTTTGATAAACTTGGTCTGGATTTCCTGGTAAACACCTGGTACACAACTCCAAAATGGGGTATTGCTTTTATAGCGTTACCAGCAATTTGGCAGATGTCAGGTTATGTAATGGCTTTATATTTGAGTGGTTTGCGTAGTGTTCCACAGGAGCTACGCGAAGCTGCCCGCGTGGATGGCGCAACAGAAGTGGAAATCTACCGCCACATCATTCTTCCTTTGATGCGTCCGATTACGCTAAGTGCGTTAATTATTTTAGGGCATATGTCTTTGAAAGTGTTTGATTTGATTTATGCGATCGCGGGAAAGCAGGTAGCATTGGATGTTCCGGCGATTTATATGTGGCAGGTCACATTTGATGGTTTGTTCTATGGTCGTGGTGCTGCAATCGGTATTTTACTGTTGATAAGCGTTGCTGTATTGGTGGTTCCATACATCCGATACAGTCTGCGAACGGAGGAATCACTATGACCCGCTCAAAATCTAGATTCTTCTTGTATATTCCCCTGGTTTTGGCGAGTATATTCTTCCTCATTCCGATGTATGTAATGCTTGTGACTGGCTTCAAGAGCTTTGAAGAAATAAGTTTGCAAACGATGTGGGATCTACCCAAATATGGTATTCATTTTGACAATTTCCGAGAGGCATTCAAAAATCTTGCCCCGGCATTGGCAAACAGCTTTATAATGGTTGTCCCGGCGGCGATCATCTCATCCATCTTAGGCTCATTAAATGGGTATATTTTAGCAAAATGGAAATTCAAGGGTGCGGATATTATTTTCCCATTGATTTTGTTTGGAATGTTCATCCCTTACCAGTCAATATTGATCCCGCTGGTAGATTTTATGCGGCGGATCAACATGTATGGTGGTATACCGGGTTTAATCCTCACCCATGTGATCTATGGCATACCAATTACGACCCTGACTTTCCGTAACTATTATGCGACAATACCCAAAGAGCTATTAGAAGCAGCCCGGATTGATGGCGCAAACATCTTTAGTATCTATTTAAAAATATTAATCCCCATTTCTATACCCAGTTTTGTTGTTGTGTTGATCTGGCAATTCACATCTGCATGGAACGATTTCCTCTTTGCGGTTGCGTTGACGAAATCTGAATCCTGGCCAGTTACTGTTGCCTTGAACAATATGGCTGGATCCCAGATTATTGCCTGGAATGTCCAAATGGCGGGATCTTTTCTTGCAGCTGTCCCAACATTGCTGGTTTACATATTCCTTGGTAATTACTTCCTGCGTGGTATGATGGCTGGATCTTTGAAAGGATAAATGTTTGATTTATTAGACCTCACAAATTCGTGAGGTCTTTTATGTTTTGCGATATCTTACGAATAATGTCTTGTGGTTGTCAAATAATGATGGATTGAATAAAAGAGATGCTCAGGATCTTGCGATCCTGAGCATCTCTTCCTTCTAAAAACTGTTTATCCTTCCTCAATGAATATTGTTACGGGATATGCATTTATGACTATCTCATTGAATTTTGGCTAAAAAAGGAAATCCAAAACATCTGATATCACAGGATCATCACCTGATAATACGCTTTGCTGGGTGACTGGTACAAGATGGGTTGGTTGAACCCCTATGCCTTCCAGGAAAATACTTCCATCTGGCAATGTGAATCTTCCGGTTGGTATCTGTAAACTTATCCCTTCGGGCAATTCAAACTGTCCTCTGGCTACTTCTGCTTCCACGCCCGCCGTAGGTGTTTCGCCAAAAACGAGCATTCCCGGAACCTGGCTAAATCCGTAGGCTTCAATCTCACAGGCGCTGGCACATCCATCACCGACCAGGAGAATTTTATTCTTAAAATTATATTGACGGGTCATGGGCAGAATTTTATCGCGAACACCGTTTGGTTCAAATTTTCCGGTTTTTTCACTGAAATATTCCAATTGACCCATCTCGATTACCTGATCTGTCAGGTATCCAGCCAATCCAAGGGGGGATCCGCCGAAATTTAAACGCATGTCAATAATCAGCGTATCCAGGTTGTTCGATTCAAAAGTTGATAATGCCCTTTCGAAAATACGAATAGCAAGGTTTAGGTCGTCGTAATTGGAGTTGACTGATACATAGCCAATAGAATAATCTGGTATGACTGTGTATTCAACTGGGAGGGCATTTGGATCCATATTCTTGTATATAGAACTTTGGTCAAAGCTCTCAGTTTCATCCACAGCAATTAATGTAACTTCCTGAGCCTGCCCTCCCGGATTGGAAAATTTCCATTTTGAAATTTTACCTACCGGAGCTCGAGTTAGATATCTTGCCTGTTGATACTCCTCAGTGTAACTGGCTGAAAAAGGACCGGAAAATGGTTCAATAGATCGGATGGCTTCAAGTATGGGTTTGCCATCAACAGACGTGATGATCGCCCCATTTTTTATTCCGGCAATATCAGCAGGACCTCCCGGTGTAACATAATTAACAACAACCCGTTGATCTGTTAATATGCGAATACCCAAACCATAACCGCTTCCGACCGCCTGATAATAGGCTTTAGATTCAAACGTATCACCAGATATGCCCACGTGACCATCATTAAACGCGAGGGTAAACTGACGTAATGCTTCGTAGTAAGCAGAACCATCTTTATTTTCTTGCGCTTTTTTGATCATGGGCTCAATACGATCATGAAGAGTTTTCCATTCAGGAGATTTTCCCGGAATGTCTGAAAAGGCATACTCCTTTTCAACGATAGCGAACATTTTGTTAAAAGCTTCCAGATACGTGTCTGCAGAGAAATCTTTTACCTCGAGATCAGAAGGTTCATAAAGAGCTAATTCTGGAATTTGCTCCCTGATTATTCCGAAAGGTTTTACATCCAGATCTATGACTGAATACCCTGCAGGGATATCCATTACCGGGTCATCTGCGGTGAACAGCAGACTATCATCGCCAAACCCAGAAGGGAATTGTTGTTGCTCATCAGGAGACCAGATAACGAATTTTCCACCTACCACTTCATCCTGATTTTCAGAATCAGTTCTGATGGAAGCAAGATAACTTGGCCAACCAAATGAAGGGTCATCCCCCTCAGAATAAGGACCTCCGGTAAGATTTGGCCAGTATGAAGCAGCGAAGATCTGCACTCCACGGTCAGACTGATCATTTTGATCTACATCATTAAATATTCCTTCGGGCAATATTGGTAAGCTGATACTGTAAGTTCCCCGGTTATTCTCATAATCTACATCCATGTATCCAAGGACTTGCGATTCCACCGGAGTGATCCATTCCATGTCTCGTATGACAAATCCATGCATATCGGCTAATGCTGCTGCCTGTTCAACATAGTATGTTTCTAAAACGAAGTCATTTGAATAGGTAAATGCCCCAGTAATCTTGACCGGATTGTCTTTATTGTTTGTATTGAAAAATGGTGCAGGTTTAGGGGTACATGCAGTCAGAAAAATTGTCATCAAAAGATACGCGCAAATCATTTTTTGAATTTTCATTTAAACTCCTGTTGATTTTACTTCTCACTCAATTCATTATCTTCCATAACCAATTATTACAGCAATATGTACATAAGCTATACATGTGTTGATAGCTCTGATTGAAAGTGGTAAACTTTCTCGAGTAGAGTAATTTATCTTAATTGGAGCTGTTATGCCAACCATTTTTCCGTTCACCGCTATTGTAGGACAAGACCGCATGCGTCGTGCATTGGTTCTCAATGCTGTAAATCCGCGGATAGGCGGTGTGTTGATTCGCGGCGAACGCGGTACTGCAAAATCTACCGCTGCGAGGGCATTGGCAGCGTTATTACCGCGCGTAAAAGTAGTCATGGGATGCAGATTTGGTTGTGATCCTGATCAACCTGCTTCCTGGTGTACCGAATGCCGGGAAAGATCAGAACGAGAAGACCCGCTCCCCATTGATTATAAGCCAACACCGTTTATCAATCTGCCTGTGTCTGCGACCGAAGACAGGGTAGTTGGAACACTGGATATTGAGAAAGCCATCCAGCAGGGAGAACGAAGATTTGAACCGGGAGTTCTTGCAGCTGCCAACCGGGGAATGTTGTATATTGATGAAGTTAATCTGCTGGATGACCATGTAGTAGATGTGCTGCTGGATTCAGCGGCGATGGGAATGAACATCGTAGAACGGGAAGGAATTTCCTTCAGCCATCCTGCCCGTTTTATTCTTGTTGGAACCATGAATCCCGAAGAAGGAGATCTACGCCCTCAATTACTGGACCGCTTCGCCTTATCGGTTGATATTCATGGAATTCGCGATGCCCGTGAACGGGTACAAATCATGGAGCGAAACCTGGGATTTGAGGGGAATCCTGAAGAATTCCGCTCACACTTCTCGGGTAAAGAGGATGACCTCTCCCAGCAAATAGAACGCGCAAGGACTTTGGTCGATAATGTTTCTTACACCAAGCGTGATTTATTAGCCATTGCTGCGTTAACAACTTCTCTCAATGTGGATGGGCACAGGTCAGACCTGGTCATTCTGAAAGCTGCACGCGCACAGGCTGCTTTCGAGGGCAGATTATCCATCAATGAGCATGATATTGCTCTTGCGGCAGAGCTTGCCCTTCCGCACAGAATAAAGAGGGGACCATTCCAGCAGATGGAAGTGAGTCTGGAAGACCTTCAGGAGCGGATTAGCCAACTTGAGAATCAATCAGGTGAGCAGGAAAAACAGGAAGTACCGCAAATGGATGCTCCCCAGAGCAGTGAGGCTCAAAAAAAAACGATTTAGATGACCAGCAGGAAGGTCCTGAAACTCCAGACGCAGGTCAACTCCAGGCAGTACAAAACGTATTTGATGATCAGAATGCCAAATGGTGGGAAGGCGGCAGAAATGTAGCTGCCGGTGAAACATTTCAGCCGCGCCGGTTAGACACCCCCCTGGATAAGATGGTCCGCCAGCAGGGAGGAAAAAGGTCACGGACACATACAGATCGTAAGCGGGGAAGGTATATTCAGGCTCGTCCTGCAGAAGATGCCGCCAGGGACCTGGCTTTTGATGCCACCTTAAGGGCTGCTGCGCCTTTTCAAAAAGAAAGAAAAATTGAGAATAATAAAATTGCTTTTTCGGTAAAGAAATCAGATTTTCAGAAAAAAGTTAGAGTTCGAAGAGCAGCCAACCTGGTTTTGTTTTTGGTGGATGCCTCATGGTCAATGGCTGTTGCTGAACGTATGACAGCAACAAAGGGCGCCATCCTTTCATTGTTGACCGATGCTTACCAGAGACGTGACAGGGTAGGATTAATAGTATTTCAAAAAGATCGAGCAACACTTGTTCTCCCACCTACCAACTCGGTATTTTTAGCGCAAAAAGCGCTGGTCGATATTCCCGTTGGTGGAAAAACGCCCCTTCCTGCCGGGTTAAAATTGTCATATGAAGTTTTGAAACGCGAAAAGAATTTGCATCCTGATATTCAGCCTCTATTGATTGTCCTCACGGATGGAGCAGGTAATGTCGCTTTAGGCGACCTCCCTCCATTGGATGAATCTTATCGAATTGCCAAACAGATTGCCTTTGAAAATTTCCGCAGTGTGGTTATCAATATGGAACACGCAGCCTTTGATCAGGGCTTAGCACAATCCCTTGCAGATCATCTTGAAGCCCCATGCTACTCTTTATCAGAATTAAAAGCCGAAAATCTTTATCATACGGTTCGCCAGGAGATGTATCAGATAAAATGAGTTTGATTGATATATAATGGTTGTAGGAGTGAATGAAATGGCACCTTCACCTGAACGATTTAAAATTTTGCAATTAATTCAAGATGGGAAAATCACCGCAGAAGAAGGCATAGAATTACTTGACCGTCTGGGAACCGAATCCAGCGGGAAAAGGGATGCCGATAAAGAAATACCTTCATCATCTCGCAGTAGTGCGCAATGGTTTCGTGTTGTTGTGACTGATACAAATACCGGTAAAAACCGCGTCAATGTTCGCTTACCATTGAGTCTGGTAAATGCAGGTATGAAAATGGGTGCAAAATTCTCTCCCCAGGTAGAAGGTCTTGACCAGAAAATATTATCTGACTTTCTGAGCAGCGGCGCTACGGGTAAGGTGATTGATGTTTATGATGACCAGGATGGTGAGCACGTCGAAGTCTATATTGAATAATTGCTGATTTTCTTCTTTTTTCGTGATTAGAAGGAAATTATAAGAACTGAGAAATTCTTCTCAGTTCTTTTGTTTTAGCAGCTATTATTTTTCGCCTGATATCAAGCTGCTTCTATCTTCTCTACTTCGGGGAAGAACTGACGAATGGTCCCTTCAACCCAGCCATGTAATGTACTTTCAGAAAGAGGGCATCCTGTGCAGGCTCCTCCCAATTTGACTGTTACATTTTTTCCGTCAAATGATATCAATTCAACCGAGCCGCCGTGATAGTGTTCAATATATGCGTTTAATTGCTGGATGAGTGCTTCCATTCTTTCTTGTGGTGAAAAATCAGAATTGGGGGCTTCCATTATTCCTCCTGTGCTGAGTTTCGCCTTTTTTGTCCCAAATTTTTTGACAAAAGATTAAAGATTTGTTCGTTAGTTTCAGAGAGCCGTTCTGCAATGACACCTGCCAGTCTCTCCATAATAATGATCCCTGTATCAGGATTATTTTCGCATAACTTTTGTAAATCTTTTCCCCTGATCTTCGCGCATTCTGTGGTTGTCATGCTGATTGCTGCGGAAGTGTAAATTGCTCTGCCAAGAACTGACGACCATCCAAAAACCTGCCCCGGACCAAGGCGGGCAACATCAATTTTTTCCCCATCATGCGGTTTAAAACGGATACATACTTCACCTTTGAGCACAATGTACAGATATTCTGCATATTGATCCTGTTCAAAAATAACTTCATCGCTTGAAAAATTACTTGCAACCATATGTCTGCAGATCTCATCCATCTGTGCCGGTGCAAGGTCTTTTAATAAATCTGTCTGAGCTAGCTTGTCTTTAATCATAATCTTATGATAACGGAATAGATATTGGTTGGGTAGTGGCATTCATCCTTTATGTAGAATATTCATCAACCAGATTGCGAAATTGTCTGTCACTTTTTACATTCTTTATCATCTACATATTTATCAAATAATTTATGAAAGGTATTTATGATGGAAATGCTAATAAACTTCCCTGGTGGAGCCCGGGTGGACGCACATTTTGCGAATTTCACGATTGCCACAGATCAACCAATGATGGGTGGGGGAAACGGTGAATATCCGACCCCATTTGCCACTTTTCTTTCATCGATAGGAACTTGTGCTGGTATTTATGTACTGGGATTTTGCCGCCAACGCGGTTTATCTACTGAAGGAATTACCATCGCACAGAGTTTAAGAATGAATCCAATCAGTGGAATGGTTGATGAGGTAGAACTGGAAATCAGGGTGCCACAGGATTTCCCTCAAAAGTATCATGATGCTTTAGTGCGCGCAGCTGACCAGTGCGCAGTTAAGAAACATCTTGAAAAACCACCAAAATTCAATGTTCATGCAGAAGTAAATTAAGATATAAAATTATAAATATAATTGTCAGATTTTCTAATTTTGGAAAAGATTGAACTATCGTACTAGTACATCCATGCAATTAGGCAAGTTGACAGGTTTTTGTGTGTTAGGTATACTTGTTTTTACTTCCCTTCAGAGAGGAACGCCGATACTCTGAACGAAGCGAGGTACCTTTTGTATTTTACAATTTACTTTCCAAAGGACAGAATTGCATGACAGAATTGCTCAACGTGCAAGGTCTCGAGACGCAATTCCTTACCCCTGAAGGAGTAATCCATGCAGTCAATGGAGTCTCTTTTAGTTTAAAGGAAGGCGAAGTTCTCGGAGTGGTGGGGGAGAGCGGATGTGGTAAAAGCGTATCGATGTTGTCGGTTTTAAGGCTCATCCCGCAACCGCCCGGAAAAATTGTGGGCGGAAAAGCGCTTTTCCAGGGTCGTGATTTACTGGCCATGACGGATGAAGAAATCCGCCAGGTCCGTGGTGGGAAAATCGCCATGGTGTTTCAAGATCCCATGACCTCTCTCAACCCGGTTATAACCATTGGAAAGCAAATTGCAGAACCACTCATGCTGCATCTGGGTATGAGCAAGGATGAAGCAAAAGTCCGGGTGATCGAACTTTTACAGCTGGTTGGTCTTCCTGAAGCAAATATGCGATTGGAAGATTATCCACACCAGTTCTCGGGCGGTATGCGTCAGAGAGTGATGACCGCTATGGCTCTCGCATGCAATCCACAAATACTGGTGGCAGATGAGCCTACTACCGCATTAGATGTTACCATCCAGGCACAGATCATTGAGCTAGTCAAACGACTGCGGGATGAAATTGGTATGGCAATTATCTGGATTACCCATGATCTGGGTATTGTGGCTGGTCTCGCAAAGCGGGTGATGGTTATGTACGCTGGTTACATTATCGAAGAAGCTGATGTAAAGACTTTGTATGCGAACCCCCAACACCCTTACACACTTGGTTTATTGGGCAGCCTACCCCGATTAAATGAGCAACGACACGAAAGACTTGCTTCCATTGGCGGGCTACCTCCAGTTCTGGTGGAGAAACCAAATTACTGTCCATTTATCAGCAGATGCCGTTATGCTATCGATCGCTGCCGAACTGAGAATCCGCAGCTGGTTGAAGTGGGAACAAATCATCGCGCAGCCTGTTGGGTAGATCCTCAAACCGGGAGGGCACGGTAATGATAGACAAATCTCCTGAAAATGTCCTCGTCCAAGTTGATCATCTGGTTAAGCACTTCCCGATTACACGGGGAATCGTAATTCAAAAACAGGTAGGTGCAGTCCATGCCGTAGATGGTGTTTCTTTTAATATTTATAAAGGAGAAACGCTTGGTTTAGTAGGTGAATCTGGTTGTGGAAAATCCACAACAGGTAGAACACTTCTGCAGCTCTATCGCCCGACTTCCGGGAAAGTATTCTTTGAAAATATCGATCTTGTCGCTCTGAAAGGTGAAGACCTTCGCCGAACACGGCGCCGTATGCAGATGATTTTCCAGGACCCTTATGCGAGTTTAAATCCACGCATGACGGTTGAAGAAATCATCAGCGAACCATTGGTAGTACACGGAATCATTCCGCGCAAGGAAATGCGGGATAAGGTAAAAGAATTACTGAATATTGTAGGTTTGTCTTCCCGTCTGGTGGATCGCTATCCACATGAGTTCTCTGGCGGTCAGCGGCAGCGCATTGGCGTTGCCCGCGCCATCGCTTTGCAACCTTCTTTGATTGTCTGTGATGAGCCAATTTCTGCGCTGGATGTTTCCATTCAAGCGCAGGTTGTCAACCTTCTGGAAGATTTGCAGGAAAAATTGGGCTTGACTTATCTGTTTATTGCCCATGATCTTTCCATGGTCCGCCATATATCCAACCGGGTAGCAGTCATGTACCTGGGTATCATTGTTGAGTTGGCAGACCGGAACGAGCTATACACCAATCCCCTTCATCCTTACACACAGGCGCTTCTGAGTGCCGTTCCCATTCCGGACCCTGTGATTGAAGAACGAAGGCAACGGATCATCCTGGAAGGGGATGTACCTTCACCGGTAAATCCGCCCTCTGGATGTCGTTTCAGGACACGATGCCCGCTGGCAGGTGCGATTTGCGCCGAAGAACAACCTGAGTTCAGGGAAGTTCAGCCCGGACATTTCGTAGCCTGCCATATGGTTAGCGTATAGTTATAATGGGTAAAAAGGAGGTGATATTGCGGGAAACTAATCATTTTGTGGTGAAGGAACGATTTTAGTTCCTTAATTTTCAACCAAATATCTTTTGGAGGAGATAATGCGAAATAAACTGTTAGTTTTAGTGTCTGTGTTTATTGTGGCATCCATGGTATTGGCTGCCTGCGCTCCCGGTGGGACATCTGAACCGATTGTCCAGACCGTGATCGTCGATGGTCAACCTGTGGTTGTAACAGCGACCCCAGAAACAAAAACCTTTACTGCCAAAGACCCCACAGTCTGGGTAGAAGCCACCTTTGGTGATCCTGAGACATTGGATCCCGCTTTCGATTACGAAACCGCTGGTGGCGGCATCCTTATGCAGGTATATGACACCCTCGTATGGTACAACAAAGACAATGCCTCTGATTTCGTTCCTCAGCTGGCAACCGAAGTACCTTCCCTTGAGAATGGTGGCATTTCACCTGATGGTTTGAAAGTCACCTTCAAGATCCGCGAAGGCGTCAAATTCCATGACGGAACAGACCTGACCGTGGATGATGTTGCTTACACCTTCCAGCGCAACCTGCTGCAGGGCGGAACTGCTTCTCCACAGTGGCTGTTCACCGAGCCCCTTTTGGGTGTAGGTATTTATGATATTGCCGAAGTTGTTGATGAAACCGGCGCTTTGGATGATGATGCTGCTGGCCTCCAGGCTGCAGATCCGGCTACTTTGAAAGCTGCATGCGAAAAAGTCACCTCTGCAATCGTTGCTGATCCTGCTACCAATACTGTCACCTTCACTCTGGCTCAGCCATGGGCACCCTTCATCTCCACCTTCACCGGCGGATGGGGTTCCATCCAGAGCAAAGCCTGGGTACAGGCAAATGGCGGTTGGGATGGTTCATGCGATACCTGGCAGAATTACTACGGTAAAGTTGCTGAAGATCTGAATGCCACCGCTCTTGGCTCCAGCGCCATGGGCACTGGTCCCTACAAACTGGATAAATGGGCTCCCGGCGAGGAAATCGTCATGTCCGCCAATGAAGCTTACTGGCGCACTGAACCCATCTGGGAAGGTGGTCCTTCTGGCGTTCCTACCATCAAGAAAGTTATCATCAAATCCGTTGAAGAATTCAACACCCGCTTAGCCATGCTCCAGGCTGGTGACGCTGACCAGATCACCGTAGGTTCACAGGCTGACTGGCCGATCATGGACACCCTGGTTGGCGAGGAATGCGAATATGGTTATGTGAACTGCACCGAAACCGGTGATGGCGCCATCCGCGTTATCCCCACGAATGGTATCAGCTCCCGCACCGACCTCTACATGGCATTCGACATCAACACTGATGGTGGTAACAACTTCGTCGGTTCCGGCGATCTCGATGGCAATGGCATCCCCAAGAACTTCTTCTCTGATGTTCATGTACGCCGCGCCTTCGCATACTGCTTCAACTATGACACCTATCTGAACGACGTTCTCCAGGGTTTGGGCACACGCTCTAAATCAGTCATCTTCCCCGGAATGATTGGCTATGATGAGAATGCACCCTTCTACGATTACGATCCAGATAAATGCAAAGCTGAATTTGAAGCATCCAAGTGGACCAAGACTGCTGATGGTTGGGCTCCTGCCGATGATGGCGAAGTCAGCCTGATGGATATGGGCTTCCGCTTCACTGTTGCTTACAACACCGGTAACACTGCCCGCCAGACGATTGCTCAGATTCTCCAGAGCGAAGTCAATGCGATCAATGATAAATTCGTGATCGAGGTAACCGGTTTACCATGGGCTACCTTCCTCCAGAACCAGCGCGCCCGCAAGTTGCCCGTGTTCGTGGTTGGTTGGCAGTCTGATATCTTCGATCCCCATAACTGGGTACAGCCTTACACCACCGGCACCTATGGCAGCCGCCAGGGTCTACCAAAAGATGTCATGGCTCAATTTGAAGACATCAACACCCGTGGTGTGAGCGAGAACGATCCCGCCAAACGAAAAGCAATCTACGCTGAATTCAACCAGCTGTTCTATGACACCGTTCCCGGAATCCTGCTCTTCGCAGCCGGTGGACGCCATTACGAACCGCGTTACGTTTCTGGTTGGTACAGCAACCCGATGTACGCTGACAACTGGTTCTACGCCCTCAAGAAAAACTAATACTGTAATGTAATGACACTGGTTGGAGGAACCTGTTCTTTCAGGTCCCTCCAACCATCCTTGAATTTTTGCACTTATTCTATTGATGGAGTAAATCCATGACTCAATATATAATCCGTCGTTTGCTACTGCTGCCGGTAATCCTTATCGGTGTGACCATCATGATCTTTCTCATGCTTTCTCGTTTAAGCCCCGCAGAACGTGCCGCTTTATATGTTCGCGATATTCCAAAAAACGAAAGGATGATGGACGGCATTATCAAGCGGTACGGATTGAATGATCCAATTCCAGTACAATACTGGCACTGGCTTGTAGGTAGAAAAGATACTGAAACAGGTGAGACCAAAGGTGGAATCTTACGTGGAGAATTTGGCTACTCACGAACTGGTAATCAAGAAGTATCTTCTCTGATTAAACGCCGTTTTCCGGCGACAATAGAGCTGACCTTGTATTCCATTCTCCCTATTTTGGGTATTGGTATATGGTTGGGGATTATCGCTGCAGTCAACCATAACAAATTAATTGATCAGGTGGCAAGAGTATTCAGTATTATTGGTTATTCTTTCCCATCTTTCGTGTTTGGGTTGCTGGTTCTGATGTTTTTCTATGTACAGTTAGGATGGTTCCCGCCTGGAAGGGTCTCAGACTGGGCAACAGCAATAATTGATTCCCCTGTGTTCAAATCTTACACATCTCTGGTAACCATCGATGCACTTCTAAATGGCAGGTTTGATATCTTCCTGGATGCGTTACGGCATATGGTGCTACCTATCATCACACTTTCATACATCAATTGGGCATCATTCCTGCGCGTTACCCGCTCTTCTATGTTGGAGACACTTCGCCAGGATTATGTTGTGACTGCCCGCGCTAAAGGTGTAAAAGAAACCGATGTGGTAAATCGACATGCCCGTCCTAATGCCCTGATACCAGTGGCGACATTAGGCGGATTACTTGTTGCGGGCTTGTTGGGTGGTGTGGTAATTACCGAAACCATCTTTGAATATCCTGGCATCGGTTCAGCGGCAGGCGCTGCGGCTGCAAATTTGGATGTCATTACAGTTTTAGCTTTCACTTTGATGACTGCAGGAATATTAGTTTTAGCAAACTTAATAGTAGATGTAATGTATGCATTCTTAGACCCGCGGGTCAGACTTGCGTAAAGGAGGCAGCCAATGACAACCGCACCCAATGAATTAAAGCATATCGATATTGACGATCTCCCACAGCGCAAGATCAGTAAGCTGGAACAGACTATCGGTCCAGAATTCTATCGAATTCTGATGGGGATTTTACGAAATCCTCTGTCTGTTATTGGTACATCATTAATCCTGTTCTTTATTTTTGTGGCAGTATTTGCGCCAGCAATCATCCCCCAGGTAAATACCAGGGATGCCTATATGATTCCACGGGATGGTTTTTCTCCAGTTCCAAAGGAACCGGGGACGGTCTGGAAACAAAACGCACCGGCTATTCCATTCTGGTATGGAATTACCGGCAAGGACGAATGGGTTCATATTTTCGGTACTGCGAGTGGACAGTGGGATATATTCTATGGTGTAGTATGGGGAACCCGAACCGCATTAAAAGTGGGTGTGATTATTGAAGGAATAACACTATTACTGGGAATCCTTCTTGGCAGTCTATCTGCTTTTTATGGAGGATGGGTGGATGTTGTTTTACAGCGTATTACTGAAATTTTCATGGCTTTCCCATTTCTACTGGCAGCCCTCACACTTTCTGCAATTCTTACACCCGTGCTGGGGAAAGGATTATGGCCTGCCACCATTGCCTTGATTGCCTTCGGGTGGATGGGCTATTCTCGTCTAATCCGAGGGGATATTCTATCTGTCCGTGAACGCGATTATGTAATGGCTGCGCGGGTTGTGGGTGCAAAAGATAGCCGCATTCTGCTCCGCCACATCATTCCAAACGCTATCTACCCGACCCTCGTTGTTGCTTCATTGGATATCGGTAGTATCGTGATTTCATTTGCTGCCCTTAGCTTCCTTGGTATTGGTACTGAGGCTGGTTATGCAGACTGGGGTCAGCTTATCAGCTTTGCCCGCAGCTGGATACCTCAACTGGCGAAGTACTGGTACATCGTTGTTTATCCGGGTGTGACACTGATATTATTTGTACTGGGCTGGAACCTGGTGGGTGATGCTCTGCGCGACATCATGGATCCACGAATGCGTGGACGCGGCGCATAATCTAGAAATCCATTGATCGACCAGCATCCGGGCAAAAGTATATTTGCCCGGATGTTTTTATGTGATATCCAGCTTCGGGCTTTTCCAATGTATAATAAATTTCATCTATGCCTGCGAAAAAATACATCCATATCCTATTTCCTTTCCTTTTTGTCTTCTTATTCCTGTTAATGGGCGTTGTATCCTGTTCAACTGAGAAGGTGGTCATGCCTATTGTTCCGAAAACAGCGGTACCCGGACAAATGAAAAGGGATGACCCTCTCACCTGCCCGACTGTGCCTGCACAGCCGAGCCAGGCGGAACAAGGGGCATATGTTTATTGCCAGGTATGTATGACCTGTCATGGTGATGTAGGTCAGGGTTTGGATGAATGGCGCGCAGAACTAGATCCCCCGGATAATAACTGCTTCCAGGCAAAATGCCACGGCAAGCGCCATCCACCTGAGGGTTTTGAAATACCACCTTTTGCACCAGTGGTAATGGGTGTGGGCGTTCTCGATCATTATGGAAATGCACAAGCATTGCACGATGATATGGTTGAAACGATGCCATGGTGGAATCCCGGTTACTTAACACCGGATGAATACTGGCAGATTACCGCTTTTCTATTGGAAGCGAATGGCGTATCACTTGGTCCAATCACTTTAAGTGATTTGACAGCTCCGCTAATACAAATTGATACCAAATAACATCTTAACGGATAGGATAATGCAAAGATTAACAACAATTTCTGCACTCTTGCTAATAATATTTTCAATTTTGTTAACTTCCTGTAATGGCACAGCAGTTGAAACTCCCACCGCTACGCTACCCGCAGAACCTACCGCCACCTCAATCCCGCCAACTGCAACACCGATTCCAAAGGTCCTGAATGTGTGTATTGGGCAGGAACCGGAAAGCCTTTATTTGTATTCCGGAAGTAGAAATCAATCTACCTGGTCTGTATTAGAAGCCTTGTATGATGGTCCGATTGATTATGTCCAATATGAATACAAACCGGTTATTCTGACAAAAATCCCCTCCCTGCAGGATGGAGACGCACAAATTCAACCTGTAAACGTGAAACAAGGGATGTATATTGTTGATGCATATGGCGTGATGCGCGCGTTACAAAAAGGGGTGAAGTACCTTCCTTCTGAATGCACTTCTGCCGATTGCGTCTTGGAATATTCCGGGACGGGGGATGTGACCATGGATCAGTTGGTGGTCAAATATCAACTCAAAGAGGGTATTAAGTGGTCAGATGGAACACCGGTAAAGAGTTCTGATTCTGTGTTTTCTTTCAAGTTGGCTGGCAGCCAGGCATATACAGGCAATAAAGATTTGATCTTTAAGACAGAATCTTACATCGCTTTGGATGAGTATTCAACCCAATGGATCGGGCTGCCCGGTTTTAGAGACCAACAATATATGACCCATTTCTGGATTCCCCAACCAGAGCATATTTTCAGCGGTAAAACTCCTGAATCGATCGCAGCTGACCCGCTGGCAAGAGAAAAACCAATCGGCTGGGGTCCATTCACAGTAGGAGAATGGGTTGCTGGTGATCATATTACATTACAGAAGAATCCAGATTACTTCAGGGCATCAGAGGGTTTGCCACGGGTAGATTACGTGAATATTCGTTTTCTAATGACAACCCCAGAACAAAGTATCGAAGCATTGCTAACGAAAGAATGTGATATTGTAGATGAATCGACATTATTTGATGAACAAATTTCCACGATCTTGCAGCTAAAAGATGCTGGAAAACTAAATGCTGTGATCAGCCCTTCTCCCGTATGGGAGGCGCTGTATTTTGGTATTTCTCCTGCCAGTTACGACGATGGTTACCTGCCAGGCATGGGTGACCGCCAGGATCTCTTTGGAGATGCCCGTACACGCAAGGCACTGACGATGTGTATCAACCGCGAAAAAATTATCAGCGATTATTGGTCGGGAACCAGCGTAGTGCCTGTTAGTATGCTTGACAGAGCGAATCCACTCAGCCTTGGACAGGATATGCTCATTCCATATGATCCTTCTCAGGCAAATGCACTGCTTGAAGAAATCGGCTGGAAAGATATGGATCAGAATCCTGCTACTCCGCGTGTCGCAGTAAACATTCCCACCGTTTTCCTGGGTACACCATTGCAGTTCACATACTACACCACCAATGCGGCATTAAGAAAACTCGTAAGTTCTCAAATTGTGTCTGACCTTTCTGCTTGCGGGGTATCCGTTTCTGTAAAGGAGTACACGCCGGAAGATCTGTTTGCAAATGGACCGGAAGGACCACTGTTTGGCAGAACCTTTGATGCGGCGTCTCTTTCGTGGAGCCCAAGTACCATGCCTGCATGCCAATTCTTTTCATCATCTCACATTCCCGCTGCCGAAAATGCCTGGTATGGAGAGAATATCGCTGGATTTAACAATAAAGAATTTGATGCAGCGTGTCTGACCGCCAGTTCCACGCTCCCGGGAGAGCCAGCATACACAGAAGCGAATCAAGCTGTTCAAAAAGTATTTGTTGACCAACTTCCTGTGATACCGCTTTACCAATACGTACGTATTGGTATCTCCCAGCCGGATCTCTGCGGGTATTATATGGATGCTACTTCTCGCAGCAGCCTGTGGAATATCGAAAACATCGAACCGGGTCCCGCCTGTTCCAATTAGAGGTAATTTTTGGGAATTTGTGGATCCATTTTTATACTGATAATTTGCGATTCCAGACTGGCGAGTCTATAATTCCTTTACCTTATGACAGCAATAGATGATATTAAAGAACGTCTGGATATCGTTGATATCGTTTCAGAGACGGTCAAACTCCGAAAAACCGGTAAGAATTTCACCGGTTTTTGTCCATTCCATCCGAATGTGCATACCCCGGCTTTCGTAGTATTTCCTGATTCGGGCACATGGCGTTGCTTTGGTCAATGCAATGAGGGTGGTGATATCTTTAAATTTATTATGAAACGGGAGGGCTGGGATTTCGCCCAGACCTTAAAAAACCTAGCGGAGCGCGCTGGTGTTCAATTAGAACCCTTATCTCAACAACGGGTCGAACAAGATGAAGCGCAAAACAGAATTAGTAAGTTGCTAGAAGATGTGGTTATTTATTATCATGATCTCTTGAAAACCCACCCTGCTGGAAAACAGGCGCTTTCTTATCTTCAGCAACGCGGATTAACCGACCAGACAATTGAAAAATTTATGCTGGGTTTTGCCCTACCCGGCTGGGATAATCTGCTCCAACACATGAATAGCAGAAACATTCCTAATGAATATTTACTGGAGGCAGGTTTACTTTCTGAGAGAGATGATGGAGGTGTGTACGATCGGTTCCGTAACCGCATTATGATACCCATCAGGGATGCTCAGGGGCATATGGCGGGGTTCGGAGCGAGAATCATTGACCCGAATGATGTGCCCAAGTTTCTTAATTCGCCTCAAACAGCCATCTTCGATAAAGGACGTCTGCTCTATGGGATGGATGCTGCACGAAAGAGTATCCGCGCGATGGATCAAGCGGTGGTGGTAGAAGGATATCTGGATGTTATTATGCTGCATCAGGCGGGTTATACCAATACGGTCTCTCCGATGGGGACTGCGCTGACCGAAGATCAATTACGGATGGTGAAGAAATTTACCCGAAGGCTGGTTCTCGCCCTGGATGCAGATGCAGCCGGAGAAAAAGCTACTCTGCGGGGATTGCAGATTGCCCGGGAAGCAATGGATCATGAAACAGAAATCAGTTTTGATGTACGTGGACTTCTACGACATGAAGCCCGCTTACAGGCAGACATCAGGGTCACCACGATTCCTGAGGGAATGGACCCGGACGAAGTTGTCTTAAGAGATCCTCTTGAATGGAAACAAATTCTGGATTCAGCGAAACCTCTGGTGGTACATGTGATGGAAACACTTGCCAGTGATCAGGATATTCATGACCCAAAGGTGAAGCAGGATATTGCCAGCCAGGTGATGCCATTGATTGATGATGTGCCAAACCTCGTAGAGCGGGATGCCTACCGGCAAAGACTGGCTCGTTTATTGAAACTTGATGAAAGCACCCTGGCAGGGTTTGCGCCTCGATTAAAAACTGTTGTTCGTCCTTTCTCTAGAACCCGACGGCAACAACTTCAGAAACAAGAGGCAGATCAGGTAACTAAGTCTGGCTCGGCGGTCCATTTGCTGGATCCTCTTCAACCTCTGGAAAAGCACTTACTTTCCACCTTGCTACAGCAGCCGGATATGCTGTACAGGCTGGACCGAATGTTGCAACAAAACAATCTGGATAGGCTGAAAGATGCCGATTTCAGCTTAACCCAAAATCAGCACCTCTTTATACTCATCCAGGAATCGCTGAACCAGGATGAATTGGACCCGATAGTATATATCCAGGATCGGAAAATTATCGGGATGGATTCTTACATTGATGGTACGCAGAAAATAAATATGGATACTGGTAAGAAATTTGATGATATGCTGGCTGATTGTTTTCGTACAATTCTCCGCATGCGTCAAATATCTATCCATCAAAATTTACAGGAGATGAAATATCTTCAAGAGGATGGAGAAGAGAATAAGACTGATGAAGCCATCCAGTATCAGCGCCAGGTGTATTTGTACTCTCAAGAGCTTCGGAAAATTACTTTAGCTCTCGGTACACTCACCCGGTTAAAAACCTCATAGATTGGCGGAACAGATTATGCCCAGACAAGTTAGATTAACCAGACAAAGTGGCAGCGCGAAACCAATTCGCAAACGACCCTCTCAGATAGATGAGGGTGATGAGCATATCAAACCGTTATTGGATGAAGATTCCGGTCTGCCAGGTATGTATTTGCCTGATGATATGATCGCTGTAGAAGAATCAGATGAACCCCTTTCTCCGCAAAGTTTATCTGATATCGGTGAAATTCTGGCAGCGGAGCCGCTGGAGGATATTGAAACCACAGGCTTGACTGTGGAGTTGTCCGAAGATCCGGTACGTCTTTATCTAAAAGAAATTGGGCAGATAAACCTTCTGGATGCAGACAGTGAATTCAGGCTGGCTGCCCGGATTGAAGCCATCCGCTTTATTAACGCGCTAAAAGAAAAACTTCCCGGTGACTGTGATTCTACTGAGACGGAAATTATTCTTTTTATGTCTGTTTATGATGAATTACTTATCTATCACAAGCGTTTGGATGAAGATGCCCAACGGATGAAATATGATCCGCCGGATCCTGCGTTAATTCTGGCTGAAGCTCAGTTACTACGGGTGCAATGGCAAAGTGGTGATCCTTCATATCTGCGAGGTTATTTGGATAACGGCACCTGGGGCAAAGATCCGCTGTGGGATGGACTTGTTCGCGATGCATTTAATGTCTTTCTCTGTATGTATCTTCTCCCGCCTGAGACAGCATCAAGATTGCTGACCGTCCTTTCAAAAAATGGCAAACTTCCGGGTAAAAAACAGGTGCAGGGGATGCTCCCCGATGTCGATGCTTTACGGGATGAGCTGGATGGGATTCAAAGAAGAGCGGATGATTCCAACCAAACACTCATCCGGGCAAATCTACGCCTGGTTGTCAGTATTGCTAAACGATATTTGGGGAGGGGCATCTCTTTCCTGGATCTGATCCAGGAAGGCAACCTGGGATTGCTCCGGGCGGTAACCAAATTTGACCCTACACGCGGTTTTAAATTTAGCACTTATGCCACATGGTGGATTAGACAGTCGATAAGCCGGTACATAGCAGAGCAGGCAAGGACTATTCGAATACCTGTCCACCTCTTTGAATCGATTACCCGGTTATTAAGGGTTCAGCGTAAACTGGTGCAAGTATTGGGTAGAGAGCCTACCAATGACGAGCTGGCGCTGGAGGGAGAATTCCTTTCTGAAGAAGATTCGGTGGCTATTAAAAAAGCTATCAGGGATAATAAACCTATCGATACCGCGTTGATGCGGCGCTGGCAGCTAGGTAGTCAGAAGGTGCAAAAAATACTTCAATCGGCAGAGGAACCTGTTTCATTGGAGCGTCCTGTTGGTGATGAAGAAAGCAGCCAGTTGGGAGATTTTATTGAAGATGATGAAGCACTTGAACCAATGGATGCTGCAGCCCGGGAAATGCTGCGTGAACAGGTTCAGAGCGCGTTGTCGATTCTTTCAGAACGGGAAAGACAGGTGCTTGAATTAAGGTTTGGTCTGACGGATGGCAAGGACCATACATTGGAGGAAGTAAGCCGCTATTTTAGTGTAACCCGTGAGCGGATTCGCCAGATTGAAGCGAAAGCATTACGAAAACTTCGGCATCCAACTCGAAGTAAAAATCTGAAAGAGTACTTAAGCTGACCTCATAATTGACGATACCGAAAAAAGGGCATGTGATTTATTGGGTGGTGATTTGTCTGGGATGAAAAAACCGTTTTATCTGGTGACTTTTATTGATCTGATTCTGCTGATATTGGTATTTGTAACCGGCAGACAGGTGTATGGCGTTCTGGGTCATGCGATCGTTTCTGCTCCGACCACGCCCACTGCCACTCTGGATATGTATCAGGAACTGGAGGTTATACTCATCACACCCGATGAAATTGTGGAGAACTCAGATTTTGACATCCGGGTTGAGATGAAAAATCCAGATAATGAAGACGTACAGGTTAAATTAATCGTCTTTCCCCATAACCTTGTCGATAGTATGCAATTGGTGGCTACTTCCCGATCTATTGGCGAGAAAATTGAAATGGAGGAAGGTGTGGGATTCCCTGTCGATATGCTGATTAAAGCAGGAGAAAGCCAATCATTTACAGGAACCTGGCGGTCGAATAAAATGCTTGCGATTGCAGGAAGGGTATATCTGTTCACGGATCATGCCCGACAGGAAGTCAGTCTGGCACTCGCAGTTGCGCCCCTTCCCCCTACATCTACGCCTGAACCAACGGCTGCATTGGAAATTCCTGAAGGGGAATTATCCATCACGCCAACACCTTAACGGATGACTCGATATGGATGAATATACCATTCGACAAGCAATCGACTTAATCAAAGCAAAAAGGCTCACAGATGCACGCAAGCTTCTACGCCCGGTGCTGGAGGTGACGCCAACCAATGAAGCTGCCTGGGTTTGGTTCGCATCTACATTTACCAAACCGATTGAACAGCTGGCTGTGATGCGTTACGCTTCTCAGTTCTGTCCAAATTCTCTTCCCTTAGCTCGTGGAATGGAAAGGCTTGATAGTATTGTGGCTGAACAGAAGGCGCGAGGTGAAGAAGAAGATATAGGTAACCTGGAAGCACAATTGCCGGTCATTCACGGGGCAATTATTGAAACGCCAACCAGTTTTGATGAAACTCCCTTCACGTGGGACCAACCATTTGATAAAAATTGGACAAATAACGACAAGGAAAACTCCAATTCAGAAGGCGATTGGATTTCAAGTCTAAGATCTGCCGCTGTAACTGTTGAAGAACCTGAACAGCCAATAAAACCACCCGAACCGGTATTTTCTGAACCGGTAAGTGCATTTACACCAGAGCCCGTACTCCAGCCGCAAGCTCAACCGGATTATGATATAGAATCTCCAGTTGATCCATTTACCCAACCATCACAGCCGGAGGATTGGACTCAGGAAGATGAAGTAATTACCACACCCTGGCAAACAACCATGCCCCAGGCACCGGTGATGTGGAATGGACAGGAAATCGGCCAAGAATCGGTAGAATCATCCCCATTTTTTTCAGATATTCATTCACAACCAGACAGTCAACAATCTGCTTCAAAAAAAGGGTACAGATCCATTTCTGCATCTGATCCATATCAGACACCATTCTGGGTAGCGGTTGTACTAGGTGCGTTTTTGCTTATCATCCTGACAGTATTCATAATCGTGATTATGCTTCAATCACCCGGTTTATCATAATTAGAGATATCTTTCGACAATTTCTCAATTTTTCTTACAACGGTAAAATAAAACAGGTATACTCAGAGAGAATTCATTCCGAAGGAGTTATTATGCCTAGTGTAAAAATTATTACTGATTCAACAGCATATATCCCGCAATCATACGTTGATCAATACGGTCTGGAAGTCATTCCACTCACAGTTAACTGGGATGGGAAATCATACCTGGATGGAGTGGATATTAAGGCGAGTGAATTTTATACCCAGCTAATAGACGCACCTACTTTGCCTACGACCAATGCCATTTCTGTGCATCAATTTGAGGAATTGTTTAAGAAATTGACGGATGCAGGTAACTCTGTACTTGTACTGCCGATTTCTTCGGGGATTTCGGCTTCATATAACAACGCCATAACAGCGCTCGAACACTTTAAGGATCAATCCATAGCTGTGCTGGATACGCGTCTGGTTTCTATGGCACTGACTTTCATGGTGCTGGCAGCTGCCCGAAAAGCAGAAGCCGGTGCAAACCTGGAAGAAGTTAAAGCAGAAGCCATTAAGGCGTACGATCACATTGGTGTTTACTTTACAGTAGATGATCTGAAATACCTGCATAAAGGCGGCAGAATTGGCGGCGCCAAACGCCTGCTTGGTTCTGCTCTAAAGATTAAACCCATCCTGGAGATACGCAATGGGAAGATCGAAGCAGCCGGATCAGCTGTGACAAGGAAAAAAGCCCTCGAGCGGATCGTGAACCTCGTGGAAGATGGTATCGCGGGAAGATCACCCGTGAGGATTTCGGTGTTTCATGCGCTCGACCTGGAGACAGCTCAACAACTGGAAGCGATCTGCAAGGAAAGATTCTCACCGGTAGAAATGATTCCGAGTGAGGTGAGCCCGGTAGTGGGTTCACACGTCGGTCCGGGCACGGTAAGTATTGCATACATGGCGGGAATGTAATGTCTGCTGGTGTGGCTGACCTGCGATTGGTCAGACAGTTTAATGAGTATTTTCAACACTGGCAGGTGACCTTACCCGAAGCGGAAATGGATTTACCGGATGGACCGGTGAGGATATCTCATTCTGGCTGGTGGATTACGATGATTTTTGGCGGTGATGCTGTTCTGCCATGGCTGGAAATTTATGCGCAGCACCGCATGACCAACGACCGACATATCCGCTTTCACACCGATAAAGAACAAGAGATTTTGCCTGCCCTCGATGAGCCGATTTTTATTCCGGAAAACGCCACTGAGAAAGAGGAACAGAATATCAGGGATGTCGCCAAGGAACGGCACAAGTCTTTATTTGCTGAATTACAAAAAGTCGGGCTCGTCTAGGGAGGAGCCAATAAAAAATCCTGAGGTCACTCACCTCAGGATTTTTTCTGTCCTGGATCAGGGTTTATTCCCCTCCACCAGGTAGATGGCTATCCACTCTGCCTGGTCGGATGTGAGAATGGCGCCTTTGCTGATCATGCGATCGATGGTCGCTTTCCAGCCGGGGAGGTCTTTCTGTGCACTGGCGATTCTTGCGGTGGAGTGGCAGGTGGCGCAGTTGGTGTTTAACACTGCTTTCGCCTCTGCCAGTTGTTCAGCAGATAAGCCTGCCGGAGCCGGTTCTTCAGTGGGGGGCAACGTGCTGGTAGGGATCACCTCTGTGGGGGGAACCGTCGGCTCGACCGGTACAGCGGTGGAAGGAGGTGAGGTTGGCTGAAGTTCTTCCGGCAGGGTGGTTGGTGGTGCCGGCTCCTGAGGGGGTGTGCAGGCGGATAACAGTACGGTACTTAACAATACCAGTAAGAAAAATTTGAGAGCGGTTTTCATTATTTATAAATTTCTGCCAGATAGGCGATAATAGCTGCTCTTTCGGAATCGCTGAGTTTGAGACCCTTCTTTTCCATATCTGAGACAGTTTTAGTCCAGCCGGCTTCACTTTGCTTCAGGGCTGTCACCCGGCTGAGGTTGTGACATCTTGTGCATTGGCTGTTGACCAAAGCCTCGCCATCTGCCGTGGAAACCGATGCTGCACTTCCGGAAGATGCGGGCTCATCCGCAGCGGGGGCAGCTGCGGGTGAACAGGCTGCCAGTATGGATATGAGGACCAGGATCATTACAAACAGGCTGATTGCTTTTTTCATTCTCCACCTCCAAATAATATAGTTACCAGTATAGCTAAAGGTCGGATTCTGGCAATTTTTCATTCTTAAATGTATAAGCATTGCTTACTGATATGTAAAAGTTACCTCCGCATCTTGGGGAAGCTTAAGCAGAATACCCGCCTGCGGCTGGATAGTTCCGGCGTAACGGCAGTTGGAATCGACAATGGGGCTGGTGCAGGAGACGCCTACCACGCTGATGAGCCATTCTCCCTGCAGCTCGGGTGGTGCATAAGCGTAGAAAACGCCATTGCTCAGGGTGGTACCATCCACACGGCGCTGCTGGTAAAAGGCGGCTATTCCAATTCCGGCGATTCCCATGCCCGAGGCGTCGACCACTTTTCCGGTGATGACCAGACTTTCATTAATGGGAATTTCTGGCAGCGCAGAGACATCCCCCTCGATGTTGAGGTGGGCAACGCTCATCCAGCCGGTTCTGCCATCTTCGGTGATTACCTTCACCCACTCATCTCCCGGGGCGACTCCGTTGAGGGTGATATTTGCGCCTTCACGATACTGGGCAAGAACCGTGTGGAGTGTGCCCGGACCGGAACGCATATTGATGGCTACCGCCGACACTTTTGCTGAAAGGGTGATGGGTGCAGGCGGCACCGTGGGTTCAGGGGTGGGCGAGGCTGCTGCTTCTACTGATGGTTGCTCTGGGGGCGCTTCGACAACTTCGACAGGTGGATTTTCGGCAACTATCTCTCCGGCGGGCGTGCCACCGTTATTGGCAGTGTTACATGCCGTAACGAAACAAAAGGAAACAATTACTACTGCCCGGATGAAGCGTTTCATTTTCTCCTCCTTCCATGCGAATACATGGTTCCAGGACAGCTCAATTTCATTATACAACTCCAATCAACCCGAAAACCATCATGCATGTGGATTACGAATGTCGATATGGTTTTGATCATCCAGCAGATTTAACCTGTCAGCCAGATGCTCCACCAGCGCAGCAAGCTCTGATGCTTTAAGATCAGCAACCAGTTTGCCATTGAGGGCTGCCCTGGTTTGGTGCTGTTTTTCCTGCCGGGCTAATTTCCCCTGATCGTTGATGAGTATTTTTTTCGACATGATTACGCCTCCGGGGGGTGAACTGGAATAGAGATGCGGACCGGTACTGCTACCAGTTCGACGAGGATTTCTGCCACGGTCTGGGTGCACAGCTCCAGATCGCCATCTCCCCGCTGATCGAGAGGGATCGTTTCTGTCAGCGTGGTCTGCCCCTGTTGCAGGCGGATGGGAAGCTGTAGATTGGCGGAAGCCGGAAAATGAGCATGCACGATTACAGAGGTCAGACCATTAGCAATAAGGCTGGCGGGGACTACCGAGAGCCAGGCAGGCTGATGTGCCTGCAGATATGGTTCGAGACTCAGGGGGATGTTATCCATCATCACCGAGAGCGGGGATTCTGTTCCCCAGATGGTTTGAGCGGCGGGATTGGCAATACGGATTTCTTCGATGAGTTGTTCAAAGTGAATGGCGGAGTTCATGGGACACCTCTCAGTATTCAAAGGTCAGAGCAGCCCAGGTGCAATCGGCGCGGCTGCCGGATGTTTTGATCTCAAAACGGGTCTCGACATCGGCGCCGGGGAGCGCGCTTAGGAGATCGCCTGTTTTCACGATGTTGGTAAGTGCGGTGGATGTGGTGGAGATCTCTATGATGGTGGTGGAATCGGTCGTGTCATAGAGACGGGCGTAGGCAGTGCCGCTGGCGGCGATGAGGTTGGCAACCAGGTAGGCGGTTTTGGCTCCCTGTTTGAGCAGGCTCAGGTTAAGGCGGTGGCGGCAGATGAGGGTGGCGCTGTAGGTGGATGAAGTGGTGTAGGTGTTCTGACCGTGCAGGGTGATGACCTCCACACGGCTGCCACTAAGGACACCCTGGTAGGTGACGATCGAGGTGGCATCCAGCGCGGCGCCATCCCAGCGGCAGGAGCCGATCAGGCGTGAATCGACCCCTTCGGCAGCGTTGGTGTTGACCGAGAGGGTGAAAGCCGAAGAACCGGGTACGCGGTTGGCAAAGACATACCAGGTGGCGCTGGGTCCACTGAAAGAATTGGAGGGCAGATCCACCTGATCTTGCGCCTGGCACATAAAGCCATTGATCATAAGGGTGGGCGGAAAGAGCGGATCGACCGGCACGCGAAGGCGGTTGGTGGGGATGCTGACCAACTGTAAGCCGGAGATGTGGCGATTGAGGAACTGTCCCAACGGAACGGCATCTGACGCGGAGGCGCCCAAACGGAGGGCATCGGCGCGGAGACGGTTGTACTGCAGGTAGCTGGTGGGCTGCCCGGCGGAAACATCTTGCGAGGAGGGATAGACAGGTGCGGACATTTCAAGCTCTCCAATAGCTGTTGTTCCAGGTCATCTCTCCGGTGTAATCATCTGCGACCCAGTATGATTGCTCGTAACGTTCGCGATCTGCCGGGGCAAAGATATTACCATTGGAGGAGAGCTGGATGGTGATGCGGTACGCTCCACCCGCCCGCTCTTCGAGCGCGTAATTACCCGAAGAGTACAAGCCGCTGAAAACGCCATCATGGGTGACCAGACCGATATCTGCGCGCTGGTTGAGAAGGGCGAAGAGGGTAGAGTACATTTCGCCCGCCGGGCGGGATTCGGGGCTGCCATCCGGGCGGATGAGACCATCTGCCAGCAAAACGGTAAAAGTGATGGTTTGCTGATCCTGGTAGTCACCATCCGCCTGTTTGTAGGCGGAGCGAAAGACATTGATGGCGCCGCGCGCCAGGCGAGAGCGGTCGAGCAGGTAGCCCTGCGGGGTGCCGCTTTCGACCTGCTGATGATAGAGGACGATATCACAATCGGTTCCGGGATCGGGCATACAGCCTCCTTAACGGGCAGGAAAATCTACGCCATTGACCCACTGGTTGAGGGTGGTGCGATCTCCACGGAAAACATTGACATCGGGGCGGGATGAGATGCCCGGCAGGGTGAAGCGGTCTCCGCTGCATTGCCAGAAAGTCCACGGCTGACAGCCGGGCGGACGCGGCACGGCGTATGGCTGGTTGATTTTCATTGAAAGGTCAGACCAGTTCGGGGTAGTACTGAGATCGCGCCAGTAGGGGTACTGTGCCAGCCAAAGCGGATATTCGGGCAGCCAGTTGAGCATGGGGCGGGCGTATTCCATGACGAACGAGGTGCGCGTGTAGATGACCAGCCGTTTCTCGGGGTGTTCCTTGCGGATGAGGGTGGCGAGGGTGCGTGCGTTCTGCGAGATACGGCTTGGGCTGATGCGCGGGGATACAGCAATACGGCGGGAGCCCTTGCGTTTGCCGGAGAGGCTGGCGGAAAACTGGTTAGACCACTTATTCCAATCTGCCCAGTACTGCTCCACATCAAGGCAGAGAAACTGCCAGGGCAAGGTGCGGATAAAGGAGAGGAAAAAGCTCGCCTGGGCTTCATCGGGGCGAATGGGATCTGACCAGTGATAGACACCACAGGTCAGACCCGCGCTGCGCGCTTCGATGATGTGACGCTCGAGCGAGGGATCGCGCAGGTAGTCGCCCTGGGTGGCTTTGACCATGGCGAACTCTACACCCTTCGACTTGAGATACTTCCAATCGACCTTTTCGTCGTAATGAGATACATCGATGCCAAGGATCATGGTGCTGCCTGTGCCTTTCAATTGAGAATCCAACCGCTCTCCCAGCAGGTGACATCGGCTGCCCGGAGGCGGGCAGATTTGACGGTGCCGAGGAGCCGGTCGAAGCGTTGGAGCAGGCGGCTGCCGAGGCTGGTAACGCCCTGGGGTAGCTCGGGCTGCAGGTTGAAGTGTTCCTGACGGTCGATGGTTTTAGCGGCGGCGATATAGCCCGCCGCACCCAGTACGAGGATGCCACAATCATGCTCTGGGATAGAGGTCAGACCTGCATCATCGAGACCGGAGAGAGTTTCTGGCTGTCCGCTGACCGCGCTGTACTCGCGCAGCGCCATGCGGATGCCTTCGCACAGCAATTCGCTGGAAAAGGTGAGGCGGGTGAGATCTTGCAGCAGGATTGCCACACGCCCTTCTATGGTTTGGTAATCAATGCTCATGTGTACCTCCGGTTATGGTTTATCGGTAAGGATGGTTTTTGCCCCATCGGGCAGGATGACGACCAGCCTGCCATCGGGGTAGATTTTTACAGAGAGGAGGTCATCCACCCGGCAGTTGTGCTGGCGACAGAACGTTGCCAGTTTTTGCTGGATGGGAGATGACCTGGTATTTTGGGTGTTCCGTTTGGTTTGCATTTTGCTCCCGGGATGGTGTTCAGGATTGGACGGGCGGGACAAAGTTGGTGGGTCAGGCTCTGGTTTGCTGGTGGAGCGGGCTTCACCCTACTGCACGCGCAATGTGAAAAATGACAGTTGAAGCGAGAGGAGGGTGAAAGGAATGGGTGACCCCCCTCGATCCCCCCCGAGTAGCTGGGGGAGGAAAAGTGGAAATTATCAGGCTGCATGGTTCGGGCTTCGACCGGAGAGTCCATCTTGCACACCGGTGCCAAAGATATAGGCGGACAGGGTGAGGATGATGGCGCTGACCTGTTCATCTGCCAGGGGAAAATCAGGGATGAATCCGCGCAGCAGGATGATTGCCAGACCGGCGAGTGCGCCCCAGAACTTGCGCGAGCGCAGCAGACCCTGGAGGGTTGTGGGGATTGAAGCGGGAGGGTTGCCCTCGATGGCGGTGCCGCAGATGTAGGCGGCGGTGAGGACAGCCAGGTCTGTGAGCGGTGCGGCGAGATCGGGCAGACCGGGCAGAAAGGCGGTTGCCGTGACAAGCAGCAGGCTGATGAGCGCTGCCCAAAATTTACGCGAGATGAGTATGGTTTGCATTTTCCTCCTTATTGGATGTTTTATTGGTAGGGCAGGTTCTGATTTGCTGATGGAGCAGGCTCCACCCTACAGGGCTGCCCAGACTTGGCTGGCTGGTGGGGCAGGTTCTGATTTGCTGATGGAGCAGGCTCCACCCTACGGGGCTGCCCAGATTTGACTGGCTGGTAGGGTAGGTTCTGGTTTGCTGGTGGAGCAGGCTCCACCCTACGGGGCTGCCCAGATTTGACTGGCTGGTAGGGTAGGTTCTGGTTTGCTGGTGGAGCAGGCTCCACCCTACTTCATGCGCAGCGTTCAGAATGACAGGTGTATCTCCCCACAGAGCAGCAGGAGTGACCCCCCTCGGTCCCCCCATTCCAGAGAAATGGGGGGAAGATACAGCGGAAGGAGTGAGCCTCCCGGTCCCCACACAGAGTGGGGGGATGGGGATGCGGAAGGGTTTGACCCCCTCGGTACCCCCATTCCAGAGAAATGGGGGGATGGGAAAGCGGAAGGGCCTGACCCCCCTCGGTCCCCCCATTCCAGAGAAATGGGGGGAAGATACAGCGGAAGGAGTGAGCCTCCCGGTCCCCACACAGAGTGGGGGGATGGGGATGCGGAAGATTCTAGGCGACATTGCTCTTGTGCAGCGGGCGGAAGTCGTTCACCCAGACCGCCAGGAAATGGCGCACCTTGAGTCGGTGTTCATCGTTGGTGAACACGGTGTGGTTGAGCTCATCTCCGGCGATGAAGATTTCGGGCATCAGTCCGAAGCGCTCGGCGATGAAGATGGCGGGCACAATGCGCGGATCGCAGACCGCCGCCCAATCTCCTGCATCTGTCCATTCGGGGACGGTGATCACATCTCCGGGCTGACCGCGCTGCTGGTTTTCGCTGTAGATGCTGGCGGCGTTCTCGAGCGAGGGGTAGAGGATCTTCATGGCGGTGAGCTGCAGGTTGCGGGGAACGAGCAGGTAGCGCGGATTGACCGCCACACGCGGTCCCGTGCCGTAAACTCCCGCGGCGTTTTTGACCAACATGGGCTGGTTGTAGATTGCCGTCGAGACCACCTCCCACTCGGCGGCGCTGAGGGCAGTGGTGAGCAGATTCTTGTGCCCGCCCGCCGTGGTGACGGCGGTGTTGTTGAAGAGCGCACCGCCATCTGCCATGAGCGGACCGGTGCCGCTGTTCTGGGTGAAGAGGGCTGCCACCAGCGCGCTGATCTTGCGCAAACCCGCGGCTGCCAGTTCGCGCGGATAGGCGCGCAGCTTGCGGGTTTCATCACGGTCGATCAGCTCGAGGGTGAGCGGAATGTAGCCGCCGTACTTCTTCCAGTCGGCGGTTTCGGGGCTGTCGCCGATCTCGAGTTCGGTGTAGGCGGCGCCTTCTGCCACTTCGGGCAGGCTGCCCACCGTGCCGATGAGCGTGCCGGTAATCTGCTGCAGGCAGGCGAAATGCTCCACGCTCACGATGCGCTCCCACCAGTTGTAACCGGCTCTGCCCAATTCATCCCAGCGGTTGGCGACAATCTTGTTGAGTGAATTCTTGACCAGACCGCTGAAATCGGCGGTGGTGGCGAGCTGGATCCGGTCGGGGTAATAACCGCCGTGCAGGTCGGTATCGCCGGTGAGGGTGAGATAGAGTTCGCGGATGCCACCCAGCCGGGCGGGCTGCAGGTTTTGCATATTGGGTTCACGCGGCGCGCCGAGCAGATCATCACAGGCGGCTTGGAGCTGGTCGCGGGTATCTGCCACCAGCGAAAGGCGGGCGGGTCCGTGTACTGCAGCACCGGGGTTCAGCGCGGCGGCAAGCTGCTGGTATTCCGTGATGCGCCGGTTGAGTTCGGCGGGGTCGAAAATACGCTCGGCAAACTGCGCGCGGATCTGCGCTGCCAGAGGCTGCGGCAGGCGGGCAGCCGAGAGGGATGTTTCGAGCAGCATGGCGCACATCTGCTGGTGGAAGGCATCGGCAGGGGCGGGCGCGGGCGGTTGGCTGGCACCTTCCTGCAGCTGGTGGTTGACCGGCTCGGGCAGCGCGGGTTGTGGAAAGGGGTCTGTCATGGATGGTTCTTCTCCTTGGGGTGTGGGACCAGCCGGGAGGGCGAGGAAGACGCCCCCACGGGCAGGCTGGGTGACGAGATCGAGCGAGTACACTTTGCGGATCTCGAGCACTTCTCTTTCCGCCGCCGTGAATAACAGGTCTGCCGAGAACCCCAGCGGCGGACGGGGTTCGGGCAGGTTCAGCCAGTCTGTGCCGGTTTGGGTGAGCAGACCGGCAGCCGGACCGTTGGGGTGGAGCTGCAGGGTGATGCCCTGTTGTTCGGGCAGCCAGCGCGGCTCGCGGCAGATTCCAGCCAGGTCGCGCACCGAGCGGGGCAGACCGGGCAGCGGGCTGTGATCTACATAACAGGGCAGGTTTTGCCAGCAGGGCAGCGATTTTTGCAGCACTTCGGCAGAGAAGTTCCAGCCGTTGCCGCTGCCGCTGGTGATGGCGAGGATGTGGAAGGGCTGCCCCGCGTGGGGTTGGATTTGGGCGCCTTGCAGGCGGACGCGGTGTGTTTGCACAGGTTTGCCTTTCTGGGTGGATGGTGGTGGGGGTGAGGTGGGTGGTAAGGTGGGGGGGTGGTGAGGTGGGGGGAGCACAAGGCTCCCCTCGACAAGGCTCCCCTCGACAGGGCTCCCCGCGAGAGGGCTACCCGCGACAGGGCTCACCCTGATAGACATCCCCTCGACAGGGTTTTCTCCGATAGGGTTTACCTCATTGGGGGTACCTTTCCGCGTTTGAGCAAGTCTTCGGTATCGGCAACCTCTCCGGCGAAACGATATGCCAGACGCAGCAGTTCGGCATCGTCTATGAGGTTGCGGTCGCGCAGCGCGCTAAAGGCGCGGATGATGCCCTCGGCGGCGGATGCCAGCTCGCCGTTGTCGCGCGCGCTGATATCGGCGCCCTGCACCAGAATCTCCGCCGCGGGGTCGATGCTGCGATCCACCTGCGCGCGGCGGGCGAGCGCGATGCCTGCCAGGTCGCGGATCATCCACAGGAACCAGCGCTGGCGCTGCTCAAAATGGCGGAAGGTCGGTCCGCCGGCGCTCTCGGCGGTGGTGCGGGTGGCGCCCTCGGGTTCGGCAAGGAAGTGCATGGGCAGACCGGCTCCGGCGGCAATGATACGCTTGATGGCGAGACCATCCTCTCCCGCTTCGGCGGATGCCAGATTGGGCTGGATGACGCTCCAGGTTTCGCTTTCATCGGTGACGAGGATCGAACCGGGGCTGGGGGCGACACGGTTGAGGGCAGCCTGACGGCTGGCGCGCTCGGTTTCGCTGTTGAAGGGAGCCTTTACCTGGTAGAGGAATGCCTGGCGGTAACGGTTGAGGCGCACGCGGTCTTCGAGCCAGGCGGAGTAGCGCGCCAGCCATTTGAGCAGGGGAGCCAGATCCGGTTCGCCGCGCAGGGCACCCACCGGGCGGTTGATGGCGTACTGGCGCACCACCGGGCTGAAGGGGAGATCCTCCCTGCCCGCCAGAGTTGGCTGCCACGCCTGCCAGTACGCGCCTTCACCACCCGCCGTGGGGAATTCAGTGAAGCCGATCTCCTGCTCGATATCGTTGGCGGCGGTGTGGATGTGCTGCACCTGCGCGGCGGGCAGCGCCCGCAGATAGGTGGTACCGGCGGGGTCGGTGGAGAGGATGACGAAGATCTCGCCTGAACGGACCAGCTCTTCACACCACTCGCTGCAGCGCACATCCATACGGTTGAGGGGATGCTGCCACCACTGGCGCAGAAAACGGTTGGCGGCGGGGTGCCTGCTGCCCACGGTGATGCCGCCGCCCACCACGTACTGGCTGGTGAGTTCCACAATGCGGCGGGCGAGCGGGTTGGTTTGCCAGGCTTCGAGTGACTGGCGCAGCAGTTCCTGCCGGTCAGCGGGGTAGCGCTCACGTGTTTCGGCTGCCCCGGCGGGGTACTCGTAGAAACCATCGGTAAGACTGACCGCCAGGTTTTTGCGCTGGCTGGTTTTGGGGCGGGTGAAGAGTTGGCTGAGGATGGACATGCGCCTCCGGTAATAGAATATATGTTCTATATAAGGTTATAGTGGAAGGCGCGCAAAGAGTCAACCTGTCACTTGTGACAGGGGGTTGGCAAGAAACTGCCTTTACTAAAAATATATGCAATAATTATGGATATAGATCAAATCGAATATTGGGGAAAATATGAAAATACTGATCCGAAATGGCAAAAAAGAAAACTGGCAACTTGTTCAATCCGCTGCTTATGGCGCAGAAAGCGAACTGCAAAAGCTGCTTGCCGAGCAGCCATCATTAATCTCTCTGGCTGAAGTGAGAGAAGGATGTGGACCACTGGTAGTTGCGGTTCGAGAATTTCCTCTGGATATTGGTTCTATTGATTTGATTGCATTTACTGCAGATGGGGATGTAGCGGTTATTGAATGTAAACTGGCAACCAACCAGGAAATAAAAAGAAAAGTAATTGGACAGGTAATGGAATATGGGGCGAATCTCTGGCAAATGAGTTATGAAGCATTAGATGACCAAATATTCCTGCGCACACATAAACGGTTAATCGACCTAATTCAAGAAAACATATCTGACCCCACCTGGGATCAGGAAAAATTCCGTTCCAATGTAGAGTATGCCTTACAGAATGGCTACTTTATCTTAATGATCGCTGTAGATGAAATTCGAGAAGAACTAAGCCGTATTGTGCGTTTTATTAATGATGCCGGGAAACCTGCTTTTTCGATAGCCGCGCTTGAGATGCGCAGGTTCCAACATCAAGAAACCGAAATGCTGGTACCTCATGTATTTGGTTCTACGAAAAGCCCAAAAGAATCACAACCTGGTAATAGAAAGAAATGGGATGAAACATCATTTTTTGAGGCGCTCGCAGAAGAACATCCGGAGAGTGTGGAAACAGCTAAGGAAATTCTTAATTGGACAAAGACAAATAAAAGAATATCTAGAATCTGGTGGGGTGAAGGTGGTAGATCAGGTTCGTTTGTGCCTGTTGTCAACCATAAAGATAGAGACCATCAACTTTTCGCGGTGTATACCTATGGCTCGATGGAAGTATATTTTCAATGGTATCAGCACAAACCTCCCTTTGATTCCGAAGAAAAACGGATGGCGTTGTTAAATAGATTAAATAGCATTGATGGTGTAAACGTTCCCTTGGATTCAATTACCCGGAGACCGAGTATTAAAATTAGCAATCTAAAGGATCGCGCTTCCATCGAACAACTGATGAGGGTTTTTGATTGGGTGATTCAGGAGGTTATTTCATCCTAGAATTGAAATTTCCTACAAATAGTAGGGATTGAACCCCTACCACAACTTAGGTGCATAAATTAATGTTTCAGCAACAATAATAGAAAAATAATGTGGAGGAATTTCGAAAATTCGCTTTTGTCATGCTGAACGGAGTGAAGCATCTCTACGAAAGTCTGTTGAGTTGGTATTCTGGGTAGAGATTCTTCGGGAAAAAATTCAGCCCTCCCTGGCCTAGCCCGCCAGGGCAAGGCAGAATGACAAAATACAGAAACTATTAACAACTATGATTACTAAAAATAAAAGTTCGATAAGTTAAACCCAGAATCGGAAATTGGATCTTATCAACCTAATACGATAATATCTGTATGACAAAAAATCGTACGTACTGCGTTTATATCCTTTCCAGTCTGTCCAGAGTTCTCTACACCGGGGTGACGAATGACCTGGAAAGAAGATTGTATGAACACAAAAACCATATCCTGCCGGGGTTTTCCGATAAGTACAATGTTAATCGTCTGGTGTATTACGAAGAGTATCAATACATAACAGATGCCATTGCCAGGGAGAAAGAAATCAAGGGTTGGGTCAGGAAGAAAAAGGTGGCGTTAATTGAGGCGGAGAATCCAAGGTGGGCTGATCTGGCTGCAGACTGGGGTTTGGATGGGGATGTTTAATGCAAACAGGGTAAGTAATTCAAGCAATTATTTTTATTGATTCTAATACTGTCAAGAATAGACATTAATTGTCATTCTGAGCCCTGGAGGGGCGAAGAATCTCTACGAGGGTTTGTTGTACCGGTAATCTGTGAAGAGATTCTTCGCTTCGCTCAGAATGACAGGTATTACAGCCCGCCAGGCAAGGCAGCATGACAAAATCACAACTCCATCTCGAGCTGACCGTCGCCCTCTATGCCCTTCACCATGCCATGTCATTCTGAGCCCTGAAAGGGCGAAGAAT